>JBBSTE010000072.1:0-2094 GCA_038236185.1 Sphingomonadales bacterium | reverse complement strand
CTGCACGGCAAGTGGGTCGGCATCACCGCCGCCGAGCGCGCGGTGATGGCGCAGGCGCTGTTTACTTCGCTGGGCGGCGGCGCGGCGATCATGGCGGCGGTGTCGCGGCTGGCGGACGCTCCGGCGCTCGACCGTGCGGTGCGGTGGGGGCTCGCGATCCGGCTCGGTCAGCGGCTGAGCGCGGGGCTGGCGGGGCCGCTCCAGCGCAGCCGGATCGCTATTGCGGGCAATCGTCTCGTGCTCCACCTCGCGGAAGACGATGCCGCACTCTACAGCGAGGCAAGCGAGAAGCGTCACGCCGCACTCGCCAACGCGATGGGGCTGCGCGCCGGGCGCGCTGCCTGATCGCGGCTAGACCGCGTCTTCGGTCCGCGTCATCTTGAGTTTGCCGCCCTTGACCGCGAATGCCAGGCGACCTTCGACAAGGTCGAGCGCGTCGCTGCCGAACTGGTCGAACCGCCAGCCTTCGAGCATCGGCAACCCCTCGCGCACCCCGGCCGCGAGCAGTTCGAGCTCGTCGGTGCGCGCGAGCAGCTTGGAGGCGACATCGATGTCGCGCGAGCGGATCTTGAGCAAGAGCTTGAGCAGGTCCGCCACCAGCGATCCGTCCTTGCCGAGCCCGGGCTTGCGATCGTCGCGCGCGGGCAGTTCGTCGGCAGATAGCGGCGTCGCACCCTCGATCGCCGCCATCATCCGCGCGCCGATGTCGTTTTGCGCCCATGTCGCCGACAGGCCACGCACCTTGGCGAGATCGGCCTGCTTCCTGGGCGGATGCCCCGCAATATCACCGAGCGTCTCGTCCTTGACGATCCGCCCGCGCGGCAGATCCTTGCCCTGCGCCTCCAGCTCGCGCCACCGCGCCAACGCCTTCAGCCGCCCGAGCACGTCGGGCTTGCGTCCCGATATCCGGACTCGCTTCCACGCGAGATCGGGGTCGTTGGCGTAGTTGGCGGGATCGGCGAGCCGCTCCATCTCCTGGTCGAGCCACAGCCCGCGCCCGGTCGTGCGCAATTGCTCGAGCATCTTAGGGAAGATCGCGGCGAGATGAGTGACGTCGCCGATCGCATATTCGATCTGCCGCGCATCCAGCGGCCGCCGCGACCAGTCGGTGAACCGCGCGCCCTTGTCGACGACAATCCCCAGCCAGCTGTCGACCAGATTCGAATAGCCGATCTGTTCGCCTTGCCCCAATGCCATCGCCGCGACCTGGGTGTCGAACAGCGGGTAGGGAGTCTTGCCCGTCAGATTGTAGACGATCTCGATGTCCTGCCCGCCGGCGTGAAAAACCTTCAGCACGTCGTCGTTTTCGGTCAGCAAATCGAGCAACGGCTTCATGTCGAGCCCGGGCGCCATCGGATCGATCGCTGCCGCCTCGTTCACGTCGGCGATCTGAATAAGGCACAGTTCGGGGTAGTAGGTACTCTCGCGCATGAACTCCGTATCGACCGTTACGAAGTCGGCCTCGGCGAGACGGGTACACAGATTGGCGAGCGTGGCGCTCTCGGTAATCAGGGGATGAATATGCATAAGCGTGCCGCCATAGCCGCGCGCGCGCGGGTTGACAAAGAGGGTATGGAAGGGGAGGGCGCGGCCATCCTAACCACCGTCGCCCCGGCCTCACGCTGAGCCCTGCTTGTTATCTGTCGATATGGGAAAAAGCGGAACCCCGGATCAAGTCCGGAGCGACGAAGAAAGAAGAACCAACATGCACGCCTACCGCTCTCACACCTGCGCCGCGTTGACCGCGGCGAACGTCGGTGAGACCGTCCGCCTGTCGGGCTGGATCCACCGCAAGCGCGATCATGGCGGCGTGCTCTTCGTCGACCTGCGCGACCATTACGGCATCACCCAGATCGTTGCGAAGTCGGGCAGCCCGATGCTCGACCTGCTGGAAAATTCGCGGGTCGAATCGGTCATCACGGTCACGGGCGAGGTAGTCTCACGCGGCCCCGAGGCGACCAACCCTAACCTCGCCACCGGGGCAATCGAGGTCGTCGCGGTCGAGATCACGATCCAGTCCACCGCACAGGAACTGCCGATGCCGGTCGCTGGCGAGGCCGATTATCCCGAGGACATCCGGCTGCGCTACCGCTT
>JBBSTE010000071.1:0-2603 GCA_038236185.1 Sphingomonadales bacterium | reverse complement strand
GCATCCGAACCGGGCTCAGTACGACCTTTCCTCGGTGACCGATTTCGCCGCGGGCGGCGCGCCCCGCCCGGTCGAGCACGTCAAGCGGATCGACCAGGAAATGGGAGGCGCAGCCCCTCTGATCGGCTATGGGCTGACCGAGACCAATGGCATCGGGACGGGCAATTGGCGAACCAACTACACCGGCAAGCCAAATTCGGCCGGACGCCCGTCGGCACCGCTGGTCGACCTCGCGATCCTCGACGATGCGGGCGACGCGGTCGCGCAGGGCGAGCGGGGGGAAATCTGCATTCGCAGCGTCGCCAATTTCCTGGAATATTGGGGCCGACCGGATGCGACCGCCGAGGCGTTTACCGATGATGCCTATTTTCGCTCCGGCGACATCGGCTATCTCGATGCAGAGGGATATCTCTTCATCGTCGATCGCAAGAAGGACATCATCATCCGCGGCGGCGAGAACATCAGCTGCCTGGAGGTCGAGGCCGCGCTTTACGGACATCCAGACGTCGCCGAAGCGGCGGTGTTCGGACTCGACGATGAACGGTTCGGCGAAGTGCCTGGCGCCGTTGTTCATCCGCGCGATGGCGCGGCGCTCGATGCGGACACGCTGTGCGCGTTCCTCGATGATCACATCGCGGCATTCAAGGTGCCACGGCGGATATGGGTGAGCGCGGCCGCGTTGCCGCGATTGGGGACCGAGAAGATCGACAAGGTGTCGTTGCGCAACACCTATCGCGCGATCGCAGCACGCGAGGCGGCGTAGCGCTTTTCACCTTCGTCGCATCCCGATAGAGCGCCGGGCATGGCGGCGATCAGTAGAAGAGGCCTCCTCGTCGGCGGGGGTGCGGGGGTCGGGCTGATCGTCGCGTGGGGGCTGTGGCCGCGCTCATACGCGCCCAACCTCGTCGCGAGCCCGGGAGAGACGGTTCTCAATTCGTGGTTGAAGATCGGGATCGACGGCCACGTCACCGTCGCAGTGCCGCAGCTCGAGCACGGTCAGGGCGTCTACACCGCGCTGCCGCAGATCGTCGCCGACGAACTCGGGGCGGACTGGCGTACGGTGGCGGTCGAGCCCGCACCGATCAACCCGCTCTATGCCAACCCGCTCGCGCTCGACGAACTGTTCGACGGTAGTTTCGCCCGCATCCCCGACGACGTCCTCGGCACGGTCGGGACGCGCGCCGCGGCGATGTTGACCGGGGGATCGACGTCAGTGCGGATGTTCGAGGAGGCGTGCCGAATCGCGGGCGCAGGCGCACGGGCGCTGCTCTGCCAGGCGGCGGCGGCGCGGTGGGACGTCGCCGTCGACGCCTGCACCGTCGAGGCGGGATTCGTCGTCTATCGGGCCAAGCGCTTGCGGTTCGCCGACCTCGCCGCGGACGCTGCGACGCGGACGCTGCCCAATCCGCTGCCAATCGGTGGGCAAGGAGCAGGCAAGCTGGCGGGGCGATCGGTACCTCGGCTCGACGTTCCCGCAAAGGTGGATGGATCGGCGACCTTCGCGGGCGACATCCGGCTTCCTGACATGGTTCACGCCGCGATTCGTCAGGGGCCTGCAGCCAATTCGCGGCTGGTCCGGGTCGACCGCGCGGCGGCGGATCAGATCCGCGGGGTGCTTCAGGTCGTCGAGAACCCGCGTTGGGTCGCTGCGATCGCGACGACGTGGTGGGCGGCGGCGACCGCGCTCGATGCGCTCGCGCCGCGCTTCGAGACGCGCGGCCGCGCGGTCGACAGTAGGACCATCGAGGCTGCGCTGATGGCGGCGTTCGATGGCCCCGGGCTGCGCGTCGCGCGGGGCGGCGATCTGACGGGCGTGTTCACGGGCGCAACGCTCGTTACCGCCGAATATAGCGCAGGCGTCGGTATCCATGCCGCGATCGAGACGATAAGCGCGACCGCGGCGTATCGCGATGGGCGGCTTCAACTGTGGCTGCCGACCGCGGCGCCCGCCGCGGCTCGAACCGCCGCCGCGCGTGCTGCGGGGATCAGCGAAAATGCGGTCGTCGTCCACCCGGTGATGGCAGGAGGCGGGTTTGGCGCCACCCTCGACCCGCTGGTCGCCGAGCAGGCGGCGGTGCTCGCGGTAACGCTGCGCCGCCCGGTCAATCTCGTTTGGTCGCGGGGGGAAGACACGCTCCACGACCGTTATCGTCCACCGGCGAAGGCACGGATGGCCGCGCGGATCGCGGGGAACGGCGCGATCCTCGGTTGGAGCGCGAAGATCGCGGCTCCGTCGACCGGGATCGAACTTGCGAACCGCGTATTGCCGGGTGCCCTGACCGGCCTGGCCTCGATCGGCGCGAACGGCGACCGCTATGCGGTTGCGGGAGCGACCCCACCCTATCGCCTGCCCGCCTTTGCGATCGACCACCATCCCGCGGATATCGGGATGCCGACCGGTCATCTGCGCGGCGGCGCTCATGGCTACACCGCGTTCTTCACCGAATGCTTCCTCGACGAACTCGCCCACGTAGGGGGAAACGAGCCGTTGTCGTACCGGATCGGTATGCTCGGCGGCGATGCGCGGCTGGCGCGATGCCTGTCGACCGTCGCGGCGCTGGGTGGCTGGAACGGCGGGGTACCGGGCAGCGGACAAGGGATCG
>JBBSTE010000070.1:0-3349 GCA_038236185.1 Sphingomonadales bacterium | reverse complement strand
GACCTTGCTGAATTTCTTGTAGAGCGCGGTAATGCTGGCGAAGCGTTCGAGCGCGATCGGCTTGAGCTGTTCCTCCATCTGCGCGAGGCTGAGGGTGTTGTCCTCCTCCTCGTCGTCGGACGGGCGCGGGGTGCGCCGTTCGGTCATGTCGTCCTCGTCCTCGTCGGCCGAGGCTTCCTCCTTGACGTCTTCTTCTTCCTTGAAGCTGGTCCCGGCGTTCTTTTCGCTGATCTCGCCGTCGTCCTCGTCGGCGTTCTCGACCTGCTCGGCGGACGGCCCCTTCGACAGCATCGCGTCGAGATCGAGGATCTCGCGCAGCTGCATCGTGCCTTCGTTGAGCGCGGTCGACCAGTCGATAATCGAGGTGAAGGTGATCGGCGATTCGCACAGCCCCAGGATCATCGTGTCGCGCCCGGCCTCAATCCGCTTGGCGATCGCGATCTCGCCCTCGCGGCTGAGCAGCTCGACCGCGCCCATTTCGCGCAGGTACATGCGGACGGGATCGTCGGTGCGATCGACCGTCTCCTTCTTCTTCACTTCGGCCGCGGGCGCGGTGCCCTGATCGGCGTCGACCGTCTCGACCTCGTCTTCGGGCTGCGGCTCGGCCTCGTCGCCGTCCTCGCCCGCCTCGTCGTTCTCGACGATATTGATCCCCATCTCCGACAACGCCGAGGTCATGTCCTCGATCTGGTCGGACGTCATCTCACCCTGCGGTAGCGCCTCGTTGAGCTGGTCGTACGTGATGTACCCGCGCTTCTTGGCGCGCGCGATCACCTTTTTGACCGACGCGTCGTTCAGATCGATCAGCGGCGCATCGCCCGTGTCCGGTGCTTCTGCCGTGTCCGCCGCCATGTTAGCCTTCGCCATTAATTACCCTCGGATCCGAATGCTCGGGCGTCTTCGTTGGCTTGACATAGATTTGCAAGCCGATCTTCCAACGCCTGTTTTTCTCTCACCAATGCCACTTGCCGTTCGAACGCCTCGTCCGTGAAATGCGCCTGCATCGCCACCGTCGCCTCGGCGAGGGCATGATCGACTTCCGGGCGGGCCACCATGATCGCGATGGCTTCGTCGAGGTCGTTGCAGGCGCGCTCGGGATCGCCGGCGCTCTGGGTGAACGAATAGGGCATCGTATCGGCTCTCAGCAAATCGCTTGCGACTGAAGTGAAACCGGATTTCGCCAATATGGTGACGAGGCGGGCGCTATCAAGCGCCCCCTCGCGACGGCTGTCTGCCAGCGCGACGTCGACCACCGCCTCGAACAACCGCCCGAGCGTGCCGCCATGATCATTGGCGGCAAGTTTCAGGCTGCCGAGCACCTCCATGTGCCGCGCAATCTCCGCCGGATGGCGCAGCAATCCGGCCAGCACCGCCTTGGCGAGAACGCGGTCGATTCCGGCGGCGCGGAATTCCTTCGCGTCGGCGGTGATCGGGGCGAGCGGAGCCTTCCAGCCGCTCTTGCGATCATAGGGGCGCTTCTGGAACGGCACGAAGGGGCGGCGCTGCGGCGCGAATTGTTCGTCGAGGCGGCGGCGGAAATCGCGTTCATATTCGACCCGGACCGACTGATCGGCGATCGTTGAGGCCAGTTCCATTAGCCGCTGTTTCAAGCCGGCGCGCTGTTCGGGGGTATCGAGCGCCTCGGCGGCATATTCGCTCGACCAGAGCCGATCGACCAGCGGTTCGGTCGCCTTCAGCAGCGCCTCCATCGCCGGTCGGCCGCCCGCCTTGACGAGGTCGTCGGGATCCTGCCCTGGCGGCAAGGTCACGAACGCGAGGCTTTTGCCGGGCCTGAGCATCGGCAACGCGCGGTGCGCGGCGCGCAACGCCGCCTTCTGCCCCGCGGCGTCGCCGTCGAAGCAGAGGATGGGAACATCGACCATCCGCCACAATCGCTCGAGCTGTGCCTCGGTTAGCGCGGTGCCGAGCGGGGCGACCACCTCAGCAATCCCCGCCTGCGCGAGCGCGATGACGTCCATATAGCCCTCGACCACCAGCACGCGGTCCGCCTTGCGGCTGGCGGGGGCGGCCAGATCGAGATTGTAGAGCGTGCGGCCCTTGTCGAACAGCGGGGTGTCGGGGGAGTTGAGATATTTCGGCTCGCCCTGATCCATGATCCGCCCGCCGAACGCGATGGTACGGCCGCGCGCGTCGCGGATCGGGATCATCAGGCGCCCGCGGAACCGGTCGTAGGGCTCGCGAGGTCCAGTGGCGCCCTCGACCTGGATCAGCATCCCCGATTCGACCAGCAGCGCGTCGCCATATTCCTTGAGCGCGCCCTTGAGCTGGCCGCGGCTGTCGGGCGCGAACCCCATGCCGAACGCGCGCGCGGTCCCGGGCTTGATCCCGCGGCGATCGAGCAGCGCGCGCGCTTCGGCACCGGGTAGGCCGTTCAATTGCTCGGTGAACCAGGTCGCGGCGTCGGCCATCACCTCGTGCAGCCCCTTGGCGCGCTCAGCACGCTCGGCAGACTGGCGATCCATCGCGGGCAGCTCCAGCCCCGCGGCGGCCGCGAGTTCCTTGACCGCGTCCATGAAGGGCAACCCGCGCTGGTCGGTCATCCAGCGGATCGCGTCGCCGTGGGCGCTGCAGCCGAAACAGTGATAGAATGCCTTGTCGTCGTTGACGTAGAACGACGGGGTCTTTTCGTTGTGGAACGGGCAGCACCCGCGCATCTCGCGGCCCGCCTTCTGGAGCTTGGTGGTCTTGCCGATCAGCGCCGACAACGACGTGCGCGCGCGCAGTTCATCGAGAAAGGCGGGGGTGAGGGTCATAGCGCGGGCGTTTCGCTCGGCGCGCGTACTTCGACACGCTCAGCACGAACCGAGGAGGTATGAAGGGTGGGATCCCCCTCAGCCGTTCGTCCTGAGCTCGTCGAAGGGCGTGTCCCGCATGCCCGCGCCAATTGGGACAGGCGTTCCCAATCGCTCGCGATCAGCGCTTCCTTCTTCGCGCGCGACCAGCCTTTGATTCGCCGCTCTGCCTCGAGGGCTTCCAGGCGCGATGGAAAGTCCTGCGCCCAAGCGAACGACACCGGCTGGCGGCGTGCGGTGTAATCCGACCCGCGCCCGGAACGATGCGCGCCGATCCGTAACTCAAGATTATCGCAGTGACCGGCGTAAAAGCTGCCGTCGCCGCAACGGAGAAGGTAAGCCCAGAACGCCATTCGCGACCTATGCCACGGTCCAACGATTCGGGCGAGCGTTTCGCGCTGGATACGCCCTTCGACAAGCTCAGGACGAACGGGATAGAGGAATGCTCCTGTTCGAAGAGCGTTAGCTCAACGCCGCCTTCACCAGACCGCTCGCCTTGCTCATGTCGAGTTCGCTGGCGTGGCGCGCCTTTAGTT
>JBBSTE010000069.1:0-3783 GCA_038236185.1 Sphingomonadales bacterium | reverse complement strand
GCCGCGCTCGTCGGTGCCCATGTCTACGCTTACGGTCATCGCGCGGCTGTGGCCGATGCCGCCTTGCCGGGGCAAGCGCTTTGCGTCCTAGTCGCAACGCTTGAGCGATCCGCCGCTCCCCTTTATGGGATCCTCGCAAAGTACCACTTTGCGGGGTTTTTCGTGGCAGGCCATTCCAAATACAAGAACATCATGTACCGCAAGGGCGCGCAGGATAAGAAGCGCTCGGGCATGTTCTCCAAGCTCAGCCGCGAGATCACCGTTGCCGCGAAGATGGGGCTGCCCGATCCCGACATGAACCCGCGGCTGCGCGCCGCGGTCAACGCCGCCAAGGCGCAGTCGATGCCCAAAGACAATATCACGCGCGCGATCGACAAGGCGACCAAGGGCGAGGGTGAGAATTACGAGGAGATCCGTTACGAGGCGTTCGGCCCGGGCGGGGTGTCGCTGATCATCGAAACGCTGACCGACAACCGCAACCGCACCGTCACCAACGTCCGCACCGCGATCAGCCGTAACGGCGGCAATCTGGGCGCGCCCGGGTCGGTCAGCCACGCATTCGACCGCAAGGGACTGATCACCTATCCCGCCAGCGTCGGCGATTCGGAAAAGATATTCGAAGCCGCACTCGACGCGGGCGCGGAGGACGTATCCTCGAGCGACGATGGCCACGAAATCTGGACCGCGATGGAGGATCTGCACGAGGTCGCCAAGGCGATCGAAGACAGCCTCGGCGAACCCGAGGGCGCGAAACTCGCGTGGCGCCCGCAGACCGTGATCGACGTCGCGGAAAGCGATGCGGAAACGCTGTTCAAGCTGATCGATATCCTCGACGACGACGACGACGTCCAGACCGTCTGGGGCAATTACGAGGTGTCCGACGAAGTGATGGAGAAATTGGGGTGAGCCAATTCCTCCCCGGCACGGGGAGGGGGACCAGCCCGAGGCTGGTGGAGGGGGCCGACCACGCACCGACCGCTTGCTGCAGCCCCCATCCATTCGCTGCGCGAACGGCCCTGCTCCTCACGCGGGGGAAGATTTAGCATGATCATCCTCGGCCTCGACCCCGGCCTCGGCACCACCGGCTGGGGGGTTATCCGTGCCGAGGGCAACCGGCTGTCGCACCTCGCCAACGGGCGCATCAAGACCGTACCCGCCGAGCCGCTCGCGCGCCGCCTGTCGCATCTCGACAGCCAACTCGCCGCGCTGATCGCGGATCATGCGCCCGATGCCGCCGCCGTCGAGGAGGTATTCGTCAATTCCAACCCGCAATCGACCTTGAAGCTCGGCCAGGCGCGGGGCGTGATCCTGCTCGGGGTCTCGCGCGCGGGGATCGATCCGGGCGAATATGCCGCGCGCCTCGTCAAGAAGGCGGTCGTCGGGGTCGGCAATGCCGACAAGTCACAGGTCCACGCGATGGTTGCGCGGCTGCTGCCCGGGGTCGCGATTGACGGCCCTGATGCCGCCGACGCGCTCGCGGTCGCGATCACCCACGCGCATCATCTGGCCAGCGCGCGCCGAATGGCGTGACGCGCTTTCCTACCCGCGCCGTTCCGCCTATGTACCCGAGCGTGAGCCCCGCCCTTTCCGTCCCCCGCGCGCTCGGCGATCGCGGCCAATCCGGCGTCGATACCACTCGGCTCGTCGCAGTTTCACCCTCACGTCGCGTTACCTTCGTTACCTTTGCGCGATCGCCGCGGCGATGATCGCGCACCTCAAGGGCCGCCTCGATTCGACCAGCGTCGATCATGCGGTGATCGACGTCGGCGGGGTTGGCTATCTGGTCGGAGCCTCATCGCGCACGCTGGCCGCGATCGGCGCGGTGGGGGACGCGTGCATGCTCCACACCGAAATGCTCGTCGCGGAGGATTTCATCCGCCTCGTCGGCTTCGCCAGTGCCGCCGAGCGCGATTGGTTCCGGCTGTTGACGGGCGTCCAGGGCGTCGGCGCGCGCGTCGCGCTCGCGATCCTGTCGGCGTTCGAGCCGGTCGATCTCAGCCGCGCGATCGCGAGCCAAGACAAGGCGATGGTCGCGCGCGCCAACGGTGTCGGACCCAAGCTCGCCGAGCGCATCGTCCGCGAATTGAAGGACAAGGTCGGCGGCATCGCGCTGGCGCTCGGGCCGGGCGTGGTCAACGCCCCGCTCGGCGCGGCCGCCGATGCGGTCTCGGCGCTCCTCAACCTCGGCTTCCGCGCCCCCGAAGCGAGCGCCGCGGTCGCCGCGGCGGAGGAGGAACTCGGCCCCGACGCCACCCTCGACGCGCTCGTCCGCCTCGCGCTCAGAAAGGCTAGCCGATGAGTAGCGGCAAGATCGTCGCGGTCTACAGCCTCAAGGGCGGGGTGGGCAAAACGACGCTCGCGGTCAATCTCGCCTGGGCGGCGGCGACGCTGTCGGCGCGGCGGACATTGCTGTGGGATTTGGATGCGCAGGCGGCGGCAACCTATATCCTCGGGCATGACGGCCAGACCAGCGCCGCGGCGCAGCGGACGATCACCAGGGATATCGATGCCAGAAAGCTGATCCGGTCGACCGCAATCGAGCGGCTCGACCTGCTACCCGCCGACGCATCGCTGCGCGGGCTCGATATCGCCTTCCACGCGCTCGATCGCAAGAAACGCCTCGCCAAGATCGCGGACGGCTTCGCGGGGGATTACGACCGGATCGTGATCGATTGCCCGCCGGGGCTGACCGACACGTCGGACCAGATCATGCGCGCCGCCGACCTCGTCGTCGTCCCCGTCATCCCCTCGCCGCTGTCGCGCCGCGCGCTCGACGTGATCGCGGGGCATATCGCCGCCAAGAAAGGCCCGCGCGTCGTGCTGGCGCCGGTGTTCTCGATGGTCGACCGCCGCCGCGCGCTCCACCGCGCCGCACTCGCCGCGCAGCCCGACTGGCCGACCATCCCGATGGCGAGCGCGTTCGAACAGATGACCGACCGCCGCGCCCCGCTCGGCGAATTCGCCGCCCGCGCGTCGATCGGGGTCGAAGCGGTCGCGGCACTGTGGACGCGCGTTGAACAGGCGCTGGCGCGATGAGCGACGCCTTGTCCGACGCGACATGTTCGACGATATTGTTCGGATGACCGAACTCTCCGTTTCGATGCCGCCCGCCCTCCAGAACTGGGTCGACGCGCGCCTGTCCGAAGGGCGCTACGCCGACGCGGCCGAATATCTACGTGACCTGATCCGTCGCGATCAGGCGGAGGATGTTCGCTGGGTACGGATGATGATCGCCGAAGGAGAAGCCTCCGGCTATCTCGACGCGTATCCGGACGAGATCATCGAAGAGATCATCGCCGAACTGCCCGCGGGCGATGGCTGAGGTCCGGCTCAGCGCCGCCGCCCGCGCCGATCTCGTCGACATCCGCCGATACAGCCTGGCCCAGTTTGGCGGCCCCGCAGCTGATCGCTATTTTCTAGGGTTCAAGCGCCTGTTCGCCCTGTTGGCCGACAGGCCGTCGATCGGTGCCGTCGAGCCTGAATTCGGCCCCGCCGTCCGGCGCCTCACCCAAGGTAGCCATCGCATCTTCTATCGATTGGACGGGGATATGGTGCGGGTCATGCGCATTCTCCACCACGCGCGTCGGGTTGACCCGGAGACGCTCGCCCCATGACCGACGACCGCCTGCTGACTGCCGCGCGCAAGCCCGAGGATGTCGACGCGGCGCTGCGTCCCAAGACGCTCGACGATTTCGTCGGCCAGCGCGCCGCGCGCGAAAATCTGCGCGTGTTCATCGAGGCGGCGCGGACCCGCGGTGAAGCGCTCGATCATGTCTTGTTCTT
>JBBSTE010000068.1:0-4105 GCA_038236185.1 Sphingomonadales bacterium | reverse complement strand
TTGTCGAGCACCTTGCCCATCAGCGTCGCGCCGTGCGGCTTGAGCGCAGGGACCGGATACAGGAGGTCGAGGAAGACGGGCTTGGCGTTCCCGGCGGCAAGCCCGAAGCGAGTGACGACCATCGCATCTTCGACGTCGACGGGTAGCATCGCAGGGTTGATCTCGACGCGGGTCGGCGCGAAGTCGATCCGGGTCAGCGGCTCCCACGCAGTCTTGAGCTGGGCCGCGATCGTGCCGCCGACGCGAACGACCATCGCTTCTGCAGCAGCCGAAAACTCGGTGGGCATTACGGCCGGCGGCGCGCCAGTCCCGCCAAAAAAAATGTCGAGCATTTCGAGCACGAACCGCCCATCGAGCACGCACAGTGCGGTCGCAGGCGCGGCGACACTGTCGGGTGCGGCCATCATCAGCGGCAACCACGCGGTCAACCCGTCGGGGCGTTCGGCGCGATAATCGCTGAAGCGCTGGACGACGAGCGGCTCGGCCCAGGCGCGCACCTCCTGGCGGAGCAGCGGCTCGAACGCGCCGCGCAAGCTGCGCGCGAGCCGCGCGGACAAATGCTGCAGGGTATGAAGGTCGCCGAACGGATTCAGTTTCGTCGTGCCGAGGCCGCCAGCATGCGACGCAGGGCTACGATTGCGCGCCCGGCGATCGTCGTTCGTGGTTGCCTCGGTGTTAACCATGGCGTCACTGAACAACGAAATTGGTAAAGTAGACGTTACTAACGCCCCCGAAGCCCTCTTTTTCCTTGAGCGTCGCATTGATCGCCTTGGCGAGCCGAGCCTGTAATTGGTGCTTGCCCGCGCTGGTGAAAACCTGGTCCTCGGTGGTGTCGCCGAGCGCCATCAGAATCGCGGATCGCACCGCGATATCGTTGGTCTTCAGATGTTCGATGACGGTTTCGTCATAGGGCGTCGATACCGCGACACCGACCTGGATGAAGTGCGCCGATTCCTGCAGGTTCGCGGTAAAGTCCTTGTCCATCGCGTAATAGTTGGACGCAAACTTCTCGCCGCCTGAACCCGCCGGCGTGGTCGCGCCGCCGTGGGCCGCTTGCGCTTCCTCGCCGCCATGGCCGCTTTCGCCGCCTGCGCCCGCGCGCTTCTGTTTGCTCTTGGGGACCAGTTTGGGGCCGGTGTCGGCGGGGGTGGCGTGCGCGCCGATCAACCCCGCGCTTGAGGCGTAGACGCCCGCGCCAACGCCCCCGCCGACGAGCACCAGCAGCGCGACGCCGCCGAGCAACAGTTTCTTCATCTTGCCCTTTTTCTTGGGCGGGGTCGTCTCGATCACTTCGCTCATCATCGTTTCCTTATTGGGTTAAGCGACCCGGTCCGCATCGGCGTCGTCGGCCGCAGCGGAACTGCCGGTGGAGGCGCGCCGCGGCGCGCTGGGAAGGGGTTGCGGCTGGGGCGTGCGCTGTTGCTGACCGGCTCCGCTACTGCCCGAGCCGAGCGTGCTGCCCGCATCGACGCTGCTGCCCGACAGGCGCAGGCCGCGTGATTCGGCGATGTCGGCGAGTCGCGCTTGCGAATCCTGGAGCAGTGCGCGCGTCGCCGCGTGTTCGGCCTGAAACCGGACCGCGACGGTGTCCCCATCGCGCGTGATCGACACGTCGATCGCGCCGAGCGCGTCGGGGACGAGGCGTATCCTGGTGTCGGCGGCGCTGGCGGTGGCGGCAGCGGCGGTGTCGCGGAGATATTCGATTCGATCGATCATCGCGTGCGGCCAGCGTTCCTGACGCATGTCGAGCGGTGCCTGCTGCGCGCCGCCGGTCGCGGCGATTATGGGGTGCGCGGCGTCGGCAATCGGACGCAGCGTGGCGGGGTCGATCGCGCGATCGTCGCTCGCTGCGCGCTCGCTATGGCGTGCGGCGGCGATTGCGGCACCGAACACCTGGATCGCGGAACCCTGGGTGATCGGCGCGGCGGTTTCACGTTGCGGGGCAGCAGCGAGCTGTTCGTTCGGGATACTGGCGATCGGCGCGGGCGCTTCGGCACGGCCGCCGCTGTGATTAACGACCGCCGCCGTGACGGGGATCGCGGGGTCGCGGGTAGTCATCACGACGACCGCGGGCCGGGCGTCCGGCGCGACCGCCTGCGTGGTGACCCCCGCGCGAGAGGGAGAGCCTGGCTGCACAATGGGCGCCGCGGGGGCGTCTGCTGCTGCGATGTGGGACTGGGCAACGGCAGCGGCCGCAGACCCCGGGCTTGCCGGGGAAGTTGCGGGGAGGCCGGTCGGCAGCGCGATGGCACCCGCCGCACGCGGCGTCGCGGATTGCTCCGCAGGCGGCAGGACGATTGCCGTAGTGGGCTGCGGGGCGGTCTGGGAAATCGGCTGTGGTGTGGGCGAGGTTTCGGCGATCGTCGAGATCGGCGGCGTGGCGGTCGATGCGGGGGGAATGGCGATACCCGCGCTGGGATCGAGCGGTCGCGCAACGAGCATGGCTGCTGGAGCCGGAGTCGCACCGTCAGGGCCGCGGTCGGCGGGATCATCGGCGCTGGGGTGGTTCCCGGATTCAGCATCGGTCCCAGTCTCTTCTGCGGTATCGCCGCGACCGATCGTCGATGCCGTTACAGCCACGGGTACCTGCCGATCTGCCCACGGCGAGCTGGGTTGCGCGATGACCTTGGTCGAGCTTGATGGCGGCGTCGGGGTGGGGAGCGCTGGTTGGCCCGGCGCTGCCGTCGGAACGACGGTAATGACGGGCAAGCGCGATGTGATTGGCAGCTGAAGCGGTTGGCGACCGGCCAGGAGCGGCAAGCCGATGCCGGATGGGGCGTCGATTTGCCGGTCCACGGTTGGCGGCACGCCGCGGGGGGTACCCCCCACCGCAGGTGGTAGGCCAGGATCGACCGCAACCCCGCCCCCCGCTTCGACCAACAGCGCGTCGAACACGGGCGGCGCGTCGGTCGAACCCGTGCCGCTGGCGATCGCAAGCGGGCTGGAGGACATGGTGGCGAAACTGGTCGAAAGCATCATCGGGGTCGATCTCGGTGAATGGTTCACCGATCGATCAGCAAGGATCGTGCCGGTTTCTCCGAAATGTCGGCGCGGCCTCGAGCGCGCGAACCGCCTTTAGCACTTCGTCGGCCTCCACCCGCTCGAGCAGCTTTTCGACCGCGCTCTGGTCGCGGCGGGCCGCGCGGGTCGCTTCGCCCGCGGCGGTCGCCCGATAATCTGCGGCTTCGAGGCGGGCTTGCGCGGCGCTGGCGGACTGGTGGAGCCGATCACGATAATGCGCCGCCGCGGTGAGCGAGAAGCCCGCCGCCGCGGTCGGCGTCGGTGCGATCGCCTCTGCCAGTGCGGTGATCCGCGCGCTGAGCGCAGCCTCGCTCGCGGCGCGGTCGCGCGCTTGTGCCTCGTCGGCGCGGGTGAGGTTCAGCTGAATCGTGCGGACGCGGTGGATCCGGTCGAGCGTCTCGCGGTTGCGCGCCACCCTCAGCCCTCGCCGAAGACGCCGGTGAGCTCGGCGACCGCGTCGGTCAGGCTGACGGTCTCGTCGGCGTCCTGTCGGATGTAGGCCATGATCGCGTCGTGGCACGCGATCGCGGTATCGATCGCGGGGTCCGCGCCGGGGCGATATGCGCCCATCAGCACGAGGTCGCGATTTTCTTCGTAGGTCGCCAGATGGCGGCGCAGCACCCGCGACGCGGCGATATGGTCGGGGCCAACGATATCGGTCATCACCCGGCTGACTGAGGGGCCAATGTCGATCGCGGGATAGACGCCGCGTTCGGCGAGCGCGCGGTTGAGGACGATATGGCCGTCGAGGATCGACCGCGCCGAATCGACGACGGGGTCGTTGCCGTCGTCGCCATCGGCGAGCACTGTATAGATCGCGGTGATCGACCCACCGCTCGACACGCAGGTGCCCGCGCGCTCGATGAGATTGGGCAGCATCGCGATCGCCGACGGCGGATAGCCGCGCGCGCTGGCGGGTTCGCCGAGCGCCAGACCGATTTCGCGTCCGGCATGGGCGACGCGGGTCAGCGAATCCATGATCAGCAGGACTTTCTTGCCCTCGGCGCGAAAGGCTTCGGCGATCGCGGTCGCGCGCAGCGCGCCGCGGATGCGCAGGACGGGGGAATGATTGGCGGGGACCGCG
>JBBSTE010000067.1:0-4185 GCA_038236185.1 Sphingomonadales bacterium | reverse complement strand
TTCCTGATCGGCGCGGCGGACGGCTTCGACGATGCGGCCCGTGCCGATGCGGACCTCATCGTGTCGTTCGGGCGCGCCACCTGGCCCCATTTGCTCGCCCGCGCGATGCTCGCCGAGCAATTGTTCCGCGCCACCAGCATCCTTGCCAACCACCCCTATCATCGCGAAGGTTGAGCGATGCGGTTCGCAGCGCTCGCCCTCACGATATTACTCGCATCGAGCGCGACCGCGCAGCTGCCCTCGCTCGCCGATCAGCAGGCCAAGCTCGTCGCCGCCAAACGCGACGCCGTCGGCGCGGCCGCCCGTGCGCGCGAATTCGACAAGCTCGCCGCCGCCGAACGCTCCGCTGCCGAGCGCGCCCAAGCCGAGGAGAATGCGCTCGCTGCGCGCGTCGCGTCGAGCGCCGCCGAGTTGGCGGCCGCCGAAGCGCGCAGCGCGATCGTCGCGCAGCTTCTCGCCGATCGCCAAGCCGAACTGGGCGCAGCGCAAGCCCCCGCCGCGCGGCTCCTCGCCGCGCTCGAATCGCTCGCACGCCGCCCCGCGATCGCGGCAATCGCGCAGCCCGGATCGGTCGATGACCTGGTCCATGTCCGCGCGGTACTCGGCAGTGCGCTGCCCAAAATCCGTGCCGAAACCGACAGCGTTCGCAGCCAGGTCGCGGCAACCCGGCGGATCCAGCGCAACGCCGTGCTCGCCGCAACCGCGCTCCGCCGCGGACGCGCAACACTCGAATCGAACCGCGTTGCACTGGCGCGACTGGAAGCCGATCACCGTCGCCGGAGCCAGGCGCTGGGGCGTCATGCGCTGGGCGAATCGGATCGTGCGCTGGCGCTTGGCGAACAGGCGCGCGATCTGGTCGACCGAATGGCGGAAACGAATGACGCACAGGCCACCGCCACCGCGCTCGTCGCGCTTCCCGGCCCCGATCCGCGCCCGCTCGGCCCCGGCACGATACCCCCCCCGCCGGTGCGCGGGGTGTATCATCTCCCGGTCGTGGGGCGCCTGGTGACCGGGCTCGGCGAGATTTCGGACGCGGGGGTACGCTCCCGCGGTCTCACCTTTGCGGTCGCTTCCGGCGCCCCCGTTGTCGCGCCCGCCGCTGGAACGGTGCGCTTCGCCAGGCGCTTCCGCCACTATGGCACGATCGTGATCCTCGACCATGGCGACGGCTGGACGACGCTCGTGACCGGCTTGGCCGAAACCGTCGTCACCACCGGCGCGCACGTGGCGATGGGCGATCCCATCGGCATCGCGGCGGAGCGCGACGAGCCCCAGGTCACCGTCGAACTCCGCCGCCGGGGGGAACCCGTCGATATCGCCAGCCTGGCGGGGTGACAGATCGCATGCCCTCGCTCACCGGGCGTTCAGCCGCCAAGTGCTTTGCTAGCGCGCACGCTTCCCGCTAGAACGCGCGTCTTGCCCCTCTGCCTCCAGGATCATCGATGGCCCGCCCTTTTCTCACCGCGACCGCCCTGCTCGGCACCCTCACGCTGGTTCCCCTCGCCACCCAGGCGATGGCGGCGGCGGATTCGAGCACCTATCGCGAGTTCGATCAGTTCCTCGACGTGTTCAACCGGATCAAGGCGGATTACGTCGACAAGGTCGACGACCAGAAGCTGATCAAGGGCGCGATCGCGGGGATGCTCGCCAGCCTCGATCCGCATTCGAGCTATATGGACGCGCTCGACTATGACAACCTCAAGATCCAGACCGAGGGCAATTACGGCGGCCTCGGGCTTACCGTCTCGATGGAGGACGGCGCGGTCAAGGTCATTGCGCCGCAGGAAGATACTCCCGCGGCGCGCGCGGGGGTGAAGGCGGGCGACTATATCACCCATATCGACGGCAAGCTGATCTACGGCGGCTCGCTCGACGACGCGATTGGGCTGATGCGCGGCAAGCCCGGTACCAAGATCACGCTCGGCCTCGTCCGGCCGGGCCGCGACAAGCCGCTCGACGTCACGATGATGCGCGAGGTCATCGTTCAGAAGCCGGTGAAGTGGGAAGTCCGGGGCGATGTCGGCTATATCAACATCAACACCTTCTCCGAAAATACCGGCGCCGATACCCGCGCGGCGATCATGGGGATCGACAAGTCGCTCGGACATCGTCCGCTCGGTTATGTCGTCGACCTGCGCAATAACGGCGGCGGGCTGCTGACCCAGGCGATCGCGGTCGGCGACGCGTTCCTCGACCATGGCGAGATCGTCTCGCAGCGCGGACGCGAGAAGAGCGATATCGAACGCTATTACGCCAAGGCTGGCGACGATGCGCATGGCCTTCCCGTCGTGGTGCTGACCGACGCGGGCACCGCATCGGCATCGGAGATCGTCGCGGGCGCGCTCCAGGATCATCATCGCGCGCTGATCATGGGCGAACGCACCTTCGGCAAGGGTTCGGTCCAGACGCTGCTGCCGCTCGGCCCCGACAGTGCGCTCCGGCTCACCACCGCGCGCTATTACACCCCGTCGGGCCGATCGGTGCAGGAAGGCGGGATCGCCCCCGACATCGCGGTGCCACAGATCAGCGACCCCGATTACAAGACCCGCCCCGTCTTCCGCGAAGCCGACCTGCGCCGCCACCTGATCAACGAGGTGAAGGCCGACAACGCGGTGCTCGAGGAAGACGTCAAGGACGATCCGCGCTTCACGATGACTGCCGAACAGCTCAAGAAGCAGGGGATCCCCGACTTCCAGCTCTATTACGCGCTGAAGACGATCGCACGATTGGGCGGGCCGACCCAGGTCGCCGCGGCGACCAAGCCGATCGTCGACCCGACCGCCGCGAAGTCGGCGACGAAGTGACACCGAGTCAGCGCTTGGCGCGCCTGCTGGCGCTGATCGTCCCGCTGGCGCTGCTCGCGGGCGCATGGAGCTTCCAGCTGTGGGGCGGGCTTTTCCCCTGCGAGATGTGCCTGTGGCAGCGTTGGCCGCATTATGCCGCGGTCATCGTCGCGGCGCTGGCATTCATGATGCCGCCGCGCGTCGCCAAGGGGCTGGTCGGGATCGCGGCGCTGCTGATCGCGATCTCGGGCGCGATCGCGGTCTATCATGCCGGCGTCGAATATCGCTGGTGGCATGGCATCACCGCCTGCACCGGCACGCTGGATCTTAGAGGTCTGACCCCAGCGCAACGGCTCGACCGAATCATGGGAACCCCGGCCGTTCCCTGCGATGTCGCGCAATGGACGCTGGGCGGCCTCTCGCTCGCAGGGTTGAACGCGATCATCTCGCTCGGCAGCGCCGCGATGATCGCGATCTTGCTCGGCAAGCGCCGATGACACGCTGGCGCCCCGGCGACGCCCCGCGCGCGACCAATGCGATGATCCGCGTCGACCAGGCGGGCGAATACGGCGCGACGCGGATCTACGCGGGCCAGCTTGCGATCCTTGGCGACCGCCATCCATCCGCGCGCGCAATCCATCACATGGCAGCGCAGGAAGAACGGCACCGCGCCTTCTTCGATTCGATGATCACGCGCCGCCGCGTGCGTCCGACCGTTCTTCAGCCGTTCTGGACCGTCGCGGGCTTCGCGCTCGGCGCGGTTACCGCAGCGATGGGGCCCGATGCCGCAATGGCGTGCACCGCCGCGGTCGAGACCGAGATCGACCAGCATTATCAGGAACAGCTCGATGCGTTGGGCACGAGTGATCCCGAACTCGGCGATGCTATCCGCGATTTCCAGGCCGAGGAACTCGAACATCGCGACCACGCACTGGCCGCGGGCGCGGAGAACACGCCGGGCTACCCGGTGCTGAGCGCGCTGATCCGGCTGGGTTGCAAGGTAGCGATCGCCGCTGCCAAGCGAATATGAAGGAGTGGCGATGCGTATCCTGTTGACGGCCCTGATTCTCACCGCGGCTCCCGCCGCGGCACAGCGCTCGCCCACCCCGGTCGACACCGCTCCCGTCGACACGTCGGCGTCCGCCGCGGTCGCGGCTAAGCGGGTGAGCGCCCAGCCCGCGCTACCGGGAATCAAGCGGCCCGCCGCTCCTCAGGGTCAGGGCGAGGTCGCCAAGCGAGCGCCGATCAACGGCGTCCTCGTCCTCTATGGCAACGAGCGCTGCCCGACCAACAACGACGGCGATGAAATCGTGGTCTGCGACCGGCGCGACGCGCAGGAGCAATATCGCGTGCCAAAGGAATTGCGCGAATTCGCGATCACACCCGAAAACGAAAGCTGGGC
>JBBSTE010000066.1:0-4432 GCA_038236185.1 Sphingomonadales bacterium | reverse complement strand
GGACCCGGGGCCGCCGCCCACATGTCCCTTCATCTTGACCAACAATGTCAAAGAGCCGACAAAAACCGACGCCCTGGCTTACCCTCTTTTTGGAGGGCGACCCGTGCGCCGAGATTTTGATGACTGACGAAACAAACCGTGAGGCTCGCTGCGTCGGTGGAGTGCTTCTATGCGTGGCTTCCAACAGCGTCAAACACTTTTTGCAATTTTGTTGCGCGACCCTCCGAAAGCCGCGGAAATCCGTGGGTTTTAACGGCTCGTGAAGAGGCACCGCGTTAGGGCGAATCGCATGGACGGCGTCGCAACCCCCTCGAATCGCACCGCGCAGACCTTCGCGGCACAGGTCAGGAGCGCGGTGATCTGGCGTTCTGGCAGCCAGATTCTCGCGCAGATCGTGCAATGGTCCGCGACCTTCCTCGTTATCCGCATCCTCAGCCCCGCCGATTACGGCTTGTTCGCGATGACGCAGGTCGTCCTCGTCTTTCTCAACATGCTCAACGGCTATGGCCTCGCCAGCGGCCTCGTCCAGCAGAGCGAGATCACGTCGCGCCAAATCCGCCAGCTGTTCGGCATGTTGATCGTTCTGAACGTCTGCCTGGCGCTGGCGCAATTCGCGCTCGCCCCGCTGGCGGCCGCCTATTACCGGCACCCGGAAGTCGCACAGTTGCTGCGCGTCCAGGCGCTGTTTTACCTCACCACTCCCTTCATCGCGCTGCCCTATGCGCTGCTCAGCCGGACGATGGATTTCCGCGGCCAGGCCAAGGTCAACATGATCGCCTCGCTGGCGAGCGCAAGCGCGGCACTCGGCGGCGCGCTCGCCGGGTTCGGTGTGTGGACACTGGTGCTGGCGCCGCTCGTCCTGTTCTTCGTGCGCGCGATCGGCATGACGATCGCGGCGCGCTCGTTCGTCTGGCCGATCTTCGATTTCCGCGGCGCCGGAAATCTCGCGCGCTACGGCGGCGTGATGGCGGCGGGGCAGATCTTCTGGTTCGCGCAGAGCCAGGCCGATGTCTTCATCGCCGGACGTCATTTCACCGCGCACGACCTCGGCATCTATACGACCGCCTTGTTCCTCACGCAGATCTTCGTCTCGAAGATCGTCCCGCCGCTCAACGAAGTCGCTTTTTCGGCCTACGCCCGATTGCAGGGCGAGGCGGGCGCGACCGCGGCGGCGTTCGTCAAATCGGTGCGCGTCATCATGGTCGCCGCTTTGCCCTTCTATTTCGGCCTCGCGGTCACCGCAGAACCCTTGGTACTGACGATGCTCGGTGCGAAATGGGCCGAGGCGATCCCCGTCGTCCGGCTGCTCGCGCTGGCGATGCCGTTCATGACCTTGCAGGTCTTGTTCTCGCCGGCGTGCGACGCGATGGGCCGCCCCGGCATCGGCGTGCGCAACGGCGCGACCGGCGCGGTGATCCTCGCGACCGGCTTCCTGATCGGCGTTCATTGGGGCGCGACCGGCCTCGCGACCGCGTGGATCGCGGGCTACCCGCTCTATCTCGCGATCAGTTGCGGGCGGTCGTTGCCGGTGATCGGCGCGCGCGTCCGCGACGTCGCCGCGGCGATCGCGCCGTCGGCGATGGCGGCGGTGGCGATGGCGGCTTTCGTGCTGCTGACGGACCGCACACTGCCGCCGCTGCCACCCCTCCCCCGGCTAACGATCCTCGTCGCGGCCGGCGCGACAAGCTATGGCGCATGGCTGTTCGCCTTCGCGCGACCGATCGTGCGCGAACTCGTCGCGCTCGTCAGGAATCGCTCGATCGCGGTGTAGCTGGATGCCCCGTGAGGATTCGAACCTCAATTGACGGAGTCAGAGTCCGTAGTCTTACCTTTAGACGACGGGGCAATCGCGGCTGGGCGTCTAGGTTGGGGGTCCGGGGCTGTCAATCACGCGCGGCTTGCCGTCCGCACGGTGTCCCGCTAGCCTCCGCCTCAGACACCGAACGCGCGGAAACGCGCGCGACGGCAGAACAGAATAAGAGAGACGGCATGGGGACGTTACCCGATATGCCGTACCGACCGGGGCCGCCCGATCGGCCGGCCCCACCCAGCCCGCGGCACACGCGCGGGCATTCGCGGCATTATGCCGCGCTCGATCTCGGCACCAACAATTGCCGGCTGCTGATCGCCCGGCCGCAGGGCGACGGCTTCGCGGTGGTCGATGCGTTCTCGCGGATCGTCCGGCTCGGCGAAGGCCTCGCGACCAGCGGCAGGCTGAGCGACGAAGCGATCGAGCGGACCATCGCGGCCTTGCGCGTCTGCGCGGACAAGCTGCGCCGTCGCCCGGTGACGCTCGCCCGATCGGTCGCGACCGAGGCGTGTCGCCGCGCCTCCAACGGCGGCGACTTCATTGCGCGTGTGCGCGAGGAGACCGGCATCCGGCTCGACATCATTTCCGCCGAGGAGGAAGCGCGGCTCGCGGTGCTCGGCTGCCATGTGCTGATCGAGCCGGGCAACGGCCCCGCGCTGATCTTCGACATCGGCGGTGGATCGACCGAGCTGGTGCTCGTCGACACCGCGCCGACGATCCCGACGGTGCTCGACTGGCATTCGGCGCCCTGGGGCGTCGTGTCGCTGACCGAAAGCACCGGCGGCACGACCGAGGGGCTCGCGCCGTATGCCGAGATGCGGCGGCTCGTCGCAGCGAGCTTCGCGCCGTTCGCGGCGCGGTTGCCGAAGGAGGTGGTCGAGCCGCGGCTGCTCGGGACGAGCGGCACGGTGACGACGCTGGCGAGCGTCCACCTCGGCCTCCATCATTACGATCGCTCGGCGGTCGACGGGCTGATCGCGCCCGCCGCGGCGATGCGCGCGATCAGCGCCGATCTCGCGGGCAAGACGCTCGCCGAACGCGCGCAACTCGCCTGCATCGGTCGCGAGCGCGCCGATCTGGTGGTGGCGGGTTGCGCGATCCTCGAATCGATCCTCGACATCTGGCCCGCCGAGCGGCTCGGCGTCGCCGACCGCGGTATCCGCGAGGGCATCCTCCGCCGCCTGATGGCCGCCTCGTGAGACGAACGCACTTCCGTGCTCCTGCGAAAGCAGGAGCGCTGGCCACGATCGATTCGCGCGCCACCCAAAGCTCCTGCCTTCGCAGGAACACAGGCCTTCCTCCGACGAGTGTAAGTTCCGATCAAGTTCGCGGTCGAACGGGTATGGCGCACCCATGAAACCCCCCGGCCACCAGCGCGTCAAGACCGCGCGCAAGCGCACCGCGCAATCGACGCGCTGGCTCGAGCGGCAGTTGAACGACCCCTATGTCCGGCGCGCCAAGGCCGAAGGCTATCGCAGCCGCGCCGCGTATAAGATCATCGAGCTCGACGAGCGCTTCGCGTTCCTGAAAAAAGCGAAGCGCGTCATCGATCTTGGCATCGCGCCCGGCGGCTGGAGCCAGGTCGTCCGCAAGGTCGCACCAAAGGCCGCAATCGTCGGGATCGACCTGCTGCCGGTCGGTCCGATCGACGGCGTCCATATCCTGCACATGGATTTCATGGACGATTCCGCGCCCGCCGCGCTGATCGAAGCGCTCGGCGGCGCGCCCGATCTCGTCCTGTCGGACATGGCGGCGAACACGGTGGGGCATCCGCAGACCGACGCGTTGCGCACGATGGCGCTGGTCGAGGCGGCGCACGCCTTTGCGTGCGAGGTGCTGGCGCCTGGCGGGACGTTCGTGGGGAAGGTGTTCGCCGGCGGCGCCGACGCGGCGCTGGTCGCGGAGATGAAGCGCAACTTCGCGACGGTGAAGCACGCCAAGCCGCCGGCGAGCCGGAAGGGGTCGAGTGAATGGTATGTGGTGGCGCAAGGCAGGAAGGCGGATCGGTCAGCAGAGTAGCGCAGCTAATCCGCGTCGCGGACCGATCCCCGGCCGGCGTCGCGTGAGCGACGTCCGACGGCGCGGCTTTGCCGCGGCGGGGCGGAAAGGTCACACAAGGGTCACACTGTCGCGCAGGCTACTCGGTGCGTGCGTCGCATCGAGCGCCGGACAGCGATCACGGTTCAAAGAGCGTCCGGCGGTCTCATTCATTATCCAACATTGCAAGGGGTGCAGTGACCGATGTCGGGTATCTTTAGTTATGGTCCCGCGTGCGAAACGGATGGCCAGCGTTCGGGCGCCACGATCGCCTGATGGCCGCCGGAATGACCGAAATTGGGGGTTTGCAGACTGACGGCTTCTGGGAACGAGGTTCGCCTAAGCTGCCGTTCCCTAGATCAGAAGACGGCGACAGCTAGGCGCCCAAAATCGGCCATTGGAGCCTTTTGTTGCTGGTACCAGAAAGCGGACGCCGGCAGGTCACTAGGGTCAGGACTCGTTGATCAGAGCCAGAATATGATGGTGGCGGCGAGCGCAATGGCGGAGAAGAAGACCGTCGGGCATCGATCGTAGCGCGTGGCGACGCGGCGCCAGTCCTTGAGGCGTCCGAACATGATCTCGATG
>JBBSTE010000065.1:0-4544 GCA_038236185.1 Sphingomonadales bacterium | reverse complement strand
TCTGGTATGGCCTCCTCCCGCGCGCTGTTCGTTGCCCCGCCTATCCTCCAACGGTCGCCGCGGGGGCCCCGGTTATCCCCGTGCACCCACCCACCCCACGGCAGATGGGCGGATGTGAACCCGGCACTCACCTCGATCACCTCCGTCGCCCCCGCCATTGCGATGCTCGGCTGCTTCGCCTGCGCGATCGGCGGCGGCTACCTCATCGCGACGAAGCGTGATCACAAGAAGGGGGCGCTGCTGCTCGTCATGGCGGTAGTGCTGCTCGGCAACGTTCTGATCTGGACGCTCTGACTTCTTTCCCTCTCCCGCTTGCGGGAGAGGGTTGGGTGAGGGTCTTCTTTTTTTTCTAAAATCTCGATGTCCAACGCGGCGCGGGCAAAGCCCGCGCCGGCGGTCGGCGCCGCCGGCGCCGCCGGCCGTGGTCGGCCGCGCGACGCGGATTAGCTGACGCTAATCCGCTCGGCCGACCTCACCGAATCGGCGAATCCGGCGCCAGCCGCATATCCAGATACTTGTTCGTGCTCCCCATCAGATCGTCCATCTCATGCTCGAAGAAATGGTTCGCATGACGGATCGTGTCGTGATGGATCGTGATGTGCTTCTGGGTGCGCAGCTTGTCGACCAGCTTCTGGATCGCGCCCGGCGTCGCCACCTCGTCATTCTCGCCCGCGATCAGGATACCGCTTGCCGGGCACGGCGCGAGGAAGGTGAAATCGTAGAGGTTCGCGGGTGGCGCGATCGAGATGAAGCCGCGGATCTCGGGGCGCCGCATCAGCAATTGCATCCCGATCCACGCGCCGAAACTGACGCCCGCGATCCAAGTCGTCGATGCCTCGGGGTGGAAACTCTGCACCCAGTCGAGCGCCGACGCCGCATCGCTCAACTCACCGATGCCGTTGTCGAACACCCCCTGGCTCTTGCCGACCCCGCGGAAGTTGAACCTGAGCGTCGCAAAGCCGCGACGCTGGAACGTCTTGTAGAGCTCCATCACGATATGGTTGTTCATCGTGCCCCCCGACGACGGATGCGGGTGCAGGATCATCGCGACCGGCGCGCGAGGCTTGGGACCGGGGGCGAATCGCCCTTCGAGACGGCCTTCGGGGCCGGGGAAAATGACTTCGGGCAACGGATTACCTAACGAAAATATGGAGGCGTGAACCGCCCGGATGCGCGCGCTATATAGGAAGCGTGCGCAATTTTGGAACGTGTTTTGCCCGACCGCATCTATCTCGATCACGCCGCGACCACGCCGATCCGCCCCGAAGCGCGCGCCGCGGTGGCCGACGGCATGGCGCGCTGGGCGAATCCGTCGTCGCCGCACGGAGAGGGCAGGGCTGCGCGCGCCGCGCTGGAGGATGCGCGCGGACGGATTGCCGCGGCGCTGGGCTGGGACGGCCACGTCATCCTGACGAGCGGGGCGAGCGAGGCGATCGCGCTGGCGCTGCGCGGGCGGAAGTGCGCGGCATCGGCGACCGAGCACGATGCGGTATGGCGAGCGGCTCCGGAGGCCGCAGTGCTTCCGGTCGATCGCGACGGGATTGCCTCCCCAAGAACCGTTCGGGCTGAGCTTGTCGAAGCCCTGCCTTCCTTTTCTTCAGAAGCAAGAAAGGACCGCCCTTCGACAGGCTCAGGGCGAACGGAGGAGGGGGATCAGGCTCACGATCCAGTCGCCGCCATCCAGCACGCCAATTCCGAAACCGGCGTGATCCAGCCGCTCGCCACGCTCGCGCCGACCATCCATGAATCGAACGCGATCCTCCTCGCCGATTGCGCTCAGACCGCGGGGAAACTCGCGCTCCCCGACGCCGACCTGATCGTCGTCTCCGCACACAAGCTCGGTGGCCCGCCCGGCATCGGCGCGCTCCTCGTCCGCGATCTCGCGCTGCTCACCCCGACCGGTGGCCAGGAATACGGCTATCGTCCGGGCACCGAGAACCTCCCCGCCGCGCTCGGCTTCGCCGCCGCGCTGGAGGCGCCGCGCGACTGGCTCGCCGACGCCGCGCGCTGGCGCACGATGATCGACGCCGCCATCGTCGCCGAAGGCGGCGAGGTGATCGCGCGCGACACCCCCTGCATCGCCACCATCGCGTCGTACCGGATGCCCGGCGTAACCTCCGCCGCGCAGCTCATCCGCTTCGATCTCCAGGGCATCGCGGTGTCGGCGGGCAGCGCCTGCGCCAGTGGCAGCCTCAAGCCCAGCCGCACCCTCACCGCGATGGGCCTGTCCCCCGAAACCGTCGCGGAAACGATCCGCGTCAGCCTTGGCTGGCCCACGACCGAAGACGATGTCGCGCGCTTCCTCGGCACCTGGGTCGAGATCGCGCGCGCCGCGGGCAAGCGCCCCGCGTGACGTACCTTGATTACCAGGCGACGACCCCGCTTGCCCCCGAAGCGTTCGCCGCAATGCTGCTGTGGCTTAAGGACCAGCACGCCAACCCGCATTCATCGCACAGCGCGGGCCGCGCCGCAAAAGCCGCGGTCGAGGTGGCGCGCGACCAGATCGCGGCGCTGCTGCCACCCCGTGGCCGCGTCGTCTTCACAAGCGGTGCGACCGAGGCACTCAACTGGGCGATCAAGGGAACGGTCGGCCCGATCGTCACGGTCGCCACCGAACATGCCGCGGGGCTCGACACGGTGGCGGCGGAATCGCGGGATCGCGACGTGCGGGTCGTCGATGTATCGAACGAGGGGCTGGTCGATCCGCAAATTTGTACCCCCGCGAAGGCGGGGGTCCAGGCTGGACCCCCGCCTTCGCGGGGGGACCATCTGGAGACGGGCCTCGCCGCGGCGATGCTGGTCAATAACGAGATAGGCGTGATCCAGCCGGTCGCCGAGATCGCGGCCCGCGCGCACCAGGCCGGCGCGCTGTTCCTGTGCGACGCGGTGCAAGGCTACGGTCGCGTCCCGATCCCCGACACCTGCGATCTGATCGCCATCTCCGCGCACAAGATCCACGGACCCAAGGGCATCGGGGTGCTGTGGATCCGCGACGGCGTGATCCTCGAACCGCTCCTCCACGGCGGCGATCAGGAAGGCGGCCGCTCGGGCACGCTCAGCCCCGCGCTCTGCGCCGGCTTTGGCGCCGCCGCCGCCCTGATGGCCGAACGCTACGACGAAGACGCCGCGCATGTCGAACGCCTCTGGGCGCTCGCGACCGAGCGCCTCGCCGGTTGGACGATCAACGGCTCGATCGAACATCGCTACCACGGCAATATCAATATCCGCCGCGATGGACTCGATGTGAATCGGCTGATGTCCGACTGCCGCGACATCGCCTTCTCCGCCGGCTCGGCCTGCGCCAGCGGCTCAGGCCGCCCCAGCCACGTCCTCCGCGCGATCGGCCTCACCGACGCCGAGGCGCGCTCGAGCATCCGTCTCGGCTTCGGCCGCTACACCACCGAAGCCGAACTCGCCGAAGCGCTCGACCGCATCGTCGACGCGGCGGACGCGCAGCGGATCGCGGCATGAAGGTCCGCTTCGTCGCGACCGACGGCAGCGTCCGCGAGGCCGAGGCGCATTCCGGCGAACGCCTGCTGGACGCGGCGCAACGCGACGGCCAACCGCTCGAGGGCACTTGCGAAGGCGACATGGCGTGTGCGACCTGTCACGTCGTGGTCGATCCCACGGATTTCGCGAAACTGCCGCCCGCGAGCGCCGACGAGGAGGACATGCTCGATCTCGCGTACAATGCGACGCGCACCAGCCGCCTCGCCTGCCAGATCGTGCTGAGCGAAGCGCTCGACGGGCTGACGGTGCGGGTGCCGCATTGACATATGTCCTGCCGGTGGCAGGATGCTCGGCATGATAAACGTCAGCATCTCGCTACCGGATGATGTGGAATCGTTTCTCCCTGTGCGGGTAAAGCAGGGCGGCTACGCCGATCTAGCCGACTACGTCCGTGCGCTGATCGAATCGGATGTGGGCATCGACGACGACTGGGAGATGACCCCGCAATTGGCCGAGGCGCTAGAGCATGGTATGCGCAGCGGCATCAGTCCCTATTCATTTGACGAGATCATCGCCAACGCGAAACGGAAGGCCGGACTTCGCTAGGCCTTAGTTTTTCGGGTGATGCAGAGGCCGATCTTTCGGAAATCTGGACATATTCGTTCAAGCGTTGGGACGAGGCGCAAGCCGACAGATATGTCGAGTCGCTTCGCTCCGCCGCGTTCGATCTCGCAATCAGAACGCCGAAGGCCCTGGCGAGGACGAAGCGGCATGGTGCATATCACCGGCTGACGGTTGGCGAGCACTTCATGTTCGCGATCGTGACCGAAGACAGTGTGCGCATCGTCCGCATCCTCCATAGCCGCATGGATTATCGCCGCCACCTCCCCTGATCTTGCGCCCCCGGCGGCGCTCCGCCATAGGGCGCGCGGGAGTCGGGCGGGCGTGGTCGTCGCCAATCTGGTCAGATCCGGAAGGAAGCAGCCACAACGATTCCGCCACGGGTCGTCCCGGCTCCCACCGCGCAGTTTGCGAGAGCGCGATCGCATCGCGCCACGCAAACAAGCGCGGCCGGCGGCGCGAAAGCGCCGTCC
>JBBSTE010000064.1:0-4953 GCA_038236185.1 Sphingomonadales bacterium | reverse complement strand
TGGCGCGGGCTGACGCAGCTGGTCCGCCCACTGTCGATGCGGAAGCTACCGTCGAGGCGGTAGTTATCCTCGCGGTTGAAATAGACCGCAGGCTGGCCGGAGTTGTCGGGTTGCAGCGTCCCGACCGCCCCGGCGTAAAGACCGGTGGTGAAGCGGATCCGGTCGCCGGCCCGGGCGAACTTGCCGCCGGCGCGATTGCCCGTCCGATAGCTGTAGTCGGTGCCGAGCGTCAGTGTGACCATCGCTGAGGGGTGCCATTCATAGGTCGCTATGTCGCCTGCGATATTGCCGCCGATGCGTTCGATGCGTTCGATGCGTGTGCAGGTGAGCTTGCCCCGCGGAATCGATGCCGTTCCCGACGCCGCCGATGCGGTGATATTTTCCGTGGAGGCGCGTCCCGCAACGGCGCCGCTGCGACCCGAGAAGCGCAGCGTGCCGGTCGTGGTCGCGGTGAAACTGTGCACTTCCCCCAGCGGCGTGAAACCATTCGCGTGCCCAGCGATGCTCGTCGTGCTGCACTCGCCCCCGATGTCGGCGCGGCTTCGGCCGTTTTCGAATTTGAAATAGCAATGGCCGTTCTCGAGATACGAGCCGCCTTTCGCGAGCGGGCCGGAAAAGCTGGCGCTGCCAATCGTGATCGTCCCCGCTCCGGCGAACTGGCCGCCCGCGAGCACCGCATCGACCGACCAGCGGCCGATGACGTTGCCGTCGCGGTCTGTCATGACGCCGGCGCCGTCCATCGGTCCCATATTAGCGGTTACGTGCGCGTCATCGGCAGCAGAGGCGGCGGGGACAGCGCAGGCGGTGGCCGCAGCGAGCATGAGTGCGGGAACCACGCGGGCAGATGCCATCATCGATCCCCTTTGCAGGCGGTTTTGCCTCACGCGAACGCCGGACCGAGCACGGCGCCGATCGCGAGGGCTAGGCCGAGCCAGATGAGGCCGGATCCGGGCGAGTTGGCAGGAAAGTTGAGCACCAGCGCGGATTTGGCAGGATGCGCGGGGTCGTAGAACACGGCGCGCACGGCACCGACGGGATGCGCGGCGAGCCAGCGGTCGGCCGCGTCGCGGTTCCGGAATTCCTCGTCGAACCAGTAGGCGCGCTTACCCTCATGCTCCGCGCCGGCGATCGCATAGCGATAGGATGCGACCGGCAACCACACGTCATAGGGCGAATTGTCGTCGTCGTACCGCTCGGCGGTCCGCAGCGCGGAGGAGAGAACCGTGCCCTGAACCGATGGCCAGGTGCGATAGTCCTTGGCAATCCGCCGCCACTTCATGACGCGAACCACTCCCAACAGCGCAACGCCGATTCCGACAACAAAAAATAGAGCGATGAGCATCGCGCACCTTCCTGATTGGTGGGGCAAGGAAGCGAGCGCCGCGGCTCCCGACACGGCGTTCGCTCGAGTTGGGGTTCAGCGACCCTCGACGACGCGGAGGTTCATGCCCCCCGCCGCCACGACATTGCCCCCGCCCGACGCGACGACATTCCCACCACCCGCCGCGATCACCGCCGCGGCGCCGCCATCGACGGGCTTCCAGTCACCGTTGACGTTGACCATCGCATTCTGGCCGTCGATCTTGATCTGCGCGCCCTGAGGCACGGTCTTATTGACGACGGATTTGCGATAATAGGGATATTTGGCGCCGTTGTTGTTGTCCCACGGCGCGCAGCCCCAGACGAAGACGTTGACGACGCCGTTGCAGCCGTTGCCCGCCATCGCGGGAGCCGATGCCAGGCCACCCGCCACCACCGCCGCGACCGCGGCGACGCGAACCAGCGAAATCGTTCTTTTCATCATCTTCTCCCTTACGCAGGATCGTCGAAGCTTCGTCCGATCGCATGGAGATTGGCGACGACCAGGCGCGCTGGGCAACCGCGATGGCGCGAAGGGCCACGTGGCCGCGACGAGGCAGCTTCGTCGCACCATGCGGCACGCTCATCGCAGATGCGCGGGCTCGGCGTCGCGGCAGATCGATCCGTCGCGCGCGCGTGGAGCAGTCGCGCCCGAGAGGCGATAGCGACGCACCGATTCCTACCGGAGCGTACCGCCATGATTGCCGTCGTGCGTCTGTTCGTCGCCATCTCGATGATCCTCGGCGCATGGCGGCGGTATCGTACGATGGGCGCTCCGATCCGCTTCGCGGGCCGCCGCTACTGGCTGTGCACCGACGGACTCTGCCGTAGGTGGTACGGCGGGCGTGGACGCCCCGCCGAGGAACTGGCGGGACCGGTGCACCATGCGATTTAGCCCGCGCCGATCGGCCCGGATCGTCGGGATCGCCGCTTTCTTGGGGTTCGAGGCGCTGGTCGGCTGGCTGACATGGCTGGTCGCGAGCGTGCGATGCTGCGCCGCCGCCGGGGGTGCCGGGCCTCGCACGCCCGCCGAATGGGTCGCCGCGATCGTGTTCGTGGCGATCATGCTGCTGCTCGGCCTCGTCGTGGGCGGTGCCGCAGCGATCGCGGCCGAAACGATCAGCCGCCTGGCCGCGCGGATCGGCCGGTCGCGGCGACGACCCGTTCGATGAAGGCGTCGATCGTCGCGAGCGCCACGCGCCTTACCGGGTCGCGTTCGCGCAACAGTTCATGCGCGACGCCACGGCCGAACCGGCGCGTCTCGACCGGGGCCAGCCGCCCGACATGGCGTCGTGCCGCGCGGCTGTTGGTCAGGCGATCGTGGTCCGCGACCATCAGCAACAGCGGTTGGTCGAGCGTGGCCAAGCGCGGATCGGCCCGCAACGCGCGGCTTGAGCCGAAAGCATCGGCGAGCCACCCCCAGCTTGGCGGGCCAAAACGAAAATCGGGGTGCTGGTCGATCCAGGTCTGCTCCTCGACGTAGCGGGCGACATCGCTGGTCATCATCGCCAACCGATCGGCGCGGTTGGCATCGCTGTCGCTTTCAGCCCAAGGACTTGCATGCGCGCGGCCGCGGGCGACCTGGCGGCGCGCGATCCGCTCGCTGAGCCAATTGCCGAGCGGCGAACGGATCTTGATCATCGGCGACAACAGAACGGTTGCGTCGACATCGAGCCGACCTTCGACGAGCGCCCTCAGTAGCAGATGCCCGCCCATCGAATGCCCCATGACGATATGCGGTCCCGGCGTCCGCGCGCGCCACGCCGCGGCATAATCGCCGAGATCGGCGACGAGCCGGTCGAAGCCAGCACCATGGCGGACGCTGGGGTCGTCGGTGGTACGCGGCGAACCCCCGTGGCCACGCCAATCGAAGGCATCGACCGACCAGCCGCGCGCATGCCAATGCGCGAAACTGTCATCATATTTCTCGAAGAAATCGTCACGTCCGCCCAGGAACAGGATCGCCGCACCGGCCTGGTCGGCAGGCCAGGTGAGCGAGCGCATCGCATAGCCATCGGCGAGGCGGTACCAGCCGACGCACGCCTGCGCAGGTAGCGACCGGGCGAACATCGGCGGGCGCCCCGCTCTCACTCCTCGCTGGCTCCGGTGATCCGGGCGAGCGCGTCGGCGCGATAGCGCGGACCGACATGGACGACGATGCCATCGGCGAGCGTCAGCGTCATCAGCTTGCCGCGCCGGTTGATCCCGGTAACCGCCTCGGGGCGGACGAACGCGGATCGATGAACGCGGACCAGCCCCGCCGCAGCAAGGCGAGGTTCAAGCTCTGCCATCGTCGTACGATAGAGATAGGCGCGCGTGGCGGTGTGGAAATACACATGGTCGCGCGCCGCCTCGACGCGCTGGATGTCGTCGACCGGCAGCCGCGCGACGCCGCGCAGCACGGGCACCCAGAAAACGTCGGGCTCGCCATGGTCGTCGGGTGCCGCTCGCGTTGCCGCTGCGGTATCGTCGGTACTTGCGGTTCGCGCCCGGCGACGCTGACGCAGCCGATCGAGCGCCTTGGCGAGCCGCGGTCGACGCAGCGGTTTGAGCACGTAATCAGCGGCCCCGAGCTCGAACGCATCGATCGCATAGTCTTCGTGCGCGGTGAGGAAGACGATGTCGATGTCGTGCGGAATCAGGTCGAATGCGGTCTGGATACCCGATCGGCCGGGCATACTGATATCGAGGAACATCGCGTCGGGGGGATCGGCGGCAATCGCCGCCATCGCCGCGGCACCGCTGTCGGCCTCGCCGATCACCGTGATATCCTCGATCTCATCAAGAAGGCACCGCGTCAGGTCGCGCGAAAGCTGCTCGTCGTCGACGATGAGGATTTTCACGCCGCGGCGTCCAAAACTTGGCCCGCGCCGCCTGCGGGCACATCGATCGCGACGCGATAGCCGCCCTCGACGGCACCATAGTCGATCCCGCCCGCGGCGCCATAATGGTGGCGCATCCGCTGGCGGACGTTGTCGATGCCGATGCCGTGCCCCCTGGCGCCCCCCGATGCGCCGGTGTTTACTATCTCGATCCTGGCACCCGATGCGGCGTGCGTTGCCTCGATCCGGATCAGCGCAGCGTGGCCGCCGTTCGCGACGCCATATTTGATCGCGTTCTCGACGATCGGCTGCAGGATGAAATTGGGCAGCGGAACGTCGGCAACGCGCTCGTCGACCACGATCTCGACCGTCAACCGATCGCCGAACCGCGCGCGCTCAATGTCGAGATAAGCGCGCGCGGTCTCGATCTCCTGCGCCACCGACACCAGCGCTTCGGGCTGCGACAAGAGCGACGCGCGCAGGAAATCGGCGAGGCGACCCAGCATTTCCTCGGCCTGCCCCTCTTTCCCGCGCACGACGAGACTCGTGATGCCGTTCAAGGTGTTGAACAGGAAATGCGGATTGAGCTGTAGCCGCAACGCCACCGCCTCCGCACGGCTCGCCGCCGCGGCAAAGGCCGCTGTTTGCGCGCGGTTAATATGCGCGATGTCGTTGGCACGTGCCGCCCAGACAAGCGCGATCGACAGGTACATCGTCCAGCAATAGAGCAGGAAGATCAGCGTCAGGCGTTGCGGCTGGTACGCCACCGCCC
>JBBSTE010000063.1:0-5005 GCA_038236185.1 Sphingomonadales bacterium | reverse complement strand
CTCGACCTGACACCCTATCCGCGGCTGGTCGCGGCGGGGGAAAAGGCGCGCACGCTACCCGCCTTTGCCGCCGCGCACCCCAGCCGCCAGCCGGACGCCGATCAGGCGTGAGCGATGCGCGTGACGACCGGCTGACCGCGACCCCTGCCGGCGTCACGCTCGGCCCGCTCGACCTGATCCCGGACGGCAAAGCGCGCAATTTCGTGCTGCAGATGAAGGCCGGGCGATTCCACGGCTTCGTCGTGCGCCGCGGCGACGCCGTCCACGGCTATGTCGACCGCTGCCCGCACGCGGGCGTGCCGCTCACTGCGACGCTCGACGATTATCTGACGCCCTCGGGCGAGCTGATCGCGTGCAACTGGCACGGCGCGCTGTTCACGATCGACAGCGGGCTGTGCGTCGGCGGCCCGTGCGTCGGCCAGCGGTTGACGCCCTGGCCGGTCGCGGTGGTCGACCGGATCATCGTGACGGCAAGCTAGACGCGCTCAGCCCCCGCCGCCCGCACCGCCGCGACGGTCGGATAGCCGTTCACCGCCATCATCAGGTCCGCCTCCGCCAGAATGCACTTCAGGACATGCGCCGCACCGTCCGCGCCATCGAGCGCCAGGCCGTAGCTATAGGGTCGCCCGACTCCGACAGCGCGCGCGCCGAGCGCCAGCGCCTTGACCACATCGCTGCCCGACCGGATGCCCGAATCGAACAGCACCGGCACGTCGCCCGCCGCCGCGACCACGCCGGGCAGCATGTCGATCGCGGCGATTCCGCCGTTGGCCTGGCGCCCGCCGTGGGTCGAACAATAGATCGCATCCGCGCCGCTATCGACCCCGCGGCGCGCGTCATCGGGGTGGCAAATGCCCTTCAGGACGATCGGCAGCGACGTCAGCGATTTCAGCCACGCCATGTCGTCCCACGTCAGCACCTTGCCGAACAACCGCCCCCACAGCCCGATCGCCTCCGCCATATTCTCCTTCACCGGCTTGCCGAGCAGCCGCTGGAAGACGGGGTCGGAAAAATAGTTTTCGAGCACATACCCGCGCAGCTGCGGGAAATTACCGGTGTTGAGATCGCGCGGGCGCCAGCCGGTGACCCAGGTGTCGAGCGTCACGACGATCGCCTTGTACCCCGCCTTCTCGGCGCGCGAAACGAGGCTCGCCGCGAGATCCCGGTCGCGCGGGGTGTAGAGCTGGAATAACGCAGGCGTCTCACCCGACGCCGCGATCACATCCTCCAGCGGATCGTTGGACAGCGTCGACGCGCACAGCGGTACCCCGGTCGCGGCGGCAGCCTTCGCGGCGGCGATGTCGCCATGACCGTCCGGCGTACAGATTCCGGTCACGCCGATCGGAGACATGAACAGCGGGGTCGGAAATTTCATCCCGAACAACTCGATCGACAGGTCGCGCGCCGCGCTGTCGACCATCATCCTGGGCACCATGCCCCAATGATCGAACGCGGCACGGTTGCGATCCTGCGTCAATTCGTCGCCGCAGCCGCCCTGGACGTAGTTCAGCACATAAGGCGGCATCGCGGCTTCCGCGCGGCGGACCAGTGATGCGAAATCAACCGGCACCTTGGGCACGACCCCGCCAAGCCCCGCGCCATAAATCAGATTCTGGTAATCGCCGTAATGCGGCATGGTGGGCATCCTCTTTGGCCTCGTTTGGGCGACGTTATGCGCGGTCGCCTCGGCCTGCGCTACCATCGCGGCATCGCACTGCGCTAAATCCGCGTGCCATGCGATCGGAGTTCAGCTTCGCGGCGGGAGCGCTGAACCGATATTGCAAAAAAGGCCGGCCTCCACGGGGGAGGCCGGCCTTTTTCGTTGTCGACAACCGCGGAGATCATTCCGCGGCGGTCGGCGCCTCGGTAGCGGCGCGCGTCACGCGGCGGCGGCGCGGCTTGGGCTCGTCGTCCGAATCGGTTGCAGCGGCCGAACCCAGCGAGGGCGGCAGCACGTCCGCCGCGATCGCGGTCGGCGCGTCATCCTGCTCCTTGCGCGGACGGCCGCGACGGCGCGGCACCAGCGCCCCGTCATCTTCGCCAGGCGCGTCCCGGCTCACCCGATCCTGGGTCGCACGGTTCTGGCTTGCGCCCTCCTGATTTGCGCCGTCCTGGCTTGTGCGATCCTGGCTCACCCGGTCCTGGCTCACCCGGTCCTGGCTGGCGCTGTCATGCGTTGGCTGGGTGGGGCGATCATCGCGCGCCACGCGCTCGCGACGGGGGCGCTGCGGACGATCATCGTCCTGACTACGGTTCGCACGCTGAGCCTCGCCGCCCTCCTCGCGCGCTGGATCATTGCGGTTGCCAGCCTCGCGATTGTCGTCACGGTCGCGGCGCGGGCCACGCGCCGGGCGGTCAGGGTCCCGATTAAAGTCGCGCGCGCCATCCCGATTGGCGTCGCGATTGACCTCCCGATTGCCGTCGCGCGCGTTTTGTTCGCCCGATCGGATCGGTTCACCCTCGTTATTGTTGTCGTCGTCATCGTCGCCGTCGAGATCGAAGGGCTGCTGGCGGCGCGGCTGGTTGTTGTCCTCGAACCGGCTCCGCGTGTCGGCAAGGACGCGGAAATAATGATCCGCATATTGCAGGTAATTTTCGATGTTGACGCGGTCGCCGCTCATCTGCGCATCGCGGGCGAGGTTCTTGTACTTTTCGTACAATTGGTTCGCATTGCCCCGCGCACGACTGTCGATGCGATTACCGCTGTCAGCGCGGCCCCCACCGCCGCCGCTTCCGCCGCCTTGGCGCGGATTGCTGTTGTTGTTCCCGCCCCGGCCGCGACGGCGACCGTTCTGCCGATTGTTGATCAAGCCATTGTCCTTAGCATCAAAACCAAAACTGGCCTTGCTCCCGGTTATACGGTGCAACCCTCCGGGCGTCGGGGCGAGCGCGCGACGCACTCGGTTCGAGCCTTGCCACGGCCGCCGGACTGCAGCGGAATCATGACGCGAAGGATGCGGGCCATCGCCCAATTCAACCCAAATTGTTGAAGTTGCGTGCCCCGGCCTTGTCCTTAGCGGGCAAGACGCCGTTTCCACAAGCAAAATATCGGTGGCCGTCGAATGGTTTTCAAGGCGTGGCGACAAGGCAACGGTCGCGGCCGCCAAGATCGCGGCGGAGCGTGACGGCGAGCCCCTGGTCGCCAAGCAACGCGCTGACCGCCGCGGCCTGGCGATGGCCGATCTCGACCACGGCCGCGCCGTCCGGCGCGAGCAACCCCGCGAGTTGGGGCGCAAGCACCCGATAGGCATCGAGGCCGTCTGCCCCCGCGAACAGCGCCGCGGCGGGTTCATGGTCGCGAACCTCGCGCGGAAGCGGCTCGGCAGTGCCGATATAGGGTGGATTGGCGAGGATCAGGTCGAACCGCGTGGCAAGCCCGGTGCCCCAGTCGCCAGTACGGAACGTCGCATCGACCCCGAGCGCCGCGGCGTTGTGGCGCGCGTAGGCGAGCGCCTCGTCGGACCGGTCGATGCCGATCCCCTTCGCCCGCGGCCAGCGCGAGAGCGCGGCGAGCAACAACGTACCGGGACCGGTGCCGAGATCGAGGATGATTGCGGGTGCGCGGGCGCCGAAATGGTCGATCGCGGCCTCGATCAGGGTTTCGCTGTCGGCGCGGGGCACGAGCGCACCGGGACCGACCGCCAGGTCGATATCCCAGAAACCGCGGGTGCCGGTAATATAGGCGATCGGTTCGTGCGCCGCGCGGCGCGCGACCAGCGCAGCGAAGGCGGGCGGCACGGCGCACGCGGGATCGAGCAGCAGCGCGGCTCGCTCGATCCCGAGCGCATGCGCCAGCAGCAGTTCGGCGTCGAGGCGTGGGGTTGCGGAGAACGCGAAGCGGGCCGCCGCATCGGCGAGGGCAAGACGCACTTCGCCCCTCCCGCTGGCGGGAGGGGTCGGGGATGGGCTTGTACCCGCAGCCGCATCCGGAGAGGACACGCCCTCCCCTAGCCCCTCCCGCAAGCGGGAGGGGAACTCACCCATCCAGCGTCGCCAGCCGTTCCGCCTCATCCTCGGCGATCAGCGCGCCAACCAGGTCGCCCATGTCCCCCGCCAGAATCTCGGGCAGCCGATGCAGCGTCAGGTTGATGCGGTGGTCGGTCACGCGCCCCTGCGGGAAATTATACGTCCGGATGCGCTCGGATCGATCCCCCGACCCGACCATCGACTTGCGTGCGCCCGCGCGTTCGTTGTGGAGCCGCTCGCGCTCGGCCTCGTACAACCGCGTCCGCAGCACGCGCATCGCCTTGGCCTTATTCTTGTGCTGCGACTTTTCGTCCTGCTGGATTACCACCAGCCCCGACGGGATGTGGACAATCCGCACCGCGCTATCGGTCGTGTTGACCGACTGCCCGCCCGGCCCCGACGAGCGATAGATATCGATCCGCAGATCCTTGTCCTCGATCTTGACGTCGACCTCTTCCGCTTCGGGCAACACCGCGACGGTGGCAGCGGAGGTGTGGATGCGCCCGCCCGCTTCGGTGGCGGGGACGCGCTGGACGCGATGGACGCCGCTTTCGAACTTCAGCTTCGCGAACACGCCCTTGCCCTCCACCGAGGCGACCGCTTCCTTGAACCCGCCCGCGTCCGACGAGGATGACGAGATCAGTTCGACCTTCCACCCCTGCCCTTCGGCATAGCGCTGGTACATCCGGAACAGATCGCCCGCGAACAGCGCCGCCTCGTCACCGCCGGTCCCCGCGCGCACCTCAAGCATTGCCGAGCGTTCGTCGGCGGCATCGCGCGGCAGCAGCGCGAGCGCGAGGCGGCGGTTCGCGGTCTCGAGCGCGACCTTGTTGTCGCGCAATTCCTCTTCGGCCATCGCGCGCAGCTCATCGTCGGCCTCGCCCGTCATGATGTCGAGGCTCGCCGCCTCCGCGCGCAGCCGCCGCACCACCCCCGCGGCCGCCGCGACGGGTTCGAGCTCGGCATATTCCTTCGAGACCGCAACGAAGCGGTCGGAGGGCAGCTCGCCGGTCGCCATCAGCGCCTGAAGCTCGTCGCG
>JBBSTE010000062.1:0-5152 GCA_038236185.1 Sphingomonadales bacterium | reverse complement strand
CGGGCTCGGCATCGTCGCCGCGATCGGCGACCCGATGTTTGCGGGCGCACGCGGCGATCTTGCCGCGGATCTCGCCGCGGGGACGAAGCTCGACGCGATGTTCGCGCTCCATCCGGCGATGGCGACGGGCGCGGCGCTCTACGGGCAGGGTCAGGCATTGTTCGCCCACGCGATCGCTTCACCGTATCGCGATCGGTCGCATTTCGATGGGCAGAATGTGCTCGAGACGGGGGGCGCGGGGCCGTATCAGGTTCGCGACGGCTGGTTGAACCGATTGCTCGGGGTCGTCCCGACCGACGATGCCAAGGCGATTGCGGTCGCCGCGACGATACCGATGGCGCTGCGCGGACGTTATGATGTCGCGAGCTATGCGCCCAGCGCGCTGCCCGCGGCGTCGGACGATCTGCTCGCCCGCGTGACGCAGCTGTATCAGGGGGACCAGCAACTCCATGCGTTGTGGAACGAGGCGACCGCGACGCGTGCGCTGACGGGAGATCTGACCCAGGACAATGGCCGCAATGCCGCGGCGACCGGGACGCTCGCCGCGCGGCTGCTCGCGCCCGACAATGGGGCGCGGATCGCGATGATCGAGACCGGGGGCTGGGATACGCATGCCGGCCAGCGCGGGCGGCTCGCGGCGCAGCTGAAGGGGCTCGACGCGATGATCGCGGCGCTCCGGACGGGACTGGGGCCGCTGTGGGGCGACACACTAGTCCTGGTCGCGACCGAATTCGGGCGGACGGTTGCGGTCAACGGCACCGGCGGCACCGATCACGGCCAGGCCTCGGCGGCGATGCTGTTCGGGGGCGGGGTCAAGGGCGGCCGCGTGCTCGCCGACTGGCCGGGGCTCAAGACCGCCGACCTCTACGAAGGCCGCGACCTCAAGCCGACGACGCAGCTCGACGCGTTTATCGCGGGCGCGGTCGCCGACCACTTCGCGATCGAGCCAACCCGCGCGATGGCGGCGCTGTTCCCCGCCAGCGCGAAGGTGGCGGCGATCGGGGGGCTAGTGCGAGTGTATTAGCCGACGGGCAAGCAGTGTACTATTCCACTCTTTGCCAATGGTATTCATGATCGAAAACCTTTGGTAACGGCAACGAAATGAAACGCAAGAAGTTGCTTGAACGAATGCGCAAAAAGAGCAACTATTGCGCTAACGGTAGGAAGGGCAAGGCGGCCAACCAAAAGTTTGCGCATATTCGGGTGAGCGAATACCGCTTAACCCCTTGCGAGACCCTTCCTACCGTCCCCGCTATCGCGGGACAGCGCGAACGGCTAGAGGCCGACGCTAGCCAAGCTCGGGGCATCGCCAATTGGGTCCGCCCCCGAACTCAACATAATGAGATTGTGGCAAAGTAATCCTCTGCGCAAGAGAGTTGGTGACAAACTTACGACTCTGTTCAACGCAGCAGCTGTTCAGTTCGTCGATGGAAGATTATTGCGACGCGTGAAACTCAGCGGGCACGCCCGGGCGATATCGCGCGATGATCCGGCTATGATGGCGTGAATGGAAAACTCGGTTTCAAGCGACGCGTAGCTCAGACCACATATACTTTCATCGAGCGGACCGGTAACAATTTGGACTGGCGTACTTTGCAATCCCCTCCCAAAAAAGCGCTGTCCTACAGGCGACCAATTTTCCACATCATCGTCGATGACGACCCAAACCGCCCCCGACTCGCCCGATTCCGCGGCGTCTCTTCCCGCCTTCACGCCGGTCGCGTCGCGAAAACCCCGGCATGACGGGTGGACCGAGGATCGCCAGCGCCAGTTCGTCGCCGCGCTCGCGCTGTACGGGTGCGTCGCCGGGGCGGTGCGCGCGGTCGGGATGAGCGCCGCGTCGGCCTATGCGCTCCGCAAACGTGCCGGGGCCGAGAGCCTCGCGGCGGCGTGGGACGAGGCGATCGATCAGGGGCGCGAGCGCGCGTTCGAGATCGCGGTGGATCGCGCGGTCAACGGCGTCACCGTGCCGCGCTTCTATCGCGGGCGATTCGTCGGCACCACGCACCGCTTCGATCACCGCACGATCATGGCCGCGCTAATGCCGCCCAAGGCGCCGCCCGTCGCCAAGGCCGCGGCGAAACTGGACGAATGAATCGCGTTCAGCGAAACTTCGTCAACTTTCGCGCGGGTGCGTCATCGACGCGACTGGTATTCAACCGCGCCCGCCTTCGCTAAGCGACACCATATGACGCTCTATACCCGCTATACCCGGCTGATCGACGCCGCGCTCGACGACCTTACCCTTGCGGGCACGCTGCCCGCCGGGCTCGATCGCCGCAACGTCACCGTCGAGCCGCCGCGCGACGCCAGCCATGGCGATCTGTCGACCAACGCCGCGATGGTCCTCGCCAAGCCCGCGGGCACGAACCCGCGCGCGCTCGCCGATGGGCTCGCCGCACGACTGCGCACGATCGAGGGGGTCGCCGACGTCGCGGTGGCGGGGCCGGGGTTCATCAACCTGCGGCTCACCGACGATAGCTGGCGCGACGAGATCGCCGCGATCGGTGCGGCGGGTGACGATTACGGACGATCGGCGATCGGCGACGGCGTCAGCGTCAATATCGAATATGTCTCGGCCAACCCGACCGGGCCGATGCACATGGGGCATTGCCGCGGCGCGGTGGTCGGCGATGCGCTCGCCAGCCTGCTCGAATTCGCAGGGCACCGCGTGATCCGCGAATATTATGTCAACGACGCGGGCGGGCAGGTCGATACACTCGCGCGGTCGGTCCACCTGCGCTACCGCGAGGCGCTCGGCGAGGATGTCGGGATAATCCCCGAAGGGCTTTATCCAGGCGAGTATCTCATCGCTGTAGCCCAGCAGCTTGCGGGCGAATTTGGCGATAAATTCTCAGATGCGCCCGAGGGGGAATGGCTGCCGCTGTTCCGCAGCCGCGCGGTCGCGGCGATGCTCGTCATGATCCGTGCGGATCTGGCGCTGCTCGGCATCCATCACGATCTGTTTTCGTCCGAGGCCGAGCTTCAGGCAGCGGGGAAGCCCGAGGCGGCGGAGGCCGAACTGCGCAGCCGTGACCTCGTCTATGACGGCGTGCTGGAGGCACCGAAGGGCGAGGCCCCCGACGACTGGGAGCCGGTCGAACTGCCGCTGTTCCGCTCGACGCGGTTCGGCGACGACCAGGATCGCCCGATCAGGAAATCGAACGGCCAGTGGACCTATTTCGGGGCCGACCTCGCCTATCATTATCAAAAGGCGCAAAGCGCAGATCAGCTGATCGACGTCTGGGGGGCGGATCACGCCGGGACGGTCAAGCGGATCGTCGCGGCGGTCGCCGCGCTAACCGACGGCAAGACCCGGTTCGACGTCAAGCTAGTCCAGATGGTACGACTCCTGCGCGACGGCGAACCTGTCAAAATGTCCAAACGTTCCGGTAACTTCGTGACGCTAGCTGACGTCGTGCGTGAGGTTGGGAAGGATGTCGTCCGGTTCACGATGCTGACCCGGCGATCCGACGCGCAGATGGACTTCGACTTCGCCAAGGTGGTCGAGGCATCGAAAGACAACCCGGTATTCTATGTCCAATATGCGCATGCGCGGATCAAATCGCTCCACCGTCGTGCCGCCGAAGCCGGTGTTGAGGCGGGTAACCATGATCTGTCCCTGATCGAGACGGACGAACTCGCGCTGGTGAAGCTCGCGTCGCAATTTCCGCGAATCGTGGAGACCGCGGCGCTGGCGCGTGAGCCTCATAGAATCGCATTCTATCTGTATGACTTGGCGGCGGCTTTTCACGCCCAATGGAATATAGGTAACGACCGCCCTGATCGGCGCTTCCTGGTGGTTGAGAATCCCGATGTGACCCGCGCGCGTCTCGCCTTGGCGGCGGCGATCGGACAGATTATTCATAATGGCCTCGCCATCATGGGAGTGGTGGCGGTTTCGGAGATGACGTGATGGCGGACGAGATGGAACTGCGCGAGGATGATCGCCTGCCTTGGCTCGAAACCGTCGAGCCCGATGAGAAGGAAGGCGTGCCGGTCGGCCGGGTGCTTGCGTTCGTGATCGGCGGGCTCGCGATCCTCGCGGCGATCATCTTTGCGGTCTACAAGCTGAACAACGACAAGGGTCCCGACGGTCAGCTGATCGCGGCGCAGGAGGGCGACTACAAGGTCAAGCCCGACGATCCCGGCGGGTTGAAGGTCAAGGGCGAGGGCGACGCCGCGATCGCGACCAGCGCGGGCAAGAGCGGTAACGGATCGATCGACCTCGGCGCGATGGCGGAAAAGCCGGTGGACGGCAAGCGCGTCCAGCCGGGGGTGGGCGCAACCGGCAATGCGGGCCGCAACGCGGTCGCGCAGGTTCCGGCGTCGGGGGGCAGGCTGGTCGCCGAGGCTCCCGTCACCGTCAAGCGCGGCGACGTGCCCGGCGCGGCGGGGGGCGGCTCGCTCGTCCAGCTCGGCGCATTCCCGAGCCAGGCTGCGGCCAACACCGCGTGGTCGAGCTTTTCGAAACGTTTCGGCTATCTGGCGGCACTCGGCAAATCGATCGAACCGGTCGCGACCGGCGGTCGCACGCTCTATCGCCTTCGCGTCAACGCGGGCAGTGCGAACCAGGCGGCGGATATCTGCGGGCGGTTGCGGGTCGCCGGGGAAACCTGCTTCGTCGCGAGTTGACCGAGCAACGTGATCGGGCGGTCGATCTGGCGGGCCGCACGATTGCGGGGTAGATGGCGGGGATGAAACCCGTCATCTTCGGCCTGTCCGGCCCGTCGCTTACCCCCGACGAGCGCGCGTTCTTCCGTGACGCCGATCCGGTCGGCTATATATTGTTCAAGCGCAACGTCGAAACCCGCGCGCAGATGCGCGCGTTGACCGACAGCCTGCGCGCCTTGTCGGGGCGCGACGACGTCCCGATCCTGATCGATCAGGAGGGCGGGCGCGTCGCGCGGATGGGGCCGCCCGAATGGCCCGCGTTTCCCGCCGGCCCCGCGTTCGCCGCGCTCTATCAGGCGGCACCGATGTCCGCGATCCAGGCGATGCGTGCGAATGCCGAGGCGCTGGGGCTGATGCTCGCCGAGGTCGGGGTGAACGTCGATTGCGCGCCGCTGCTCGACGTGACGCACGCCGATACGACCGAGGCGATCACGATCCGTGCCTACGGATCGGAGCCGATGCAGGTCGCCGCGCTCGG
>JBBSTE010000061.1:0-5818 GCA_038236185.1 Sphingomonadales bacterium | reverse complement strand
GTCACGTGGTCGAACAGCGACGGCCCGATGAAGAACCCCTTCTCATGCCCCTGCAGCTCGAACCCGCGGCCATCGACGACGAGCTCCGCACCCTCGTCGACCCCGGTCTGGATCCACTTTTCGATCCGCTCGCGATGCTGCGCGCTGACGACCGGGCCATAATGCGCGTCATTGTCGGTCGAGACACCGACGCGTAGCGCATCCATCGCGGGGATCAGCTTTTCGCGCAGCGCGTCTGCGGTCTTGTCACCGACCGGCACGACGACGGGCAGCGCCATGCAGCGCTCACCCGCCGAGCCGAATGCCGCGCCTGAGAGGTCCGCGACGACCTGGTCGAGGTCGGCGTCGGGCATCACGATGCCGTGGTTCTTCGCACCGCCCATCGCCTGGACGCGCTTGCCGTTCTCGACCCCGCGTTTGTAGACGTAATGCGCGATGTCGGACGATCCGACGAAGCTGATCGCGGCAATCGCGGGATGATCGAGGATCGCATCGACCATCTCCTTGTCGCCCTGGACGCACTGCAGGATGCCCTCTGGCGCGCCCGCTTCGGTCATCAGTTCGGACAGACGGCGCGGCACCGACGGATCGCGTTCCGACGGCTTGAGAATGAACGCATTGCCGACCGCGATCGCGACCCCGAACATCCACATCGGGATCATCGCGGGGAAGTTGAACGGGGTGATGCCTGCCCCGATGCCGAGCGGCTGGCGCATCGAATAGACGTCGATTTCCGGCCCAGCGCCCTGCGAATATTCGCCCTTCAGCACGTGGGGGATGCCGCAGGCGAATTCGATCACGTCGAGCCCGCGCTGGACGTCGCCGCGGCTGTCGGCAAGCACCTTGCCGTGTTCGGATGACAGCATGTGCGCGAGTTCGTCGATGTTCGCTTCGACCAGTCGCTTGTATTCGAACATGACGCGCGAGCGGCGCTGCGGGTTGGTCGCGGCCCAACCCGGCTGCGCCCGTTGTGCCGCCGCCACCGCCGCGTCGAGGTCTGCTCTAGTGCCGAGCGACACTTGCGCCTGAACTTCGCCGGTGTTGGGATTGAAAATGTCTGATTTCCGTCCGCCCCCCGCTCCACTTCCAGCGCCGCCCGAATAGCCCGCGATATGATGGTCGATGATGCGCATCACGCTCTCCTCCAGCGGGCCGGTGCCGACTCCGCGTTGTAATTTAATTACCCTGCCACATAGGGCGCGAGGTGTCAGCGGCCAAGCCGCCCGATCGGGATGCAGATCGGATGAGCACCGGGAAGGGTTCCGAACGCGACGTCGAATACGGGTTCGAGGACGGCGGGGGTCAGCACCTGGGCAGCGGCGCCGAACGCCGCGACGCGCCCCTCCTTCAATACCAGTACGTCATCGGCGACCCGCCCCGCCTGGACGATGTCGTGGAGCACGATCGCGACCCCGCTGCCCCCCGCCGCGACCGCGCGCAGCCGCGTCAGAATATCGATCTGGTGCGCGGGATCGAGACTGGCGAGCGGCTCGTCGGCGAGCAGCCAGCGCGGCTCGCCCGCCAGCACCCGCGCGAGCAGGACGCGGGCGCGCTCGCCCCCCGACAGCTCTGCGATCGGCCGGTCGGCGAGGTGGGTGGTTTCGGTCGCGGCGAGCGCGGCGTCGATCGCGGCCTGGTCGCGCGGCGACGGCGCCGCAAAGGCGGATCGGTGCGGCAGCCGACCGAGCGCCACCACGTCGCGCGCGGCAATGTTCCACTGCACCGCGGCGTCCTGCGGCAGATAGCCGAGCGCGCGGGCGCGCGCGACCGAGTCCATCGCCGCGACCGCTTCGAGGCCGAGCTGGACGATACCGGTGACCGAGATCAGCGCCGCCGCCGCCTTGAGCAGGGTCGATTTCCCCGCACCGTTGGGGCCGAGGATCGCGGTAACCCGCCCGGCGCGGAAGGTCGCATCGATGCCGTGGAGCACCTGGCGGTTGGCGAGCGCGACCGAAACATCCGCAAAGGTCAGATCCATGCGCGGTGCCGGTGTCGCAGCAATAGCGCGAGGAAAAAGGGTGCGCCGATCAGCGCCATCGCGACCCCAAGCCGCACCTCCCCCGCACCGGGGGCAAGGCGGCACAGGCTGTCGGCCACGAGTACGAGCGCGGCACCCCCGAGTGCGCTAGGCAGCAGCAGATCGCTCGGGCGATGCCCGAACACCGGGCGCAGCAGATGCGGGACGACCAGCCCGACGAACCCGACGACCCCGGTCACCGCGACCCCCGCGCCGACCGACAGCCCGGTACCGATGACAACCAGCGCCTGCAATCGCCCGAGCCTGACGCCGAGCGAGCGCGCCGCATCCTCTCCCAGAGTCAGCGCGTCGAGCGCGCGCGCGGTCAGCAACAGGACGCCCGCGCCGACCGCCATCGGCGGGATCGCGCGCGCGGCATCGGCCAGGCTGCGATCGGTCAGCGCGCCCATCAGCCAGTCGAGCACGCTCGCGATCGCATAGGGATCGGGGGCGATCGAGATCAGGAACGCAGTCAGCGCGCCGGCGAGGCTCGCAAGCACGGTGCCCGCGAGGATGAACGCGACCGGGCTGGGGCTGCGCCACGTCAATGCCGCGAGCAGCGCCATCGCGCCCCCTGCCCCCAGCATCGCCGCGGCGAACACCGCGAGGCTCGATCCGCCCGCGTAGAGGATCGCCGCCACCGCCCCCAACGCCGCCGACGAACTGACCCCCACCACCGCCGGATCGGCGAGCGGGTTGCGGAGATAGCCCTGGAGCACCGCGCCCGACAGCCCGAGGACCGCGCCGAGTGCGAGCCCGAGCAAGGCGCGCGGCAGCCGCAGTTCGATCATGATCGCGCGCGCGGCGTCGCCGTCGAGCGGGAGCCACTGCTTGCCCGCAACCAACGACAGCGCGAACGCCGCGACGACCAGCGTCACGAGGATCGCGAGCTTGGCGGCGCGCGTCACAGCCCGCGCCGGATCGCGGCGAGCCGCGCGAGCGCAGGCGCGATGCTGGGGCCGCCGCAGTTCATCAGCTGGCGTGGGAAATACGCTTCGCGGGTGTCGGCGTGCGAGCGCGCCAGGACGCGGCGGCGCAGCTCGGCGGTACGGCCATCGCCGGGGGAAAGGATCACCGCGGGCGGATGCGCCGCGATCGTCTCGATCGGCAGCGTCCCGGTATAGGCGAGCCCGTAATCTGCGGCGGCGTTGCGGAAACCGGCGTGCGCGAGCAGGTCGTCGAGCAGCGTCCCCGAACCGTTGGCGAGGTCCCCCGCGATGTAGAACAGCGCGGAGGGTTGCCGCCCCACGACACCCCCCCGGCGAAGGCCGGGACCCAGTTGGTGAACGGCGGTTGGTTGGCGCTGCGCTCCGTTACTCCCACCTTCCCCACTGGGCCCCGGCCTTCGCCGGGGTGGAGTGTAGAGCGACGACGCCGCCTCAATCTCCGCCACCATCGCCCTGCCCCGCTCAGGCCGCCCCACCGCGTCGGCAATCTCCATCACTTGGCGCTCGCTCGCCGCGATCGTCGCGACCGATCCCAGCGTCAGCACCCGCAAGCCCGCCTTCGCGTACGCCGCGCGGGTCCCGGCGGGAGCAAAGCTGTCGGTCACGACCAGATCGGGCGCGCGCGCGATTACCTCTTCGGCGGTCCCCGCAGTCGCCGGATAGCGCAGCGCGACGGCAAGCGGCAGCGAGGTTGCGGCGGGGTCGTGCGAATAATGGCTCACCGCCGCCAGCTGCTCGGGCACGAGCGTGGCCAGGATCGCGTCGGCGCAGGGGTTGGTCGACACGATTCCCCCCTGCCGCGGCGGCGCAGCACAGCCTGCGACCAGCAACAGGAGGGGAAGCGCGCGTCGCATCAGTCCAGCTTCACCCGCACGCCGCCATAGGCCGCGCTGCCATAGGTGCCGTAGCCGCGGACGACCTGATATTTCTCGTCGAACAAATTCTCGACCCGGCCATAGACCGACAGGCGCTCGCCGATCCGCATTTCCGCGCGGATGCTCGCCAGCACATAACCGTCGAGCCGGACGGTGTTGGCCGCGTTGTCGAAGCTGTCGCCGACATGCGTGATCGTGCTGCCGACCGACAGGCCGAACGGGAACACGTAATCGACAGTGGCGCTTACCGTCTGATGCGGACGCCGCGCGAGATCGTTGTCGAAATTGGTCCCCGCGACGCGGTTCCGGCTGTCGATATAGCTGTAGTTCGCCGAAAAAATGAGCGCATCAACGGGCTTCAGCGCAATCGCCAGTTCGACGCCCTCGGCGCGGGTGCGCGCGATATTGGCATAGGTAAAGGTGCCGAGGTCGAAGTCGATCTGGTTCCGGGTATCGCGATGGAAATAGGTCGCCGATGCGCGCGCACGCCCGCCGAGCAACGCCTGTTCGACGCCCGCATCGTAATTGCGCGCGGTCTCGGGCTCGAGCGTTCGCGTGCCGTAGGGACCGTAGAGTTGATACAGCGTCGGCGCCTTGAATCCCTCGCCATAGCTCGCGCGCAACGTCGTGCCCGTCCCCAGCGCCAAGGCAGCGTTCGCGCCCACGCTGGTGTGGTTGCCGAACGCATCGTGATCGTCGTTGCGGACGCCGCCGGTGATCGTCAGCGCATCGACCGGGGTCACGATCGCCTCGCCATAGAAGCTCGTGATCCCGGTATCGGCAAAGGTCGTGCCGTCGTTGAAGCGCGTATTCTCACGCTCGGCGCCAGCGACCAGCCGGAGTTGGCGCACCGCCTGCCAGTCGCCCTGATAGCTGTAGCGCTCCGATCGTCCGCGCCCGATGAACGACGGCGCGGTGCCGAAGGTCGGATCGTAATTGTCGCGATTGATATCCGCGATCGTGAACGCGACGACGTTCTTGATTCCGCCGATGGTAGCGTGCGCGCCCGCATAGCCGTACAATTCGTGCGCGGTCGAATATTCGGGGGTGTCGGCGATGGTATAGGCGGGTGCGGGAAAGCCGTCGAGGTCGGTGCGACTGTCGGCGTAATAGCCGCGCAGATCGATGCCGATGCCGGGGGCGAATTCATACCCCAGTCGCCCGGTCGCGCCGTACTGGCGATAGCCATCGCGCTCGCTGCCATTGGCGGCGGTCGAGATGCCATCACTGCGCAGGTATCCGCCGGTCAACGCGCCCGACAGCCCGCCGTGCGCGCCCGAAAGGCCCGCATTGGCGTAGACGCTGTCGTAGCTGCCGTATTCGACGTTCCCGCGCGCCTGGAGGCCTTCGGTCGGCCGTAGCGTGACGATGTTGACGACTCCCCCGATCGCCTGACTACCCCAGGGCACCGAGTTCGGGCCGCGCAGCACCTCGATCCGGTCGATCGATCCGGCGAGCAAATTGCCGAAATCGAACCCGCCGCCGGGCGACGACGGATCGTTGACGCGCACCCCGTCGATGATCGTCAGCGTCTGTTCGGCTTCCGCGCCGCGCAACCGCACGCCGGTGAAGCTGCCGATGCCGCCGTTGCGGGTGACGGTGACGCCGGGCGTGGTCGCGAGCAGGTCTGCGACCGACACCGTCTGGCGGCGCTCGATCTCGTCGCGCGTGATGACGGTGATCGCCTGCCCGACCTGGTCGGCGGGCTGCGCAACGCCGCTGGCGGTAACGACGATATCGGCATCGGACACCGGCCCCGTCTGCGCGACCGCGGGGGACACGGCGAGAATCGTGGAAAGAAGGAGGAGAGGTTTCAACACGTGGGCACATCCTTGCATGTGCCGCGCGCGACGATTCGCGAGCGGCGGATGTCGCTCGCTCGAGGCGGACCCGTCGCCAGGTGCCGCTCGTCCGCCCGGGAGCTCCCGCCCGCGCGATGGATCGACCGTGAGGGGCAGGTCTCCTGACTCCCGGGTCGT
>JBBSTE010000060.1:0-8069 GCA_038236185.1 Sphingomonadales bacterium | reverse complement strand
CGCCTCCCAAGACATTATCCTGAATGGGAGGCGGGGTGGGGGAGCGGGCCGGCACCGACTTACGTCGCAAAAGAGTTCGCAAGGCTGCCCATCGTCAGCGCCCAGCCGTCGACGAGGACGAACAGGAGCAGCTTGAACGGCAGCGAGATGATGGTTGGCGACAACATCATCATGCCGAGCGACATGAGGACGGTCGCGACGACGAGATCGATCACCAGAAACGGCAGAAAGACGAGGAAGCCGATCTGGAACGCGGTCTTGAGTTCGCTGGTGACATAAGCCGGAAGCAGCACCGAATAGGGGATGTCGCGCGGACTGGCATACGGACCCGATTTCGCCATTTGCGCGAACATCGTCAGATCCTTCATCCGCGTCTGCTTCGCCATGAAGGCGTGGAGCGGCGCGCCCGCGGTCTTGATCATGTCGGTGCCGGCGAGTTGCCCCGCCGCATAAGGCTGGATCGCGGTCGTGTTGATCTGATTGATGACGGGCGACATGATGAAGAACGACAGGAACAGCGACAACCCGATCAACACCTGGTTCGGCGGGGTCTGCTGGAGGCCGAGCGCCTGGCGCAGGATCGAGAGCACGATGATGATCCGCGTGAAGCTGGTCATCATCAACAGGATGCCCGGCAGGATCGTCAGCAGCCCCATGATGATGAGGACTTGCAGCGAGAGCGACAGCGACCCGCTGCCGGTTCCGGCGCTCGCGCCGCCGTTGGCGAGCTGGCCGAGCGCGCGATCGACCGCGTCGCCGACGCCGGGCACGGCGGGGGCTGCGGGGGGGACCTGCGCGAAGGCGGGGAACGAAACGAGGAGCGCGATCAAGATTGCGAGCGCTATCAACAGCCATTTGTATCCCCGCGAAGGCGGGGATCCAGCTTGGACTCCCGCCTTCGCGGGAGCACATTTCTCGAAAAACAGCGACGGACCAGTCCCGGTACGAACGACGTTCACAGCGACGGCCCTGCCTCGGTCTTGTCGATGAGGTTCACCCCGCCACGCCCGACCGAGACGAGCAGGCGCTTGCCATCGAAATCGAGCACTGCGAGGCGAAGCCCCGGCGAGATCATCATCGTTTCCTTGACCGCGATCAGCCGGTTCTGCGGCTTGCCGGGCATCCGGCTCTCGAGCCGGCGCCACAGATAGAGGCTGCCGATCATCAGCCCGCAGACGAGCGGGAGCAGGACCACCAGTTTCAGGATGTACGTCCACATCATGGCAGGATCAGCCGCGCTTCTCGGGGTTGACCAGCTCGGTCATGCGGACGCCGAAACGCTCGCCGACGGTGACGACCTCGCCGCGACCGATCAGTGTGCCGTTGACGAACACGTCGAGCAATTCGTTGGCCTGGCGATCGAGTTCGATCACCGAGCTTTCGCCGAGCGCGAGCAGTTCGCGCAGCGTCAGCTGGGTCGAGCCGATCTCGACGGTCAGCTTGACATCGACGTCCTGGAGCAGTCGAAAATTGGCCGCGACGGCGCCGTCGGCCATTCCTTGCGGAAACGCGCCGGTCATGTCGTTCATGCGAGGAGTCCTTCGATGGAAGCGAGCGCGGTCACGCGGATCGCGGCATGGCCGTTGGAAGTGCCGACGGTGCCGATGCCGAGCCGGTCGTTGCCGACCATCACCGGGACATCGGTGCCGAAGCTGACCGGGATGACGTCGCCGGCCTTGAGGTTCATCAGCGCGGAAAGCGGGACGACCGGCTCGGCGAGAATCGAGCGGACCGGGAATTTCACCGCCATCGCCGCGCGGGTGAGCGCGGTCTGCCACTGCGCGTCGGGCGCGGCGGCGGTCTTGGCGACGACCTTGCCGGTCAGCGACGCGCCGTGCGGCTTCATCGCCGCGACCGAATAACAGATATCGACGAACACCGGCTTGGCGGCGCCTTGCGCGATGCCGAAGCGGGTGACGATCACCGCGTCGTCGGCATCGACGCCGCCAAGCATCGCCGGGTTGATCTCGACATGGCCCGGCGCGAACGCGATCCGCGAGACGGGCTCCCACGACGCCGACAGCGGTTCGGCGATCATCTGGCCGAGCCGAAAGACCATCGCCTCGGCGGCGGGCGAGAATTCGGTCGGCAAAGTCGCCGGCGCGGCGCCTGTGCCGCCGAAGAACAGATCGAGCAGTTCGAGCACGAACTTGCCGTCGAGGACGATCAGCGCGGGGCCGTCGCCGGGGGTCATCGCCATCGGCAACCACCCGGTCAGCCGGTCGGGGCGTTCGGCGCGATAATCGGCGAAACGCTGGACGACGAGCGGCTCGGCCCAGCAGCGGACTTCGTGATGGAGGATCGGCTCGAACACGCCGCGTAAGGACCGCGCGAGCCGCGCGGAGAGGTGCTGCAGCGTGTGGAGATCGCCGAACGGATTGAGCTTGGTCGCGTTGAGCACGCCCTGATGCATCGCTGCAGCGCGGCTATGCTCGCGGCGGTCGGTCGGGATCGTGGTTTCGGGCGCGTTAACCATGGCTCACTGAACGACGAAATTGGTAAAGTAGACGTTACCAACGCCGCCGAAACCTTCCTTTTCCTTCAGCGTGTCGTTGATCGCCTTGGCGATGCGGCGCTGGAGCTGGACCTTGCCGGGGCTGGTGAAGACCTGCTCCTCGGTCGTGTCGCCGAGCGCCATCAGGATCGCGGAGCGCACCGCGATCTCGTTGGTCTTCAGATTCTCGATGACGGTCATGTCGTACGGGGTCGAGACCGCGACGCCGACCTGGACCATGTGGATCGAGTTCTGGAGGTTCGAGGTGAACTCCTTGTCCAGCGCGTAGTAGTTGGAGGCGTATGTGTCGCCGCCGTGGCCATCCGGGGTCGGCTTGCCGTGGTCGACCGCCGGAGCTTCGGACTCGCCACCGTGCCCGCCTTCGTCGCCACCCTCGCCGGCGCGCTTCTGCTCGCTTTTCGGGACCAGTTTGGGCTTGCCGTCGTCGGGCGTGGCGGCGTGACCTCCGACCAGCCCCGAACTCGCGGCGTACAGCCCCGCGCCAACGCCGCCGCCGAGGAGCGCGAGAACGCCCCCGCCCAGCACCAGCATCTTGCCGAGCTTGCCCTTTTTCTTGGCAGGCTTTTCTTCAATCGTGTCGCTCATATGACCCCCCAGTGTCTTTCGTGTCAGGCTATGCGGTGATCGGTCGTCGCGGCGTCGTCGCGGCGTGGTGCCCGTGCGGGTGCGGCGGGGACGAAGGCGGGCTGCGCGCGCTGGTTCTGCGGCTGCTGCTGGCCGCTTCCGCCGTCGATGCTCGACTGGCCGAGCTTCAGCCCGCGCGAATCGGCGAGTTCGGCGAGCCGCGGTTGCGCATCGGCCAGGATCGTGCGCGTCTGCGCCTGCTCGGCGTTGAAGTGAACATGCGTCACATCGCCGTCGCGGCGCACCGAAACATCGATCGTGCCGAGCTTGTCGGGAATGATCCGGATGCTGGTATCGGCCGCGTCGGCGGCATCGCGCAGCGCCTCGATCCGCTCGATCATCGCCTGCGGCCAGCCGTGCCGCCCCATGTCGAGCGGGGCGTTCTGGACGACGGTAAGTGGCGTGGCGGCGTGCGGTTGGGCGATCGTGGCGAGCGCGATGTCGGCGGCGGTCGTGTCGGCGCGAGGCCGACGGAGCGATGGCTGGATCGGGGTCGTTGCGGGCCGGGCTGCCGCCGAAACCACGATCGACGCGGCGTCGGCGGCGGCGTTGCCCGGTCTGGTGGGTAGGACCATCGGCGTGGGAGCCGTGATCGAACGCGATTGGGCGGTATCGCCTGGGATCGGAGCGTCCGCTGTGTCTTTCGGGTGCGAGGCGAGCCGTGTTACGGGCTGCGGTCCGGCCACTTTCGTCACGATTGCCGGAATCACCGGCGCTGTCGGGGCGAGGACAACCGTCGCGGTGGACGGACCCGCCGGCGGCAGCACCGTTGCAGCGGCGACCGTCGGAGCGAGCGCTGCGTGCATGTCGCTTGCCGACGAGGATTCGATCGTGTGCGAAACCGGCCGAGGCAGGATGTCTCTCGCGCGTTGGTCGAATCCTGTGGCGCGCTGCGGCTCCGCCGATTGCGCGGTTGGCGATGTCGGAACGGATGAAGCGTCTGGGGATACGGCCACGGGATGCGGCGTGGCGGTTACGAGCCGGGATATCGGTGTGCTCGGCGAGCCGGAAGGTTCATTCGTTCGCGACACCGCACGGGGCGGGACCGAACGCGTGACCGGCTGCATGAGGGATCGTTCGGACTCGACCGCTGAGGCCAGCCCTTGGGAAGGTGTCGAAATCGGCGGGGTGATCGACGACGAGGCAAGCGGGCGTCGGCTGGAAAAGGTTGGTTTCAACTGGGCCGGAATCGAGACGACGGGCGCCGGTGCGTGGTCCCCCGTCGTCGCGATACTTACGGAGGTGGTTTCTGCGCCGAGGCTGGACGCAAGCGGCGCCGCCATCCGGATGGGAATTTGCTGCTCGATTGCGTGCGGGACCGCCCAAGATGAGGCCGAGCGCACGTCCGTCGCCAGGCCAGCATATCGTGCAGGCTCGACCGCCGGGGGCAGGCCTCGTGACGGATTCGAAATCGGCGGGGTGATCGACGACCAGGCCAGCGGGCGTCGGCTGGAAAAGTTTGGCTTCACTTCGTCCGGAATCGAGACGACGGGCGTCGGTGCGTGTTCGTCGGTTGGCGCGAAATCTACCGAGATGATCTCCGCGCGCAGGCTCGGCGCAAGCGGTGGCGACAGGCGGACGGCGGCCATCTGGTCGATTGGGTGCGTGACCGCCCCGGGCGAGGCCGAGCGCATGTCAACTGCCAAGCCAGCATATCGCGCAGGCTGGACCGCCGAAGGCAGGCCTCGTGACGGAGTCGAAATCGGCGAGGTGATCGACGGCGAGGCAAGCGGGCGTCGGCTAACCGAAACTGTGTTCCATTCACCCACGATCGAGGCGGCGCGCGGCGGCGTCGGTTCGTCGATCGGAACGACAGCCGGAGCGGCGGCGATTTCGGCGCGGATCGGCGATTTCGGCGCGACGCTGATCAAACTCGGCGCGCTGGCCGGACCGACGACGGTCTGTTGCAGAGATGCGAGGGGCGCGGCGGACGTCGCCGCCGACCCCGTCACGATCGGGGACGTCGCCGCGACCTCGGGCGGGGTGAAACGCGGTGGCGTGGGCGAGGGCGATGGTGGGATCGCTCGCGCCGGTGGCTCCGACGCGATCGCGACATCGCCGGGCTGTGGCACGACGAGTCGGCGGATTGGACGGGATCGCGGTTCCGCTACGGGTGTGATGCCGGGCGAGATGCTCACCGCAGTCGGGCGCGAGGGTCGCGGATCGGCGATGCTAAGCGACAAGGGTTCGGACCGGGGCGTGGGCGTATCGATCGCGCCAGTCGCTGCAGCTTCGACGGCTGACGATGGGTGTCCGACCGCATTGTCGCGAACCGCCAGCATCTGTGTGAGGTCGATTTCCGCCGCCGTATTCGATATAATCGGCGCGACGTCGTGAGGGGCGACGCGGGTAGGGCGCGGTAGATCGACGAGGGCGTCGGACAAAGAGGCCAGCGCGGGAGCGGCGCGATCAAAGACTTGTGCCGGAGCCGACGTAACCGACGCTATCGCGGCATCCGCGGTCGGCAAAGTCGAGGCGACGACTGGGTGCGCGATGGCCGGTGCGATCAGGACGGCCCCCCAGAGATTGCTCGAATCGTCGGACTCGCGTTTCCGGCCCCGGCCTTGCTCCGGCGCGCGATCTATATTCTGCTCATCGTCTTCCAACGGCGCCACGGTGTCGGCCCGCGACTTCGGAGTTTCGAACACCGGGTCGGCATGGATCGTCGGCGCGAACTCGCGCGCTACGCGATCCGGCTCGGTTGGCGCGGTAGCTGTCGGGACCGGCACGAGCACCGCGTCAGCCACGTCGGAATCCGCATCTCCGGACGGCAAGGCGTTGCCGGGTCCGGCGGGGGCCTGCCGGATCGCCGCGGTCGCGATCACGTCGAACGGCGCGAGGATCGCTGCAAATTGCTGGGCGCCATCGGTCGCGGGCCCTGCGTTCGCCGCCGCGAAGGGCGCGCTGGACGAGGCGATGGCGATCGACAGCGTGGAAACGGAATTCATGCAAATGCCTCGTCGATGGTACCGGTGAGGCGATCAGCAAGGATCGTGCCGGACCTTCCGGAAAGCGGGCATCTTTTCCATCGCGCGGATCGCGCCAAGCGCGGCTTCGGCGTCGGCGCGTACCATCAGCTTCTCGATCGCGGACTGATCGCGCCGGGCTTCGCGAGTCGCCTCGGCGGCGATTTCGGCGTGGCGTTCGGCGGCGCGGACGCGGTTTTCGGCGGTGTGCGCCGAGGTATTCAGCCGCTCGCGATAATGCGCCGCCGCGGCGAGCGAGAACGCGGCGTCGGAGGATTGCGTCGGCGCGACCGCCTCGGCGAGCTGGGCGATGCGGTTCGACAGCGCCGCCTCGCTCGCCATCGTGTTGCGCGCCTGCATCTCGGCGACCTGCGCGAAGCCGAGCTGAAGCGTCCGGACGCGGTGGACGCGCGTCAGCCGCTTCTTATCCATGCCCGAAGTCCCGCGGTGCGGCCCTCAACAAAGACTCACCCATCGCCGAAGACGCCGGTCAGTTCGGCGGTCGAATCGGCGAGGGGGACGATCTGATCGGCGTCCTGGCGGATGAATTCGAGGATCGCGGGGTGATAGGCGATGGCGGCGTCGATCGCGGCGTCGGCGCCGCTGCGATACGCGCCCATCAGCACGAGATCGCGATTCTGTTCGTAGGTCGAAAGGTGCCGCCGCAGCACCCGCGCCGCGGCGATGTGGGCTGCATCGACGATGTCGGTCATCACGCGGCTGACCGAGGGGCCGACGTCGATCGCGGGATACACGCCCGCCTCGGCGAGTGTGCGGCTGAGGACGATATGCCCGTCGAGGATCGACCGCGCCGAATCGACGACGGGATCGTTGCCGTCGTCGCCGTCGGCGAGGACGGTGTAGATCGCGGTGATCGACCCGCCCGACGAGACGCAGGTACCCGCGCGCTCGATGAGGTTGGGCAGCATCGCGATCGCCGACGGCGGGTAGCCGCGCGCGCTGGCGGGTTCGCCGAGCGCGAGGCCGATCTCGCGCCCCGCGTGCGCGACGCGCGTCAGCGAATCCATGATGAGGAGCACCTTCTTGCCTTCGGCGCGGAAGCCCTCGGCGATCGCCGTCGCGCGCAAGGCGCCGCGGATGCGGAGGACGGGCGAATGATTGGCCGGGACCGCGACGACGACCGCGCGTTGCCGCGCCTCGCCGGCGACCTTGGTTTCGAGGAAGTCGGCGACTTCGCGGGAGCGCTCGCCGATCAGCCCGATGACGATGACGTCAGCCTGTGCGGCGCGGACGATCATGCCGAGCAGCACCGATTTGCCGACGCCGGAGCCCGCCATGATGCCGATCCGCTGGCCCTGTCCAACGGTGAGCAGGCCGTTGATCGCGCGGACGCCGACATCCATCGGCTCGCGCACGCGGCCGCGGTCGAGCGGCGACTGGAGCTTGCCCGCGAGCGGCCAGCGGCTCGCGCCGCGGATCGGGCCGAGTCCGTCGATCGGCTTACCCGCGCCATCGACGACGCGACCGAGCAAGGCCGCACCGACTTCGGCCTCGCCGGGAGGGCCGATCGGGCGCACCGGCGCGTTGGGGAGGAGTGCGGCAGGGCCGCCGAGATTCATCAGCAAGGTGCGGCCGTTGCGAAAGCCGATCACTTCGGCCTCGACGCTGGCGGTTCCGGCGGCGCCGATGTGGCAGATGGTGCCGACCGGCAGGTTGAGCCCGACCGCTTCCATCAACAGCCCGTCGAACGACGCGAGCCGACCGGAGATTTTCGGCCTGGGCGCGAAATCGGCGGCGGCGAGAGTTTCGAGATAATCGGCGGTGAAACGGTTCAGCATGGCCCCATTCCGTCGTGCCGCGAGGTTCCTGCGCCGCGATGGAACTTGCAACAAACCTGTGCATCTACCGGTCCGACAGAGAAGTGTGCTCCTGCGAAAGCAGGAGCCCTGCGTGGCGCGTCGAGCGCCCATTGCCCAGGGCTCCTGCTTTCGCAGGAGCACGGG
>JBBSTE010000059.1:0-8177 GCA_038236185.1 Sphingomonadales bacterium | reverse complement strand
GCTCACCGGCACGATCAGCCGCTCGAACTGCCTCGTCATCTTCATCAACCAGATCCGCATGAAGATCGGCGTGATGTACGGCAGCCCGGAGACGACGAGCGGCGGCAACGCGCTCAAATTCTACGCTTCGGTCCGGCTCGACATCCGCCGCACCGGCTCGATCAAGGATCGCGACGAGGCGACCGGCAACACCACCCGCGTCAAGGTCGTCAAGAACAAGGTCGCGCCGCCGTTCAAGCAGGTCGAATTCGACATCATGTTCGGCGAGGGCATCTCGAAATTGGGCGAGATCATCGATCTCGGCGTCAAGGCGGGGTTGGTCGAGAAGTCGGGGTCGTGGTTCAGCTACGACAGCGTCCGCATCGGCCAGGGTCGCGAAAATGCCAAGGTGTTCCTGCGCGAGAATCCCGAAATGGCCGAACGCCTCGAAAAGGCGATTCGGCAGCGCACCGACAAGGTCGGCGAGGAACTGATGGCCGGGCCGTCCGACGAGGACGATCTGTGATCTGTCACGATTTTTGAGCGACGGCCCTCCCCTTGCCGTCGCTACGCCTGGAAAGGCCCGCCCGCGTGGTGGGCCTTTCGCGCGTCGGGATGCGTCGAACCGTCCCCGTCCTTGGTGTGACCTTAGTGTGACTTTCGGCGTGATGGATTGAACGGGTTGCCGAAACCTTTGTAAGTGTCGCGCCGCCAATGGCGGAGATGCCCGTGACCGATATCACAGAATGGGGCGGCGCGATCGGCGATGTCTGGGCGCGGGAATGGCGTCGCACCGACCGCAGCTTTGCCGCGATGGCGCCGTCCCTCGACGCTGCGATCCTCGCGAATGCGCGCGAAGGCGATGTCCGCGCGGTCGATATCGGCTGCGGCGCGGGCGCGACGAGCCTGGCGCTCGCCGCTGCACGTCCCGACGCGCATATCACCGGCGTCGACATTTCGCCCGGTCTGGTCGCGGTGGCGCGCGAGCGTGCCGCCGGCGTCACCGACCTCGATTTCCGCGTCGGCGACGCGATCGGCGAAGTTGCCGCGCTCGCTCCCGTCGATCTGTTCTATTCGCGCCACGGCGTGATGTTCTTCCCCGATCCGCGCGCCAGCTTCACCGCCTTCCACGATGCCGCCGCGCCCGATGGGCGGCTGGTCTTCTCCTGCTTCCGAGACATTTCCGAAAACGCCTGGGCCGGTGCGTTGATCGCGGCGGCGGCCGGCGAGGCGCCGCCCGGCGACGAAGGCTATGTGCCGGGGCCGTTCGCCTTCGCCGATCCGGCCTTCGTCGACGAAATGCTCAACGCCGCCGGTTGGCGGGACATCGCGCACCAACCCGTCGATTACGCATATCGCGCGGGTGAGGGGCCCGATCCCGTCGGCGATGCGCTCGAATTCTTCCGCCGCATCGGCCCGGCCGCGCGGATGCTGCGCGTCGCCGATCCCAACGAGGCTCCCGCAATGCTCGAGCACCTCCGCGACCTCCTTGAATCGCGCCGGACGGGCAATGTCATCGACTTTCCCGCCGCGGCGTGGATATGGTCGGCAAAGGCCTGAGCCGAGGCCAAGGAGAGCGCGCATGACAATCGTCGTCTACCACCTCGAAAACTCGCGCTCGCAGCGCATCCTGTGGATGCTCGAAGAACTCGCGCTCCCCTATGAAGTGAAGCGCTACGAACGGAACAAGGCGACGATGCTCGCCCCGCCCGAACTCAAGCGCGTCCATCCGCTCGGCAAGTCGCCGGTGATCGAGGATACCGACGCCACCGATCTGGGGGCAAAGCGCGTCATCGCCGAAACCGGCGCGATCGTCGAATATCTCGTCGACAAGGCCGACGGAAAACTCGGCGCCCCGGCCAATCGCGACGATGCGTTGCGCTACCGTTTCTGGCTCCACTACGCCGAGGGCTCGATGATGCCGCCGTTGCTCATCAAGCTCGTCCTCGGCCGCATCCCCATCCTCGGCAAACGCGCGCAGAAACGGATCCAGCCGATGATCGATGTCCATCTCGATTTCATCGAGTCCGAACTCGCCACGCGCGCCTGGTTCGCGGGCGACGCGATGACCGCCGCCGACGTGATGATGAGCTTCCCGTTGGAGGCCGCGCGCAGCCGCGCCGGTCTCGACGATTCGCGCCCGCATACCATCGCCTGGCTCGCCAAGGTCCACACGCGCCTGGCGTATCAGGCCGCGCTGAAAGCGGGCGGTCCCTACGCCTATGCCTGAGTGAGCCGACGATGCGTCAGCGCCGCCGCTTGCGCTTCTTCGTATCCACCGGCGGAGGCGGTGCGAGGATATCGACCCGCGGCGCTTGCTGCACGAAGCGAATCACCACCGGCACCGTAACCCCCGGTTCCGCCGGAAAGTCGCGCCGCGCCCGCGCGAACCGCGCCCGCGCCTTCGCCGCGCCCGGCGCGTTCGCGGTCCCCCCGACCCAACGCCAATGCCACGGCTCCCACTTCACATTCTGCCGATTGCTCACCGGAAACGACATCTCGAACCCGTATTTCGGTGCGTTCGCGACCAGCCAGCGGAACGCGGGCGTCGCCGCCATGCACGCCTCGGCATCGGGGCAATCGGTCGCGGGCCGAATCGCAAAGTCGATCGCGTACCCCGTCGCATGCTCGCTATGCCCCGGCGGCGCGACCGAGATCGCGCGGTCGGCGGCGTCGCCGGTCGGCCGCTCGCGGCAGAACACCTCGGACTGTCGCGCGATCGACCGGTGACACGACAGCCCGCGCAGCGTCCCCATCGACTGGTCCCGCGCCGCCGCGGCGAGCAATCGCGTCAGATCGGGCACCAGATCGCGTCGCACCACGCACGGCCGCCCGACCGCGAAGCCCTCCGGCGCATCGACCAGTTCGTCGGGTGCGGCGTCGCCATAAGGCAGATGCCCGAAGACGCGGCCGTCGGCGGCGATCGGCCCGGTTGTCCCGTCGCAAAGCTGCGCCGCGGCGGGCAGCGGCGCGGCGAGCGCGGTCAGGCAGAGCAGGCGGCGCAGCATCGCGCGGCGCTCTGGCATGCGCGGCGTCACGGTGGCAAGGGCGGCGGCATGATCCAGGAACACGTCCTTTTCCTCGACGGCGAGGCGCTGGTGATCGACAAGCCTGCGGGCCTGCCGGTCGATCGCCCGCGCGACGGATCGATCAGCCTCGAGAACCATCTGTCGCACCTGACCTTCGGCTTCCACCGCTGGCCCAGAGCGGTCCACCGGCTCGATCGCGACACTAGCGGCTGCCTGCTCCTGTCGCGCAACCCCAAGGCCCACGCGCGGCTGCAACAGGCGTTCGAGGCGGGCGCGGTCGCCAAACGCTACGTCGCGATCCTCGACGGCATTCCGGCAGAAGAGGGCGGCACGATCGACCTGCCGCTCATCAAGGTCTCCACCGTCGAGACGGGTTGGCGGATGACGGGCGGCGGCAACGGCAAGTCCGCCCGCACCGCGTGGCGCATCCTCCGAACGCACGACGGCCGCGCGCTCGTCGAATTCCGTCCCGAAACCGGACGCACCCACCAGATCCGAATCCATGCGCTCGAAGGTGTCGGCATCCCCGTCCTCGGCGATCCGACCTATGGCGCCGCGAGTCCGCACGGCATGATGCTCCACGCCGCTGCGCTCACCCTTCCGCGCGCGGGCAAACCCGATGTCGCCGCCGAAGCGCCGTGGCCCGAGCGCTTCACTGCGATCGGCTTCGGCGATGGTTGAGGTTCCCGCCGATGCGATCGAGGAGCGTTTCCTAGCCGCGACCGGCCCGGGCGGGCAGAACGTCAACAAGGTCGCGACTGCGTGCCAGCTCCGCGTCGATGTGTTCCGCCTGGGCCTGTCGCCCGACACGTTCCGGCGGTTGAAGACGCTTGCGGGGCGCCGCCTTACCGATGGCGGCGTATTGGTGATCGTCGCGCGCCGCTATCGCACCCAGGAGTCCAACCGCTCCGATGCGCGCAAACGCGTCGCCGAACTGCTCGCCAAGGCCGAGGAACGCGAGGCGCGCCGCGTCAAGACCAAGCCATCGAAAGCGGCGAGAGCGCGCCGCGTCGATGCCAAGAAGGGACGCGGCACCATCAAGGCGGGGCGCGGGCGCGTCTCGCTCGATTGAGGACCGAAGATGTACCAGTTCGACATATCGGCCGGCGACAAGGCCGAACTCTACCATGACCTGCACCGGGCGATGGATGCGCTGACCGCCGACGAGCCAGACGCCGTCGCCAACATGGCGAACGCCGCTGCGTTGCTGTGGCAATATCTCCCCGATCTCAACTGGGCGGGCTTCTATCGTCTGGTCGATGGCGAACTCGTCGTCGGCCCGTTCCAGGGCAAACCCGCCTGCATCCGCATCGTGATCGGCGAGGGCGTCTGCGGGGTCGCGGCGGCGACGCGGACGAGCCAGCTGGTCACCGACGTCAACGCCTTCGCGGGCCACATCGCCTGCGACGCCGACAGCGCTGCCGAACTCGTCGTGCCGATCGTCGCCGGCGACAGGCTGATCGGTGTGTTCGATCTCGACAGTCCAACGGTCGGGCGGTTCGACGAAACGGATCGCGCGGGGTGCGAGGCGATTGCCAAGCTGTTGGCGACGCGAATCAATTGATCCAGATCGGGACACCTCCCGCGCTGGCGACTCCTCGAGCGGAGTGGTAAGCAACGCGTAAAGCAAGCGCACGTTGGTGCGCCACAATCGTACGGGAGATCTATCGATGCGGACCTTGTTGGTGGCGACCACCGCGCTGGCGATGACGGCGAGCGGGGCCGATGCGCAAAGCGTCGTGCGGAGCGGACCAGCGGCGATGCGCCCCGCGCCCGCGATGCCGCATCCGATGGTTCGGTCCGCGCCGGTCGCACAGGCGCCGCGCGTCGCGCCGGTCCGGACATCGGGGAAGTGGCGTGGCGGCCAGGGCTGGAACGGCCACGGTCCGAAGCCGGGCTGGGGCGGCAACCATCCGAAGCCGCCGCGTTGGGGCGGACATGTTGGAGGGCGCTGGTGGGGAGGCTGGCGTGCGCCGGGCGGCTGGGGCGCCTACCGCCGCCCGGTGCGGGGTTTCATCCTTCCAAGTTTCTGGATCTCGCCGAACTGGTTCATCAACGACTGGGGCAGCTACGGACTTCCCGCGCCGCCCGCCGGTTATAACTGGTCGCGCTATTATGACGACGCGGTGCTGATCGACGGGCGCGGCTCGGTTTACGATACAATCGGCGGCGTGGATTGGGACGGCTATGACGATTCCGGGACTGATTACGCCTATGCCGCCGGCGACAATCGTGGCTATGATCAGGGCGGTCATGCCGACGGGGGCTCCGCCCAGCCGGGCGCGCCTTATGGCTATCCGCAGCGGGACTCGGGTCTCGGCGGCGCGGCAGTCGGCGCGGTCGTCGGCGGCGTCGCGGGCAATGTCATCGCCGGGCGCGGCAATCGCGCCGCGGGTACGGTGATCGGCGCCGGCGTCGGTGCAGCGGCTGGTTATGCGATCGACCGCGCCGGCGATCGTGGTCGCTACGCCGCGCCGCCTCCGTCACCGCCGCATGGTGCGGGCTATCCGCCGCCACCGCTGCGCTTCGCACCGCCGCCGCCCCGCGGTGGCCCGGTCGTGGTCCAGTCGCCCGGTTATTACGCCAACGGCTATTATTATCCCGGCGCGACGATCACGACGGTGACGGTCACGACGACGCCGGTCGTCACGACGACGACCGAGGTGTTCGAGGGCAGCGTGACCTACACGCCGCGTCCCGCTCGCCACAAATGGCGGTATCGGACGTGGCATGCCAAGCCGAAGCCGAAATGCATCTGCCGCTGACGCGCGTCTAGGGTTTCCCCGCGAGCTGCCACTGACGCTGGCGGATGATGTCGGCCAGCCAAGTCACGAATCGGTCGACATACGGCAGAGTCCGCGTGTCGCGGTGCGTCGACAGCCAGAACGATCGCTGGATCGTCACCGAGGGGACGATTGCGACGAGGTCGTCGTCCGAATCGCCGATGAAGCACGGCAGCACGCCAACGCCCGCGCCCGCTGCGATCATCCGATATTGCGCGTTGATGCTGCTCGACCGCAGCGTCGGTTCGACGCCGGGGGCGATGTCCTCGATATAATGGAGCTCGGGCGCATAGATGAAGTCGGGGATATAGCCGACCAGCCGATGCGCGCGCAGATCTTCCGCGCGGCTGATCGGGCCGTGCTGGTCTAGCCAATCGCGGCTGGCATAGAGCCTCAGCCGATAGTCGCTCAACTTTCGCGTGATCAGCGGACCTTTACGCGGACGCGCGAGCAGGATCGCGACATCGGTCTCGCGCTTCGAGGGGCTGAGGAAGCCGCTCGTCGCGACGAGATCGATCTGCAGGTTGGGATTGTCGCGCGCAAAGCCGGCGATGTGGTGCGCGATGAACCACGTGCCGAAACCCTCGGTCGCGCTGACGCGCAGCACCGCCTTCGGCGCGTCCTTCGCATCGCCGAGACTCGCCGCCGCGCTTTCGATCGCCTCGGCATGGTCGAACAGGCGGCGTCCGGCGGCAGTCAGTTTCGGCCCGGTGCGGTGGCGCTCGAGCAGCACTTGCCCGATATCCTGCTCCAGCCGTTGGAGCCGCCGCCCGACCGTCGTCGCATCCATTCCGAGATCAACGGCGGCGCGCGCGACTAGGCCGCGCCGTGCGACGGCAAGGAAAACACGCAGGTCGTCCCAGTTCATTGACCTGCACTATTGCAGGTCTGGGCTGCGCGTCGAGGGGTTGTGCGCGCCCGCGCGAACTCCGATGTCGATGACGATAACTAGAGGATTTCAGCCATGCGGACCATCGACCATTTCATCGCCGGCCATTCGGGCGGCGGGGGCGGCGGGCGTTCGGGCGACGTGTTCGATCCCAATACCGGTGCGGTCCAGGCATCGGTCGCGCTCGGCACACAGGCCGATCTAGATCGCGCGGTCGCGGCGGCGCAACAGGCGCAGCCGGAGTGGGCCGCGACCAACCCGCAGCGCCGCGCGCGCGTGATGTTCGAGTTCAAACGCGTCGTCGAGGCGAACATCGACGAGCTCTCGCACTTGCTCAGCTCCGAGCACGGCAAAGTGATCGCGGACGCGCGCGGCGACGTGCAGCGCGGGCTCGACGTGATCGAGTTCTGCGCGGGCATCCCGCACGTGTTGAAAGGCGAATACACTCAGGGCGCCGGTCCCGGCATCGACGTCTATTCGATGCGCCAACCGCTCGGCATCGGCGCGGGCATCACCCCGTTCAATTTCCCCGCGATGATCCCGATGTGGATGTTCGGCGTCGCGATCGCGGTCGGCAACGCCTTCATTCTGAAACCGTCGGAGCGCGACCCGAGCGTGCCGCGGCGCCTTGCCGAACTGATGCTGGAGGCGGGCGCGCCCGAGGGCATCCTGCAGTGCGTCCACGGCGACAAGGAAATGGTCGACGCGATCCTCGACCATCCCGCGATTTCGGCGGTCAGCTTCGTAGGCTCGTCCGACATTGCGCATTACGTCTACAAGCGCGGCGTCGAAAACGGCAAACGCGTCCAGGCGATGGGCGGCGCCAAGAACCACGGCATCGTCATGCCCGACGCCGATCTCGACCAGGTCGTCGCCGATTTGTCGGGCGCGGCGTTCGGCAGCGCCGGCGAGCGCTGCATGGCGCTCCCCGTCGTCGTGCCGGTGGGCGAGAAGACCGCCGAGAACCTCCGCGAGAAACTGCTGCCGGCAATCTCCGCGCTCCGCGTCGGCGTCTCGACCGACAATGATGCGCATTACGGCCCTGTCGTGAACGCGGCGCACAAGCAGCGGATCGAGAACTGGATCCAAACCGGAGTCGACGAAGGCGCCGAACTCGTCGTCGATGGCCGCGGCTTCAAACTGCAAGGCCATGAAGAAGGCTTCTTCATCGGCCCATCGCTGTTCGACCACGTCACCACCGACATGCAATCGTACAAGGAGGAAATCTTTGGTCCCGTCCTCCAGATCGTCCGCGCGAAGGACTTCGAGGAAGCCGTCGCGCTCCCGTCGCAGCATCAATACGGCAACGGCGTCGCGATCTTCACCCGCAACGGCCACGCCGCGCGCGAATTTGCCGCGCGCGTGAATGTCGGGATGGTCGGGATCAACGTGCCGATCCCCGTGCCGGTCGCCTATCACACCTTCGGCGGCTGGAAGCGCAGCGCGTTCGGCGACACCAACCAGCACGGCATGGAGGGCGTGAAGTTCTGGACCAAG
>JBBSTE010000058.1:0-8246 GCA_038236185.1 Sphingomonadales bacterium | reverse complement strand
GGGGCCACCGTCACCCCAGCCGCCGCCAGGCCCCCGCCCGCCCCCCTTCCCCCGCCCCCGCCGCCGCGCGAGATTTCGCCAAGCTAAAGCACCCACCCGCGGCGGCCCGGCCGGCGGCGCTATAGCGCCGTCCGACGGCGCGGCTTCGCCGCGCCGCGAGTCTCACCCCGGAATCTGCTGCGAGATGCAGTGGAAACTCCCGCCCCCGGTCAGGATCGCGTTCGCGCGCAGCCCAACGACCTCGCGATCGGGAAACAGCACGCGAAACGCCGCGACCGCCGCCGCATCGTCGGGCGCCCCATACAAGGGCACCACCACCGCCGCGTTGCCGATGTAGAAGTTCATGTAGCTTGCCGGCACGATCTCGTCGTCGCGGATCACCCGGCCGGGCGACGGTACCGGCACGACTTCGACGCCGAATGCTCGCGCGCGTTGCGCGGCGGATTGATAGACCTGCCAATTGGCGTCGTTGTCCCCCGCGACCGGGATCGCCAGCCGCCCCTGGCCGACGAACCGCGCGAGATTGTCGATATGTCCGTCGGTATGGTCGTTGAGCAGCCCGTCGCCGAGCCAAAGCACGCGATCGAAACCAAGATCGCGCGCCAGCGCCTCCTCGATCGCGGTCGGGCCCATGCCGGGGTTGCGGTTCGGATTGAGCAGGCATTGCTCGGTGGTGACGACCAGCCCGGTGCCGTCGCCGTCGATCGCGCCGCCCTCGAGCACCCAATCGCAGCGCTCGACACGCTTGCCGCGCCGCGCCGCGAGCCGCGTGCCGATATCCTCGTCGCCGGGCAGATCGTATTTGCCGCCCCAGCCGTTGAAGCGGAAATCGCGCGCCACCCGGTCCGCACCGACGATCGGCCCGGTATCGCGCAGCCAGATGTCGCCGAACCGCTCGACGACGATTTCGGCGAACGGCGCCATCGCGTGCGCCGCCGCGCCAGCCTCTTCGTCGGCGGCGACCAGCAGCACCGTCTCGCCGCACCCGCCGGCGTGCACCGCGCCTGCGAACGCCGCGACCTCGGCGCGCGCTTCGTCGAGATCGTCGGCCCACAATTCGGGGTGGCTCGGGAAACCGATCCACACCGCCTTGTGGGGCGCCCATTCGGGAGCGGGAGGCCGCATCGCCACCCTTTATCGCGGGTCGGGGCCGCGCGCTACTTCGCCGATGCGCGGCTCTTGTCGCGGATCGCCTTGAACTCCGCGGTCGGGTACCAGTTCGGCCAGGCGTCGCCCTCCGCCAGCTCACGCCCGAGCTCGTAATAGATCGTCAAATCCTGCACCGTGCCCGACCAGTCCCATTTGGGATCATATTCGTCCTTCGGCCCGTGATAGCGGCGCGCGACGAAATCCTCCACCGCCGCCTTGCCCGCCGCGACGCCGCCGACGACGAGATCCTCGCCACTCCCCGCCGACAGCATCGGCACGCCGAGCTTGGCGAAGGAGAAATGGTCGGATCGGTAATAATGCCCTTTTTCCGGATTTGCCTCGGGGACGATCGTCCGGCCCTGCGCGGCGACGAGCGGCTTGACCATATCCTCGAGTTCGGATTTGCCCGCCCCGGTGATCTCGAAATCCTTCGTTGGGCCGATGATGTTCAGCCCGTCCATGTTGACCCCGCCGACGGTCTTGCCGAGCGGATAGACCGGGTGCTCGGCGTAATAACGCGAGCCGAGCAGCCCCGATTCTTCGGCGGTGACCGCGAGGAAGCCGATCGAGCGCCGCGCCGGACCTTGTTTCGCGTCCGCCTCAGCCATCGCGACCAGCCCGGCGATGCCGCTCGCATTGTCGAGCGCGCCGTTGCAAATGTCGTCGCCGTCGACCGCGTCGCAGTGGCCTAAGTGGTCCCAATGCGCCGAATAGAGGACGAATTCGTCGGGCGCGGTCTTGCCCGGCAGGACGCCAATGACGTTCTTCGATGCCTGGCGCCGAATTGTGTTGGTGAAGCCCGCCGACATCTTCACGCCCAGCGGCACCGCCTTGAAGCCCTTCTCCTTCGCCGCGGCGGACAGGCTCGCGAAATCCTTGCCTGCGCTCGCGAACAGCTCCTGCGCCTTGGTGAGCTGCATCCAGCCGATCATCCGGCTCTGGTCCATATGATCGCCCGCCTCGTCGAGCTCGAGCTGCGGACCGGTCCACGACGATTGCACGACGCTCCAGGGATAGGCCGCGGGTTCGGTGTCGTGGACGATGATCGCCGCCGCCGCGCCCTGCCGAGCGGCTTCCTCGAACTTGTAGGTCCAGCGTCCGTAATAGGTCATCGCGCGGCCTTCGAACGGCCCGTCCTCGCCCGGCGTCTGCCAATCGGGATCGTTGCTCAGAATGACGACGGTCTTCCCCTTCACGTCGAGACCGGCGTAGTCGTTCCAGCCCTTTTCGGGCGCGTTGACGCCGTAGCCGACGAAGACGACGTCGCTGTCCTTGAGCGACACCTGCGGCACCACCTGATAGGTGCCCGCGACCATGTCGGACCGGTACGCCATGCTGACCGGCGTCTTGCCGCCGGTGAAGGTCAGCGGCTGGACGCCGCCCGCGGTGATCTCGACCATGGGCACGTCCTGCGTCCACTTGCCCGCATTGCCCGGCTTTAATCCGGCGGCCTGGAAACGCTTGATGATATAGGCGACGGTCTTGTCCTCTGCGAGCGTCGTCGGGGCGCGGCCTTCATAAGCGTCAGACGACAATTCCTTCGTCACGCTCTTCAGCGTATCGACCGAAATCGCGGGCGCGGCCTGTTGCGCAGCGGCGGGCGCGGCGGCGGCGAGGGCGAGCAACAGGGGTAGGGTTCGCATCGGCATACTCCGGCGTGGTCGGGATTGCGGCGCGGTTTGGCAGCGCGGCTCCACCGGCGCAAGGGCGCCTCGCACAAGGTCTTGGAATCGCGCTCGAAGCCGGATAACGTCGATACGGGGTAAAGGGGAGCATCAGGGTGAGAGTATCATTGTCGACGGCCGCACTGTTGCTGGTCGGTGCGTCGGCGCCTGCGTTCGCGGCGCCGTCCAAGGAAGCGATCGCGTTCGGCGCGCGCGACTATGTCCAGGACATCAGCCTGTCGCCCGACGGCAAAAGCGTCGCGATGATCCAGCCCGACGGCACGCGCGGGTCGGTCCTGACGGTCGCGGACTTCACCTCGGGCAAGCCGCCCAAGGTGATCCTGCGCACGTCGGGCAATCCCGATCGGTTGACCGACTGCCATTGGGTGACGGGAACCCGGCTCATCTGCGGCGTGTATTTCGTCGATACGTCGAGCGCGTATACGCTCGGCTTCAACCGCCTGATCGCGCTCAACAGCGACGGGGGCGAGCTGAAGATGGTCAGCGACCGGACGACCGTCCGTTCGCTCGGCATCAGCCAGTTCGGCGGCACCATCATCGACTATACCGGCGACGGCAAGGGCGACGGATCGGTCCTGATGCTGCACAGCTATGTTCCCGAGAAGGCCACCGGAACCCTGGTCGCGCAGACCAAGGAGGGCGTGGGGGTCGATCTTGTCGATACATCGACCCTCTCGCATCGCATCGTGGAAGCGCCGCGGTTGAGCGTGGAAGATTACATTACCGACGGGCTCGGCCACGTTCGCGTGGTCGGCACGCTTTCATCGGGGTCGGGCGGGTATATCGGTAGCACGGAGACCTATGGCTATCGCAAGCCCGATGAGAAATCGTTCACGACGTTCGCCTCGAAGCAGATCGGCGTCGAGACCAATCGCGGTCTCAATCCGGTTGGGGTCGATGCGAAGACCAATATACTTTACGCTATCGATGATCAGGACGGTCGCCGCGCGCTCGTCAGGATCGCGCTCGACGGGACCAAGACGCGCGAAGTCGTGCTGGCGCGGCCCGATGTCGATGTCGACGAAGTGATCCAGATCGGCCGCCAGCAACGCGTCGTCGGCGCAAGCTGGGTGACCGAAATCCGCGAGGCCGAATATTTCGATCCCGAACTGAAGGCGTTGCGGGTTTCTCTCGGCAAGGCTCTGCCAAAGCAACCGCTCGTCTCCTTTGTCGATGCCAGCGCGGACGAAAAGCAATTGTTGTTGCACGCGAGCGCGGACACTGATCCTGGCCGTTATTATCTCTTCGACAAGGCGACCCGCCACCTCGAGGAGGTTATGCCGTCGCGGCCGCGACTCGACGGGATGACGCTCGCCACGGTAAAGCCGATCACCTACAAGGCGGCGGACGGGACGACGATCCCCGGCTATCTGACAATACCGCCGGGGAGCAACGGCAAGAATCTTCCCGCGATCGTCATGCCGCACGGCGGGCCGGCGGCGCGCGACGAATGGGGCTTCGACTGGCTGGCCCAGTTCTTCGCGGCGAAGGGCTATGCCGTGCTTCAGCCCAATTTCCGCGGGTCGGCGGGCTACGGCGACGCCTGGTTCCAGAAGAACGGCTTCCAGTCGTGGCGCACTGCGATCGGTGACGTCGATGACGGCGGGCGCTGGCTGCTGAGCCAGGGCATCGCCGCGCCGGGCAAGCTGGCGATCGTCGGCTGGTCGTACGGCGGCTATGCCGCTTTGCAATCGTCGGCGCTCGATTCGGATCTGTTCAAGGCGATCGTTGCGATCGCGCCGGTCACCGATCTTGAGCAGTTGCGCAACGAATCGCGCTTCTTCACCAACTTTCCGCTCGTCGATCGCCAGATCGGCTCGGGCGCGCACGTTCGCGAAGGTTCGCCCGCCAAGAACGTCGACAAGATCAAGGCGCCAGTGCTGATGTTCCACGGCGATCTCGATCGCAACGTCAACATCGAACAATCGCGGTTCATGGCCGGGCGGCTCAGGGGCGCGGGCAAGAGCGTCGAGCTTGTCGAATACAAAGGCCTCGATCACTCGCTCAACGACAGCGCGGTGCGCGCCGAGATGCTCGACAAGTCGGATGCGTTCCTGCGGCGCGCGATGGGGCTGTAGCGCGCCGCGCCGTTGACGCCGAAAATAACTATAAATATATAGTGATTTTGGAGGTGGCGATGGCGCGCTATGACGGACTCTATGAGCATCTTCGGGATCGATCCGGTACGCAGTGGCTCGCCGATTTCGAACATATTGAACGGATTTTAGGGTCATCGCTCCCGCCCAGCGCCTATCGGTATCCGGCCTGGTGGGCAAACCAGTCGGGCGCGGGGCATATCCAGTCGGCGGCCTGGCAACGCGCCGGCTGGCGGACCGCACGGCTCGATCTCGAGCGTCGGCGGGTTGCCTTTGAGAAGCTCGGGGAGCCGGCGGTTGCGGAGTCCATTGGCGGTCCGGAAATCACCTCGGAACAGATCGAAACATATATCGAATTGGCGAGCGATTTCGCCGGGACGCATGACCGCCACGAAATTGTCCTGATCGCGCTCAAGGACTATGTCGGGCGAAGGGCGGCGCTGTCGCTTGCCGCACTTGGTGGAACGATGCCCGATTTCGCCCCGCCGCCGAGGCGTCGGGACAGAGCGTGATTTTAGTCGATACATCGGTGTGGGCGGATCATCTCCGCCGAAGCGACGACAGGCTGGCTGGTCTACTCAACCGCGGCGAAGTGCTCATGCACGGTCTTGTGTTGGCCGAACTGGCGCTGGGGCCGATCGTGCCGCGCGACGCCACAATTCGGCGTTTAAGGGGGATGCCGCGTTTGCCGACGGCCGACGAGGAAACCTTTCTCGCGTTTTGCGCGATCAAGCCGGTGATTGGCCGTGGAGTCGGCGTAATCGATGTTTATTTGCTGATCGCCACCGATCGGGAGGACGGGACAATTCTGTGGACTCGGGATCGGCGGCTTGCGGAAACGGCGCAGGATATCGGCGTAGCGATTCAGCAAGGCTGACGAAGAAATGGGCGGTCCCAGGAGCGGGGCCGCCCTTTTTTGTTTTCTCGCAGCGACGCGGCAAAGCCGCGTCGTCGGACCGCGCCTGAGCGAGGCCGGCCGCTCGCGTTGAGTGTTTGCCGGATTTAGCTGACGCTAAATCCAGGCATCAACGCGAGTAGAATTCCACCACCAAATTCGGCTCCATCTTCACCGGGTACGGCACTTCATCGAGCGTCGGGACGCGGGTGAAGGTCACCTTCGCGGTGCCGTCGGGGGCGACATAATCGGGGATTTCGCGTTCGGCGAGGCTCTGCGCTTCCATCACCAGCGCCATCTCGGTCGCCTTCTTGCCGAGCGTCACTTCGTCGCCGACGAAGCAGCGGCGCGAGGCGATGTTGCACTTCGTGCCGTTGACGCGGATGTGGCCGTGGCTGACGAGCTGACGCGCGGCGAAGACGGTCGGCGCGAACTTGGCGCGATAGACGATCATGTCGAGCCGCTGTTCGAGCAGGCCGATCAGATTCTGGCTGGTGTCGCCCTTCATCCGCGCGGCTTCGGTGTAGCACGCCCGGAACTGTTTCTCGGTCACGTCGCCGTAATAGCCCTTCAGCTTCTGCTTGGCGCGCAGCTGGATGCCGAAATCGCTGACCTTGCCCTTGCGGCGCTGGCCATGCTGGCCGGGGCCGTATTCGCGCTTGTTTACGGGCGATTTCGGGCGACCCCAGATGTTCTCGCCCATCCGGCGGTCGAGCTTGTACTTGGCGCTTGCACGCTTCGACATCGGTAATTCCTTGCAATTGCTAACAACGTTGGTTCCGGTATCCGCGCTGCTTGGATCGTGAGAGACCGGCAGGCCGCCTGCTTCACCGGAGTGCAGGGGCATTGCGAAGCGGCGCGCCTAGACGCGGAGGCCCCTTGAGTCAAGCTGGACAGCCGCGCCCGACGTCGCCAAAGCCCGCGGCCATGACGATCCTTTCCGGCCCCGAATGCAACACGATGGCGGAGGTCCGCGCCGGCGTCGACCAGGTCGATCGCGAGCTGATCGCGCTGCTCGCCCGCCGCTTCGCCTATATGGACGCCGCCGCGCGCATCAAGCCCGAACGCGGGCATGTCCGCGACGAGACACGCAAGGCCGCAGTGATCGCCAACGCGCGCGCCGCTGCCGAAACTGCAGGTCTGCCCGCCGATGCGGTCGCCGAATTGTGGGACCGGCTGGTCGAGGCGTCGATCGCGTACGAGCTCGTCCAATTCGACGCGCGGGTAACCGCTTCCTAACGCGTCGGGGCGCATGGCGACGGGGCTATTTCCCGGAGTCGCCATGCGTCTGCCCCTCATTGCCCCGCAGCCGCCGCGGCTGAGCGAACTCGGCGACGCGTTGCGCCGCGTCGAAGCGTCGGGCATCTATTCGAACAACGGCCCCGAGGCGCGCGCATTCGAGGCGGAGGCGACCGCGCAATTGTTCGACGGCAAGGGCGCGTGCCTCGCGGTCAACAACGCGACGTGCGGACTGATGATCGCGATCCGCGACGCGGCCGGCGAACCAAGAGGGCGGCTCGCGCTGATGCCCGCGCTGACCTTCGCCGCGACCGCCGAGGCGGCGCATTGGGCGGGGCTCACGCCGCTGATCTGCGACATCGATCCGGTCGACTGGACCGCGAGCGCCGCCGAGGAGGAACGCCTGCTGCGCGAGCGCGGCGACAAGATCGCGGTGATTCTGCCCTACGCCACGTTCGGCTATGCGATCGATCTCGACCGTTATCGGTGGCTGTCGCAGCATTACGGCGTCGCGGTGGTGATCGACGCCGCCGCGTCGCTCGGGACGCGCGATGCGGAGGGCAATTGTTTCGGCGCGGGGGCGCCGTTCCCGGTCGTCTTCTCGATGCACGCGACCAAACCGTTCGCGACGTCCGAGGGTGGTCTCATCCACTGCGGCGACGCAGAGACGATCGAACGCCTCCGCGCGATGGCCAATTTCGGGTTCGGCGCGCCGCGCACCGCGACGCTGCCCGGCCTCAACGCCAAGCTCCCCGAAGTGCTCGCGGTCATGGCGCGCGCCAAGCTCGACGGGTTCGACCGGGTCAGCGATCATCGCCAGGCGGTCGCCGATGCGTATCGCGAAGCGGCGGGCGATCGCTACGCGCTCCAGCCCGCCCCCGCCGGGCGGCAGGCGATGGGGTTCCAGCCGATCGTCCTTCCCGGCGCGCTGGCGCAGCACCGCGACGCGATCGGCGCCGCGCTCGATGCCGAAGGCATCGGCAACGGCCGCTATTTCAGCCCGCATCTCGGCGAGCATCCGTGGATCCGCGACGTGTCGGTGGTCGAGGCGACTCCGGTCGCGGACCGTATCGCCGGTGCGATGATGACCTTGCCGCTCAGCGATGCGATGACCGCCGAAGAGGCGCACCACGCCATCGCCGCGGGTGTCCCCGCCCGGGCGGGCCATCCCACCCCCGCCGC
>JBBSTE010000057.1:0-8819 GCA_038236185.1 Sphingomonadales bacterium | reverse complement strand
TCGAGCCAATGGCGAGGCCAACCCGTCTGATTCAATGCGCTTCACAAACGCTGTCATCTTGATCAGGGACCTCACCGGCGGATTTCCATCAGGGCCAGCGGCAACTACCACGCCGCACAACAGGCCGGACAGATGAAAGCAACCGATCAAACCCATCCCGGCGAAAAGCCCTTGCCATAGGGGGCGTCCACATATGAATCAGAAAACTACCCCGATGTGAATCCATCTCGATCCACTGAAACGTCATCCCGCTCTAGTTCATCATCAGCACGATCTTGCCGACATGGTCGCCCGCCTCCATCCGGCGATGCGCGTCCGCCGCCTCGGCGAGCGGATAGGTCCGGTCGATCAGCGGCGTCAACCGTCCCGCCTCGACGTGCGGCCAGACGGTGCGCGCGAGTTCGTCGGCGACGAGGCTCTTGAACACGGTGTCGCGCGCGCGGAGCGTCGATCCGGTCAGCGTCAGGCGGCGGCGCATGATCTCGAAGATCGGGATCGTCGCGGTCATCCCGCCCTGCACCGCGATCGAGACGTGGCGGCCGTCGTCGGCCAGACATCGCATGTTGCGCGGCACGTAGTCTCCGCCGACCATGTCGAGCACCGCGGCACAGCCCGCGCCCCCGGTGATCTCCTTCACCCGTGCGACGAAGTCTTCGGTCTTGTAGTTGATCGCATGATTTGCGCCGTGCGCCTTGGCCGCGGCGCATTTGGCGTCGCTGCCCGCGGTGACGATGATCGTCAGCCCAAAGACGTTGGCGAGGCTGATCGCCATCGTGCCGATGCCGCTGGTCCCGCCGTGGACCAGCACAATGTCGCCCTCGACCGCGAAGGCGCGTTCGAACAGGTTCGTCCAGACGGTGAACAGCGTCTCGGGCACCGCCGCCGCCTCGACCATCGTCAGCGCGTCGGGAACGGGCAGGCATTGCCCGGCAGGCGCGACGGCGTATTCGGCATAGGCGCCGCCCGCGACGAGCGCGCATACCGGCTGACCGAGCATCTCGCGCTCGACGCCTTCGCCGAGCGCGACGACTTCGCCCGCGAATTCGAGGCCGAGGATCGACGGCGCGCCTGGGGGCGGCGGATAGCCGCCCTTGCGCTGGACCACATCGGGGCGGTTCACCCCCGCCGCGGCGACGCGGACCAGCACCTCGCCCGCGGCAGGTTGCGGCACCGCGCGCTCGACCGCGACAAGCACCTCCGGCCCACCCGGCGCAGCGGGATCGATCGCGCGCATCGTCGCCGGAATGTCGGTCATCGTCTCGCCCCAGCTCTCGCGGAATTCCCCGGCGCCTTATTGACTTCGCCCCTGCAGCGGTCAACGTTCTCACTCGTGGACCTGGACGATATCCTTGGGCCCCGGCCCGACGATCCTCTGCCTTCGCTGCTGCGCGAAGACCTGGACCGGCTATCGGTCGCCGAACTCCACGACCGCGTCCGGTTGCTTCAAGGCGAGATCGAACGAACAGCGCGAAAAATCGAAGGCGCCGTTAACCATCGCGCAATCGCCGACGAGCTATTCAAGCGATGAACGCTGGGGCGCCGGTCCAGCGAGCTTTCGCCACCGGTGCTTTTGCCCCAGCGCTTGATGCGGGGACGCGCACTTCCGACATAGTTGGAAAGGGTCCGCGCATGCGTCGCGGCCCGCATGGAGTAGATTTCTGATGCCATCCTTTGCCAGCGCTCTCGAATCCACGCTGCACAAGGCGCTCGAAGCGGCCAGCTCGCGGCGCCACGAATATGCGACGCTCGAACACCTTCTGCTCGCGCTGATCGACGACGAACATGCCTCGAAGGTGATGCAGTCTTGCGGGGTCGATCTCGGCGAGCTGAAGGGAACGGTCGCGCATTATCTCGATACCGAACTCGATGCCTTGAAGGTCGATAGCGCGACCGATCCATCACCCACCAGCGGCTTCCAGCGCGTCGTCCAGCGCGCGATCCTCCACGTCCAGTCGTCGGGCCGCGACGAAGTGACCGGGGGCAACGTGCTCGTCGCCTTGTTCAGCGAACGTGAGAGCTACGCGGTGTATTTCCTCCAGCAGCAGGACATGAGCCGCCTGGATGCGGTGAGCTTCATCAGCCACGGCGTCGGCAAGGGCGCGGCTACGCTCGAGGCGCAGAGCGCGAAGGGTGCCGAGGAAGAGAAGAAGGAGAAATCGGAGGGCAAGCAGAAGGGCGAGAGCGCGCTGAAGCAGTTCACCGTCGATCTCAACGAGAAGGCGAAGGCGGGCAAGGTCGATCCGCTGATCGGGCGGATGCCCGAGGTCGATCGCACGATCCAGATCCTGTGCCGCCGTTCGAAGAACAACCCGCTCTACGTCGGCGATCCCGGCGTCGGGAAGACTGCGATCGCCGAGGGCCTCGCGCGCAAGATCGTCGAGGGCGATGTGCCCGACGTGCTCAAGCCCGCGGTGATCTATTCGCTCGATATGGGCGCGCTGCTCGCGGGCACGCGCTATCGCGGCGATTTCGAGGAGCGCTTAAAGGCGGTCGTCAACGAACTCGAAAAGCTGCCCGATGCGGTGCTGTTCATCGACGAAATCCACACCGTCATCGGCGCTGGCGCGACCAGCGGCGGCGCGATGGACGCGTCGAACCTGTTGAAGCCCGCGCTGTCGGGCGGCACGATCCGCTGCATCGGCTCGACCACCTACAAGGAATTCCGCAACCATTTCGAAAAGGACCGCGCGCTGCTGCGGCGTTTCCAGAAGATCGACGTCAACGAGCCGACGATCGAGGACACGATCAAGATCCTCGCCGGGCTGCGCAGCGCGTTCGAGGATCACCACAACGTCAAATACACGTCCGACGCGATCAAGTCGGCGGTGGAGCTCTCCGCGCGCTACATCAACGACCGCAAGCTTCCCGACAAGGCGATCGACGTGATCGACGAGGTCGGCGCGATGCAGATGCTGGTGCCGCCGAGCCGCCGCAAGAAGACGATCACTACGCGCGAGATCGAGCAGGTCATCGCGACGATGGCGCGCATCCCGCCGAAATCGGTGTCGACCGACGACAAGAAGGCGCTCGAAAGCCTCGAGACCGATCTGAAGCGCGTCGTCTTCGGGCAGAATGCGGCGATCGAGAAGCTCGCCTCGGCGATCAAGCTCGCACGCGCCGGTCTGCGCGAGCCCGAAAAGCCGATCGGCAATTATCTGTTCACCGGCCCGACCGGCGTCGGCAAGACCGAGGTGGCGAAGCAGCTCGCCTCGATCCTCGGAATCCCGCTCCAGCGCTTCGACATGAGCGAATATATGGAGCGGCATTCGGTCAGCCGGCTGATTGGTGCGCCTCCCGGCTATGTCGGGTTCGACCAGGGCGGGCTGTTGACCGACGCGGTCGATCAGCAGCCGCATTGCGTGCTGCTGCTCGACGAGATCGAGAAGGCGCATCCCGATCTGTTCAACATCCTGTTGCAGGTGATGGACAACGGTCGGCTGACCGACCAGCACGGCAAGTCGGTCGATTTCCGCAACGTCATCCTGATCATGACGACCAATGCGGGCGCATCGGACATGGCGCGCGAGACGCTCGGCTTCGGCAACCTCACGCGGGAGGGCGAGGACGAGCAGGCGGTCCAGAAGATGTTCACGCCCGAATTCCGCAACCGATTGGATGCGGTGGTGCCGTTCGGCTATCTGCCGACCGAGGTCGTCGCGCGGGTGGTGGAGAAGTTCATCCTCCAACTTGAATTGCAACTGGCGGACCGCAATGTCCACATCGCGCTCGACGAGGAGTCGAAGGCATGGCTGACCGAGAAGGGCTATGACAAGCTCTACGGCGCGCGGCCGATGGCGCGGCTGATCCAGGAAAAGGTGAAACAGCCGCTCGCCGAGGAACTGCTGTTCGGCAAGCTCGTCCACGGCGGCGAGGTGACGGTCAAGATGAAGGACGGCGCGCTGGCGTTCGAGATCGTCGCCGCCGCGCCGAAGAAGCCCAAGAAAAAAGGCGGCGGCAAGAAGAGCGTGCCCGCCGAGGTGAAGTGAGCGGGGCGGGGCGGGTGCGTAGTGCTTCGGCCCGACAGCGACTCAGACGGTATCGACGCTGGATTTTTTCAATCCTCCCCCGCCAGGGGGAGGTGTCAGCCGCAGGCTGACGGAGGGGGAGGACGGTGATGACCTCCTCGGGAGTCCTCCCCCTCCGTCGCGCTTCGCGCGCCACCTCCCCCTGGCTGGGGAGGATTGCGCCGGGTCACCCGCGGCGGAACGTCGATACGCCCTAGGACAATAGGGCCGGCCGGGCCCACCCAATTTACTTTCTGTTCTTCATCCCTCGTTACCACGAACCGCATGCCGCGGGGGTGGATCATCGGATGTGTCTGGCGGCTCGCGTGCGCGCTGTCGGCGCTTGTCGCGACTGCAACCCCAGCGCTGGCCGACAGCGGCCTCGTCGGCTCCCCGATCCAGGTCTGTATCGCGCGAGGTTCCGGACCTGCCAGCGTCATAGCCAAGGCGCGATACGATTGCGCAACCCAGCAACGTGCGTTCGGCCCCGGTGATTTCTGGGCCATGTCCCAACCGCTCCCAGCCGGCACCGGCCTCGCCCCGTTCCGCGTCCGCGTTGGGAGCCTGTGGCAGGATCGGCTGACGCTCCACGCGCTTTACGCCGACGGCGCGATCGTGGCGATGCCGCTCGACGGGCGCGCGACATCGCGCCACATCCAGCTCGGCGCGATCGTCGAACAGGCCCCCCCGGTCCGCGCGGGCGTGCCCGTCGTCCGGCTGCTGTGGCATGTCGAGGGTTCCGCCAACCTGCGCGGCATCCTGATCGGCGCGCGGATCGCCACGCCCGACCAAAGCAACGACGCGAACCTGCTGTTCGGCGCGCTCTACGCCGCCTTCGCCGGGCTGTGCATCGCGCTGATCTTCTACAATCTCGCGCTCTGGGTCGCGCTGCGTCATACCTTCCAGCTGGCTTATTGCGCGATGGTCGCGGGGCTGCTCGCTTATGCGGTCTCGTCGTCGGGGGCGCTGGCGTGGTTCTGGCCCGATATCGCCAATACCGATCGGATGCGGATCAATTATGTGACGCTGGGCTTCGCGGCGGCGGCGGCTTTGGTGTTCGCGCGGACCTTTTTCGAACGCCACGTCTTCGCCGGCTGGATCGATCGCGCGATCAAGCTGCTGACCGTCGCGCTGATCGCCGCCTCGTTGGCGTTCGCCACGCTCGCGCCGTGGTATATCGCGTTGCTCGACCATCTTTACGGCATGGTGTTCGCGCTCGAGCTCGCGATCGTCCCCGCGTTGCTGTGGCAGGCGTGGCGACGGCGGAGCAATTATCTTTGGGCGTTCGCGATCGCCTGGGCCGCGCCGATCCTGCTCGCCGCGCTGCGCGTCGCGAACACCTTCCACCTCGTCCACTATAATTTCTGGGTCGATAATTCGACGCTCGGCTCGATGAGCGTCGAGGCGCTGTTGTCGAGCATGGCGATCGCCTATCGCATCCGCCTCTTGACGGTGGAGCGCGACGTGGCGCGCGCGCAGGAGATCGAGGCGCGCCTCCTCGCCGATGTCGATCCGCTGACCGGCCTGATCAACCGCCGCGCCTTCCTGCGCGAGGCGATCGGCCGCGCCGGCGAACAAGTGCTGATGCTGGCCGACATCGATCATTTCAAACAGGTCAACGAAACGCTCGGCCACGACGGCGGCGACGAAGTGCTCAGGATCGTCGCGCGGGTGCTGCGCGCGGTGACCCCCGCCGGGGGCTTGGTCGCGCGGATCGGCGGCGAGGAATTCGCGATCGTCGTCGACGCCGCCGATCCGCTCGCCGCGACGACGATCCTCGAGCGGATTCGCGAGGAGCGGATGCCGTTCGACCTCGCGGTGACGATCTCGATCGGGGTTTCGGGCGGGCCGCTGACGAGCGACATCGATTGGAAGATACTCTACCGCCGCGCCGACCGCGCCTTGTTCGAGGCGAAAGCAGCGGGCCGCGACCGCGTTCGCGAGGACGCCAGACAGGCAGCGTGATTACACTTGTAATCGCACACGCAAGCGTGTATCGGGTCGGCGAGGGAGACCGATCGTGGATCAACGCCGCCGTATGATGCTTGGCTTTGGCGCGGTCGCGCTGACACTGGCCGCGGTCCATCCTCCCAAGGCCGACATTCGCGTGATGACGCACGACGCGGCCGATCTTTCGCCGCACCGTTTCCAGGCGGCGGTCGATCTCGGGTTGATGGGGGTGTCGGTGCTCGTGACCTGGACCGCGAAGCGCCTGCGCTGAGGTTGATCGCGAAGCGCGGGCTGCTTACACCCGTGTCAATGTCGGACCCCGAAAACGCCTGGCGCGACGCCTATCGCCACCCGACGCCGTGGAGCACCGAATTTGCCCCGCGATCGCTGAACGCGCTCTTCGCGGATGCCGCGGAGCGTTACGCGGGTCGGCCGCTGATCGATTTTCTCGGCCGCCGCTACGCCTATCGCGAGGTCGCCGACGGCGCGCGCCGCGTCGCGACCGGGCTGGCCGCGCTGGGTTACGGCAAGGGCGACCGGATCGGTCTGTTCCTGCCCAATGTGCCGCATTACCTCGCGGCTTATTACGGCGCGCTCCGGCTCGGCGCGACATTGGTCAATTTCTCACCGCTCTACACCGTCGACGAACTCGCGCATCAGGTCGCGGATTCGGGGACGCGGCTGATCTTCACGCTCTCGGCGTCGGCGCTGCTCCCGAACGCGCTCGAAGTGCTCGACAGGAGCGCGCTCGAACACCTCGTCGTCGGCTCGGTCGCGGGCGCGCTGCCGCCGACCAAGTCGCTGTTCTACCGTCTGTTCCGACGCCGCGAGACGACCAAGCGCCCCGGCGACGCGCGCATCACCGCTTTCTCCGCGTTGATCGCCAACGACGGCGCGCATCCCGCCGCGGCGATCGATCCCGAGCAGGACGTCGCGCTCATCCAATATACCGGCGGCACGACCGGCACGCCGAAGGGCGCGATGCTCACCCACGCGAACCTCGCCGCCAACGCGCGCCAGGTGAACGCGATCGATCCGCACCGGCAAGCGCCCGATCGCATTCTCGGCGTGCTGCCGCTGTTCCACGTCTTCGCCAACACCTGCGTCCTCAATCGCACCGTCGCGAACGGCGGCGAGATCGTCATGCTGCCGCGCTTCGACGCGGGGCAGGTGTTGGCCGCGATCGGACGGACGAAGGCGACCGCGCTCCCCGGCGTGCCGACGATGTACACCGCCTTGCTCGATCACCCGCGCACCGCGCGCACCGATTTCTCGAATCTGCGCATCTGCATCTCGGGGGGCGCGCCGCTTCCCGCCGAACTCGCGCGGCGCTGGCGCGAGACGACGGGCGCGACGTTGATCGAAGGCTACGGCCTGTCGGAGAGTTCGGGCGTCCTGACCGCCAACCCTTATGAAGGCGCCGGCAAGCCGGGGACGATCGGTCAGCCGATCCCGGCGACGCGACTGCGCCTCGTCGACAAGGAGGATTCGTCGCGCCCCGCCCCCGACGGCGAGCCGGGCGAAATCGTCGCGAGCGGGCCGCAGATCATGCGCGGCTATTGGAACCGCGCCGACGCCGACGCCGACACGTTCGTGATCGACGCTGCGGGCGACCGCTGGCTCCGCACCGGCGATATCGGCACGATCGACGCCGACGGCTTCGTCCGCGTGGTCGATCGGCTAAAGGACATGATCGCGGTCGGCGGCTTCAAGGTCTTCCCGAGTCAGATCGAGGCGATTCTCTACAAGCATCCGGCGGTGAAGGAAGCGCTCGTGATCGGCATCCCCGACGCCTATCGCGGGGAGGTGCCGCGCGCCTATGTCACGCTGTCCGTCGCCGATGCCGCCACCGGCGACGCGCTGCGCGACTGGCTCAACCCGCAACTCGGCAAGCACGAACGCGTCGATGCGGTCGTGGTGCGCGACGCGTTGCCGAAAACGATGATCGGCAAATTGAGCCGCAAGGATCTCGCCGCCGAGGTCGCCTCTCCGGATTAGCGCGCGTTCGGCGTCGCTTCAGAGCGAATCCTTCACCGCTTTCCCCGCCATCAACCCCAGCACCAGGAAAATCACGAACAGCGCGATCGCGATGAAGAACAGGATTTTGGCGATACCGATGAAAGCGCCGCCGACGCCGCCGAAACCAAGCAGGGCGAGCACCAGACCGATGACGAGAAACAGGATCGCGAATTTCAACATGATATGATCTCCTTACGCCTTGCGGCTCGCCTCGAACAGGAACCAGGCGCGCTCCTCGGCCTGGTCGGTCCAGTCGTCGACGATGCCGCTGGTGGCATTGTCCTTCGCCTCGTCGGCGGCGTCCTTCACGGTGCGGAAGGATTCGACGAGTTTCAGATTGTCGTCGCGCAGTTCCGCCAGCATCGCGGCGGGATCGACGAAATCCTTGTCGTTATCCTTGATCGTCTGATGCCGCGCGATATCGCCGATCGATCGCAGCGTCGTGTTGCCGGTCTTGCGGACGCGCTCGGCGATCGCATCGGTCACGCCCAGGATCTGCGCCGCCTGATCGTCCATCAGCAAATGATAGTCGCGGAAATGCGGCCCCGAGACGTGCCAGTGAAAATTCTTGGTTTTGAAATACAGCGCATAGCAATCGGCGAGCGAGGAATTGAGTGCATCGGCGACCGATTTCGCCGCATTGCGGGTCAGGTCGGTCGGGGTCTTCAGGGCGGCGGGATTGGCCATTGTCGCGTCTCCGGTTTCGGTTCGGAGGTGGAACGGCCGGGACAAGGATTCTATCCGTCGAGTGTTTCGATCAGCGTGATCGATTAAGCGGCATCGGCTCGAACAAATCCTCCCCCGCCAGGGGGAGGTGGCGCGCGCAGCGCGACGGAGGGGGAGGAC
>JBBSTE010000056.1:0-10545 GCA_038236185.1 Sphingomonadales bacterium | reverse complement strand
TCGAGAACGCCTTCTGCCGTCTCAAGGACTTCCGCCGTGTCGCCAACCGCTATGACAAGCTGGCCGCAAACTTCCTCTCAGGCGTCGCCCTCGCCACCGCCACCGCCATCGCCTTCTGGCTGTGAATGAGTCTGGACCCTAAGCAAGTAGTGCGGCTCGGGTGTCCGCTCCGAACCCGACGATGATGCGGTAGGCCGGAAGACCTGCTCTACGATTTGCATGCATGAGTCGCGCGCTCATAGCCGGACCGTTGCCATCATCCGTCCATTTCCAGTGTCACAACCGAACGAGACTGTTGAAAAAGTAGCGCTTGCAGCCTTTGGCGCAGGGTGATTCACTCGATCCAGGCAGGCGGGAGCGCGGAGCATGATGGGTCGGCAGGTGGCGCAGGGGTCGCTGTTTTACGGCTTCCGGCTCGACGATCACGTGCCTGGCGACCACCTTTTGCGTCGGATCGACGGACTGCTCGACTTTAGCTTCGTGCGCGAGGCGCTGGCCGACAGTTATAGCGCCGCCGGGCGGCCGTCGATCGACCCCGAGCTGATGCTGCGGATGCTGCTGGTCGGTTACCTGTTCGGCATTCGGTCCGAGCGTCGGCTGTGCCAGGAGGTGCACCTCAACCTTGCCTATCGCTGGTTCGGTCGCCTCGATCTCGGCGACGCAGTCCCCGACCACTCGACCTTCTCGAAGAATCGTCATGGTCGCTTCCGCGCGTGCGATCTGTATCGCCTGCTGTTCGAGCAGGTGGTCGCGCGATGCGCCGAAGTCGGACTGGTCGCGGGCCGCGAGGTTGCCGTGGATGGCAGCACGATCATGGCGGACGCCAGCTGGGAGAAGAAGCTGTCAGGGGCGACCGCCGCTGACGAGCTGCGCGCGCGCGATACGGTGTCCCGACCCGTTGCCGAATACCTCGCCGCGCTCGATGCCGCGCTTCCGGTCGCGTCCAACGAGCCGGAGCCGATCGAGCCAAAGCATATCTCGCCGACCGACCCGCAGGCGGCATTGACGCGCAAGCACGGTCCGGCGCGCTATGCCTATGCGATCAACCCGCTGCTCGACCTCGATACCGACTGCATCCTCGATGTCGAAGCCACGCCCGCGCGCTTCACAGCGGAGGTCGCGGCAGCCCGAACCCTCATCACGCGAGCCAAGGCGAAGCTCGGTATCGCACCCGTCCAGCTTGCGGCTGACAAAGCCTATGGCAACGGTCCGTTGCTCGGGTGGCTGATCGATCAGGACATCACGCCGCATGTGCCGGTGATCGACCGAACGCGACAGCGTGACGCGTTCTTCACCCGCGACGCATTCCGGTACGATCGCAACGCCAACGTCTACCACTGCCCGAACGACAAGCTCCTGACGTACCGGGGCACCGTGCAGGCAAGCCAGGTCCGCGCTTATCGCAGCCGTCCCGCCGACTGCGCCGCGTGCGCGCTCAAGCCGCAGTGCACGACGGCCAGGCAGCGCGCCGTTACCCGCCTCGTCACCGAAGATGCACGTGATCAGGTCCGTGCCCTCAGCGGCACCGAAGCCTCAATCCGCGCGCGTCAGCGACGAAAGCGGATCGAGCGCGTGTTCGGCCACCTAAAACGCAACCTTAACCTCAGATCTTTGAAGCTGAGAGGCCTGAACGGAGCCGCCGAAGAGTTTATCATGGCAGCCGCCGCCTACAACCTCCAACTGCTCGCCAATCGGGCCGCACCAGCCTGAGCAGCGAAGGTCGCTCGCCCGCTCGCTGCCAATGCCGGTCGTGGCGTCAGCCGCCAACTGCACGGCCTTTTTCAACAGCCTCGAACGGTTTTAACACGCAGCGACGGGCCGCTTTCGACCGTGCCGTTCCCGAAAGCGGACCGGGTACTTTCCACCAATCTCCGACCTTGCCGATGAGCCCCAATCCGCGAAGCATGCGGCGCCCCCACCATGCCCGTTGCGCCGTAAGGAACGGCTGTCTATCTCGGGCCGACGACTGAACCGGGAGCCAGCATGACCACTTTCGACGATCGCGAACGCGCATTCGAGTCCAAATTCGCGCGCGACGAGGAGATGGCGTTCCGGATCGTCGCGCGGCGCAACCGGTTGCTCGGCACCTGGGCGGCGGGGCTGATGAAGCTGACGCCCGAAGAGACCGATGCCTATTCAAAGACGGTCGTCCATGTCGATTTCGAGGAAGCCGGCGACCACGACGTCGTCCGCAAGCTGGTTGGCGATTTGGCGGCGGCGGGGGTCGATATCGACGAGGCGGCGGTGCGGCGCGCGCTCGAAGAGCAGATGGTCGAGGCGCGTCGCCAGATGTTGCAGTCGGAGTAAGGCGATGCCGATGGCTGCGGACGACATCGCCGACCTGATCCGCGCGGGGCTGCCTGATGCCGAGGTCGAGATCACCGATCTCGCGGGGGACGGCGATCATTATGCCGCGAAGGTGACGAGCGCGTCGTTCGCGGGGATGCCGCGCGTCAAACAGCACCAGGCGGTCTATGCCGCGCTCGGCGGGCGGATGGGCGGCGTGCTTCACGCATTGCAACTGACGACCGTCGTTCCGAAATAACGGCCTCATAAATCAGGTGAACGATATGACCGACGACGCACAGGCCCGGATCGACGCGGTGGTGAAGGGCAATTCCGTGGTGCTGTTCATGAAGGGCAGCACGCTGTTTCCGCAATGCGGCTTTTCGAGCCGGGCGGTCTCGATCCTCCAGCATTTGAACATCGAGTTCGAGACGGTCGATGTGTTGCAGGATCAGGGCGTCCGCCAGGGCATCAAGGCCTATTCGGACTGGCCGACGATCCCGCAGCTCTATGTCGGCGGCGAATTCGTCGGCGGATCGGACATCATGATGGAGATGTACGAAAGCGGCGAGCTCGCGCAGATGTTCGAGAAAGCGGAAAGCTGAAGGACCGGGTGCGGGCGGGCCGATCGCGAGATCGGGGGCTGACCAGCCCGCCCGGCTGAAGCGTGGAGACGCTCGGTGCGTGGATATTATTGCATCGCGCGTGCCAGTTGCGGGGAATGGCGGAGTTCCGCGGTGCTAGATGGTTAACGCGGTTCCTTGGCGGTCACGAGCTGTAATGAAATCCGACATTCAATAGTACCGTGCCACTTGCGACAAGGCGGTGTGTTCCTGCGAAAGCAGGAGACTTGGTTGGCGCGGGCGCCGCTCATAATCCAGCGCTCCTGCTTTCGCAGGAGCACGGCGCTGTCCTACAATTCTGTCTTGACTACACGCGTAATCGGTGCGACCACGTTCGTAGTCAAACGGGAGCGAGTCGTGGCCGAACGAATCAGCGATGCCGAACATGCGGTGATGGAGGTGTTGTGGGACAAAGCGCCGCTCACCGCGCAGGAGGTGGTCGAACGCGTCGATCCGACGCGAGGCTGGAGCGCGAATACCGTCAAGACGCTGCTCGGGCGGCTGCTCGCCAAGAACGCGATCGGGCATGAGGAGGACGGGCGGCGCTATCTCTATCGTCCGCTCGTCGCGCGCGAAGATTATGTCGCGGGCGAATCGCGGCGGCTGATCGACCGGTTGTTCGGCGGCAAGCTGATGCCGCTGGTCGCGCATCTCGCCGGGCGTGACGAACTCAGCCAGGCCGATATCGCCGAGATCGAGGCTCTGCTGAAGGGGCTGAAACAATGAGCGCGCTGGTCGGCTGGGCGATCGAGGCGCTGATCGCGTCGGCGGTGCTGATCGCGATCGTGCTCGTCGTACGCTTGCCCGTGCGGCGGCAGTTCGGGCCGCAGGTCGCTTATGCGCTGTGGGCGCTGCCGGTTTTGCGGCTGTTGCTGCCGCCACTGCCGCAATCGTGGCAGCACGTCGCGGCGACGCCGATCACGCGGGCCAGCGAGACGATCAGCATGATCGTCATACCCGCGACTTCGTCATCGTCCGCTGCTGTGTCTGCGGCTGGGCCGGTCGCGAGCGCCGCTGCGGGGCCATCGGTCGCGATGGTCGTGACAAGCTTGTGGGTTGTCGGCGCGGCGGCGTTTCTCGTCTGGCAGCTGGCGCGGCATACCCGCTTTTGTCGCCGCATCGTCGCGAGCGGCGGGACCGTCCGGCGCATCGCGCGGGTCCGCATCATCGAAGGCGCGGCGGTACCGGGGCCGCTGGCGTTCGGGATCGTGCGGCCGTGCGTCGCCTTCCCGCGCGATTTCGCCGAGCGGTACGACGCCGACGAGCGTGCGTTGGCGCTGGCGCATGAGCTTGGCCACCATGCGCGGGGCGATCTGGTCGCGAACTGGATCGCGCTGGTCGTCCTCGCGCTTCACTGGTTCAATCCGATCGCGTGGCGCGCGTTCCACGCCTTTCGCGCCGACCAGGAACTGGCGAACGATGCGCGCGTGCTCGCCGGGCGGACTCTCTACGAGCGCCACGCTTATGCCTGCGCGATCGTGAAGGCAGCGCACGGCGGCGCGCTGTCCGCGGCGTGCCACCTCCATTCTATCCGTGATCTCAAAGGGAGATTGTCGATGCTTCGCAACCAGACTTCGCGCCGGCGGATCGCCGCGGGCGCCGCCACCGTCGCGGTGCTGACGCTCGCGTCGCTCGGCGCAACCGCTTCGGGCACCAAGGCGGCCGAACGGATGCGATCGAAGATGGCCGGCGTGACCGGCGTCGATCTCGCGGCCCTGCCGATTGCGATGCCCGTCGCGGCGACCGCACCCGAATCGGTCCACATGTCGCGTGGCGACGGCCCCAGCCGCGTCGTCATCGTCGATCACGGCAAGCGGACGGTCTACGAAGGCGCCGACGCCGACGCTTATATGGCGGCCAATCCCCCGCCCGAGCCGCCGACGCCGCCGGTGCCGCCCGAGCCGCCGGTTGCGGGTGTCGCGCCCGTCCCCCCGGCGCCCCCCGCGCCGCCTGCGCCGCCGCGCGGCTGGAACCGCGAGGCGTTCTTCGAGGGCAGCAGCTTCTTCAATGATCGCGACCTGCGCGCGCTCCGCGACATCCCCACGGTCGCGTCCGCCAATTGCGGGTCGGACACGCGCGGCGGCGGCAAGATGGTGATCAGCAAATCGGTGGGCGGCCGCAAGTCGATCATCATCTGCACCGACCGGATCGAGGGGCAAGAGCGGATCGGCGCGCAAATGGCGGCGAACAGCGCGCAGATCCAGCGCGACGCGATGCGGCAGGCGAGGGTCGGGCTGCGCCAGGCGCGCAGCCAGATGGAGTCCGCGCAATACATGAGCGAGGAGGCGCGACGCGAAGCACGCGCCGCGATCGACCAATCGATCGCCGATATGCAGCGGGACGCCGACGACAACGAATAGGACCGGGGAGGAAGGGCCGGCGACCGGGCAGACCGGCGCCGGCCCCAGCATCCGGGCCTTGCCATGTGCAGGCCCAGCCGCCATCTCGCAGGGTATGGACGAGCCGCCGACCGGAATTCCGATCCCGCTCGAACCGCTCGTCACGCGCGTGCTCGCGCCCAACGCGACGCCTTACACCTATACGGGCACGCAGACGCATATCGTCGGGACGCGCGATCTCGCGGTGATCGATCCGGGGCCGGAATATGAGTCGCATCACGATGCGCTGATCGCCGCGATCGCCGGACGGCCGGTCAGCGCGATCGTCATCACCCATCATCACCGCGATCATTCGCCCGCCGCCGTGCGGCTGAAGGCGGAAACCGGCGCGCCGATCGTCGGGGCGGCGCCGTTCGTCCTTGAGGATGATGGTCCCCGCGCCGATGCCGCGTTCGATGCGAGCTATGCGCCCGATCGTGTTCTCGCGGAGGGCGACACCGTCACCGGCGAGGGCTGGACGCTGGAGGCGATCGCGACGCCGGGGCACACCTCGAACCATCTCGCTTTTGCGCTGCCCGAGGCCAAAGCCTTGTTCTCGGGCGATCATGTCATGGGCTGGTCGACCAGCGTCGTCTCGCCGCCCGACGGCGACATGACCGCCTACATGGCGAGCCTCGGAAAGCTGATGGGGCGCGACGACCGCGTTTATTATGCCGGCCACGGTGATAAGATCGATCGTCCGCAGCGGCTGGTGCGCGGGCTGCTCGGGCATCGTCGGCAGCGCGAGGGACAGATCCTGCGGTTGTTGAAGGCGGGGACGGGTGACATCCCGGCAATGGTCGCGAAGATGTACGTCGGGATCGACCCGCGCCTGTTCCCGGCGGCGGAGCGATCGGTGCTGGCGCATCTGATCGACCTTGACGCGCGCGGACTCGTCGCGCCGGATGGCGGCGCATGGCGGATCGCGCGTTGAATCCGCCGCCGACCGATACGCGCCGTTCGATCCTGACGGCGGTGATCGCGCTGGTCGTCGTCGCGGCCGGGGTGGTGGCGATCGTCGCGGCGTATCGCGCCTATACCGATCGCTACACCGTCGCGACCAGGGGGCCGGACGACCGCGCGGTGTCGATGGTCGTGCAATCGACTCTCGACGGGGCGAGCGATCTAAAGGTCGGCACGCTCAAGGGGACGGTGCAGGCGGTCGCATCGGATTCGCGCGGGCTGGGCTGGATCAATTCGACGCGGGTGATGAAGGCGCCGTTCGAGGTCGAATATTTCGTCGATGTCTCCGCGCTCGATGCGAGCGATTTCATCTGGGATCAGGCGAACCGCAAGCTGATCGTCCGCGCGCCGCAGGTGCGGGTCGGCGCGGTCAACGTCGATGAATCGCGGACCTATCTCGATCAGACCAAGGGCGTGTTCGTCACCCGCGCGGCGATGGCGGCGATGCAGAAACAGGCATCGGGACGGGCGCAGCGTGTGGCGCACGACGAAGCGCTCAAGCCCGACAAGCTCGCCGCCGCGCAGCGCAACGCGCGGGCCGCGCTGGCGAACCTGTTCGCCGGTCCGCTCAAGGCGGCGGGGATCGACGCGACCGTCGAGGTTCGGCTTGGCAAGGGAGCGGGACGCGACGACCGGCATTGGGACGTGTCGCGCTCGTTCCAGGAGGTGCTTCGCGACAACCCCTGATTGTCGGTTCGCGCGTCGTTCGCTATGGAGGGCGGACAACGAAGGGGGGCTTTCGATGGCAACTGCAGCATTCGCGCCGGAGCGGCTAGCGGACGATCGCAAATTTTTCCTGATAATGGCGATCGCGATGGCGGTCACCATCGCCGCGGGGTTTTCGACGCAACTGGCGATGGGCCGTTCGACCTTCGCGGCGCCGCCGCTCGTGCACGCGCATGCGATCGTCTTCATGGGCTGGGTCACCTTGTACGTCGCGCAGAACGCGCTGGCGGCGACCGGATCGATCGCGCTGCACCGGCGGCTCGGCTGGATCGGGGCCGGTTGGGTTGTGGCGATGGTCGTCCTCGGCTTCGCGGTGACGATCGCGATGGTGCGGCGGGGACAAGTGCCGTTCTTTTTCCGGCCGCAGCAATTTCTGGTGTTCGATCCGGTCACGGTGATCACTTTCGCGGGCCTGACCGCCGCGGCGATCACGATGCGGCGGCGCACCGATTGGCACCGTCGGCTGCATTATTGCGCGATGTCGCTTCTGCTCGGTCCGGCGTTCGGGCGATTGCTGCCTCTGCCCTTGCTCAGCCCCTGGGCCTTCGAGGCGACTTTCGTCGCGCTGATGATGTTTCCCGCCATCGCCATCCTGGTCGAGCGTCGCCGCACGGCCGCGATTCATCCAGCGTGGCGAAGGGGCGTCGCCGTCATGGTCGGTTCGATGCTGTTGATTGAGGCGATCACGTACGGCCCCGCCGGTGACGCGCTCTATCGCGCGGCGACCGCCGGATCCCCCGGCGCCGCGGTGCCGGGGCTCTCATTCGCACCGCCGCCTGCGGGTCCCTTGATCACGGGGCGAAGCGCGTCCATCTGACCCTTGGTAGCGAGGGTGAAGATATGGACGCGCGCAATGGCATCGGCGGCAGCCTGACAGGCCTCGACCTTCGGGCCGAGATCGACCGGCTGCGCCGGACACGCAACGCGGTCATCCTCGCGCATTATTACCAGAAGCCCGCAATTCAGGACATCGCCGATTTCGTCGGCGACAGCCTCGATCTCAGCCGCAAGGCGCAGGCGACCGACGCCGACGTCATCGCCTTTTGCGGGGTCAAGTTCATGGCCGAGACCGCGAAGATATTGTCGCCCGACAAGATCGTCGTGCTGCCCGATATGGATGCGGGCTGTTCGCTGGAAGACAGCTGTCCGCCCGACCAGTTCGAGGCGTTCCGCAAGGCGCATCCCGATCATATCGCGCTGACTTACATCAATTGCTCCGCGGCGGTAAAGGCGCTGAGCGACGTGATCGTCACGAGTTCGTCGGCGGAGAAAATCCTCAGCCAAATCCCCGCCGACCAGAAAATCATCTTCGGCCCCGACCGCAATCTCGGCGGCTATCTCGTGCGCAAGACCGGGCGGGACATGCTGCTCTGGCCGGGCGTGTGCATCGTCCACGAGGCATTCTCGGAAACCGAACTTCGGAAACTGAAGGCGCAGCATCCCGGCGCGCCGATCCTCGCGCACCCCGAATGCCCGCCGGTGATCCTCGATCACGCCGATTACGTCGGCTCGACGAGCGGCATTCTCGAATATGCCAAGACGACGGCCTCTGACACCGTGATCGTCGCGACCGAACCGCACATCATCCACCAGATGGAAAAGGCGGTGCCCGGCAAAACCTTCATCGGCGCGCCGGGCGCGGACGGGAACTGCAATTGCAACATCTGCCCGTACATGGCGCTCAACACGATGGAGAAACTCTACGTCGCGCTACGCGACCTCGAACCCCGGATCGAGATGGACGAGGATTTGCGGCTGAAAGCGAAGAAGAGCCTCGACGCGATGCTCGCGATGGCCTCGGCGACGGTGGGGCAGGGCGATCTCGGGCCCGCGCGGGTGACGGGTGACTGACCGCGGCGGCGCGCGATGAACGCGCGGTTCCGCCAGCTCGTGCTGACGCTCAACGCGAGTTACTGGTTCCTGCCGGCGTTGCTGACGGTCACCGCCTTCATCCTGTCGTTCGTCACCTATTACGTCGATGTCCGGCTCGGCAGCGGCTGGGTGACCGACCTCTGGTGGCTGCATTCGTCGAAGCCCGACGGTGCGCGGTCGCTGCTGTCGAGCATTTCGGGAAGCATGATCTCGGTCGCGGGCACGGTGTTCGCGATCACCGTCGCCGCGGTCGTCTACGCCTCGGGCAATTACGGCCCGCGCCTGCTGACCAATTTCATGACCGATCGCGGCAACCAGGTGTCGCTGGGCATCTTCATCGCCACCTTCGTCTATTCGCTGATGACGCTTCGGACGATCCGCCAGCCCGACGAGGGCGGCGGGGTGGGGTTCGTCCCCGAACTGTCGTTACTGATCGCCATCTTCATGGCGCTGCTTTCGGTCGGGGTGCTGGTCTATTTTCTCCACCACGTTCCCGACAGTATCCGCATCAACAACGTCGTCGCCGGGATCGGCAAGCGCGCGCTGCGCGATATCCGCAAGCGGTATCCCGACGCGTGGGACGGGCATGATTTCGACTATCGCGGCGAGCCGAAGGGGCGCGCGATCGCCGCCGACGACACCGGCTATCTGGCGGTGGTCGATTTCGCGAGTCTGCGCGACACCGCCAAGGACAAGAATGTCGTCATCCATTTGAAAGTGCGCGGCGGCGATTTCGTCCATCCGCATGTCCCGCTCGCGGTGATCGAGAGCGACCCGCAAGAGCTATGCACCGACGACGATCTTCGCTCCGCTTTCGCGATCGGCGACAGCCGGACGTCGAGTCAGGACGTTGAATATTCGATCGACGAACTCGTCGAGATCGCGCTGCGGGCGTTGTCGCCGGGCATCAACGACCCGTTCACCGCGATCACCTGCATTCACTGGCTGGGCGCGGCGACCACGGTGGCCGCGCACCGCGATCTGCGCCGCGATCCCGACGGCCATCCTTACGGCGATGCCGGGGTGTTCGCGATCGCGGACGATTTCGACCATTTCGTCGCGCGCGGGTTCGGCTCGGTGCGGACGAGCGCCGCGACCAACGTGATCGCGGCGCGGATCCTGTTCGAAGCGATCGAAGCGACCGCGCTCACATGTCCCTCCTCGGGCCGGCGCGAGACGCTCGTCGCCGAGGCGCAACTGCTGATGGCGCAAGCCGAGCTTGGGCTCGAGGGCCCGGCGCTCGACGATGTCAGGCGCCGTCACGAGGAGCTGACGGCGGTCCTAAAACACGCACCCGTGCCGGTCTGAACCGCATCTGCGGCCCACCTCCGATTGGATCGAAGCCGCGCATAGTGATAACAACTGACTGTGATCCTGTGCGAAGCCCGCGACGATGGCGGCGTGTTGGCTGAGCCGCGCAGGCGAGGAGAGTGACGATGCCGAGTATTGAGCAAGATGCGTATCGGATGGCGGACGACCCCGGCTTGTGGTTCGAGATGGCGCGGATGAAGCGCAACACGATCTACGGGACGAGCGGTGACGACGTTTTGTCGGGGACGATGGCGGGCGACAATTTCAAACTGTGGCAGGGCGGCGACGACGATGTGCGCGGCGGCGGCGGCAACGACCATTTCTATTTCCGCGGCACCTATACCAGCGCCGACCATATCGATGGCGGCGAAGGGAAGGATCGTATC
>JBBSTE010000055.1:0-10825 GCA_038236185.1 Sphingomonadales bacterium | reverse complement strand
CGCCAGTCCGGCCTCGTCCGCCGCCGCGATCATCTCGGCGTCGCGGATCGATCCGCCCGGCTGGATCACCGCGGTCGCCCCCGCCTCTACCGCCGCGAGCAGTCCGTCCGCGAACGGGAAGAACGCATCCGACGCGACCGCCGACCCGATCGTCCGCGGCTCGGGCCAACCGGCCTTGTCAGCGGCATCCTTCGCCTTCCACGCCGCGATCCTTGCCGATTCGAGCCGGTTCATCTGCCCCGCGCCGATCCCGGCGGTAGCGCCATCCTTGGCATAGACGATCGCGTTTGACTTGACGTGCTTGGCGACGGTCCAGGCGAAGCGGCAATCGGCGAGTTCCTGCGCGGTCGGCTGGCGCTTGGTCACGACGTTCAGGTCGCCCAATTGCCCGTTATCGCGCGACTGGACCAGCCAGCCGCCGGCGATCGCCTTCACCGCCATGCCGCCCCGCGCCGGATCGGGCAGCGGGCCGGTCAGGAGCAGCCGTAGATTCTTCTTCGCCGTGAACATCGCGATCGCCTCTTCGTCGCCGTCGGGCGCGACGACGACCTCGGTGAAGATGCCGGTGATTGCTTTCGCGGTCGCGGCGTCGAGCGGGCGGTTGAGCGCGATGATCCCGCCGAATGCCGACACGGTGTCGCACGCGAACGCTGCCTCATACGCCTCGGCGAGCGACCCGGCGGTCGCGACGCCGCACGGGTTGGCGTGCTTGACGATCACACAGGTCGGTTCGGCGTCTCGAAACTCGGCGACCAGCTCCAGCGCGGCATCGGCGTCGTTCAGGTTGTTGTAGCTCAGCGCCTTGCCCTGCACCTTCCGCGCCTGGCCGATCCCGGCCGCGGACGGCCCGGCATGGTTGTAGAACGCCGCCTGCTGGTGCGGGTTCTCGCCGTAGCGGAGCACTTGCGGACGCTCGAGCACGAACGGCAAGGTTTCGGGAAACAGCTGTTTCTGATCCGCGAAACCGAACCAGCTCGCGATCATCGCATCGTAGGTCGCTGTCGCGGCGAACGCCTTGGCGGCGAACAGCTTGCGCTCGTCGAGCGTCGTCTCGCCCCTTGCGACAATCGCATAATCCGCCGGATCGGTGACGATCGCGACATAAGCGTGGTTCTTTGCCGCCGATCGCACCATCGACGGCCCGCCGATGTCGATATTCTCGATGATCTCGGGGCGCTCGGCGCCCTTCATCACGGTCTGCAGGAACGGATAGAGGTTGACGACGACAAGGTCGATCGCGCCGATGTCGTGCTCCGCCATCGACGCGGCGTGCGCGAGATCGTCGCGCACCGCGAGCAGCCCGCCATGGACCTTCGGGTGGAGCGTCTTGACGCGGCCGTCCATCATTTCGGGAAAGCCGGTGAGATCGGAGATGTCGCGCACAGCGAGGCCCGCGTCGCGCAAGGCCTTGGCGGTGCCGCCGGTCGAGACGAGCTCGACGCCGTGCGCGACGAGCGCCTTGCCGAGATCGACGATTCCGGTCTTGTCGGAGACCGAGAGGAGCGCGCGCTTGATTGTGATCGAGGTCATGACATCCTTCTTAGCCCTCTCCCGCTCTTCGCGGGAGAGGGTTGGGTGAGGGTCTTCTTCTTTTCTTCGACGAAAGAAAAAGAAGGCCCTCACCGCTGCGACTAGGCCCGGCAAGAGCCGGACCAAGTCTCGCTCCTCTCCCGCAAGCGGGAGAGGGAAGGCAGGGAGATCATTTCGCGCGTTTCAACAGCCATCCGACATTGGCGCCACCCGCCTCGGCCTCGCCCCCGACGACGAGCTGCTGCGTCGCGATGGCGCGGCCGTCGCCGTCGATCCACAGGCTCGGCTCGATCGCGAGGCCGCCGCCGCGCGCGCGGAATTGCCACATCGCGCCGCCGGGCAGGCGCAGGATCGCGGCTTGTCCATCGGCGGTCGGCGATGCCTCGACGCCGCGGCCGAGATGAAAACGCACCGCGAACGGAGTCGTCCCCGCGCGCCGCCTGCGCCCTTGCGGCAGCAGCGAATCCTCGCCGCGCAACTCGCGCCCGTCGCCGGTCAGCACCAATTGCCGGCGGTGGAGAAAGCCGTGCCGCCGCACATAGCCGTCGTGGCTCGCCTCGATCCGGCTCGCTGCCTCCGATTCCTGGCGGCTCAGTTCGACTTCGGCGACGCCGCGCCCGAGCGTGCCGTCGGCGTGGATCGCGGTCGAGTTCGAATCGGCGAGCGTCAGCGTGGAATGCGCCGCGGTGGTGCGCAGCCCCTGGACGAGCGTTGCGGGAATCTGCGCGACCGCGGCGTCGGCACCGCCGCAATTGACCATTATCCGCGCGTCGCCATCCGAAAATTCGAACGCCAGCGTCGAGGCGCAACCGCCATCGACATCGCGCGCGACCGGCGGCGGCGCGGCGTCCATGATCAGTGTCGCGGTCCCCGCCGCGAGCCGCTGATAGCCCCAGTCGCGCGCCTGGCGCCGCGGCCGCGTCCGGACCCCGCTCGCCTCGATCACCTGCGCGACGCGATCGCCCGGTACCGGCCCGCTGCCCTGCCAGCTCGCCAGCCCCTTGTCGCCGTGGCATACGCCGAGCAGCGCTGGCACCATCCGCGCCAGCGCCGCACTCGCCGCGTCGGGCAGGTCGAGCCGCCGCGCCGCATAGGTTTCACGCAGCATCGCAAGCAGCGCGATCAGATCGATGAGCGCCGCGGGCGAGCGGCTGATCGTCCCACCATCCTCGGACAGCGCCGTCGTCAAGGCGCGCGCCAGCCCCGCCTCACCGAAGCCGCGTCGCGGGTCGCCACCGGGGATCAGCAGCCCCGCCGCCACGATTCCGCACCACGCGGCGACTCGCGCCGGGCCCGGCGGCGCTTTGTCCGCGCCGCGATCGAGGTGGCGCGCGCCGCGGGCGAGTGCGTTCAGCACCTTCGAGCGATAGATCAGGTCGGTCGACGACAGGATCAGCGGCGCGTGCGCGGTCCAGAACAGGATGCGCCGCCCCCAGAGATCGGCGCGCCACGCGACCCCCGCGACCTTCTCGCCATGCGCCGCGATCCAGCGTGACATCAAATCCTCGGCGACCGGAGCGGCCTGCGCGCGTGTCGCGACGGTCGAAAGATCACGCAGCCACGAGAAACCGTGGAGATATTCGGCGAAGCCCACGGACGCGTCGAGCGTCCTCAGATCGAACCCCTCGATCGCGCGGGTCTCGCCACGGAAATGGATTTGCCCGGCGAGCAGCGCCTGCCCGCGGCGGATATCGCCGAGGATCGGATCCTCGGGCACCGCGATCAGCTTGAGCGGATAGCGGCCTTTCAACCGCAGCGTGTGGATCGGCGTGCGCCACGTCAGCCGGTGGAAGCGATCGGCGAGCCGGTCAGCCAGCGACAGCCCGGTGTCGCCGCCAAGCCGGATCAGCCGCTTGCCCTGTTCGATCCCGTCGGCGGCGGGATCGCCATCAGTTTCCGTCATTCCCCTCGCAACGCGCGAATGTTGTTCGCGTACGCGTCGGGGCCGCCACGGAAAGTGGCGGTGCCAGCGACGAGCGCGTCGGCGCCCGCCTCGATACATTGCCGCGCGGTCGTCGCATCGACGCCGCCGTCGACTTCGAGATCGATGTCACGCCCGCTCGCGTCGATCATCTTGCGGATCGCCGCGATCTTGCGGAGTTGGCTGGTGATGAAATGCTGCCCGCCGAAACCGGGGTTCACGCTCATCACCAGCACCAGATCGGCGAGATCGAGCAGGTAATCGAGCATCTTGGCGGGCGTGCCGGGGTTGAGCACGATGCCCGCGCGCTTGCCGAGCGACTTGATGTGCTGGAGCGAGCGGTGGATGTGCGGCCCCGCCTCGGGATGGACGGTGATCGTGTCAGCGCCCGCTTCCGCAAACGCATCGAGATAGACATCGATCGGCGAAATCATCAGATGAACGTCGAACGGCTTGGTCGTGTGCGCGCGGATCGCCTTCACGATCGCCGGGCCGATCGTGATGTTGGGGACGAAATGCCCGTCCATCACGTCGATATGGATCCAGTCCGCACCTGCCGCGTCGATCGCGCGAACCTCCTCGCCCAATTTGGCGAAATCTGCGGACAGGATCGAGGGCGCGATGCGGACGGGTTTCATGGCGTCAGCGTTAACGCGCGTTCCGCTCAGACGGAAGCGCGGACGAGGCGGGCGATGAAAAAGCCATCGCAGCCGCCCGCGTCCGCCAGCATTCCGGGCAGGATGCGAAGCCATCCCCCCGGATCGGGGGCAATCCCGACGGGCAGTTCCTCGGGCAGGATCGGTGCGATCCGGTAGTCGTCCCGGGCCACGAGGAACGTATCGAGTTGCGCCTCGCCTTCGTCGCGCTCGAGCGAGCAAGTGGCATAAACGAGCGTACCCCCCGGCCGAATCCAATCCGCGACATGCGCGAAAAGGCGCTGCTGGAGTTCCGCCGTCTCAGCGATCACGCGCGGATGCGCACGGTGGAGCACGTCGGGATGCCGCCGGAAGATGCCCGTCGCGCTGCACGGCGCATCGAGCAGGACGCCGTCGACCGGCGCCGTCGGCTTCCAAGCCAGCGCGTCGGCGGTCACCACTTCGGCCTTGAGACGTGCTCGCGCGAAATTCTCGCGAAGTCGCGCCAGACGACTTTTCGAAATGTCGAGCGCGACCACGTTCGCGCCTCGGCTGGCAAGCTGGAGCGCCTTGCCGCCCGGCGCAGCGCAGACATCGATCACCCTGTTCCCGGCATCCAGCAATCGCGCTGGCAACGACGCGGCGATGTCCTGCACCCACCAAGCGCCTTCGACATAACCAGGCATGTCGGCGACCGAATCGTGCTCCGCGACGCGGACGTGTCCCGGCATCAAACTGACTCCGCCAAGCCGCCCGACCCAATGGTCGGTTTGGGTCGCGTCGGCGAGCGTAAGGTCGAGCGGCGGCGGCGCGGTGATCGCGCGCGCCGCCGCCTCGACGACGGCCTCACCCCATAGATCGCCCCAGCGCGCAGCGACCTCCGCTGGCAGCGTCGGCACCTCGGGCAGCCGCGCCTCGGCGCGCATCAAAGTCCCGAACACGCCGTGGACGAGCTTGCGCGGGCCGCCATCGACCAAGGGCAGCACCGTCGAAATCGCGGCATGCGGCGGCGTACCCAGGCTCAGCACTTGAATAAGCGCCATCCGCAAGACGAACCGCGCCTTCGCGTCGTCGGGGAGCCGCTGCTTCGTCGCCGAATCGATCAGCGCGTCGAGATCGGGCAGTCGCCTGAGCGTCTCCCCGGCGATGGCATGCGCGAGGCCACGATCCGGCCCGACGACCCCGCGCGCCGCGACGGGCAGCGCCGCCTCCAGCGCCTCGCCACGCCGCAGTACTGCATCGAGCAGCCGCAGCGCCGCGCGCCGCGCGGGCGTGCCGAGCGGATCGCGTTCGCCGGTACGTTGGTTCTTGATCGCGGGCCTCCTCGCGCCGATGTGACGTGGGGACGCCACAGGACACGTCCATGAGCCAGCGACCGCCGCATGTGAAGCCGCCCGCGCATCTGTCGAAGAATCCGCCGGTCCCCAAACCGGCGCCGATGGTCCGCGCGAAGGACGATCCGCTCGGCAAGGACCCGGTCCGCTATGGCGACTGGGAACTCAAGGGCATCGCGGTCGATTTCTGACGACGATGCGTCTCCTCCCCGCCGACCGACGGCTGAAACGGCTTGCCGTCGCGGGGTACGCGATCGCGCTGCTGCTCGTCGTGGCGCTGTTGGTGCTCGCGGCGTTTCCAATCGGGCTGCTCAAGCCGACGATCGAGCGGCGCCTGAGCGAACGATTCTGCCGCCCGGTGACGATCGCTTCGATCGAGCGGCGCGACACCTTTTCGCTCCACCCGATGATCGTGATCCGCGGCGTCCGCATTCCGCAACCGGCGTGGGCCGGCCGGGGCGATCTCGCGCGGATCGAGCGCGCGCAATTGCGGATCGCGACCTTGCCGCTGCTGACGGGCCATGTCCGGCCCGATTCGATCGCGCTCAACGGCGCGCATCTCGCCTTCGTGCGTGCGCGGGACGGCCGCGAGAATTGGCATGGCCCCGAGCGCGACACACCGAGCCACCGCACGCCGCTGATCGAGCGGCTGACGATCGCCGACAGCAGCTTCACGTATCGCGACGCCAAGCGAGACCGGCAGATCGCATTGCGGGTCGAATCGACGCCGGAGACAGGCCTGATCGCGCGCGGCACCGGGCTGGTGCGCGGCAGCCGGGTCACGGTCTTGTTGAAGGGTGGGCCGCGCGGCCGCAAAAGCGACGGCGCCTGGCCGTTTCGCGCGACGATAAGGGGCGCGGACCTGACGATGCGGGTGGCGGGGCGGATGGCGTCGATGCTCGACACCAACCACGTGGCGATCGACGTGAGCGCGCAGGCAAGCGACCTGCGCTATCTCGACGCGATCATCGAGGCGGGGCTGTTCGCGACGCAGCCGATCCGGCTGTCGGCGCATGTCGAGCGCGATACGCCGACGTGGAAGGTGACCGCGCTGACGGGTACGATCGGGCGATCGGCGATCGGCGGTCATGTCACCGTCGTCAAGCGTGACGGGCGCAACCGGATCGACGGCGCGATCACCTCCAGCCGGTTCGATCCGTCCGACCTGTCCTCCGACGAAGGCATCGCCGCGGGAATCGCCCGGGAGCGCGCGATCGGGAAACGGATCGTCCCCGATACGCGCGTCGATCTCGGCAAGATCGACGCTACCGACGGCGTCCTCACCGTCGCCATCGCGCGGATCGTCAGCCGCCACGGCGAGTCTGCGATCAAGTCCGCGCGCGGCACGATCCGGCTCGATCACCAATTGATGACGATCGCGCCGCTGCGGATCGGGCTGGCGGAGGGCGCGATCGTCGGGCGGGCGGTGGTCGATCAGCGCGGCGACCGTCCGGTGCCGACGGTGACGCTCGACCTGCGGCTGACCGGCAGCAGCATCCCTGCGGTCGCGGGCGGCGGTGGAACCGTGACGGGGAGCCTCGACGGCCGCGCATATTTGCTCGGGCGGGGGCATACCATCCGCGAGGCGGTCGGCGCGTCGAGCGGCCTCATCGGCATTGCCGCGCGCGACGGATCGCTGCCCGAAAAGATCGCCGATGCCTTGGGCTTCGACGCGGGTCGCGCGATCTTTGCGAGCAAGGACGACCGCGCCGGGCTGCGTTGCGTCATCGTCGGGGTGAGGGTGCGGGACGGCCAAGGCCGCGTCGGGCCGTTTGTGCTCGACACGACGCAGAGTCAGTTGCGCGGCGAAGGCAGCATCTCATTCCCGAGCGAGGCGCTGGCGATTCGCCTGACCGGCGCCCCCAAGCGCGACTCGGTGCTCCGCCTGCCGGGCTCGGCGACGATGGCGGGGTCGATCCGCGAACCCGATATCGTCGTGCCGAAACACGTGAAATCCGTCGGCAATATCTTCAAGGCGATTGGCCGCGCGATCACCGGCAAGCAAGGCCCGACCGCGACCGACGCCGATTGCGCGGGGCTGGCGGCGGGGGTGTTGCGATAGGCAGGTCTGTGGCCATGAAGACCCGTTCGTTTCGAGCGAAGTCGAGAAACGTGTTACGGAGCGACGCCTCAGCACTTCTCGACTTCGCTCGAAGCGAACGGAACTTGGTGAACGATCGCGTCATGAATCGGTCTAACCGTCGAGCAGCACCCGCGCGCGCATCTGTTTGCGAAGCCGCCCCGGCATCCACCGCGCCGCGAACGCCAGCCTTCGCGCGGTCTTGCCAACCAGCGTGTGGACCTTGTCGCCGTGCACCGCCGCCCACGCCGCCTCGGCGACCTGTTCGACGGGCGTGAATTCCAGCTTCGCCTCGACCACCGCCTCGCGCGCGCTGCGGTTCGATCCCGCGATCGTCATGTCGAGCAGCGGCGTGTCGATGAACCCCGGCATCAGCGCGCGGACCTTGATCCCGTCCGCCGCCCATTCGCCGTCGAGCGCCTCGGTCAGCCCGCGCACCGCGAATTTGGTCGCCGAATAGGCGCTGAGACCCGGCGAGCCGTAGATCGCGGAGGCCGAGGCGGTGTTGAGCAGCACCGAACCCGGTGTCGCCTTCAGATACGGGTACGCCGCGCGTGCGCCATAGGCGACGCCGCGGAAATTCACGTCGATCACCCGGTCAAGCTCGTCGATCGCGAGCTCGCCGTACGCGCCGCCCTGCGCGATGCCTGCGTTGTTGGCGAGGACGTCGAGCCGCCCGCCGCTCGCGCGCGTGAATTCGGCGAGCACCTGCTGCCATTCGTCGATGTCGCGCACGTCGAGGACATGCATCGACGTCCTATCGTCGGGGAGCATCGACGCGGTTTCCGCCAACCCCTTCATGTTGACGTCGGCGAGCCCGACGCGCCAGCCGCGTTCGGAAAACAACCGCGCCACCGCCCGGCCGATCCCCGAGGCCGCACCGGTCACCAGAATTGCCTTCATCTCACCCTCCGTTTGACGCGAACCGGTGCATCCCGCATCGTTCGCGGCGATGCCAGCGGAATCGCCAGAGCGCACCAAACCTCCCAGCCTCGCTTTCGAAGGTCTGACCAAGCATTTCGGCGAGACGATCGCGGTCGAGGACGTGTCGGTCGAAATCGCGGGCGGCAGCTTCGTTACGCTGGTCGGCACGTCGGGATCGGGCAAATCGACATTGCTCAAGACGGTGAATCGCCTGATCGAGCCGAGCGCCGGACACGTCACGATCGATGGCGCCGATGTGATGGACGGACCCGCGCCGCTGCTCCGCCGTCGGATCGGCTATGTCTTCCAGAACATCGGGCTGTTCCCGCACCTGACCGTCGCCGAGAATATCGCAATGCCGTTGCGGCTGGAGGGCCGCGACGAACCGAATCGCGTCGGCGAACTGCTCGATCTCGTCGAACTGCCGCATGACGTCGCCACGCGCATGCCCGATGCGCTCTCGGGCGGCCAGCGCCAGCGCGTCGGGGTGGCGCGCGCGCTCGCCTCGGGGGCGAAGCTGCTGCTGATGGACGAACCGTTCGGTGCGCTCGATCCGGTGACGCGCGATTCGCTTGGGCGCGCGATCCGTGCGCTACACGACCGGCTCGGCCTCACCACCGTGATGGTAACGCACGACATGGCCGAGGCGTTGTTGCTCGCCGACCGCGTTCTCGTGATGAAGGCGGGCCGGATCGCCTGCGACGCCATCCCGCGCGATCTGATCGCGGGCGAGGGCGGCGACGCGGCGCAGGCGCTGGTCGCGGTGCCCCGCGAGCAGGCGCGGCGGCTGACGGGGCTGGAGGCATGACTGGAGCCTTCGTCCGCGTCCCCGAACTCGCCGCGCAGCATCTGCTGCTGGCGATGTGTGCGCTCGCGCTTGGCATCGCGATCAGCCTGCCGCTCGGCATCTGGTCGGCGCGCTCGCCCGGCGTCGCGCGGGTGGCGCTGGGCTTCGCGAGCCTCGTCCAGACGATCCCGAGCCTGGCGCTGCTCGCGCTCTTCTATCCGATCCTGTTGTGGCTGTCGGCGCTGCTTGGCGGCGGCATCCCCGCGCTCGGCTTCCTGCCGTCGCTGATCGCGCTGACGCTGTACGCGCTGCTGCCGATCCTTCGGAATACCGTGACGGGTCTCGCCGGACTCGATCCGGCGGTGATGGAGGCGGCGAACGGGATCGGCATGACACCGGCGCAGAAACTCCGGCTGGTCGAAGCACCGCTGGTCTTGCCGGTCGTAATGGCAGGCATCCGCACCGCCGCGGTCTGGACGATCGGCGCGGCGACGCTGTCGACGACGGTCGGCCAGCCGAGCCTTGGCGACCTGATCTTCGCGGGGCTGCAGACGCAGAGCTGGCCGCTGGTTCTGGCGGGCTGTATCGCCGCAGCGGGGCTGGCGCTCTCGGTCGATGCGTTGCTCGCGCTGGCCGAACGGGGGCTGCGCGAGCGGCGGCGGTGGCTGACCGGCGCGTCGCTGGCGGTGTTCGCGGTGGCGGTGCTCGCCGCTACCGCGCCGCTCTGGCCGCACGGTGGCGGCAAGACGATGGTGATCGGCGCGAAGAATTTTTCCGAGCAATATATCCTCGCGCGGCTGATCGGCGATCGGCTGGAAAAGGCGGGATACCGCGTCGAATATCGCGACGGACTCGGTTCGGCGGTCGCCTACGGCGCGGTCGCGGGGGGCGACATCGACGCTTATGTCGAATATGCCGGGACGCTCTGGACCAACCAGATGAAGCGGACCGACGTACCGCCGCGCGACATCCAAGTGCGCGCGATCGACGAATGGGCGCGGCGGACCAGCGGCGTCCGGCTGGTCGGCGCGATCGGTTTCGAGAATGCTTATGCCTTCGCGATGCGCGGTGCCGACGCGAAGCGGCGCGGCATCGCGACGCTCGCCGATCTCGTGCCGCAATCGCCACAACTGACGCTGGGGTCGGACTTGGAATTCCTAGAACGCCCCGAATGGGCCGCGGTGAAGCGCGCCTATCCGCTGCGGTTCAAGGCGACGACGCCGTACAGCCCGACCTTCATGTACCGCGCGCTGGCGAGCGGGCGCGCCGACGTGATCAGCGCGTTTTCGTCGGACGGGCGAATCGCGGCGGACGGGCTGACCGTGCTGTCGGACCCGAAGCAGGCGATCCCCGGCTATGACGCGATCCTGCTCGTGTCGCCCGAGCGTGCGAAGGATGCGCGGTTCGTGGATGCGCTGAAACCGATCGTCGGGCGGATCCCCGTCGATGCAATGCGCAGCGCGAATTACATGGTCGATCGTGATGACGCCAAGGCGACACCCGAGGCGGCGGCGAAGTGGCTGGAGCGGAAGGTGGGGCTGTAGGGGGCCGTGCTCCTGCGAATGCAGGAGCCCTGGGTAGCGAGCACTGCGCTCTCGACGCAACGCTCCTGCT
>JBBSTE010000054.1:0-10999 GCA_038236185.1 Sphingomonadales bacterium | reverse complement strand
GAATGGGAGGCCGGGCGGGGGAGCGGGCCGGCACCGCCCAAATCAAATCAGCCCTGGCGCGCCTTGAAGCGGCGGTTCGTCTTGTTGATGACGTAGGTCCGGCCGCGACGGCGGATCACGCGATTGTCGCGATGACGGTCCTTCAGCGACTTCAGGCTGTTGCGAATTTTCATGGCTCTGTCTGCTGTTTTCACGGGTGTCTGGAAAGAGGGCGCGCCTATAGGCTGAGCCTGGTTTCGTCAACCCGAGCGACACGCGGAAACACGATCCGCGTTCGGGCGTTACACCAACGCAACGAAAACAGGAGGGACGGCGATGGCCTATCGAATATTTGCGGCGACGACGATAGCGATCGGACTATCGGCATGCACGACCGGGCCGACCTCCTTCCCCATCGAGGCGACGCGGTTCCATTACGACGCGATGACCTCGCGCGGCACGATCGCGGTCGAGCCGCTGCCGGGCGGCGGCCCGGCGAGCCTGGACTATAAGGAATATGCCGCGGCGGTGCAGGGCGAGCTATTGCGCCTCGGCTATGCCGCACCCGCTCCGGGCACGACGCCGGAATATCGCGCGACCGTTTCGTTCACCCGCACCACCCGCCCGCTGCCCCCGCGCCGATCGCCCGTGACGATTGGCCTTGGCGCCGGCGGGTATAGCGGCGGCTATTCGGGCGGCGCGGGCGTCGGCGGCGGGGTCAGCTTTCCGCTCGGCGGGAGAGGCGCGCGGACCGGGGTCGTCACCGAGTTGTCGGTGCGAATCCGTCACGGCGCGGATGCGGTATGGGAGGGCAATGCGCAGTCGCTGACCGCGCTCGACGCGCCGGGCGCCGACACCACCGCGGTCGCGACGCGGTTGGCGCGCGCGCTCTTCACGGGGTTTCCCGGAGACTCGGGGCGCACTATCGAGGTGAAATGACTCTGCACATCAACGCCGCCTTCGATGGCGGCAACATCCGTGTCGTTGCCGTCAAGGGGGATCGTGTCGATCTCGAGATCGTCGCCGATCACCAATCCGATTTCTACCAATGGTTCTATTTCCGCGTCGCCGGCGCGAAGGGGCGAAGGCTCAGCTTTCGCATCCTGAACGCGGGCAAGTCGGCCTATCCGTTCGGCTGGCCGGGGTACAAGGCGCGCGCTTCGACCGACCGGCAGGCGTGGCGGATGATCGGCACGTCCTATGCCGATGGCGTCCTGTCGTTCGACTGGTCGGGCGACACCGATCTCGTCTGGTTCGCCTATTTCGCGCCCTATACGATGGAGATGCACGAGGCGCTGATCGCGCGCACCGCGCTCCAGCCCGGTTTCGCGCACCGCGAACTCGGCCGCAGCCTCGACGGACAGGCGATCGACTGCTTCACCGTCGGGACCGGTCCGAAATCGGTCTGGCTCTACGCGCGCCAGCATCCCGGCGAATCGATGGTCGAATATTGGATGGAGGGGGCGCTCGAATGGCTCGCGACGCCCGCGTCGGCCAAGCTACGCGAGCGCGCGACGCTCAACATCGTCCCCAACATGAACCCCGATGGTACACGACGCGGGCATTTGCGAACCAATGCGGCGGGCGTGAACCTCAACCGCGAATGGCACGCGCCGACCGCCGAACGCAGCCCTGAGGTGCTCTGCGTCCGGAATGCGATGGACGAGACCGGTGTCGTCTTCGCGATCGATGTCCACGGCGACGAGGCGATCGCGGCAAACTTCATCGCGGGCTATGAGGGGATCGCGAGCTGGACCGACGAACACGGCGAAAAATTCTACGCATTCGGCCGACGGCTGGCGGCGCGCACCCCCGATTTCCAGACCGAGAAAGGCTATAGCAAATCCGCCCCCGGCAAGGCCAATATGTCGATGTCGACCAACCAGCTCGCCGAGCGGTTCGGCGCGGTTTCGGTGACGCTGGAAATGCCGTTCAAGGACCACGACGCCAATCCAAACCCCGAATTCGGCTGGTCGCCCGAACGATCGAGGAAGCTCGCGGTGGCGTGCCTCGAAACGCTCGACGGGATGCTGGACGACTTGTGATCGCGATTCGCCCATGATTTCGATAAAGGCGGGCGGCCTCGGCGACGCGCAGGTCGAGGCGCTTCTCGCGCTTCACCGCGCCGAGGCGCACGCCTCGACGCCGGTCGACAACGCGCACGCGCTCGATTCGCGCGGGCTGGCGGGGCCGGGGATTACATTTTTCTCGGTTTGGGACGGCGACAGGCTGGCCGGGATCGCGGCGTTGCGCGAACTCGATGACGACCATGCCGACATCAAGTCGATGCGCACCGCGCCGACGCATCTGCGCCGCGGTGTAGCGCGCACCTTGCTCGACCACCTCCTGCAGGTCGCGCGATCGCGCGGCTATGCGCGGCTGAGCCTGGAAACGGGCACCGCGCCGATGTTCGGCGGCGCCAACGCGATGTACGAGCGTTACGGTTTCGTCGATTGCGCGGCGTTCGGCGGCTATCCGGCAAGCTCGCACAATCGCTTCATGACGCTTGAACTCTAACGTCGCCCCGGCGAAGGCCGGGGCCGCATGCCGCCAGAGGCCCCGGCCTTCGCCGGGGCGACGATCTTACTCGGAGTTCCCATGCCCACCCTAGTCCTGATCCGCCACGGCCAGTCCGTCTGGAACCTCGAGAACCGCTTCACCGGCTGGTGGGACGTCGATGTAACCGAAAAAGGCGCGGCGGAGGCGAAGGTGGCGGGCGAGCTGATGGCGGCGAAAGGCCTCGATTTCGACCTGACCTTCACCAGCCTCCAGACCCGCGCGATCAAGACGCTCAATCTCGCGCTGGAGGCGATGGGGCGGTTGTGGCTGCCGGTCGAAAAACATTGGCGATTGAACGAGCGGCATTACGGTGGGCTCACCGGGCTCGACAAGGCCGAGACCGCGGCGAAGCATGGCCACGAGCAAGTCCACATCTGGCGCCGCAGCTTCGACATTCCGCCGCCGCCGATGGAGGCCGGGAGCAAATACGATCTGTCGAACGACCGCCGCTACGCCGGCATCGCGATCCCCGCGACGGAGAGCCTGAAGGACACGATCGCGCGCGTGCTGCCCTATTGGGACGAACGCATCGCGCCCGCGCTGACACAGGGCCAGCGTGTCCTGATCTCCGCGCACGGCAATTCGCTCCGCGCGCTGGTGAAGCATCTGTCGGGGATACCCGACGACGACATCACCAGCCTCGAAATCCCGACCGGGCAACCGATCGTTTATGAATTGGACGAGGCGCTGAATGCGACGGAGCGTTACTATTTGAAAGAGCGGTGACTCTTTTCCCTCTCCCGCTTGCGGGAGAGGGAGGGGCCTGCGAAGCGGGAGGGTGAGGAGTCTTCCTCTTTCTGAGAACGAAACAGAAGAAGACCCTCACCCGGCCTCTCCCGCAAGCGGGAGAGGAGAAGAAGATCAGCGTGGTTGCCCTCACCTCTGCCCCCCGCTAACCCCCGGCGATGGCGCTGGTCGGCATCATCATGGGTTCGCAGTCCGATTGGGAGACGATGCGCCACGCCGCCGAGACGCTCGACGCGCTCAACGTGGCGCATGAGGCCAAGGTGGTTTCTGCACATCGCACCCCGCAGCGGCTCTACGATTACGCGACCGGCGCGGCGGAGCGCGGGTTAGAGGTGATTATCGCGGGCGCGGGTGGCGCGGCGCATCTGCCGGGGATGGCGGCGTCGATGACGCATCTTCCGGTGCTCGGCGTGCCGGTGGAATCGCAGGCGCTGAGCGGCCTCGACAGTCTCTTGTCGATCGTTCAGATGCCCGGCGGCGTTCCGGTCGGGACGCTCGCGATCGGTAAGGCCGGGGCCATCAACGCCGGGCTGCTTGCCGCCTCGATCCTGGCCTTGTCCGATGCGGCGCTGGCCGAGCGCCTCAAGGCCTGGCGCGCCGCGCAAACCGAAGGTGTCGCGGAAAACCCCGAATGAGGGCGCTGCCCCCGGGCTCGACGATCGGCATCCTCGGCGGCGGACAGCTCGGCCGGATGATCGCCGCCGCCGCCGCGCAGCTAGGCTATCGCACGCATGTCCTCGCGCCCGACAGCGAGAGCGTCGCGGCGCAGACCGCCTCGTCGCTGACCCGCGCGGATTATCACAACCGCATCGTCCTCGCCGATTTCGCCGCCGCCTGCGATGTCGTGACCTACGAGTTCGAGAATATCGATGTCGTCCCGGTCGAGTGGCTGGCCGCGCGCGTACCGGTCCACCCCTCCGCGCGGAGCCTCGCCGCATCGCAGGATCGCGTCGCCGAGAAAAGATTCGTGGAGACGGTTGGCGGCACCCCGGCGCGCTGGGCCGCGGTGACGAGCCGGGAAGAGCTGACCGCCGCGTTGACGACTGTTGGCACGCCCGCCATCCTCAAGACCACGCGGCTCGGCTATGACGGCAAGGGCCAGACGCGGATCGCGACCCCGGCCGACGCCGATCCCGCGTGGGAGGCGATCGGCGGCCCGGCGGTGCTCGAATCGTTCGTCGATTTCACCCATGAATTCTCGATTCTGCTCGTGCGCGGCCAGGACGGCGCGATGGTCAGCTATCCACCGCCGTGGAACGAGCATGAGAATGCGATCCTCGCGCGCTCCACCCTTCCCGCGCCTGCCGAGATCGCGACGCATTGGGCGCAGGCGGCGGCGCTGACCGGGCGGATCGCCGATACGCTCGATCATGTCGGGGTGCTGACCTGCGAGTTCTTTGCGACGCCCGAAGGGCCAGTGTTCAACGAAATGGCGCCGCGCGTCCACAATTCGGGGCATTGGACGATCGAGGGCGCGATGACCTCGCAATTCGAGAACCACGTCCGCGCGATCTGCGGCCTGCCGCTCGGCGACACCGCGCTGACCGCGCCAAAGGTGACGATGGAAAACCTGATCGGCACGAATTGGGAACGCTGGCCCGAAATCCTCACTGAACCCGGAGCACACCTCCACCTCTACGGCAAGCGCGAAGCGCGCGCGGGACGCAAGATGGGGCATGTGACGCGGCGGGGCCGGGAGTAGCGACTGATGGCTAGGATACCCGTATCTCGACGCGCGTTACTCGCCGGCGGTGCGGCGCTGACTGCGTCCGCCAGGGCCGCGCGAGCCGCCCCGCTACTTGCGCCGCCCGACGGAATCGATCGCGCGGTGGAGAATGCGCTGACCGCGCACGCCTGCCCGGGCGCTGCGATCGCAGTCGCGCGAAACGGCGCGATCGTCCTTTCGCGTAGCTATGGATTCGCGAACGTCGAGACGCGGACGCCCGTCTCCGGCTGGACGATCTTCCGCATCGGATCATTGACGAAGCAATTCACCGCCGCCGCAATCCTCAAGCTCGCGGCGATGAACCGGGTCGACCTTCGCGTACCGGTAGCGACCTACCTTCCATCGGCGCATCCGCTGCCACATTTCTCGTTGCTCGAACTGATGAATCAGACCGCCGGTCTGCACAGCGACGATGTGGATGGCCCCCCGACCGTGGCAAAAACCCAGATCGGGCTCGCGGACGACATCTTTCGCCAAGGCAAGCCGTTCGATTTCGATCCCGGCACGGCGTGGCTGTATAGCAATGCCAATTATATCGTGCTCGGCGCGGTCATCGAAAGCGTTATGGCGATGCCGCTCGAGCGGGCGATGGCCGAACTAATATTCACCCCCCTCAGCCTGACCACAGCCGCGATCGATCGACCCGGCGATGTCGTCCTCGATCGCGCGTCGGGCTATACGCCGACGGACGACGCGGCCGCCCCATTCGACAATGCTCCTTATATCGATGTGTCGCAGACCGGCGGCGCGGGCGCGATGCGGGCGACGGCGATCGACCTGTGCCGCTGGTATCACGCACTTCTTGGCGGTAAACTCTTCGATCGCGCGCATATCGATCTCATGCTCGCTGCCGGACGCCTGCGCGACGGGCGCCCAAGCAGCGCCAACCGCTTCTCCGCCGAAGATGCCCATTACGGCGACGTCGAATATGCCTGCGGCCTTCTGATCTCGGGGCCGAGCAACCCGCATCCCAGCATCCTGCACTACGGCGCGATTAAAGGCTTTGCGGCGGTTCTTCAGACCTACGTCACGAACAATCTGACGTTCGCTGTACTGTGCAACGGCGACATCGGCCCGGCGATGCCGTTCAGCGCGATCCGCAAGGAGGTCATCGCGGGCTATCTCGCCTAGCGTCCCCGCCCGCGCTTGGCACCCCCGGCGCCCGCCCCTATAGCCTTGTGACCAGCGGAGCGAGCGTCCAGCCACCCCCATGAAATCCATCGATCGTTACATGGCCCGGCTGATCGCGCTGCCGTTGATCTCGACGCTCGTCATTTCGGCGATGCTGCTCGTGCTCGATCGCATGCTGCGGCTGTTCGATTTCGTCGCGACCGAGGGCGGGCCGGTCAGCGTCGTCTGGAAGATGCTGGCGAATTTGCTGCCCGAATATCTCGGACTCGGCATTCCGATCGGGTTGCTGCTCGGCATCCTGCTCGCCTTCCGTCGGCTGGCCACCACGTCGGAACTCGACGTGATGCGCGGCGTCGGGATGAGCTACCGCCGGTTACTGCGCGTGCCGTATACGTACGCGGTCGTGCTCGCCGCGCTCAACATCGCGATCGTCGGCTATGTCCAGCCCAAGGCGCGCTACGCCTATGAGCAATTGCGCTTCGAGCTGCGCACCGGTGCGCTCGGCGCGTCGATCAAGGTCGGCGAGTTCACGCATTTGGGCGACCGGATGACGATCCGCATCGAGCGCAGCCGCGACAGCGGGCGCAAGCTCTCGGGCATCTTCGTCCATGCGCAGACGCCCAAGGGCGACTGGCTCGGCGTCACCGCCGAGACCGGACAGTTCCTCGCAACCGACGATCCCAACGTCATCATCTTTCGCCTGACCAATGGCACGCTCATCCACAACCGCCCGAATTTCGTGACGCCGCGCGTGCTGACCTTCAGCGCGCACGACCTGCCGATCGACCTGCCCAAGTTCGAGAGTTTCCGCGTCCGCGGCGGGCGCAACCTCGAATATACGCTACCCGAGCTGGCGAAGATCGGCCGCGACGGTGGAAGCGAAAAAGCGCGCGCCGCCAGTCGCTCGGAATTCCATTTCCGGCTGGCGGAGGTGGCGACGATGTTCCTGCTGCCGCTGCTCGCGGTCGCGCTCGGGGTGCCGCCGAAACGCTCGAGCTCGGCGCTCGGCGTGTTCCTGTCGATCGTGATGATCGTCACCTATCACAAGGTGAACCAGTACGGCGCGTCGTTCGGCGAGCTCGGCCGGGTCGATCCGATCATCGCGCTCTGGGGGCCGTTCTGTATCTTCGCGGGGCTGGTGCTCTGGATGTATTACACGATCGCCTATGTCCCCGGCGGCCAGCCGATCGGCGCGCTCGAACGCGTGTTCGGCAACGCCTGGAAGGCGCTCTTGCGGCGTCTGCCCGGCGGACGCCGCGAGGCGCGGGGGCTGCCGACATGAACCTTGCGGGTTTCTTCCCGTCGCGGACGGTCAGCCTTTACATGGCGCGGCTGTTCCTGATCCGTACGTTCGGCATCCTCGCGATCCTTGTCCTCGTGCTCCAGGCGCTCGACCTGCTGAGCGAATCGGGGCGGATCCTCGCCTTTCCCGGCAACGGCGATGCCGAGGTGTGGCGTTACGCCTCACTCCGCGCACCGCAGATCGTCGCGCGGTTTCTGCCGTTTTCGGTGCTGCTCGGCACGATCCTGACGCTCATCACGATGAACCAGAACAGCGAGATCGTCGCGCTGAAGGCGGCGGGGCTGTCGGCGCATCAGGTGCTGGCGCCGCTGATCGTCGCGAGCCTCGGCGTCGCGGTGCTGAGCTTCGCGTTCAACGACCGCGTCGTCGCGCGCGGCACCGCGACGCTCGATCAATGGCAGAAGGTGCAGTATGGCGCGCTGCCGATCGATCGCGGCGACCGCGCCAACGTCTGGGTCCGCGCGGGTGGCGATCTGATCGAGGTCGACCAGATCAAGGGGCGCGGCAACGCGGCGGTGCTTGGCGGCGTGACGCTGTACGCGCGCGGCGGCGGCAATCTCCGCTCCATCATCACCGCGCCGACGGGCAGGCGTGACGGCGACGGCTGGCGGATCGCGCCCGCCAAGCGCTTCGATGTCGCGAGCGGGACGCTGAACCGGCTCAGCAGCGTCGTCATCGCGAAAGGCGTGCGGCCCGACCAGTTCACGCTCGCGACGGTCGATGCCGACGGCTTGTCGTTCGCTGCGTTGCGCTCGGCAATCTCCGATCTCGACGATGCCGGGCGCCCGACCAAGGCGCTCGAAGGCGCGTTGTGGCACAAATTGTCGGGGCCGATCTCGTCGGTGCTGATGCCACTGCTCGGCGCGGTGGCGGGGTTCGGGCTGGCGCGGTCGGGGCAGTTGTTCGTCCGCGCGGTGATCGGCATGGCGTTGGGCTTCGCCTATTTCGTCGCGGACAACGCCGCGCTCGCGATGGGCAATCTTGGCGCGTATCCGCCATTCCTCGCCGCCTGGGCGCCGTTCCTGTTGTTCCTGCTGATCGGCGAGGCGGTGCTGATCCGGACCGAGGAATAGATCAGCGCGGACGCATCGCCCCTCGCGCGAGTTGCGTCACCAGCCCCGGCAGTCCCGGATAGCTCGCACTGTGATACGGCGATTCGCCATCGAGCGCCGCCGAAATCCGGCGATGCGCCTCGGCCAGCGCGTGATAGGGCAACCCCGGCAACAAGTGATGCAGCGCGTGGTAACGCAGGCCGACCGGCGCCCACAGCACCGGCAGCAACGCGGGCGGCGGGACGTTGACCGTGTCGAGATATTGCGCGGTGACGGTCATCGCCTCGCCCTCGTTTTCCCACAGATGCGCGACGAGCGTACGGACCTGATTGAGCAGCGCTACGCTCGAAGCGACCGCCATCACGATGAGGAACGCGCGCAGCGGCAGTACGCCCGTCACCGCCAAGACGATCAGCGCGATCGCCCAAACACTCGCGGCGATCTCCAGCCGGGTCCAGCGCACCCTTTCCTCACCTTCGGGCATCCGGCGGCGGAAGCCCGGGTTGATCGACAGAGACGAATAGCGCGCGATCACCGCCGCGCGCAGCCGCAGCGACAGCGCCGAGAGAGGCGCGAGAATCGCGAAACGGATAAATAGTCCGAGCGGCGCCAGCGCCGACACGACGACGAAAAGCGGCAACGTCCAGGGGCGCATCAGCGCGAGCGGGAGATATTCGGGATCGTCCGCGGTACCGTAACGCGTCCGCGCGTGATGAAGCTGGTGAACGCCCTCGTACAGGAACGACGGGATCAGCATCGGCACGCCGATCAGCGCGTTCCAGCACGCGCGGAAGCCGGGGAGCGCGCTGTGTTTGATGTGCGTCAGTTCGTGGATGAAGCTCATCGCGCGATAGAGCGCCAGCACCGCGACCACACCCAGCGCAACCGCGAGGGCAGTGGACCCCACCATCATCGCGCCGACCAGCGCGGCATAGCCGACGAGCGCCGACGCGATCAGATCGCCCCAGTAGATCGCGGCGCTCGGCGGGTTGAGGTCGCGGGTGAGGTCCGCCGCGACCTTCAGCATCGCCTTGTCGTCGGCCTGTCGGCCCGCGGCGGCGGCTCGCGCGGCGGTCGCGGCTTCGCGGCGATCGAGGGTCAAGGTGTTCATGGCGCGGTCCATTGCCCCAACATAGTGGCGAGACGGTGACGTTTCACCCCGAAAGCTCTAGAGGCGCGCGAATGTCAGATATCACCATCCGCCCGGTCGAGACGAACCGCGATCGCAAGGCGTTCGTTGACCTGCCGTTCCGGCTCTACAAGGACGATCCCAATTGGGTCCCGCCGCTGAAATTCGAGGCGATCGGACTCATCACACCCGCCAAGAACGGCTGGTTCAGCCACGCCAAGGCGCAACTGTTCCTCGCCTATGAGGGCAAGACGCTCGTCGGCCGCATCTCCGCGCATATCGATACGCTGGCGCAGGAAATGCCCGCCGACCAGGGCTTCGGCCCCGGCAGCGGCCAATGGGGTCTGATGGAGGCCGAGCGCGAAGACGTATTTCGCGCGCTCCTCGCCCGCGCGGAGGATTGGCTGCGCGGCGAAGAGGTCACCCGCGCGCTTGGGCCGATCAGCATGTCGGTGTGGGAAGACCCCGGATTGCTGATCGACGGCTACGATCATCCGCCGACGGTGATGATGGGCCACGCCAAGCCCGAATATCGCACCTGGATCGAGGCGGCGGGCTACGCGCCGGTTAAGCAATTGCTGACCTACGAGCTAGACATCACGCAGGAATTTCCGCCGCTGTTGAAGCGGATCATCGAATCGGGCGAGCGCAACCCGCGCATTCGTATCCGCGAGGTCGACAAGTCGAAGTTCGACGAGGAAGCCGCGATCATCCTCGCGATCCTGAACGACGCCTGGTCGGACAATTGGGGGTTCGTGCCGCTCACCCCGCCCGAGATCAAGGATGTCGGCGTGAAGCTGAAGCCGATCGTGTTCAACGAACTGATCCGCATCGCCGAGGTCGACGGCAGGCCGGTCGCGTTCATGATCACGCTGCCCGATCTCAACGAGGCGATCGCGCCGATGAAGGGGAGCCTGTTTCCGTTGGGCTGGGCGAAGCTGCTGTGGTGGCTGCGCCGTCCGAAGGTGAAGACGATGCGCGTGCCGCTGATGGGGGTCGTCAAGGAATTGCAATCGTCGCGGATGGCGAGCCAGCTCGCCTTCATGATGATCGAATATATCCGCCGCGCCTCGATCGAACATTATGGCGCGACGCGCGGCGAGATCGGCTGGATCCTCGACGACAATCAGGGGATGCGCTCGATCGCCGAGGCGATCCAGTGCCGCGTCAACAAGGTCTATCAGGTGTACGAAAAGGCGCTTTGATTGACGCCCTCACGGGCGTGTCGCGGGCCCCGCCCCAACCCCCCACCCCCCCACCCCAACCTCGGAGGGAAGGGGGGGGGGGGCGGGGGGCGGGCGGGGGGCGGGGGGCGCGGGCCGGCGCCGGCCGGGCGGGGGGGGCGAGCGCGCGGGGCGGGGGGGGGGGGGGGG
>JBBSTE010000053.1:0-13336 GCA_038236185.1 Sphingomonadales bacterium | reverse complement strand
GGGCTTCCCATGGCTCTTGGGAAAATACCGCTCAAGCCGCGCCATCTGCTCGTCCGTCAGCCAGTAAAGGTTGCTCATGCCCAGTCTCCTCACGGAGCCTGAATCAGATCATGCCGCTCGGATCAATGGGTCCTGACCCTAAGGCGCCAGCCGTCGATCATGTCGCCGACGAGAAACATCGTCTCGCTATCGACATGGTCGAGGAAGTCGATGAGCATCCCCGCATTGCAGCCGCGCGTGCCGAGATGGACGTCGCTGATCCAGATCGTCCGGTAGCGTGTCCTCTCGGCGATGCGCTCGGGCGCATGCGGGCGGCTGGTGGTGAAATCGAGCAGATCGGTGACGTGGGCAATCGTGTCGGTCGTCGGCATGGGTCGCGTCCCCCTTGCCCGAGCGCCCTGCCAGCCGAATATTACACCCGCGTCTCTTGTGCGTTACGGTTTCAAGTCATGCGGCGTCCGCTTTCCTGTCGGGAACGCTCGGCCCCCGTTTCCTCTGTCCCACGTTCTCGACAAGATGCCGGCGTTTCCCTATCGACCACGGCCTTGCGGCCAACCTATCGGCGGGAATCGACTTGAGCGAAGACATGATGACGGCGTTGCTCGATGCGGCGCACGAGGCCGGGCAGGTCGTAATGCGCCACCGTGCCGCGGGCGTGACCGCGGAGACCAAGGCTGACAAATCGGTGGTGACAGTCGCCGATCGCGAGGCCGAGGCGGTGATCCTGAAGGTGCTCGAACGCGTCGCCGCGGGCGTACCCGTCGTCGCCGAGGAGGAATCCTCGGCGGGGCGCCAGCCCGGCGTCAGCGAGCGCTTCTTCCTGGTCGATCCGCTCGACGGGACCAAGGAATTCCTGAGCGGCGGTGAGGATTTCACCGTCAATATCGCGCTGATCGACAAGGGCGTGCCGATCCTCGGCGTCGTCTACACCCCCGCCGAGGGGACGATGTGGTGGGGCGAGGCTGCCGGCGCGTTCTCGGCGTCCTGGCCGATCGACGGCGAGAAGGGTGAGTTCCGCCGGATCGGCTGTGTCGCCTGCGCCCCCGCGCCGCGCGCGGTCGCCTCGAAGAGCCATTCGACCCCCGAAACCGACGCCTATCTCGCGCATTGCGAAGCGGGCGACCGAGTATCGATCGGATCGAGCCTGAAATTCCTGCTCGTCGCCGACGGTAAGGCCGATCTCTATCCCCGCGCCGGGCCGACGATGGAATGGGACACCGCCGCGGGCGACGCGGTGCTGCGCGCGGCGGGCGGGATGACCTACGATCTCGACGGCAAACCGCTTGCCTACGGCAAGCCGCATTATTTCAACCCGGGCTTCGTCGCGACCGGCGGGCATGAAGCCGCCGCGCTCGGCCCCTTCTATCCCAATCGCCAGACCCAACCCGGAGCCCGCTGACATGGCGCGTACGCTGACCCATCTCGAACGCCTCGAGGCCGAATCGATTCAGATCATGCGCGAGGTCGTCGCCGAATCCGAAAAGCCGGTGATGCTCTACAGCGTCGGCAAGGATTCGGCGGTGATGCTCCATCTGGCGCGCAAGGCCTTCTATCCCTCGCCGCCGCCGTTTCCGTTGCTCCATGTCGACACGACGTGGAAGTTCAAGGCGATGTACGAACTGCGCAACCGGATGGCGCAGGAATCGGGCATGGAATTGCTCGTCTATCAGAATCCCGAGGCACAGGCGCGCGGGATCAACCCGTTCGATCACGGCGCGCTCCACACCGACATGTGGAAGACCGAGGGACTGAAGCAGGCGCTCGACAAATACGGTTTCGACGCGGCGTTCGGGGGCGCCCGGCGCGACGAGGAGAAAAGCCGCGCGAAGGAGCGCGTGTTCAGCTTCCGCTCGGCCAACCACCGCTGGGATCCGAAGAACCAGCGCCCCGAACTGTGGCACCTCTACAACGCGCGCAAAGCCAAGGGCGAGAGCATCCGCATCTTCCCGATCTCGAACTGGACCGAGCTCGACATCTGGCAGTATATCCAGCTCAACGACATCCCGATCGTCCCGCTGTATTTCAGCGCGCCCCGCCCGACCTATGTCCACGATGGCCAGTTGTTCATGGCCGACGACCTCGATCGGCTGGAGGCGGTGATGGGCCACCGGCCGGAGATCGTCGAACGATCGATCCGCTTCCGGACGCTCGGCTGCTTTCCCTTGACCGGCGCGGTCGAGAGCGATGCCGCGACCCTGTCCGAAGTGATTCAGGAGATGTTGTTGACGACCACATCGGAACGCCAAGGCCGCGTGATCGACCACGATCAGGCGGCGTCGATGGAAAAGAAGAAGCAGGAAGGGTATTTTTGACGCGCCACGGAATCCCCGGCGAAGGCCGGGGGTTCCGAAGCGTCAACCCCCGCGAAGGCGGGGGTCGTTGCCAATTGATCCGACGGCGACCGGTCAGTCGTCCGGGTTCGGCGTAGCGTCCGCCTGCGGCTCGACCGTCAGCGTCACGCGCTCTTTCCTCAGCGCCTTGGCGAGTTTCCTCCCCTCGTCGATGTATTTGGCGCGGCCCTCGGTCCAGACGGTTTTCAGGTCGCCCTTGCCGGCATCCATCCGCGCCAGCGCCCGCGCGAGCGCGCGGACGACGATCTTGTTGGCCTCCTGCTCGGGAGACGTTTCCTTCTTCACGGTCTCGGCCGGGGTGGCTTCGGTGTCGGTCATGCGCGGTCTCCTAGCGATTTGTCGCCCGGCAGCGGGGTCGCGGCTCGCCTACCAAAGGCGGGACGGCGACGCGAGTCGCTTGCTTGGAACCCGCGATATCGCCTACCGGACCTGCGAGCATCCAACACGTTGAGGACTTCACGCATGCAGGGACAGGCTGAGGCGCGCGACACGACGCCCGCCGATTCCGTCTATCAGACCGACGCGCTGATCGCGTCGGACATCGACGCCTATCTCGAACAGCATCAGCACAAGACGCTGCTGCGCTTCATCACCTGCGGCTCCGTCGACGATGGCAAATCCACCCTGATCGGGCGCTTGCTTTACGATTCGAAGATGATCTTCGAGGATCAGCTCGCCGCGCTCGAATCGGATTCGAAGCGGGTCGGCACGCAGGGGCAGGAAATCGACTTCGCGCTTCTTGTCGACGGCCTCGCCGCCGAGCGTGAACAGGGCATCACGATCGACGTCGCTTACCGCTTCTTCTCGACCGAAAAGCGCAAGTTCATCGTCGCCGATACCCCGGGCCACGAACAATATACCCGCAACATGGTGACCGGCGCCTCGACCGCCGACCTCGCGGTGATCCTGATCGACGCGCGCAAGGGCGTACTCGTCCAGACGCGGCGGCACAGTTATCTCGCGCATCTGATCGGCATCAAGAATCTGGTACTCGCGGTCAACAAGATGGACCTGATCGATTACGATCAGGCCAAATATGACGCGATCGTCGCCGACTATCGCGCCTTCGCCGACGAGATCGGCATCACCGATTTCACCGCGATGCCGATTTCGGGGTTCAAGGGCGACAACCTCGTCGCGCTCTCCGACAATACGCCGTGGTACACCGGCCCGACGCTGATCGGGCATCTCGAAAGCGTCGAGGTCGATCAGGTCTCGGATCAGGCAAAGCCGTTCCGGATGCCGGTGCAATGGGTCAACCGGCCAAATCTCGATTTCCGCGGCTTTTCGGGGCTGATCTCGGCGGGGACGATCGCGCCGGGCGACAAGGTACGCGTGCTGCCGTCGGGCAAGACCTCGACCGTTACCCGCGTCGTCACGATGGACGGCGATCTCGAACAGGGCGTCGCGGGCCAGTCGGTGACGCTGACGCTCGCCGATGAGGTCGATTGCTCGCGCGGCGATGTGATCGCGATCGCGACCGATCCGCCCGAAGCCTCCGACCAGTTCGAGGCGACGATCGTCTGGATGGCCGACGAGGAGATGCTGCCGAGCCGGCCGTATTGGCTCAAGCTCGGCACGCAGATGGTCACCGCGCAGATCGCCGCGCCGAAATATCAGATCAACGTCAATACGATGGAGCAGCTCGCGGCGAAGACGCTCGACTTGAACGCGATCGGCGTCGCCAACATCTCGGTCGATCGCAACATCGTGTTCGAACCCTACGAGAAGGATCGCGATCTCGGCGGCTTGGTGCTCATCGACAAGCTGACCAACGCGACGGTCGCGGCGGGGATGATCCATTTCTCGCTGCGCCGCGCGGACAACGTCCACTGGCAGCCGATGGATATCGGCCGCGCCAAGCACGCCGATCTGAAAAACCAGAAGCCCGCGGTGCTGTGGTTCACCGGCCTCAGTGGCGCGGGCAAATCGACGATCGCCAATATCGTCGAAAAGAAGCTCGTGCGGATGAACCGCCACACCTTCCTGCTCGACGGCGACAATGTGCGCCACGGCCTCAACCGCGATCTCGGCTTCACCGACGCCGACCGCGTCGAGAACATCCGCCGCGTCGGCGAGGTCGCCAAGCTGATGACCGACGCCGGGATCATCGTGATCACCGCGTTCATCAGCCCGTTCCGCGCCGAGCGCGAGATGGTGCGGCAGATGATGGCGCCCGGCGAGTTCCTCGAAATCCACGTCGATACGCCGCTGAGCGTCGCCGAGGATCGCGACGAGAAGGGCCTCTACGCCAAGGCGCGCGCGGGCGAGCTCGCGAACTTCACCGGGATCGATTCGCCGTACGAGGCGCCGAACAATGCCGAACTGGTGATCGACACGACCGAGTTCAGCGCGGACGCGGCGGCGGATTTGGTGATCGCGCGGTTGCTGGGCGACGCATAGGCGCGCCGGGAGCAACGCGCGTTAAATCTGCACCGACCGTCGTTGCGAGCGTCGCGAAGCAATCCAGGAACAGGCCGCTGGATTGGTTCGCTTCGCTCGCAAAGACGATTCACATTTCACGTGTTTCGCTCTAGAGTCGGATTCGACCAGATTGAACCATCCTCGTCATTCCGGCGAAAGCCGGAATCTAGGATCTCAGGCGGTGTCACTCCTGACCCTGGATCCCGGCTTTCGCCGGGATGACGATTCGAGGTGATCGAATTCGACTCTAGGATCGGTAAAGCGCGTCGAGCCGTTCGCCGTACACCTGCTTCAGCACGTGCCGCCTGATCTTCAGGCTCGGGGTCAATTGCTCGTTCTCGATCCCGAACGGTTCGTCGGCGATGATGAACCGCCGCACCCGTTCGATCACCGACAGGTCGCGGTTGGTCCGCTCGATCGCCTGGCCGATCGCGGTGCGATAGACGGGGTCGTGCGCCAGCTTCTCGAAGGAGCATTCCGCCCCGTTCGCGGCGCACCATTCCTGCGTCCATTCGGGATCGGGGACGACCACCGCGATCATGTGCGGCTTGCGATCGCCCGCGATCATCGCCTGGACGATCTCGGGCTGGAGCGTCAGCATCCCCTCGACCTTTTGCGGCGCGACATTGTCGCCCTTGTCGTTGATGATCAGGTCCTTCTTGCGATCGGTGATCCTGATGCGGCCGCGCTCGTCGATTTCGCCGATGTCGCCGGTGTGGAGCCAGCCATCCTTAAGCACGCGCGCGGTCTCCGCCTCGTTGCGCCAGTAACCGTGCATGACGAGTTCGCCGCGCACCAGGATCTCGCCATCCTCGGCGATCCTGACCTCGGTATTGGCGAGCGGTGGACCGACGGTATCCATCTTGAGCCCGACCGAGGGGCGATTGCACGAGATCACCGGCGCCGCCTCGGTCTGGCCATAGCCTTGCAGGAAACACAGACCGAGCGACTGGAAGAACACCCCGACCTCGGGGGTCAGCGGCGCGCCGCCGGAGACCATCGCCTTCATGCGACCGCCGAATTTCTTGCCGATCTTCTTCTTGAACAGCGCGTCGACGACCAGCGCACCGGGCCGGTCGATCAACCGCATCCGATCCTCGTACCGCCGCGCGCCGACATCGAGCGCGAGGCCGAGCAATTTCCGGCCCAGTCCGCCCTGTTTCTCGATCGTCTTGGAGATGCGCGTCCGCAGCACCTCGAACAACCGCGGCACGACGACCATGATCGTCGGGCGCACCTCCTCGATGTTGCTGGCGAGCTTTTCCAGCCCCTCGGCATAATAGATTTCGGCGCCCAGCCCGATCGGGAAATGCTGCCCGCCGGTATGTTCGTAGGCGTGGCTCAAGGGCAGGAACGATAGGAAGACCTCGTCCTCCCAGCCGAAATCCTCACTGATGACGGTGCAACAACCGTTTACGTTGTGGAGGATCGCGCCATGGTGCTGCATCACCCCGCGCGGGCTACCGCCGGTGCCGCTGGTGTAGATGATGCAGGCCAGGTCGCTGCGTTTGAAATCGATGGTCGCCGCGACGCCTTCCGCATTCGCCGGATGATCCGTGATCAATTGCTGCCAGCCGTGGCATTCGATCCCGCCGGACGCGCGGACTTGGTCGATTCCGATCACGATCTGCGCGTGGATCGACCGCACCACCGCGGGCATCAAAGTTTGCGCGAGTTTCTGCGTCGAGACGATCACCGCGCGCGCGCCCGAATTCTCGATGATGTGCGCGTGGTCGCGCTCGGTATTGGTGATGTACGTCGGCACAGTGACGCAGCCCGCGGCCATGATCGCGAGGTCGCTGATGCACCATTCGGGACGATTCTCGCTGACCAGCATCACGCGGTCGCCGGGATTAAGTCCGATCGCCTTCAGCGCGGTGGCGAGGCTCGCGACCTGCCGCGCGGCGTCGGACCAGGACGTCGCCGCCCAAGCGCCGTCGCGTTTCGCCCAGAGGAACGGCGCATCGCCCTTCACCGCGGCGCGCGCGAAGAACATCGTCACGAGATTGGGGAAATGTTCGAGGCGGCGGATGGTCATTCGCCGAGCGCCGTCCCGACGCTTCTTGGGTCCGCCGCCCCGACCCAGCCCCGCGCGGTCAACTCCGCCGCGTTCGCCTTCAGCGGTAACGTCGCGGTCGAGACCTTGTGTCCCAGCGCCTCGAGCGCGGGCTTCATCGCCTCGAGCGGCGTCCCCTGTTCGATCACCAGTCCGGCGCGGTTGAAATACAGCAACGGCACGCCGATCGCGTCGCGCGCGGGCAAGCCCCAGTCGAGATGTGCGATGATCGCCTTCGCGACCTGCATGATGATTGTCTTGCCCCCCGCCGCGCCGACGACGAACACCGGCTTTCCGTCCTTGTAGACAATCGTCGGCGACATCGACGACAGCGGCCGCTTACCGCCTTCGACGCGGTTGGCGACGGGCGCGCCGTCGTTCTCGGGCGCGAAGGTGAAATCGGTCAACTCGTTGTTCAGCATGTATCCGTTCGCGATGATCTGGCTGCCGAACGGCCCCTCGATCGTCGAGGTCATCGAGACGATGTCGCCGCTTTTGTCGATCGCGATGAAATGCGTCGTCCCCGGCACCTCGCGCTGTTCCGCCGCGGTGCGCGGCCCAGCACCGGGCGGCGTCCCCGCCTCGTATTTCGGCAGCGTCGCGGTTTCGGAGATCAGCTTCGATCGGCTCGCGACATAGGCCGGGTCGATGAGTCCCGCGACCGGCACCGAAACGAAATCGCTGTCGCCGAGATATTTCTCGCGGTCGGCGTAGGCGAGCTGCATCGCCTCGCCGATCAAATGCCACGCGACCGACGAATCCTTGCCCATCTTCGCCATGTCGAAGCGCTCGAGCATCCCGAGCACCTGCAACACCGTCGTCGCCCCCGACGACGGCGGCCCCATCCCGCAGATCTTGTACGCGCGGTACATCCCGCACACCGCCGGGCGCTCCTTCGCCTGATAAGTGGTCAGGTCGGCGGCGGTGATGTCGCTCGGCGCGACCGCGGTCTCGGTCGCGGCGGCGAGCAGCGCGGCGGCGTTCTCGCCGGTGTAGAAGGCGTCCGGCCCCTTGGCAGCGAGAAGCCTGAGCGTCTTGGCGAGTGCGGGGTTCTTGACTGTCGCGCCTTCGGTCAGCGGCTTGCCACCGTCGGTATATTGGGCGGCGGTCGCCGGGAAACGCGGCCACAGCGGCAGGACGCGGCTGCTCCCGGCCGCGAGCGGTCTGGTCACCCGATAGCCGTCCTCGGCGAGCCGGATCGCGGGCTGGAACAGCGCCGCCCACTTCAACCGGCCCCATTTCTTCTCGGCAAGCGCCATCAGCCGGACATTGCCCGGCACCCCGATCGATTTCCCCCCCTGGAACGCCTGGATGAAGGGCAGGGGCTTGCCGTCCGCGCCGAGGAAGCGCTGCGGCGTCGCGGCCGCGGGTGCCTTCTCGCGGCCGTCGATCGTATCGACCGTTCCGCTTTTCGCGTCGTGATGGACGAAGAAACCGCCCCCGCCGATGCCCGACGATTGCGGCTCCACGACGGTCAGCGCCAGCATCATCGCCATCGCCGCATCGGTCGCACTGCCCCCCTCGCGCAAGATTTCGCGCCCCGCCTCGGTCGCGCGCGGATCGGCGGAGGTCACGATTCCCTGAGCGGAAGCGACGGTCGGAAGGATCAGGGCGGCGAATAGCAGCGGTAAGGTCTTCATCGGGCGCGACCCTAGTCCGCTGACCCGGGCGCGCAAGACGCTACGTCAACCAAGTCTCCCATTCGTTTCGAGCGAAGTAGAGAAACGCTGGAGTAGCGCCTGTTGCCGTTTCTCGACTTCGCTCGAAACGAACGGTTACGGTTCGGCACCGACCGCATCTCCGACGCTCGCGAACCCGTCGCGCCGCAACAGCGCCGCCAGCCCGCGCGCGATCCGTGCGGGCAATCCCGGTCCTTCATAGACCATCGCGGTGTAGAGCTGGACCAGACTCGCGCCGCTGCGGATGCGGGCATAGGCCTCGTCGGCAGAGCCGATCCCGCCGACCGCGATCAGCGGCATCTTTCCGCCCGTCGCACTCCGGAAATCGACCAGTCTTTGGCGGGCGAGCGCGGCGAGCGGCGCTCCCGACAGCCCGCCGGTCTCATCGCGTTTTGGGGATCGCAGTTCCGGTCGCGAAACCGTCGTATTGCCGACGATCACCGCGTCGATCCGGTGATCGATCGCCGCGCGCGCGATCGAGTCGATCGTCGCTCCGTCGAGATCGGGGGCGACCTTCAGGAACACCGGCGTCCGCTCCCCCGCTTCGCGAGACGCCGCGAGCAATTCCTCAAGCGCCGCCCCGTGCTGCAAGTCGCGCAAGCCCGGCGTGTTGGGCGAACTGACGTTGATCGTCACATAATCCGCCTGCCGCGGCGCCGCCGCGACTCCGGTCGCATAATCCGCAACCCGATCCGTCGAATCCTTGTTGGCGCCAACATTGATGCCGAGCACGCCCGCGCGCCGCTCCGGAATCCGCGCCAGCGCCGCGTCGATCCCGCCATTGTTGAACCCCATCCGGTTGATCACCGCGCGGTCCTCGACCAGCCGGAACAGCCGCGGCTTCGGGTTGCCCGGCTGCGCGCGCGGCGTCAGCGTCCCGACCTCGACGCTGCCGAAACCGAGCGCCAGGAAGCCGCGCACCGCCTCGGCGTCCTTGTCGACCCCCGCCGCCAGCCCGACCGGGTTGGCGAAATCGATCCCCGCCACGCGCGTCGCCAGGATCGGATCGTCGATCCGCGTCGCCAGCGGCGTGCCCGCGCGTCCCCACGCGGCCAGCGTCCGGACGGTAAGGCGATGCGCGCGCTCGGCATCAAGCGCGAACAGGGCGGGGCGAAACGGAAAGCTCATGCCTGCGCCCTGCCATGCCGCGCGCGAGAATCGAAGACTTGTAAGAAATAACGCTTTGCGGCCCGCGTGCCGTCGATTCCGTCCAATACTTTGACCGTGCGATCGGCTTTACAGGCGTTGCGACCCGAAGGGCGCCCGGTCTTGGGCGCTCTACCTTTACGGCCCGGCGATCTCGATCGTCGGGCCGCTTTTGTTTATCGGCGCGACGCGGTACTATCCGGCAAAATAGAACGGGGACGCACCGTGTCGGATATTGAGCTGGACTACCGGGTCCCGCCCGAGGACCTGCAATCGTTCGTCACGTTGTTCTATCACTTTCGCGCCGATGTGCCGATGTTCGAAGATGTCGAGCGCGCCGATCATGCACAGATGCGTTTCCGGCTAAGTGGCGGCATCGCAAGCTATACTTTCCCGGACGGTTCGCGACAGGACGCCGGCCCGACGCATGTCATCGGGCCGACCAGCGGGGCGATGCGGACGCAGGCGGAAGGCCCGGTCGAGGTGATCGGGCTCGGCATCCAGCCGGCGGGATGGGCGGCGATGCTGGGCATCGAGGCGTCGGCGATGCTCAACCGCGTCCTCGATGGCGAATCCTTGTTCGGCGCCCCGGCGGCGACCGCGATGATGGCGATGCGAGTCGCCAAGGGGACCGACGCGAAGGTCGCGGTCGCCGAGTCGTTCGTCCGCGCGCTGATCGCGGGCAACGATTCGCGCTCGCTCGATTTCGCGCGGCGGATCGACGCGTGGCTCGCCGACAGCGTGTCGCCCGATCTCGACGATCTCGCCGCGTCCACCGGCATGTCGCGCCGTCAGGTCGAGCGGCGCTGCAACGCGCTCTACGGCGCGCCGCCCAAGGTGCTCGCGCGCAAATACCGCGCGCTGCGCGCCGCGGTCGCGCTCGCCAGCGGCAGCGCGACGCTCGACGAATTGCTCTGCGAGGGCTTCTACGACCAGTCGCATCTGATCCGCGAGATGAAGCAATTCACCGGCCTGACCCCGAAGCAGATGCGCACCGAGCCGACGCAGCTCGCGAAGCTGACGATCACCCAGCGCCTCGCCCTCGGCGGTCAGGTGCACCGGATTATAAGCGATACCTGAGTTTGAGTCTTTGACGCGCTCACGCGCGTCCATCGCCGGGAGGCGATCAGACAGACATTGACCTCCGCGCCCTCCACCCCCACATCGCAATCGGACCGATTTACTCCGATTTGAGAACCGCTCGCAAATGAAGCTCTCCAGCCTCGCCGACTACGCCGTCGTGCTGCTCTCCGCCGCGGCGCGCCATTGCGGCGCGTCGTCGCGACTCAACGCGACATTGCTGGCCGAGGAAACCGGTGTGCCCCTCCCGACCGCGCAGAAACTCGTCAGCCGCCTCAGCGCGGCCGGCCTGATCGAGAGCGCGCGCGGCACCGGCGGTGGCTTCCGCCTCGCGCGCCCGCCGTCGGCGATCACGCTCGCCGACATCGTCGAGGCGGTCGAGGGGCCGATCGCACTGACGACCTGCGTCGAGACCGGCGCGCACGATTGCTGCATCGAGGAGAATTGCCGGGTGAAGCCGCACTGGAATGCGGTCAACGACGCGGTGCGCGGTGCGCTTGCCGGGGTCAGCCTCGCGTCTCTTGCCGGTCCGTACTCCGGCGCAGGCCGGAGTGTTGGCGGGATGGCCGATCCGTTCATTACCCAGGGTTCCGGCCTTCGCCGGGATACGAATTTGGAAGTCGAGGCGTAACATGGCCACCCGCAATGCCGAGGCGTACGCCGCCGTCGCCAAGACCTATGAATGGGGCTTCAGCTCGGATATCGAGCAGGAATTCGCGCCCAAGGGCCTGTCCGAAGACACCGTCCGCTTCATCAGCGCCAAGAAGGGCGAGCCCGAATGGATGCTCGACTGGCGGCTGAAGGCGTACCGGCTGTGGCTGACGATGACCCCGCCCGACTGGGCGAAGCTCAACGTGCCGCCGATCGATTACCAGGACGCCTATTATTACGCCGAACCCAAGGCCAAGCCCAAGCTCGGCAGCCTCGACGAGGTCGATCCCGAAATCCTGCGCGTCTACGAAAAGCTCGGCATCCCGATCGGCGAGCAGAAAGTGCTCGCCGGCGTCGAGGGCGCCGAATTGCCGCGCCGCGTCGCGGTCGATGCGGTGTTCGACAGCGTCTCGGTGGCAACGACCTTCCGCAAGGAACTCGAAGCCGCGGGGGTCATTTTCCGGTCGATCAGCGAGGCGATCAAGGAATATCCCGATCTCGTCCGCAAATGGCTCGGCAAGGTCGTTCCGCAGCACGACAATTACTTCGCCACGCTCAACTGCGCGGTCTTCAGCGACGGCACCTTCGTCTACATCCCCGAGGGCGTACGCTGCCCGATGGAGCTCAGCACCTATTTCCGCATCAACGCCGAAAACACCGGCCAGTTCGAACGCACCTTGATCGTCGCCGACAAGGGCGCGTATGTGTCCTATCTCGAAGGCTGCACCGCGCCGATGCGCGACGAAAACCAGCTCCACGCCGCGGTCGTCGAACTCGTCGCGCTCGACGATGCCGAGATCAAATATTCGACCGTCCAGAACTGGTATCCCGGCGACGAGACCGGCAAGGGCGGCATCTACAATTTCGTCACCAAGCGCGCGCTGTGCCAGGGCCGCAACAGCAAGGTCAGCTGGACCCAGGTCGAAACCGGCAGCGCGATCACCTGGAAATATCCGTCGTGCATCCTGAACGGCGAGAACAGCGTCGGCGAATTCTATTCGGTCGCGGTCACCAACAATTTCCAGCAGGCCGATACCGGCACCAAGATGATCCACAACGGCAAGGGATCGCGCTCGACGATCGTGTCGAAGGGGATCAGCGCGGGCCGCAGCGACAACACCTACCGCGGCCTCGTCCGCGTCGCTCCCGGCGCAGAGGGCGTGCGCAACTTCACCCAGTGCGACAGCCTGCTGCTCGGCGACAAGTGCGGCGCGCACACCGTGCCCTATATCGAGGTCCGCAATCCCAGTGCGCAGATCGAGCATGAGGCGACGACTTCGAAGATCAGCGACGACCAGATGTTCTACGCAATGTCGCGTGGGCTCGACAGCGAGGCGGCGGTGACGCTGATCGTCAACGGTTTCGCGCGCGAAGTGCTCCAGCAACTGCCGATGGAATTCGCGGTAGAAGCGCAGAAACTGCTGGGGATCAGTCTTGAGGGGAGCGTGGGGTGATGACAAAACGGCTGTTCGGCGCGCTTGGCGCGCTATGGGTTCTCATGGCAGTTCCGCTTGTTCTTTTCTGGTTCGCTTTCAACAATCAACCCTGGTCTGTGCCGTTCGCCGACTTCACGGATCCGGTGCAATTGATGTTGGCTGCGGTCGTGTACGGATTGCCACTAATAATGGCGATCCTCTTCCTCGCCGATCAGCTTCAAGCTTGGAAATCCAATGCTCAAGATTGAAAACCTCCATGCCGAAATCGACGGCAAGCCAATCCTCAAGGGCCTGACCCTCACCGTGAACGCGGGCGAGGTGCATGCGATCATGGGGCCGAACGGTGCGGGCAAGTCGACGCTCGGCTATGTCCTCGGCGGGCGGCCCGGGTATGAGGTGACCGAGGGCATCGTGCGCTTCCGTGCCGGTCCGGCGTGGGCCCGGGGCGGGCGGGGCGGTGGGGGTGGTGTGCGGGGGGCCCGGGCGGGCCCGCGCCCCGGCGGGGGGGGGGGG
>JBBSTE010000052.1:0-13859 GCA_038236185.1 Sphingomonadales bacterium | reverse complement strand
GGTGAGCGGGCGAGTCGCCGGGCACTGCCCCGACCAGCGTTGCGCGACGAAGAACACCGCGGCGATGCCGAGGAGACCAATCATTAGGCCAAAGCAGCCGAGTCGCCTCATTGTTCGGCTTCCCCGGCGAAGGCCGGGGTCCAGTCTCGGAGCGTTGGTAGCTGGACCCCGGCCTTCGCCGGGGAAGCGGCATACATCGCTAAATCGCCCGCATCACCAGCGACGCATTGGTGCCGCCGAAGCCGAAAGAATTGTTCAGCACCGCCTTCACGCTCCGCTTCCTGGCGACATGCGGCACGAGATCGACCCCGGCACAGCCCTCGCTCGGGTTGTCGAGATTGAGCGTCGGCGGCACGATCTGGTCGCGCATCGCGAGGATGCAGAAGATCGATTCGACCGCCCCCGCCCCACCGAGCAGATGCCCGATCGCCGATTTGGTCGACGACATCGATAACGTGTCGATATTGTTGCCGAACAGCCGCCGCACCGCGCTGAGTTCGAGTTCATCGCCGAGCGGGGTCGAGGTGCCGTGCGCGTTGATATAGTCGATATCGGACAACTCCAGCCCCGACTTCTTCATCGCCATTTCCATCGACCGGAACGCGCCCGACCCTTCGGGATGCGGCGCGGTGACGTGATAGGCGTCGCCCGACAGGCCGTAGCCGATCACCTCGGCATAGATTTTCGCGCCGCGCGCCTTGGCGTGCTCATATTCCTCGAGCACGACGACCCCCGCGCCCTCGCCCATCACGAACCCGTCGCGATCGACGTCATACGGCCGCGACGCCTTTTCGGGCGTGTCGTTGAACCCGGTCGACAGCGCCCGCGCCTGCGCGAACCCGGCGATGCCGAGCGGGCAGATCGCCCCCTCCGCGCCGCCCGCGAGCATCACGTCGGCATCGTCCATCGCGATCATCCGCGCCGCGTCGCCGATCGAATGCGCGCCGGTCGAACATGCCGTGACGACCGCATGATTCGGCCCCATCAGCCCGTATTTGATACTGACCTGCCCCGAAATCAGGTTGATCAGGCGGCCGTGGACGAAATGCGGGCTGACCCGGCTCGGCCCCTTGTTCTCGCAGACGAGCGATTCGCTGGCGATTCCCGGCAATCCGCCGATCCCCGAGCCGATCGAGCAGCCCGCGCGGAAACGCTCCGCCTCGGTCATGTCGGTCAGGCCAGCGTCCTCGATCGCCTGCCCCGCCGCGTCGATCCCGAAGATGATGAACGGATCGACCTGCCGCTGCACCTTGTGATCGACGCGCAGGTTCGGATCGAACCCATATTCGTGATCGGCGGGCTTCACCTCGCAGGCGATCCGGCATTTCTGGTCCGACGCGTCGAATCGCGTGATCGGCCCCGCCCCCGATTTCGCCGCGAGGATGTTCGCCCACGCGGTCTCGACATCCGCGCCGAGCGGCGTGACGAGCCCCAATCCGGTTACGACGACACGCCGCATACCCAAACTCCCATAATCCACAAAACGAAACGGCTCCCCGCCCTCTTAGCCCGGGGACGGGGAGCCGTTCAAATCCGGCCCGCAACGGACGGGTTAGCTTACGACTTGTGCTCGTCGATATAGGTGATCGCGTCCTTGACGGTCCCGATCTTCTCGGCGGCATCGTCGGGGATTTCGACGCCGAATTCTTCCTCGAACGCCATCACCAGCTCGACGATGTCGAGGCTATCGGCACCCAGATCGTCGATGAAGCTCGCATCCTCGGTCACCTTTTCGGTTTCGACACCGAGATGCTCGACGACGATTTTCTTCACGCGGTCGGCGGTCTCGCTCATAGTCTGCCCTCTCAAATGGGGGGTTGGTGATTCCTGAACGCAGGTAGAACGGGGAGGGTTGCGGCGCAAGCCTCGCCCAAAAACTCAAATCCCCAAGAACTCAAATCATCGCCATGCCGCCGTTGACGTGGAGCGTCTGGCCGGTGACGTACCCTGCTTCTCTGGAGGCTAGATAGACCACCGCCGCGCCGATGTCTTCCCCGCTACCGAGATCGCCCGCCGGAATCTTGGTGAGCAGCGCCGCATTCTGCGCTTCGGGCAAACCGTCGGTCATCGCCGATCGGATGAAGCCCGGCGCGACGCAATTGACCGTGATGTTGCGGCTAGCCAGCTCTTGCGCCAGAGCCTTCGACATGCCGACGAGCCCCGCCTTCGACGCGGCGTAATTCGCCTGCCCCGGGTTGCCGGTCTGACCGACGACCGAGGTGATCGAGACGATTCGCCCGAATCGCGACTTCATCATCGGCCGCGCCGCAGCTCGGATCAGGCGGAAGGCCGCCTCGAGATTGACGCGGAGGACGATGTCCCATTCCTCGTCCTTCATCCGCATCGCGAGACTGTCGCGGGTGACGCCGGCGTTGTTGACGAGGATGTCGAGCTTGCCGAGCTTCTCGACCGCCTGCGGCACGAGCGCATCGACCGCCGCCGCATCCGAGAGATCGCACGGCAATGCGACATGGTCGCCGCCAAGGCTGGCACGAAACGCTTCGAGCTTCTCGACGTTCGACCCCGATACCGCCAGCCGCGCCCCTTGCCCCGCCAGCGCCCGCGTGATCGCGGAACCGATCCCGCCGCTGGCGCCGGTGACGAGCGCGGTCATGCCTGTGAGGTCGAACATCGCTGCTCCCGTAGTCTCGCCGTCGAAAGCGTGCGAGTTAGCCGCGCTTCCCACTCGCGACAAGGCGACGTAAAGGCTCCGGCAACCACGGTGTCCCGGGATCGCCAGCGATGCGCCTCAAAGCGTTGCGACCAGCGCCTCGATGTCGTCCATCGTGACGACGCTCGTCGCCTCGGCATCGGGGGCGATGCGCTTGACCATGGGGCTGAGCACCTTGCCGCCGAATTCGACGAAATGCGTCACCCCCGCGGCCTGCATCGCGAGCACCGATTCGCGCCAGCGGACCATCCCGGTGACCTGTTCGACCAGCGCGAAACGGATCGCGTGCGGGTCGGTGATCGCGGCGGCGTCGATATTGCAATAAAGCGGCACGAGCGGCGCGGCGACATGGACGTCGCGGAGCGCGTCCTCCATCGCGTCGGCGGCGTCCTGCATCAATGGACAATGAAACGGGGCCGAGACCGGGAGCAGGATCGCGCGCTTGGCGCCGAGATCCTTCGCCATTGCGACCGCGCGCTCGATCGCGACGCGGTGGCCCGAGATCACGACCTGCGTCGGATCGTTGTCGTTGGCGACGGTGCAGATCAATTGCTCGCCACCCTCCGCGAGGATCGTGTCGATAGTGACACCCGCGATCGTCTGCGCGGTGTCGAGGTTCGCGCCGAGCAGCGCCGCCATCGCCCCCTCGCCGACCGGCACCGCCGCCTGCATCGCGCGCCCGCGCAGCTTGAGCAGACGCGCGGCCGTGGCGAGATCGAACGATCCGGCGGCGCACAAGGCGGTATATTCGCCCAGGCTATGCCCCGCGACGTAATCGGCCTTGTCGGCGAGGCGGATGCCGCCCTCGCGTTCGAGCACGCGCAGCGTCGCGATCGCATTGGCCATGATCGCGGGCTGCGCATTCTCGGTCAGCGTCAGCGTTTCCGCCGGCCCTTCGGCCATCAGCGCGAAAAGCTTCTGGTCGAGCGCATCATCGACTTCCTGGAAAACCTCGCGCGCGGCGGGACTGGCAGCGGCGAGCGCCTGCCCCATGCCGACCGACTGGCTCCCCTGACCGGGGAAGATGAACGCGCGCATCGTGCCTCTCCTTGTGGAGAGGCGGTTAGGCTTTGCGCTCGGCGCGGGTCAACCGCGCGGGGTGCGGACCAGGACGATCGCGCGACCGGGCGCGAACATGCGTTTGGCGATCGGCGCGGGGACGAGCGGTTCGACTCCGATGTTCCGCAAAATGCCACCGAGGCGGGTCGGTGGTGAGGGATAACGCGCGACTATTGCACCCGAGGGGGCGGCATCCGCCGGGGCGATTACCAGCCCGCCCGTTCGTGCCGAGGCACAGCGGATGTTGTTGCGACCCGCGAAACGCATTGGCAGCGACGCGCGGCGGACTTCTTCCGGATTCCCAGCGACGATCTCGTCGGGATGGGTCGCGGAGGCGGCGATCAGCGCCTCCATCTCCCAGCGCGGATGCGCGTTGCCGACGCTCATCAGCAACAGGTTGCTCCCCACGATCGCAGCCAGCGCGACGATCCGCACCTGCGCCCGCGCGCGATCGAGCCAGATCGCGACGACCATCACTGCCGCCAGCGCGGGCAATGTGAAATAGCGCGGGTTGAGCACCAGTTTGTGGACGAGCAGCGCGACCAGCACGAAACTCGTCGCCGCCATCGCCGCCAGCACCGTCAGCCGCCGCTCGCCCGCCGCCTCGACGCTGCGCAGCGCGCCGAACCAGAGCGCCGGACCCGCCAGCCAGAACAGCAACCCGAAATCGTCGTTGACGAGCAGCACGAGCAAAGGGTCGATCGGCGGCCAGAGCAGGAAATTGCCCTCCATGTTGGCGGCGCGATCGATATGCTCGTCGTGATGAAAGGCGATCGTGTAGCGGCGCAGCGGATCCCCGGTCATCGCATATTGGAACAGCGCCTCGCCGCCGATCACAGCCCCGAAACCGATGCCGCTCGCGATCAGCACACGGCGCGGCACCGGCTTGCCGACAAGGAAGATCGGCGCCAGCCCGACGAGCGGCAGCGCGGTCGTCTCGCGACACAGCATCGCGACGCCGAACGCCACGCCCGCCCCGACGCCGCGCCACAGCCCGGCGCGGTCGTCGCCCGCGCCGCCAAGCAGCATCACGCCGATCATCACCGCGCTCGCCTCGATCAGGTCGACGCTGACGCTGGTCGCGTTGGCGACGATCACCGGCAGCGTCGCGGTCAGCAGCGCCGCGATCCAGCCTGCCCGCATTCCCGCGACCTGCGCCGCGAAAATCCCCATCACCGCGACAATGACGACGTAGAACAGCACCGCGGTCACCGCGAAGGCGAGGAAATTATGCCCGACCAGCGCGATCACCGCCGCGAAGGTCAGCGTCAGCGGGAACCGCGTCGACCAGTGATTGTCGCCCGCGAACGGCGGATCGGTCAGCCAGCGGACCGCGCCCTCGTAATAAAGCGAATCGTCCGACGCGATGAAGCCGACCCAGCCGATCCACAGCGCCGCGACCATGCCCAGCACGAGCACCGCCGCCCAACGAATATCGAACCGCCGCGCCCGCATCCCGCTCGCTCTACCCGTTGGAGGTGTAAAATTGCTTGCCGAATGAACCGATATTCATCCCCGGACGGAACTTGCGACAGGTTGCGACCATTTCACCCCCGGCACGACATATCGCCGATACAGGCAGAACCTAGATTGTGCTTCGACGCCGGAAACGGACGCCGACACGACAGAGGAGAATGAAAATGAAAAAGTTTCTGATGAGCGCCATCGCCGCGACGTTGGTCGCAACGCCGATGGTCGCGACGTCCGCCGACGCGCAGGTGAACCGCAAGACGACGGTCCAGCATCGCCAGAACGGCAATGTGGTGAAGCGGACCGTCGTCCGTCGCACGCCGAACCGCGTGGCGAACCGCAACTATCGCCGCGTCGCGAACCGCAACTATCGCCGCTGGGCAAAGGGGCAGCGTTTCGATCGCCGCTACGCCAACAACTATCGCGTGGTTGACTGGCGCCAGTATCGCGGACGCCGTCTCTACGCGCCGCCCCGTGGCTACCATTGGGTGCGCTCGGGTAACGACGCGGTGCTCGTCGGCATCACGTCCGGCCTGATCGGCGCGGTGATCGCGGGCGCGATCATCAATTAAGCGCCTGACGCATCGGGGTGGGGAGCGATCCCCGCCCCCTTGTTTTTCTTACGCGTCGCGGGCATAGGCCCGCTCGCACGAGGTGGAAGGCCTGTCTTTCCGCCTTTTCTGCATTGACGACAGCCGGAGGGGCGTTTCGCATCGTGCGGGCGTCAGCGATCGGCCAACAGTGAGAAATGAAGCATGGCTCTTTACGAGCACGTGTTCCTTGCGCGCCAGGATCTGGCGCAGGCGCAAGTGGATGCACTGGCGGAAGCCGCCACCAAGATCGTCGAGGATCACAAGGGCAAGGTCGTCAAGACCGAGACCTGGGGCCTGCGCAGCCTCGCGTACAAGATCGCGAAGAACCGCAAGGCGCATTACGTGATGCTCGAAATCGACGCCCCCGGCGATACGATCGCCGAGCTGGAGCGCCAGACCCAGATCAACGAAGACGTCATCCGCTACATGACGGTCAAGGTCGATGCGCACGAAGCCGGCCCGTCGGTGATGATGCGCAAGCAGGAACGCGACCGCGAACGCCGCGCCGATCGTGACGGCGGTGGCCGCGATGGCGGACGCCCCGATCGCCCGCGCCGCGACCGCGATGAGGAGAACAACTGATGGCCCGCCCGTTTTTCCGCCGCCGCAAGAGCTGCCCCTTCTCCGCGAAGGACGCCCCGCGGATCGATTACAAGGACGTACGCCTGCTCCAGGGTTTCGTCTCCGAACGCGGCAAGATCGTCCCCTCGCGCATCACCTCGGTGGCCGCGAAAAAGCAGCGCGAACTCGCCCAGGCGATCAAGCGCGCGCGTCATCTGGGCCTGTTGCCCTATATCGTTAAGTAAGGAGCGCGACGCACATGGACGTCATTCTGCTTGAGCGCGTCGAGAAGCTCGGCGCCATCGGCGACGTGGTGAGCGTGAAGGACGGGTTCGCCCGCAACTTCCTGCTCCCCAACAAGAAAGCGCTGCGCGCCAACGAAGCCAACCGCAAGGTCTTCGACGCGAACCGCGCGCGGATCGAATCGGACAACGCCAACCGTCGCGGCGAGGCCGAGAAGGAAGCCAAAACCTTCGACAACGCCAAGATCACGCTGATCCGTCAGGCGTCGAACACCGGCCAGCTCTACGGCTCGGTCGCGGTGCGCGATCTGATCGAGGCGCTCGAGGCGGACGGCCACAAGGTGCCGAAATCCGCGATCGCGCTGAACAAGCCGATCAAGGCGATCGGCGTCTACGACGTGAAGGTCGCGCTCCACCCCGAAGTCGCGGTGATGGTCAAGGTCAACGTCGCGCGCTCGCCCGAAGAGGCCGAGATGCAGGAATCGGGCGTCGACGTCATGGAAGCGATGTTCGAGAAGGACGAGGCGGGCTTCGTCGAATCGTACGATCCCAACGCCGAACCCGGCGCGACCGCCGAAGCGCCCGAAACGACCGAGGAAGCGCCGCAGGCGGGCTGAAGCCCCCACCTCGCAGCCGACAAACTCGCAGCCGACAAAAATTGGCCCGCCCGGAGATGTCCGGGCGGGCCTCTTAGTGTGTCGCCATCGGGGGGATAATGGCGACGGGGATTCTTGCGTTTCAGGGAACCGCGACGCAGGCGCCGACGACCGCGACCAAGGGAATCAGCGCGAGAAAAATCGGAACGATCTGTTTCATAGCCGGCGATCTTCGGTTTGCTTTTCCGAATTATCCGAGCAGAATGCGTGCGCCGCGAAAAGGTTTCGCGGAAGAGAACTCAAATTCGCTTCGGCGGCGGTCGCTCTTTTCCGGCGCGTGGAACGATCGTCGCGCCGCCGTCTTTACGATCCATGCCGCATTTCCTCGCCCAGTTCCTCGATGCGCTGACCCTGGCGTTCGGCATGGCGTGGAAGACCGGATGGACGCTCGTCCTCGGTTTCGCCATCTCCTCGCTGCTCCAGGCGGTCGTCCCGGCGGAGGCGATGCGCGAAAAATTGGGCGGCGCGGGTCCGCGACAGATCGGGCTCGCGGCGCTGCTCGGCGCGGCCAGTTCGTCCTGCTCCTATGCGGCCGCCGCGATCATGCGGACCCTGTTCAAGAAGGGTGCGAGCCTGGTCACCAGCCTCGCCTTCCTGTTCGCCGCGAACAATCTCGTGATCGAACTCGGCGTGATCCTGTACCTGCTCCTCGGCTGGCAATTCATGGTCGCCGAATGGGTTGGCGGCATCGTGCTGATCGCGGTGATGAGCGTCGTTGTGAAGCTGACCTATCCGAAGAAGCTCGCCGAGGAGGCGCGGCGCCACGAGGAAGCGGGCGGCGACCACGATCACGCGGCGGACGCGTCTTCGGACGAGACCTGGCGCAAGAAACTGGCCAAGCCCGAAACGCGCATCACCATCGCGCACAATTTCACGATGGAATGGTCGATGCTGTGGAAGGATCTGCTGATCGGTTTCGTGATCGGCGGATTCGTCGCGACCTTCGTGCCGACCGAGGTCTGGCGCGCGCTGTTTCTGGTCGACGCGCCCGCGTGGCTGCGCATTCCGGCGAACGCGATGATCGGCCCGATCGTCGCGATGCTGACCTTCGTCTGCTCGATCGGCAACGTGCCGCTCGCGGCGGTGCTGTGGGGTGGCGGCGCGAGCTTCGGCGGGGTGATCGCGTTTCTCTACGGCGACCTGATCGTGCTCCCGCTGCTCGACGTCTACCGCCGCTATTTCGGGTGGAAGATGGCCGCCTATATCGCGGGCATATTGTTCGCCTCGATGGTCGGCGCGGCGATCCTCGTCGGTCTCGCCTTCTCCGCGGCGGGCGCGATTCCCGCGCGCGGCACGGATATCCGCACCACGCTCACCACCTTCGCGATCGACTACACCTTCTGGCTGAATCTCGCCTTCGGCGCGCTGGCGTTATGGCTGTGGCGGACCAGCCGCACGCACCCGCAAGAGCGCGCCGGCCATTGCCACTGATCGCTCCGACCTATTCCCCCTTGTCGTTAAGCAAATCGATCACCTGCGAAAGCTCGCCTTCGACCTGAAACTTGTTGCCGCTGTGCATCACCAGGATCACCCCGCCGCCGGGATCGTGCGCGTGTTCGACGAACAACGGATTGATGGCGACCGGCGCGCCGCTCCCTTTGCGCGTGAAGATCTTGATCATGCGATTCCCCTTATTTTTGGTGAATATATAGATTGCGAACACGAGAGCCTTTCTTAACCCTCTCCCGCTCTTCGCGGGAGAGGGTTGGGTGAGGGTCTTCTTCTTTATCTACGCTCGACGAAAAAAGAAGAAGACCCTCACCCTCCCACCGCTGCGCGGCGGGCCCCTCCCTTTCCCGCGAAAAGGGGGAGAGGGGTCATCTGCCCAGACGCATTTGCAATCGATATAATCGCCTTTTTTTGGTCGTGGTGTTGAACGTCGTCGGCGGGTCAGCGGGCGGTTGCGAGCCAGACGAAGAGCATGACGACGAGCGCCACGAGCACATAGGCGATGTGGCTCTCGGGCCGCTCGGGCGGCGTATCCTTATATGGGAACTCGTCCATATCGTCCGACACTAACTATTCGAAAGCCTCTGGCAAGGCCGATCGGGGCACCCGCGCGCGCACTTGCCTATTCGCCGCCGCGTCGCTAGATGCCGGAGCCATCCGAAAGCGAGGATGGGCGATGCCGGTTCCCACGAAGGGAAGCGGTAGCGGCCCCATGCCTCGCGACTGTTATTTTTGAGGCGACCAGCGATCATGGCCCGGACGAGCCCCGTCGAATTCCTCCAGCAGGTGCGCGCCGAGACCCGCAAGGTCGTCTGGCCGAGCCGCCGCGAGACGGTGATGACCGCGATCATGGTCGTCATCATGACGACGATCCTCGCAATCTTCTTCCTGGGCATCGACACGATCTTCGACACGATCGTCAAGAGCCTGCTCAGCCTCGCGAAATAGGGACGAGAGAACAGCATCATGTCGCGCTGGTACATCATTCACGCTTATTCGGGTTTCGAGGGCAAGGTTCGCGATGCGATCATGGCGGAGGCGACCCGGATGGGTCTCGACCGTCTCGTCGAGCAGATCGAGGTGCCGACCGAAACCGTCACCGAGGCGCGCCGCGGCAAGAAGATCGCGGTCGAGCGCAAGTTCATGCCCGGCTACGTCCTCGCCAAGCTCGAAATGAACGACGACGTCTATCACCTCGTCAAGAACACGCCGAAGGTGACGGGCTTCCTCGGCTCGATGGGCAAGCCGCAAGCCATCAGCGAAGCCGAAGCCACGCGGATGCTCAATTCCAAGGAAGAAGCCGCCGCCGCGCCGAAGCAGAAGATCAAGGTCGATTACGAGATCGGCGATTCGGTCAAGGTGCTCGACGGCCCGTTCGCCAGCTTCAACGGCATCGTCGAGGAACTCGATTTCGACCGCAGCCGCGTCAAGGTGTCGGTCAGCATCTTCGGCCGCGCGACGCCGGTCGAACTGGAATTCGAACAGGTCGAGCGCAGCAAGTAAGGCCAAGGCTTTAGAGTCCGTAGCGAAATCAACACTGTTCCTCAGTGCGGCGCCATCCCGATCTCGACCCCGGTCTTATCGTGTAACGCGAAGCGGTCGATAAGATCGGCGCTCGCCCGGTTGTAGCCGATGACGTCCACTTCGCGGCCTTCTCGGCGCAAGCGCGCGACGATTTTGTCGAGCGCACCCACCGCCGAAATATCCCAGAAATGCGCCGCCGATACGTCGATCACGACGCGTCCGGTGTCATCCGTACGGTTGAGCGCCCGCGTGAAACGATCGACCGACGCGAAGAATATCTGGCCAGTCACGCGGTAGGTGGCGATGCCGGCGGCGACATCGTGCTCGACCGCGAACATGCGCCGCACTTTCCCGGCAAAGAAAATACCTGACAACAATACCCCGACCAGCACGCCCTGCGCCAGATCACGCGTCGCGACGACGACGACCACCGTCGCGAGCATGACGATCGATGAGGTTGGCGGGTGACGGCGCAGATTGGCGATCGAGTTCCAGCTGAAGGTGCCGATCGACACCATGATCATCACAGCGACGAGCGCCGCCATCGGCACCCGACCCACGAACGGTCCCAGCACGGCGAGAAGAAACAGCAGGAATGCGCCCGCCGTGAATGCCGACAGCCGACCTCGTCCTCCCGAGGTGATGTTAATCACCGACTGCCCGATCATCGCGCAACCGCCCATGCCGCCGAACAATGCCGCCACGATATTGGCGCCGCCCTGTCCGGCGGATTCGCGGCGTTTGTCACTGTCCGTGTCGGTCATGTCATCGACGATCTGCGCGGTGAGCATCGATTCGAGCAGACCGACGGCGGCCATCGTCAGCGAATAGGGAAGGATGATTCTGAGCGTATCGAGCGTGAGCGGAACGTGCGGCAGAACCAAAGCGGGAAGCCCTTGCGGCAACCTGCCCATGTCCCCGACGGCGTGGACCGGCGCCTCCACGCCGATGCTGATCGCGCTCAGCACCAGGATCGCCACCAGCGGCGACGGGATCGACTTGGTCAGGCGTGGGAGGCCGTAGATGATCGCCAGACCGGCAATCACCATCGCATAGGTCTGCCAACCGACGTTGGTCAGCTGTGGCAATTGCGCCATGAAGATCAGGATCGCGAGCGCGTTGACGAAACCGGTGATGACCGAGCGCGAGACGAACTGCATCAACAGATCGAGTCGCAACAGCCCGGCGACGATCTGAAACAATCCCATCAGGATGGTCGCGGCGAACAGATAATCGACGCCGTGCTGGCGGACGAGCGGAACGACAACGACCGCGACCGCCGCGGTCGCCGCCGAAATCATTCCCGGTCGGCCGCCAATCAGCGCGATCGTCATCGCGATCGCGACCGATGCGTATAGCCCGACACGCGGATCGACCCCGGCGATGATGGAAAAGCCGATCGCTTCCGGAATGAGCGCGAGCGCGACGACCATGCCGGCCAGAACGTCACGCCGCGCTCCGGCGGCGCTCGCCACCCATTGGGTGCGATAGATCGATAGTCGGTTGGTCATGCAAAAAGCCCGCGACCTGCGCTCGAGCCATCCCCGCGACGGGGACAAATCGGATTACAGAAGATTGAGAGAGTCCGGCGGATCGGCGGCCGGAAGAGCCACCCGGGATCGCACCGGGTCCTTGCGAATGCGCGGGCATTAGCCGAGGGAGCGCGGGCAGGGAAGGCAAAGCTGCACGGCAAGCCCACGTCGGGCTCGATCGACCTCGCTTTGCCTAAGGATCGAGAATCGTGGCGTCCATGTTGTCATTCCTGCCCCCTCCGCATGCGATCGGCGCGATCGTTCTGACGACGGCGATGTTCTATGGGTTCGTATCCGGGCGCGCTCGTGTCGAAATCATCTCGCTCCTGACCGTCACCGCGATCGCGCTGGGCCTGTATCTGTTCCCACTGCCCGGACACGGGCCCACCGACGGCCTGAAACTCGCGTTCGAGGGGTTCGGCCATTATGCGCTCGTCACGATCTGCGCGCTGATGGTGCTCGGGCGTGGGCTGGTGACGACCGGCGCGCTGGAGCCGGTGTCGCGGCTCCTGACGCGGGTGTGGCGTTATAATCAGCAAATCGGCCTGATCGTCACGCTCCTGCTCGCCTTCGGCATGAGCATGATGGTGAACGACACGCCGGTGCTGGTACTGATGATCCCGATCATGGTGGCGATCGCCGCCAACGGCGGCATGCCCGCATCGCGCACGCTGATCCCGATCAACAGCGCGGTCCTGATCGGCGGAATGTCGACGACCATCGGCACCTCGACCAATCTGCTCGTGGTTTCGATCGCGGGCGATATGGGAATGGCGCCGATCGGGGTGTTTCATTTCACGCCGATCATCCTCGCCGCCGCGGTCATCGCGCTGCCCTTCATCTGGCTGGTGATGCCTCGCCTGCTACCGGACAATTCGGTCGCCGCCGGGCATGAGCCGCGACGCTTCACCGCCTTGCTGAGGCCGGGCGAGAATTCGCTCGCGCACAGTCTGTCGCGGGCCGAGGTTGAAGCGCGACTGCCCGCGGGGATCGAGCTGTTCGGCGAATCCGGTCCGGACGGCCGGTTGCTCGTCAGCGCGACTCATGCCGCGCTGGAAGAGACGATGCGTGTTCTCGGCGCGACGGCCGCGCCAGCATGGCTCATGCAACGGCTTCAGCGCGGATATGGCGAAACGGGACTTGACCTGACCGTGGTCGAGCTTTCGGTCGCCAAGGATTCAGGGCTGGTGGGCAAGCGCGTCCAGAACGCCAATCTCGCCGAACTCTACAATATCGCGATCCTCGGCGTGCACCGCGCGCAGCGACCGTGGCTCGGTTCACCATCGGTCGAAGCGGCGGCCTCCAACCCGTTCGACGAGGGCGACATCATCCTGGCGGCCGGGACGTCCGTCAATATCGAGCGGATGGCGCTCACCGAAAATGTTCTCGTCCTCGACGGCGCAAAGGAAATGCCGCGCTCGAGCAAGGCGCCGCTCGCGCTCGCGATCATGGCGGTGGCGGTCTTTCCGGCAAGCATCGGCATCGTGCCGATCGCCATATCCGCGCTCTGCGGCGCCATCGTCATGCTGGTTACCGGCTGCGTTCGCGTCGATCGCGTCGGCCGCGCGCTTTCGGCCAAGGTCATCCTGCTCGTCGCCGCCAGCATCGCGATCGGCCGCGTCGTGCTCGAAAGCGGCGCCGCGACGTGGTTGAGCGAATTGCTGGCGCTCGGCCTGCAATATCTTCCGACGGCCGGCGTGCTGGCCGCGGTGATGCTGTTCGTCACCCTGCTGACGAATTTCGCGTCGAACACCACCGCCGCCGCGGTCGGCACGCCGATCGCATTCACCCTGGGCCAGCAACTCGATATTCCGGTCGAACCGCTCGTGCTGGCGGTCCTGTTCGGCTGCAATTTGTGCTACGCGACGCCGGTCGCTTACCAGACCAACATGCTGATCATGTCGGCGGGCGACTATAAGTTCGCGGACTATACGCGCACGGGCGTGCCCCTCGTCGCGCTGATGATCGTCACCCTGTCGGCGCTGCTGGTCGTCTGGTACGGTCTTTACTGAACCGCGCCGGAAAGACAGGTTTTCCAACATTGCCGGCCGAAGCCGCGCGCGCGGCTACGCTGAGCGCGAGACGGCGCCCGGCCGGCCGGC
>JBBSTE010000051.1:0-14303 GCA_038236185.1 Sphingomonadales bacterium | reverse complement strand
TCCCGGCCCCCCGGCGCCGGCGGGGGCCGCTGGGTTGCATCGGCTATTTTCACTCCGCAGCGGCCCCGGCCTGCGCCGGGGCGAAGAGTGGGAGTAGCGTCACAGCGCCGCGATCGCATCCGCCAGCGGCCGGATCGCCGCCTCGCGCTGATCCCACGACACCACCAGCCGTGCCTCGCCCGGCCCCCAGTCGTAGAAATCGAACCCCGCCGCACGCAGCCGCGCCGCCTCGTCCGGAGTGACCCGCAGGAACATCTCATTGGCTTCGACCGGGTGGACTAGCCGGTTACCCGCCGCCTTCGCCAACAGCGCCGCCCCCGCATTCGCGGCGCGCGCATTCTCCAGCCACAGATCGCGGTCGAGCAGCGCCAGGATCTGTGCGGCGAGATACCGCCCCTTCGACAGCAACAACCCCGCGCGCTTGCGGCGATAGAGCGTCGCGTCGGCGAGTTCGGGCTTGAAGAACACCAGCGCCTCGGCGTTCATCCCGCCGTTCTTGACGAAGCCGAAGCTCAACGCATCGACTCCGGCGCGCCACGTCACCTCGGCGGGCGAACAGCCGAGATGCGCGACCGCATTGGCGAAGCGCGCGCCATCCATGTGGAGGCCGAGTCCGCGCGCCTTCGCCAGATCGCCGATGGCCGCCACTTCGTCCGGCGCATAGACGCGGCCATATTCGGTCGCGTTGGTGATCGAGACCGCGTGCGGCTGGACTTGATGGACATCGTTGCGGGTCGCGTCGAGCACCGCCGCGATCGTCTCCACGGTCAGCTGCGCGCCGTCGCCCTCCGCCAGCAGCAGCTTCGCGCCATGGGTATAGAATTCGGGCGCGCCGCATTCGTCGTTCTGGATATGCGCGTCGCGGTGGCAGACGATCGCGCCGTGCGGCGGGCACAAGGCCGCGAGCGCGAGGCAGTTCGCGGCGGTGCCGCTCGGCGCCCAGAGCGCGCGGACCGACGTCTCGAACACATCAGACAGCCGCGCGTCGAGCTGTTGTGACCAAGCATCGCCGTCATAAGCGGTGTCGAGCGTGTTCGCCGCCGCCATCGCGTCGAAAACCGCCGGGTGAACCGGCGCGGCATTGTCGGAAAAGAAGCGCATCGCCGCGCCTTGCGAGCGCCGGGACGCGAGGTCAACCGGCGTCAGTCCCGCGCGTCGGGATCGTAATCGGGCTCGTCATAGGACCCGTCGCGCGGCGCGCGCTCGTCGCGGCGGACTTCGCGCTCGCGAGGGGCGCGGTCGCGCGGGCCGGGGCCGATCATGATCGAGCCGTCCTCGCCGCGCCTGAGGTCGATGCCGAGGTCGCGGAGCTGATCGGTCATCGGATCGACCGCATTGTCGATCAGGTCGCCGACCGCATCGCCCATCTCTTCGGGCGCCGCTTCCTCGACCGGAGCGGCGCGCGCTGGCGGCGCGATGCCGAGCGCGTCGGTCATGAAATCGCGCCAGATCCGCGCCGGGACGCCGCCCCCCGACAGGCCGGGATTGGGGCTGTTGTCGTCGTTGCCGACCCACACGCCGGTGACCACGCCGTTCGCGAAGCCCATGAACAAAGCGTCGCGATTGTCCTGCGTCGTCCCGGTCTTGCCGAAGGTGTCGACCGACAGCGCCGCCTGATGCCCGGTGCCGCTCGCGACCGAGGCGGCGAGCAGGTCGAGCATCTCGTCGTGGATCCGCTGCGGCAGCGGCGTCGCGCCGCCGGTCAGCGACTGATACCAGCCCTTCTCGGCGACATCGTCAAGACCGCGCGGCTGGACCGGATAATGGTCGGCAGCGACCGCGGCATAAGCGGCGGTCAGCTCGAGCAGTGAGACGGCCGAGGTGCCGAGCGCGATCGTCGCCTCGTTCGGGATCGGCGTCGAGATGCCGAGATCGCGCGCCGCCTTGATGACGTTGCGGACGCCGACCTGCTGGGTCAGGCGGACGGCGGCGACGTTCGAGGATTTGGCGAACGCTCGCCTCAGGGTGATCGGCCCTTCATAGGTGTCGTGGCTGTTCTTGGGTTTCCAGCCCGCGATCTCGATCGGCGAATCATCGACCATCGAATCGGGGGTCAGCCCGCTCCGCAGCGCGGCGAGATAGACGAACAGCTTGAAGGCGGAACCCGGCTGACGCCGCGCCTGCGTCGCGCGGTTGAACGGACTGTCGGAATAGCTTTTGCCGCCGACCATCGCGACGACCTCGCCATCGGGCTTCATCGCGACCAGCGCGACCTGCGCGGTGCGGAGGCCGGCGCGCTTCACCGCGCGCTCGGCGGCGCGCTGGAGCTTACGGTCGAGCGTCGTCTTGACGGTCGTCTCAGTCTTGATCTCGCCGGCCTGGTCGCGCGCCTCGGGCAGCACCCAGTCCGCGAAATAGGTGCCGTTGGGCAAAGTTCGCGGCGGGGCGGTGCGGACGCGCTGCGGCTGGACGCGCTCGGCCTCGCGCGGGGTGAGATAGCCCGCCGCCTGCATCGCGTGGACGACGAGCGCCTGCCGCGCGCGCGCGCCTTTCAGGTTGCTGGTCGGCGCGAGCCGCGACGGCGCCTTGACCAGCCCCGCGAGCATCGCCGCCTGGCCGACGTTCAGATCGCCCGGCGCGCGCCCGAAATAGTGATGCGCGGCGGCGTCGAGGCCGTACATATTGTCGCCGAAATAGACGTTCGAGAGGTATCGCGAGAGGATTTCGTCCTTGGTCAGCCACGCCTCGAGCCAGAAGGCGATCATTACCTCGCGGATCTTGCGCGCGGCGGTGCGGTCCGAATCGAGGAACGCGTTCTTGGCGAGTTGCTGGGTGATCGTGCTGCCGCCCTGGCGCACGCCGCCCGCGCCGAGATTCGACCATGCCGCGCGCGCGATGCCGCGCGGGTCGATCCCCCAATGCGAGCGGAAGCGCCGATCCTCGATCGCGAGGAACGCGCCCGTGACGGTCTCGGGCAGCTTCGCCGCATCGACGGGCTTGCCGATGATCGCCCCGCGCCGCGCGAACGGCGTGCCGTCGGCGGCGGTCAGCGTGATCGACGGCGGGGTCGGCGGCTGGAGCGATTTCGACAACGGCGCGGTGACCGCCAACCAGCCGATCGCGAGGACGAGGAGCACGATCGCGCCGCCGATACCGCGCATGATCCACCGGGCCCAGCGGCGGCGCGGACGCGGCGCTTCGGGCGGCGGTGTGGCGTCATCGTCCTGCCACGCGTCGAAATCGGGCAGCGCCGCGGCGGCGCGCGGCTCCGCGGGCGCGTGATTGTAGCGGACTCGGCCGAGGTCGAAGGGGTCTGGGCGCATCGTATCGACCAAGTGTATTACATCGCTATAACAGTTGCTGCAACCCCGCTCGTATCACGATGTTGCCCGATAGCGCGAGTTTACCGCCCAAATCATCGCATCGTGAAAACCACCTGGTCGATCACGCGCCCCGCGACGTCGGTCAGCCGCAACTGGTGTCGCCCCGGCGTCGCGAGAATCATCGGCGCCGCGTCCGCCGCGCCGAGGTCGCGCCGGTCGAGCCACAGGCGGTGCGCGACGGTGTCGCCGCTCGTCGCGATGGCGAGGCGCTGGCGGTCGCGCGGGATGTCGGGATCGAGCGCATAGACGCTCCCCGCGACCGGGCTGGTGATCCGCGGACGCCGCGCGGTCGCGGGCGCCGAGGCGATTGTCGTGAGGCCGGTGCCGCGCACGAACCATTCGCGGCGCGGCTGCTCGATCGCACCCTCGAAGCGGATCGCACGTTGCTCGACACCCGGGGGCGGAGAGGGCGCACCGCCGCCGCCGAGCGCCATCATCACGTCGCGCCACACCGGCGCGGCGCCGCTGGTACCCGAAACCACCCGCATCGGGTCGCCCTCCGCGTTCCCCACCCACACCCCGACGGTGTAGCGCGGCGTGAAGCCGATGCACCAATTGTCGCGCATCGCTTTCGACGTCCCCGTCTTCACCGCCGCCCAGAACGGCAGCCGCAGCGCCGAATCGAGCCCGAAGGTCACCGCGCGGGCGTTGGCGTCGGCCATCATATCGGCGACGATCCATGCCGCCGCGGGCGTGGTGATCGCGCGCGGCGGCTGGCGTGGCGCGTCGGCGGTCAGGCGCAGCGGCGACCAGCGGCCGGCTTGCGCGAGGCTGCGATAGGCATCGGCCTGTTCGAGCAGCGTCACCTCGGCCGAGCCGAGCGCGAGGCTGAAGCCGTAATAATCGCCGTCCTCGACGAGTCCCTTGTAGCCGGTGTCCCACAGCCGGTCGCGGAACGGCTCGACCCCGACGAGCAGCAAGGTGCGCACCGCGGGGACGTTGAGCGATCCCGCCAGCGCCGATCGCGCGGAGACCGGCCCCTTGAACCCCTTGTCGTAATTCTGCGGGACGTAGAGGCCCGAAGCGGTGTCGAGCTGGACCGGCGAATCGTCGAGGATCGAAGCGGCGGTAAGATACCCCTTTTCGATCGCGTCGGCATAGAGGAAGGGCTTCAGCGTCGATCCGGCCTGACGATAGGCGTCGGCGGCATCGACCGCGGGCGCGGTCGAGGCGCCGCCGACGCCGCCGACATAAGCGAGCACGTCGCCGCTGGCGTTGTCGAGCACCACCACCGCGCCGTCGCGCGCTCGGGTGCTGCCGAGGCCTTGGAGCTCGCGGCGCAGCGCGGCGATAGCGAGGCGCTGGATATGCGAATCGAGCGTGGTGGTGACCTTGAGGCCCGGTTGTTTAAGCAGCCGGTCGGCGAGGTGCGGCGCGAGGCCGGGATCGAGCGCGAGGCTGCGCGCGGGGCCGAGCATCGAGGCGGCCTGCGCTCGAAATCCCTCACATCCGTTTGCTTCGAGCGAACTCGCGACGCGTTGCGCTTCACCAGCGTTTCTCGACTTCGCTCGAAACGAACGGGAGAGGGTGCAGGCTCGTTGCGCAACTTGCTCTGCCGTAGCCTGCGGTTGCGGCAGCAGCGCGGCCAGCAACAGCGCATCGTCGCGCGACAGCGCCTCGGGCGTCTTGCCGAACAGCCCGAGCGCCGCCGCGCCGATCCCCTGCGCCTCGCCGCGGAAGCCCGCGAGGTTGAGATACGCCTCCAGCATTTGGTCCTTCGACCAGCCGCCCGCCAACGCCCGCGCTGCCCTAATCTGGCGCAGCTTGTCGAGCCAGCCGCGCGAGCCGGGTCGGGCGAGGTCTGGCGACAGGAACCCCGCGACCTGCATCGCCAGCGTGCTAGCGCCGCGCGGGCGCTTGCCCTCGACGCGGTCGCGCAGCGCACCGCCGATCGCGAGCCAATCGACGCCATTGTGCTGCGCGAAGCGGCGATCCTCGGCGGCGACGATCGTGGCGCGCGCGCCCGGTGCGACGCGATCGAGCGGGGTCCAGGCGAGGCGGCGCGTCGCGAAATCGACGCGCGACGAATCGAGGAGAACGCCGTGGCGGTCGTAGAGCCACGCTTCGGACGGACGCCATGCCGCGCGGACCTGCGCGTAGGAGGGGAGCGGGGGCGGGCGGGTGAGCCAGTCGAAGGTGGCGAACAGCGCGATCGCAAGGATCAGGCCCGCGATCGTGACGCGGCCCTTCGTCACTGCCCCTCCCTTTGTCATCCCCGCGAAAGCGGGGACCCATCTCCCACGGCCCGCCAAGGTCAGATCATCCGAGCTGGGTTCCCGCTTTCGCGGGGATGACGGCCTGTGGGCGGACGATGACGGCTTTGGAGCATGCTCACCGTTGCGCCACCACCACATCCGCGATCGGCAGTGCCGCGCGGATCGCGGGGGAGTACATCGCCTCGACCCGGCTCGGCGGCATCCGGAACCGCCCCGCGCCGTTCAACCGCAGCATGTACGACGCCTGGAACCGTCCGCGCGGCACCCAGGCGTAATAGCCGCGCCACGCATCGTTGCCGCGTTCGACGTACGCCGGGACGACGCCGACCTGGACTTCCCACAACTTGCCGTCGGTATCGACCGCGCCGAACTTCACCCCCGGCCCGGCCTGCGCCTGATCCGCCAGCATCTTCGATTGCCCGCCGAGATCGCCGACGATCGTCGCGCCCGCCGGGATCGGATCGTCGATCACCACCCAGTTGCGCTCGGCGGTCGCATCGACCGTGATCGTCACCCGCAGCGCGTCGCCGCGCGTCAACTGCCCCGCGATGCGGCGCTGGACGACATCGACCTTGCGCGACATCCGATAGCCTGCGGCGAGAGCCCTCGTCAGTGGCACCGCCGCCTTGACCGACACGCTCGCCCACGGCCCCGCCCCCGAAGGCTGGCGCAGCAGCAGCGGCGTCTGCGCGGCGGGCAGCGCGAAGCTCGCCTGACGCAGGTTCACCGCGAGCGGCCAGGCCTTCGAGATCGACCGCCCACCCAGCGACAAGGCCGTCGTGCCGCTGATCGCGCTCGCCCGATAGAGTATCGCGAACTTGCGCGCGGCAAGCGTCCCCCAGGCGTTGGCGGTCGTCGTGTCCCAATGCCCGCGTGCCTGACGCAGCGACACGCCGACCATCATTTTCGGCGCGTCGTCCTGCCAGCCGGGCCGTCCGAGCGTCGCGATCACCGCCTTGATCGCGCCTTCGTCGGCCGATTGCATCAGCCACCACGCCGCCTTCGACTGATCGGTGAGGTCGAGCCGCGTCCCTTCATAGACCATCCGCTGGCGCAACACCGCCTCGCCCGCCGCGCGCAGCGCTTGCGCATTGGCCAGCTCCGGCACCTCGCCGAGCGCGATGAGATAGTCGCTGAGCCCCGAGGTCGGCATCTCTGCGGTCGTCAGCCCGATCTGCCCGAGCATCGCCGGGGTCGCCGCGCCTGCCCGCGCGAGCGCGGTGAAGGCGGCGAGCCGCTGGAGCCGAACGTCGCCATATTCCTCGTGCCGCACGCGCCCGTCGAGCACCGCGCGCATCCCCTCGATCATCTTGGTCTTGGCGGTCTCGGGAATCGCCAGCCCCGCCTCGCCGGTCAGCGACAGGACATAGGCGGTCAGGGCCTCCGACCCGGGGAGCGAATCGCTCGGCCAGTAGCGCAGCAGGCCGTCGGGCGCCTGATAGGTCGGGATATCTCCCGCCAGCCGCGCCCAGCCCGCCGCATCGCCGAGCGCGACGACGCGGCTGAGGCGCTGCTCGAAGCAGGTATAGGGATAGGCCGCCATGAAGCTGCGCACCCCCGCGAGTGGCAGCGCGAGCGTATCGTCGAGCCGGATATCGACCGAGCCGACCCCGGAGATCGCCCCCATCGGCGGCGCGATCGGGATCGTCGTGTTCGGCCCGACCCGCGCGAGCGTCGAGGCCCAGGTTTCGACCGGGATCAGCGGCACGACATCCTGCGTCGTCATCAGCCGGTCGGCGGCGCGGCCGTCGCTGGACTTCGCCGAGACCTGCCAGCGCAGCACCCCCGATCCCGGCGGCGTGACGAGGTTCCACGCGACCGGCGCCGCGCCGCCCGCGGGGATCGTCACGGTGAGCGGCTTGCCCTCGGCGATGCGCGGGGTCAGCGCGACCTCGGCGGTGACCGTCATCGGCTTGTCGCTGCCGTTGCGCAGCGTGAAGCCCGCCGCATAGCGATCGCCGCTGCGCACCAGCGGCGGCAAGCCGGCGTAGATCGACAGATCCTGCGCGGTGCGGATGTCGGCCATGCCGGTGCCGAACGCCTGCGCGCCGTCGGTCGCGATCGCGACGAGCTTGAATGATGTCAGCGCGTCGTTGAGCGGCACGGGGATTCGTGCGCGACCGTTGGCGTCGAGCGCGACGCGGCCCTTCCACAGCAGCACCGGCTGGAAGTTCTCGCGGTTGAGCGCCGACACGTCGCCGCCACCGCCGCCCCCCGCCTCGACCGCCTTGCGGCCGTAATGCCGCTTGCCGACGACCTGCATCTGCGCGGTCGCAGTCAGCACCGACAGCGGCCGCTCGCCCATCATCGCGGTCAGCACGTCCCACGATTCATTGGGCGCGAGCTGGAGCAACGCCTGATCGACCGCGGCGAAGGCGACGTCGGCGGTCCGCGCGGGCTTGCCGTCCGCGCCGCGCACCTCGACCGCGACCTGCGCGGTTTCTCGCGCCGCGTAACGCTGCTTGTCGGCGGCGACCTTGACGGCGAGCGTATGCGCTTCCCAGCCGACCTTCACCTTGGCGATGCCGAGGCGGTAGGCGGGTTTGGCGAGATCGACGAGCGCGGTCGGCTCGGGCGCGGGGTCGCGCGCGCCGAACAGCCCTTTGAACCAGTCCCACCATCCCTTCTCGACGCGCCCCCGCACCGCCAGCACCGACACGAATACGTCGGGGGCATAAGCGCCCGGCATCGGCACCGACACGACCGGATCGGTGCCGCTGAGTTCGGTCACGAAGCTCGACAGCACGCCCTCGCGCTCGACCGTCACCAGCGCGGTGGCGGAGCGGAACGGCATCCGCACTTGGAATTTTGCGGTGTCGCCCGCCTTGTAGCTGATCTGCTCGGGGACGAGGTCCATGCGGTCGCCGTTGTCGCCGCCGAACCACCAATCCTCGTCGCCCGTGAGCCAGACCGATTTCACCGCGCGCGCGACATTGCCGTCGCCATCCTTGGTCGTCGCGACCGCATAGACTTCGCCCGAGACGCCGGGGTCGATCGTGCAATGCGCCAGGCCCTGCGCGTCGGTCGTCGCCGAGCAGGTCGCGGCGATCTTGGTGGTGCGGACCTGGTTGTCATAGGCGTAGAAACCGCCGATCAGCCGCCGCCGCGCGGTCAATATCTGCCGGCTGTAAATTGCGACCGCGATCGACTGCCCCTTGATCGGCTTGCCCTCGGTGTCGAGCACGACGAAGCGCAGGCGCAATTCATCCTGCTTCATCAGCCAGCCGTCGGTCTTGACGCCGAGTTGCACCGCCGACGGATAGATCGGGATCGTCCGCGACGCGGTCAGCGTCTGGCCGTTGGCGTCCTGATAATCCATCTCGACATTCATGTCGGTCAGCGCATCGAGCGCCGGCACCTCGATCGTCGTCTTGGTCGTACCGTCGCCGCCCAGCGTTGCGGGCAGGAGGAGCGTCGGTGGCAGCGCGGTGTCGTCTTCCTCGCCGTCGCTGTTGAGCGGTTTGACGCCTTCGACGATCGGCTTGCCGCCGAAACTATAGCCTTCGTAATTCTCGGGCGTCCCCGAATGCGCGAACCAGCCGACGCGGACGTCCACGGGCAGGTTCGACGCGCCGCCGCCCGACAGATACCCGACGAACAGGTCGAGCGGCATCGATTTGGGCCGCACCGCCGCCGCCTTAGGCCCGGTCACCGTCGCACGCATCGTCGGCAGCTTGTATTCGTCGACCTTGAACGATTGCTCGGCGTAGAGAATGCCGCCGTCCGGCTTCAGGATTTGGACGTCGTAGTCGCCCATCGGCGCGCCCGCCGGGGCGGTCCAGGTGCTTTCGCCGATGCCATTCGCGTCGAGTGTCAGCGGCATGTCGAACTGCGTGTCTGATCCGCGGTGTTGTAGCCGAAGCGTTCCCGTGAAGCCCGGCGGGATCGAGAAGCCGCTGCCGTCGGGCTGGCGCGCGATATGCTTCATGTGGATCGTCTCGCCCTGACGGACGAGCGCGCGGTCGAACAATGTATGGACGATCGCGCCGCGCGCGGAATAGCCATAAGGCAGGTCGAAATCGTACGGCCGGATACCGTCACCCCAGTCGGTCAGCGTGAAGCTGTAATCGTCGCCGAGCGTCGCCGAGATCATCAGCGGATGCGGGCTGCTTTCATTCTCGCAACTGCCGTAAGTTTCGGGCTCGGGCAGGCCGCCGGGGACCATCAGCCCGCCCGAGCGATCGGTCACCCCGCGCGCGAGCAGCCGCCCGGTGCAGCTGTCGGTGATCCGGACCTGCGCGTTGGCGGCGGGCTTGCCGCTGTCGAGCTGCGTCACCCAGGCGAGGCTGCGCTCGCGGCCCCATTTGAAATGGACCGAAAGATTGGTGACCAGCGCCGCCGCGGCGACGTAGCGCGGCACGTTGCGCCCGAGCAGCGCTTGCCCGAGCACCGGGCTCGCCATCTCGACGACGTAGAAGCCCGGTTTGGCGAGCGGGATGCCGACGACCTCGAACTCGCGGCCCTTGCCGGGGAGCGCGACCTTGATCGGCGCGCCGTCGGTGAGAATCGCCGCCTCGCCGGTATGGTTGATCCGCTGGACGACCTCGCCCTGCTTGTCGGTGATCGTCTCGATATTGTCGTCGTCGGCCTTGTCGACCTTGCGCAGCCAGTCGGCGACCACGCCGTCGTTCCCCGCGACGCGCTGCGTCTTGCCCGAGACCGCGAGGTTGCGCCCCTGCAATGCGGGCTCGACGTTGCGGACGGTGACGGGCAGCACACCGCCTTCCTTCGCCTCGAGGATACCGAACGGCGCGGCGAACTTCACCAGCGGCGGCGCCTGGTCGAAGCGGATGTCGAGCGGAAAGCGTTCGGCGTTCGACAGCACGCGCCCGCTCTCGTCCTTGACGCCCGCGGGCAGCGTCAGCTTCGCCGCGGTCGCGGGCTGGAACGGCGCGGCGAAGCTCACGTCGCTGATCGTCGCGTTCTTCTTCTCGTCGTCGCTGAAGGTCGGCGCGACTTGCTTGCCGTCGGGTAGCGCGATCCGGATCGCCTGCGCGACCGACATCGGGACGGGTGCGGTGAAGCGGACATACGCCTTCTCGACCGGGCTGCACCCGGCCTGGGCGTTGACGCGGCTGCATTCGAACCGCGCCGCGAACGGTTTGCGCACGGTATAGTCGAAGCGCTGGTCGGCGCCCGCGGATTTGCCGCTCGCTCCCGCGATCGATGCCCCCCAAACGAGCGAGACGTCGCGCCCCGGCGGCAGCGGGCGACCGCACTGCACCGCGACGACGCTGGCGAGCGACTTCGCCCGCGTCGCGGCGTCGGCGGGAACCGTCGTCGGCAACCCGCCCGAATCGAGGAAATTGCGCACCGACCAATCGTCGGTCCCCATCGCCGCGAGCAGCTTCTCCGGCACGTCTGGCCCAAGCACCCTGACCGGAATCTTCTCGCCGATCCCGTCGACCGCGCAATAGGCGCCCGCCGCGACCGACGCTGGGGTCGGCGCCATGTTCGCCGCGACAAGGAACGCCTGGTCCTCCTCGATCGTGTCGCCGCCGCCCGAGGGCAGCACCGCGCGCGCCACCGGCCCGCCGGCATCGACGGTAAAACTCTGCTGCGCGGGGAGTGCGTATCCGGCGACGCTGCGCAATCCTTCGCGCGTCTTGATCTTGCAGGTCGTGCCGCCGGGCAAGCCGTGCGCGAATTCCCACACCCATGTCTGCTGATCGACCCAGCGCCCCTCGCCGCCGACTGCGCATTCCACGCTCGCGGGCGCCGCCGCGCGCGGATCGCCCAGCGGCACCATCGCCTGGCTGAACCGGATCGTGAACCGCTCGATCGATCCGTCGCCGATTCCCGGCGTCGCCAGCACGACTTGCGGGCTCGAATCGCCGAGCGCCGCGACCGGCGCGACGACCAGCCCGAGCAGCGCGAGTCTGATGGCGAGCTTCATGCAAACGATTCCCCCTGGTCGAAGTCAAGCTAACGCCGGGTCCGCGCCTGTCCAGCGGGATTGCATTTAACCGCGCGGCGCGAAACACTTGGCCCTGCCGACTCGGGGGGGCAGCTTGGCCATCGTCGTCTGGATGATCGATTCGATTGCGCGCGAGACGATGCTATTCGCCGCCGTCGGCTTTCTGATCGGCGGAATCGACGACCTCGCGATCGACCTGATCTGGCTGGCGCGGCGCGCACGGCGACGCGACCGTGGCATTCCGTCGCTGAGCGATCTTCCGACAACAGCGCCCGGCCGACTCGCAGTCTTCGTCGCCGCATGGGACGAGGCGAACGTCATCGCCGCAATGCTGCGCACCGCGCTCGCGCGGTTCGATCACCCCGATTATTGCATCTATGTGGGTACCTACCCCAACGACCGCGCGACGATTGACCAAGTCGCGCGAGTTACGGAGGACGACGACCGCATCCGCCTCGTCGTCGGCGAACGCGACGGGCCGACGACCAAGGCCGACAATCTCAACACGCTATGGCGTGCGCTGGCGCGTGACGATACGATCGCCGGAGTGCGAAGCCGGGCGGTGATTCTCCACGACGCCGAGGATGTCGTCCACCCGAGCGAACTGCGCGTCTACGATGCGATGCTCGATCAATACTCCGTCGTGCAGATCCCGGTGCTGCCGCTGATCGACCACGGCGCGCGGCTCGTCTCAGCACATTATGCGCACGAATTCGCCGAGGCCCACACCAAACAGATGGTCGTCCGCGCCGCGCTTGGAGCGGGACTGCCGCTCGCGGGAGTGGGCTGCGCGATCTCGACCGAGGCGCTGGACGCGATCGCCGGCAACAGAGGCGCGCCCTTCGACGCGACCAGCGTCACCGAGGATTACGAACTCGGCCTACGCGTATCGGCGCTCGGCCTCCCTGCCTGTTTCGCGCGGGTCCGCGGCGATGACGGCGCGTTGATCGCGGTGCGCGCCTATTTCCCGTCGACGGTCCGTACCGCGGTCGCGCAGAAATCGCGCTGGATGGTTGGTATCGCGCTCGCCGGATGGGACCGGATCGGCTGGGGGCGGTGGTACGACCTCGGCGACCACTGGATGCGGATGCGTGACCGTCGCTCCCCGCTCGCGGTACTGATCCTCGCCGCAGCGTATCTCGCGCTACTGTTCTGGGGCGTCGCCACCGCACTGCATCTGTTCGCTCGAACCGATTTTCCGCCGCTGACCGGACCGATCCTGACGGTTCTGCAAATCAACGCCGCGCTGCTTGCGTGGCGGATGGCGATGCGCGCGTCGATCACCGGTCGCCTGTACGGCTGGCGTGAGGGATTGCGCGCGATCCCGCGGATGGTCGTCGCCAATTATATCGCCTTGCTCGCGGTCCGGCGCGCCTTCGCGCGCTACTTCGCGACACGCGACGGGCGCCCGATCGCCTGGGGCAAGACCGCGCACATCTTCCCGGCCGATCTCGTCGAAGCGCCCCCGCGGTGATCGCGCGTAGCCGCCCGATCCGTTTCCTGACGCTGGTGCTCGGTGGCTGGATCGGCGCGCGGACGGTGATGCTGTGGCCCGTCGCCGCGATCGTGCCCGAGATGATCCGATCGCTCGTCCCGTCGGCGCGCGCCGAATCCGCAACCGCGCCTTTGGTCGCCGCCACGCCCGTCTTAGGCGCAGCGTCCGCAGTGACATTGGCGGCTGCGCGTCGGCTCGCGGCAGACATGCGGGAAGCCGTCGCGGTCGGCAAAGATCCGCGGTCAGCGATCGCTGCGACGCCGGAGGCGCCAACACCGGACGTATCGGCGTTTGGAACTTTCGCAGAGGCTTACATCGATAGCGTCGAGGCGGGTTGGAAGAACGCAATCCACCGACAACAGTGGCGAACCAGTCTGAGGGACCATGCCCGCGTATTGCGCGATGTCGCGGTGGACGAGATTACCACCGATCACGTGCTCGCCGTCCTGCGGCCGATTTGGCTGACGAAGGCGGAGACCGCTAAGCGTGTGCGCGGCCGAATAGAGAAGATCCTCGATGCCGCGAAAGCACGAGGTCTGCGCTCACGGGATGCGATGAACCCGGCTCAGTGGCGCGGCCACCTCGAACTGCTGCTTCCGACGCAGTCGAAGCTCGAACGGGGACATCACGCTGCCCTGCCTTGGTCCGAGGCCCCCGCTTTCATGATCAAGCTCCGAAGCCGCGATGCCCTTGCCGCGCGATGTCTCGAGTTCACGATATTGACGGCGGCACGGAGTGGCGAAGCGCTTGGTGCGACCTGGGCTGAGATCGATCACGGCGCGAGCACCTGGGTCGTACCCGCCGCGCGCATGAAGGCCGGGGCCGAGCATGTGGTGCCATTGAGCGCGGCGGCAATCACCATACTCGACAAACTACGGACTGCGACGTCCCGGCCAACTAATCCGATCTTCGGATTGAACGGCGCCACCCGCTCCAACATGGCGATGGCAATGCTCCTGCGGCGCATGGGGCATGGAGATGTCACCACGCATGGATTTAGATCGACGTTCCGTGACTGGGCGGGCGATGGCACCGACTTCGCTCGTGAGCTGATCGAGCAAGCACTCGCACACACGATCCAGAACAAGGCGGAACGGGCATACCGACGTGGGACCGCGATAGAAAAGCGGCGCCCCATGATGGAGGCGTGGGCAAACTATCTCAGCGACCCTTCTCCCGAATTCGGCGCAGCGACGGCCACCTGAGCCGCAAACCTAGGGTCAGGACTCGTTGATCAGAGCCAGAATATGATGGTGGCGGCGAGCGCAATGGCGGAGAAGAAGACCGTCGGGCATCGATCGTAGCGCGTGGCGACGCGGCGCCAGTCCTTGAGGCGTCCGAACATGATCTCG
>JBBSTE010000050.1:0-14450 GCA_038236185.1 Sphingomonadales bacterium | reverse complement strand
TTCCCCCCCCCCAAACCCCACCCACCACCCGTTTCTTTTCGCGGTTCTTCTACAAACCGGCGGCTGGGGGTTCGCTGGGTTTGCGCTACTGCCCCCCAAACGAACGGGTAGCTCGACGCCAACCCGGATGCAGAACACTAGTCGTGACAGTCGCGTGACGCTATCGCCGCGCGACCATGAAGCCCTCCGAGCTCCGCGTTGCGCTGTTCAGCGGCAACTACAATTACGTTCGCGACGGCGCGAACCAGGCGCTGAACCTGCTTGTCGGGCATCTGTTGTCGTCGGGCGTGCAGGTCCGCGTCTATTCGCCGACGACCGCCAACCCCGCGTTCCCCGCGACCGGCGATCTCGTCAACGTACCCGCGATCCCGCTGCCGATGGGGCGCGACGAATATCGCATGGCGCGCGGGCTGACCTCCAAGGTGCGCCGCGACCTGGAGACTTTTGCGCCGAACCTGGCGCATGTCTCGGCCCCCGAATTGCTCGGCCACCGCGCGCTGAGCTGGGCGCGCGGCCACGGGATCGCGACCGTCGCCTCGCTTCACACGCGGTTCGAGACGTATCCGCGCTACTATAAGATGGCGTTTCTCGGACCCGTGTTCGAATACTTGCTCACCCGATTCTACAACCGCTGCGACCAGGTTGTCGTACCGAGCGACAGCATGGCGGCGATCCTGCGCGATTGGGGCGTGTCGACGCCGATCGACATCTGGTCGCGCGGCATCGACCACGATCGCTTTTCGCCGACGCGCCGCGATGCGGACTGGCGCCGCTCGCTCGACATAGCCGACGACGACATGGTGCTCGGTTTCCTCGGGCGGCTGGTGAAGGAAAAGGGACTCGGCATCTTCGCCGAGGTCGTGACCGAACTGCGCCGGCGCGGCGTCGCGCACAGGGTGCTGGTCGTCGGCGAAGGCCCGACCCGCGATTGGTTCGCCGAACAGGTGCCCGAAGCAGTGTTCGCGGGCTTCCAGTCGGGCAACGATCTCGGCCGTGCGGTCGCGTCGATGGACGTGTTCTTCAATCCCAGCGTCACCGAGACCTTCGGCAATGTGACCCTGGAAGCGATGGCGGCGGGGGTTCCCGTGGTCGCGGCGCGCGCGACCGGCGCGGTCGATCTGGTCGACGACGGCCAGACCGGTTTCCTGGTCGCGCCAAGCGACGTGGCTGCCTATGCCGACGCGATTGCCCGCATCGTCGGCGATCCCGCGCTGCGTCATTCGATGGGCGACGCGGGCCATGCCAAAGCGGACGGCTATCGCTGGGAGGCGATCAACGAAGCGATGCTACAGACATATCTGAAGGTCATGGCGCGGCGAACGGCGTGACTCTTGTTCGCCCCAATATCGTCACCCCAGCGCAGGCTGGGGTCTCAGGCGGTTCTTGTTCCGACACACGCATGAGACCCCAGCCTGCGCTGGGTTGACGAATTTCGGAAATCACCGCAGCCGCTCGATCTTCTGCGCGACCTCGTCGATCAGCGCGGCGACGTCATGGAGCGTGTCGTCCGAGAACTCGCCCCGACTCAGCCGCTCCTTGAGCGCGACCGACAGATTGCCCATCGCGCGACGGATCGGCGCACCGTCCGCGCGTTTCGCTTCGGCGCCGACGCCTTCGAGCCGCGCCATCAGCGCCTCGACCTGCTCGCGATTCTCCTCGAGGTGCATCGCGCCTTCGGGGGTGACCGCGAAGCGCTTGCGGCTGTCGTCGCTCCGCTGCTCGGCGATGAATCCCATCTCGTCGAGCATCGAGAGCGTCGGATAGACGACGCCGGGGCTCGGCGCATATTGCCCGCCGGTCATGTCTTCGATCGCGCGGATCAGGTCGTAGCCGTGCCGCGCTTCGTCGGCGATGAGCTTCAGAAGCACGAGGCGAAGCTCGCCGCCGTCGAACATCCGCCGGCTGCGCCCGCTGTCGCGGCTCGAATCCCATTGGAAACTGAAAGGGCCGCGCGACCAGCTGCCGCCGCGTGACGACCCGTGTGAGCCGCAACCGCGGCCATGCATGTGAAACATCTCTATCTCCCGTGTATCACGATAGCGCCAAGATATATCTTCGTTACATCTTCGCAAGAGGCGCTGTGAAAAAAATCGCGTGCGCCTATCTTGGGACGATGGCCGATCTGTTCGCGGGGTTCGAACCCCCTGCCATTGCCGAGACGCTGAGCGAGAATGCGCCGCTCGCCGATCGCCTGCGCCCGCGGACACTCGCGGATGTCGTCGGACAGGAGCATCTGACGGGCGCGGAAGGCGCGATCGGGCGGATGGTCGCGGCGGGGCGGTTGTCCTCGATGATCCTGTGGGGGCCGCCCGGCACCGGCAAGACGACGATCGCGCGGCTGCTCGCCGATGCAGTCGATCTGCGTTTCGTCGCGATCAGCGCGGTGTTCTCGGGTGTCGCCGACCTCAAGAAGGCGTTCGCCGAGGCGCGCGAGCACGCTCGTGTCGGCAAGCGGACCTTGCTGTTCGTCGACGAGATCCATCGCTTCAACCGCGCGCAGCAGGACGGTTTCCTGCCTTACGTCGAGGACGGCACCGTCACGCTCGTCGGCGCGACGACCGAGAATCCGTCGTTCGAACTCAACGCCGCGTTGCTCAGCCGCGCGCAGGTGCTGATCCTGCAACGGCTCGATCGCACCGCGCTCGAAAAACTGCTCGACCGCGCCGACGAAGCGATGGAGCGGGCCCTGCCCCTCACCCCGCCCGCGCGCGACGCGCTGATCGCGAGCGCCGATGGTGACGGGCGGTTCCTTCTCAATCAGGCGGAAACCCTGTTCTCGGTCGATCTGAAGGAACCGCTCGATCCCGCTGGATTATCGTCGTTCCTGCAACGCCGTGTCGCGGTATACGACAAGGATCGCGAGGGACACTACAACCTCATCTCCGCGCTCCACAAATCGATCCGGGGCAGCGATCCGCAGGCCGCGCTTTATTATCTCGCGCGAATGCTGACCGCGGGCGAAGAGCCGCTCTATCTCCTCCGCCGCCTCACCCGTGCCGCGATCGAGGATATCGGCCTCGCCGACCCGCAGGCGCTGGTGCAATGCATCGCCGCCAAGGATACCTACGACTTTCTCGGGAGCCCCGAGGGCGAACTCGCGATCGCGCAAGCCTGCCTTTATCTCGCCACCGCCCCCAAATCGAACGCGACCTATATGGCGCAGAAGAAGGCTTGGGCGAAGGCGAAGGAAACCGGCTCGCTGATGCCCCCCGCCAACATCCTCAACGCCCCGACCAAGCTGATGAAGGATATCGGCTACGGCAAAGGCTACGCCTATGACCACGACGAGGCGGACGGCTTTTCGGGCGCCAACTACTGGCCCGACGAATTGCCGCCGCAGACCTTTTACGAACCCACCGACCGCGGTTTCGAGAAGCGGCTCGCCGAACGGCTGGCGTGGTTGGAGGAGCGGCGCTCGGCCAATCGCGGCACGTAACCCGATCCGTTCGCTTCGAGCGAAGTCGAGAAGCGCTGAGGCGACGTTCGCGACACGTTTCTCGACTTCGCTCGAAACGAACGGCATTGTCGGCGCATGATCCGTTTTTCTCTCGCCGTCGCGCTGCTGATTTCGGTTCCCGCCGCCGCGCAGCAGGCCAAGGTTCCGACGCCCTACGACCGCGCAATCGCGGCGGGGTACAAAGCGGCGATGCTGTGTTCGGGTATTTTCAACGCCGACGCGATGGGCGCGAAGCGGACGCGCGCGAGTATCGAGGCAAACGAGTTGCGCGGCATCTACCCGGAATTTGACGGCCTGATCGCTTCCCTGCCCGCCACAATCGAACGTGATCGCGTCCTCGTACGTTTCGACGATGGTCTTCCCGCGCGGGTGGCGGTCAGCCAACTCTTTGACGGTTGCACGATCTTGCCGATCGGAACGCCGGAAAATACGGCGTTCGGCCACTTCGCCTTCCTGAACAATGAACGTGCGCGGCACGGCTGGCCTCACGACGATGATGGCCGGATGGTCCCCGCCAAGGGACAACTCGCGCGAAGCATTGCGGCTTCGTTTCGGTCCGAAGCCGGGACGAATACCACGGCAGTCGTCGTCCTGCGGGACGGACACGTCATCGGCGAACGCTATGCCGCGGGCTTTTCGATGCTGACGCCGCAGCGAACCTGGTCCGTGGCGAAAAGCATCTCGGGAACGATTATCGGCGCGGCGGTCAAGCAAGCGCTGGTCGCCCCCGCCGCCTCTGCCCCTGTTCCCGAATGGCAGTCGCCGGGCGATCCGCGTGCCAGCATCACCCTCGACAATTTGATGCGCATGGCAAGCGGTCTCCACAGCGGCGCGGCGGGAAACAGGACCGACGCGATCTATTTCGGCGGCACAGCCGTCACCGACGAGGCGACGGGTTGGCCGCTCGAGGCTGTTCCCGGCACGCGCTTTCGCTATGCCAATGACGATATATTGCTGGCCATCCGGGCTTTGCGACATGTTCTAGAAAAGCGCGGACCTCAGGATGAGGCAGACGACTTTATCCCGAATATTCTGTCCCGTCTGGAAATGACGCACACCATCCCCGAGACCGACTGGCGGGGCAATTACATCCTCTCGTCGCAAGTCTGGTCCACCGCGCGCGATCTCGCGCGGTTCGGGATGCTGTACCTGCACGACGGCGTCTGGGACGGCGAGCGTATCCTGCCCGAGGGCTGGGTAAAATACGTCACCACCCCGTCCGGCCCGCAGCCCGAGGGCGAATTCGGCTATGGCGCGACGTTCTGGCTGATGAACAAATCGCCCGGCGTCCCCGCCGACACCTTCGCCGCGTTCGGCAACCGCGGGCAATATGTCGTGATCGTCCCGAGCCGGAAGGTCGTGATCGTTCGCCGCGGCGAGGACCCCGCGGGCGCGCGATTCGATATCGCCAAATTCACCGCCGACGTGCTGGCCGCGCTCAAATGAGGAATTGGGACGACGCGGTCGCGGTCGCGTTCGCGCTCTCGCTCCCCGATACGATCCTGTCGACGAGCTACGGCAAGCCCGCGGTCAAGGTCGGGTCGAACGGCCGCGCCTTCCTCTATACGGGCCACGAGGACCAGACGTCGCTCGGGATCGCGATCGATCTCGATACCGTCGAGGTGCTGAAGGAGACCGATCCCGATACCTTCTGGCAGACGCCGCATTACGAAGGCTGGCCCGCCGTCCTGATCCGCTACGACAGCCTCAATCCGACCCGCGTCCGCGCGACGATCGAACGCTCGCGCGACTGGACCGCAGCGAAGACGCCGGTGAAGCCGCGCAAGAAAAAGTGAGCCGCTTCGAGCGGTTCGTCGCGATCGACTGGTCGGGTGCGGTCGGCGCGGTCCAGCGCGGGATCGCCGTCGCGGTCTGCTCTTCGGGCTCGGGCGCGCCGCAATTGGTCCGCGCCGAGGGCGGCTGGTCGCGCGAGGCGGCGCTCGAATGGCTCGTCGCGTCGCTTCCGGAGCGGAGCCTCGTCGGGCTCGATCTCGGCATGTCGCTGCCGTTCGCCGACCGCGGCGCGTTTTTCCCGGAATGGCCCGACAGTCCCGGCGATGCGCGCGGGCTGTGGAAGCTGGTCGATACGATCTGCGTCGGCGACGCGAATCTCGCAGCAAGCGCCTTCGTCGACCATCCCGAGGCGTCGCGGCATTTCCGGCGTCACGGCGGGCGCGTGGGTGATCTGTTCGGCGCGGGTCGCGGCAGGCTCCGCGTCACCGAGCGGCATCAGCAGGCGCAGGGACTTAGCCCCTACAGCAATTTGAACCTCGTCGGCGCGGCGCAGGTCGGCAAATCGAGCCTGACCGGCATGCGCATTCTCCATCGGCTGCGAGGTCATGTCCCGATCTGGCCGTTCGACGCGCCCGGCGACGGATCGGTCGTGCTCGAAATCTACACAACTATCGCCGCAATCGCGGCGGGGCGGCCGCGCGGGCGCAGCAAGATGAAGACGATCGCCGCGCTCGACGCGGCGCTCACCGCATCCGCGATCGGAAGCGACCCCGTCGGCGGCGTCGGCGACATCGACGATCACCGCAGCGACGCGATCCTGACCGCGGCGTGGCTGCGCGCCAACGCGGATCGGGGCGAACTCTGGCGTCCCGCCGCGATGACGCCGCAGATCGCGGCGACCGAAGGCTGGACCTTCGGCGTCGCGTGAAGCATGGCGTCACGAACGCCGGTTTAGCTCAGCTGGTAGAGCAGCGGTTTTGTAAACCGAAGGTCGCGGGTTCGATTCCTGCAACCGGCACCATTTCGCGGCACGAGGTGTTGTGCACCACGCATGATCAAAGTCGCCAGCTACAACATGCGCAAGGGGATCGGCACCGATCGCCGCCGCAGCCCCGATCGCGTTCTCGAGGTCCTTCGCGAAATCGACGCCGATGTGATCGCTTTGCAGGAGGCGGATCGTCGCTTCGGCGCCCGCGCCGCGGTCATAACGCCGCACCTTCTGCAAGAGCATAGCGACTGGAAGGCGGTCACCTTCGGGATGCGCGCCGGGAGCATGGGCTGGCACGGCAATGCGCTGCTCGTCCGCAAATCGGCCGACATCCTAGACTGCGACGTGATCCACCTCCCCGCGCTCGAACCGCGCGGAGCGGTGACCGCCGCATTTGCGATCGGCAAGGCCAAGGTCCGCGTCGTCGGGATGCATCTCGATCTCTCGGGGCTATGGCGGCGGCGGCAGGCGACGGCGATCATGACGCATGTCGATTCGTGCGCGGCCTCGCACCCGACCATATTGATGGGTGACTTGAACGAATGGAGCGCGGGGTCAGGCTGCCTGCGCGACTTCGCGGGCGCCTACGCCTTCGCCGCGACCGGCCCGAGCTTTCACGCGCGACGGCCGGTCGGGCGGCTCGACCGGATCATGGTTTCGCGCGACCTGCGTGTCGCCGATTGCGGCGTCCATGCGTCCGCCGCCGCGCGCAAGGCGTCGGATCATTTGCCAATCTGGGCCGAGCTGAAGGCCGCCTGATGCAGGAAAAGGAGCTTCGCCTGGCGCTCGTCTGCTACGGCGGCATCAGCCTGGCGGTCTACATGCACGGCATCACCAAGGAATTCTGGCACGTCGCGCAGGCGAGCCGCGCGCGCCACGCCGATGAGCCGCGCGCGACCGGCAGCGTCGGGGTGTTCGAGGACCTGCTCGACGAGATCGGCGCGACGAGCAACCTGAAGCTGCGCGTCCTGATCGACATCGTCGCGGGCGCCAGCGCGGGCGGCATCAACGGCATCTTCCTCGGGCAAGCGATCGCGACGGGGCAGAGCCTGGATCCGCTGACCGATTTGTGGCTCGAATCGGCGGATGTCGAGGCGCTGATCGATGCCAAGGCGGCGCCGTCGTCGCGCTTCTCGAAGGCCTGGGCCTTGCCGCTCGCCTGGATGGCGGCGGGGCGGAGCGCCGACAAGCTAGAGGAGATCGAGGATTCGACGCGGGAGGAGGTCCGCGCCAAACTCTCGCACTTCGTCCGCTCGCGCTGGTTCGAACCGCCGTTCTCGGGCCCCGGCTTCACCGGGCTGCTGCTCGACGCATTCGACGCGATGGCGGCGGCGCCGCGCGGGCCGCGGCTGCTGCCCGATCGTCAACCGCTCGACCTGTTCGTAACCGTCACCGATTTCGGCGGTCATCCCGAGCGCCTGCGGCTCAATTCGCCACCTGAGGTGGTCGAGACCGAGCACCGCCTCGTCTTTCCGTTCAGCGACCACGGTCGGACGGTCGATACGCTCGCCGCGATTCCCGAGCTCGCCTTCGCGGCGCGCGCGACGTCGAGTTTTCCCGGGGCCTTTCCGCCGCTCACCGTGGCGGAGCTCGACGGCGTCCTGAAGGGTCGTAAGACGGACTGGCCTGGCCGCGACGATTTCCTCTGCCGCGTGCTGCCGCGCCAGGCTTCGGTCGGCGCGGCGGAAAGCGCGGTGTTGATCGACGGATCGGTTCTCGCCAACGCGCCGTTCCGTCCCGCGATCGAGGCGTTGCGCGAACGCCCGGCGCGCCGCCCGATCGACCGCCGGTTCCTCTACATCGATCCCTCGCCGGGGACGAAAATCCGCTTCGGACGCGACGATCAGGGGGTGCCGGGGTTCTTCCAGACGATCCTCGGCGCGGTCAGCGAATTGCCGCGCCAGCAGCCGATCCGCGACAATCTCGAGGAGCTCGCCGATCGCTCCGCGCGGATCGAGCGGATGCGCGCGATCGTCTCCGCGCTCCGCCCGGAGGTCGATGCCGAGGTCGAATCCTTGTTCGGCCGCACCTTGTTTCTCGACCGCCCGACCGCGAGCCGCCTCGTCGCCTGGCGTCGCCGCGCGCAGGAGGCCGCCGCCGTGCGCGCGGGATACAGTCACGCATCCTACGGCCATCTGAAGCTGACCGGCGTGCTCGAGATGACCGCGACGTTACTCTATACGATCGGTGGCGAGACCGGCGGTGGCCGCAAGCGCCGCATTCGCGCGGCATTGGCCACCGCGATGGCCGAGCGCGGCCTCGACGACGCGGCGTTCGCGGGCCGCGCCGCGCCCGAGATGATCGCCTTCCTGCGCGCGCACGATCTCGCCTTCCGCATCCGGCGACTGCGCCTGCTCGCGCGCCGGCTCGGCGCGCTCGACAACGACGGCGGCGTCCTGCAACCGATGCGCAACGCGATCTTCGAATCGCTCGGGGGCTATCTCGATTGCAAGATGGCGGAGACGCATGGCTGGCTCCGCGACGCGGCTCGCGCGCGCCGCCCGAACGGCGCCGCGCTGCTCGCCGCGCTCGCCGAATCGATGGACCTCACCCGTCGCGACGCCGAAACCGACGAGCGCCTCGCTGCGGCGCTGGCGCAACTCCCCAAGGATCTCCGCCGCCCGCTCCTGCTCGACTATCTCGGTTTCCCCTATTTCGACGTCGCGACGCTGCCGCTGCTTCAGGGCGAGGGCCTCGACGAATTCGACCCGATCAAGGTCGATCGCATCGCTCCCGATGACGCGCCGTCGATCCGTAGCGGCGGCGCCGAGGCGACGCTGAAAGGCATTCAGTTCAACAGCTTCGGCGCGTTCTTCAGCCGCGCCTATCGCGAGAACGACTATCTCTGGGGTCGCCTGCACGGGGCCGAGCGCGCGATCGACATCATCGTCTCGACGTTGCCGACCGATCGCCGCCTGAAGCTTGGGCGGGTCGCCGCGATCAAGCGCGACGCCTTCATCGCGATCCTCGACGAGGAAGAACCGCGCCTCACCGCGATCAAGCCGCTGATCGCGTCGCTCCGCCGCGAGATCGGATGAAAATCTCTTTGGCCCTGCGGCAGTGCCTCCTGTGCTCCCGCGAAAGCGGGAACGCTGGATAGTAAGCGTATCGCGAAGCAACGCAGGGCTCGCGCATTCGCGAGAGTACAGGTTGAGCCGCGATTGCCCCTCCCGTCCCGCCGCGCTACGCTCAGAGTCGCTTGGAGGGTGGCATGCAGTTCCTCAAAATCCAGTTCTGGTGTATGCTGGCGTTCGTCGCCGCGCTGTTCACCTATGGCAATTGGACCAGCGTCCCAATCAGGCTGTGGGGCGGGATGATCGCCGAGACCAACCTGCCCGCGCTGTTGCTCTTCACCTTCCTTGTCGGGTTTTTGCCGACCTTCCTGTATCAACATGCGGTGCGCTGGCGTCTCCGGCAACGGCTGACGACCGCCGAGCGCACGATCGGCGAACTCCGCGTCGCCGCCATGGCGCCCGCGACGATCGAGCCGGCCGCGCCTCCCCCGGTCAATACGAGCGCGGCCCCGCCGCTGGTCACCTGATGTCGAACCGCATCTTCGTCGCGCTCGACACCCCCGATCTCGATCGCGCGAAGCACATCGCCAAACGGGTTCGCCATCATGTCGGGGGGATCAAACTCGGCCTCGAATTCTTCGCGGGCAACGGCCGTGCCGGGGTGCGCGAAATGGCCGAGCTGGAGCTGCCGATCTTCCTCGACCTGAAGCTCCACGACATCCCCAACACCGTCGCCAAGGCGGTGCAGGCGCTCGCTCCGCTCGCTCCCGCGGTCCTGACGGTGCACGCGAGCGGCGGTCGCGCGATGCTCGAAGACGCCAAGGCGGCGGCGCATCCCGATACCAAGGTCGTCGCGGTGACGATGCTCACCAGTCTCGACAACGGCGATCTCGCCGCGACCGGTATCAACGGCAATGCGCACGATCAGGTGCTGCGCCTGACCGAACTCGCGATGAAGGCGGGAGTCGATGGCATCGTTTGCTCGGGTGTCGAGGTGAAGGCGGCGCACGCACTGTGGCCCAAAGGCTTCTTCGTCGTCCCCGGCGTCCGCCCCGCCAACGGTGAGATCGCCGACCAGAAACGCGTCGTCACCCCGCGCGAGGCGATCGACGCGGGCGCCTCGATCCTGGTGGTCGGACGCCCGATCACGCAGGCGGAGGACCCGGACGCGGCGGCAAGGGCGATCGGGGCGACGCTTTAGTCCCTCTCCCTTTGGGAGAGGGAGGGAGCGCCGAAGGCGCGGAAGAGTGAGGCCGATCAGTCGTCCTACTTTCGCCCTCACCCTCCCACTGCCTTCCGCAGCGGGCCCCTCCCTCTCCCGGTGGGAGAGGGATAAGGAGCAAGCATGACCCTCGCCAAAATCTGCGGCTTGTCCACTCCCGAGACGCTCGACGCGGGGATCCGCGGCGGCGCGAGCCATGTCGGCTTCGTGTTCTACCCGCCCTCGCCGCGTAACCTGACGCGAGAGCGCGCCGCGCAACTCGCCGCGCGCGTCCCCGACCACGTCTCGCGCGTCGGCGTGTTCGTCGATCCCGACGACGCTCTGATCGATGTCGCGGTCGATGCGGGCAAGCTCGACGCGCTCCAGCTCCACGCCACCGCGCCCGCGCGGGCGGCAGCGATCCGCGCGCGCACCGGCCTCGAGATATGGATCGCGGTGGCGGTCAAGGCGCGCGAAGACCTTGCTGTCGCCACGCGCTACACCGGCATCGCCGACCACATCCTCTATGACGCCAAGACACCACCCGGCGCACCGCTTCCCGGCGGCATGGGGGTGCGTTTCGACTGGACGTTGCTCAGCGGGTGCCGTCATCCGCTGCCTTGGGCGCTTTCCGGCGGGCTCGATCCGTTCAACGTCGTCGAGGCGATCCGGACGACCGGCGCGACGATGGTCGACGCCTCCTCGGGTCTGGAAACCGCACCCGGTATCAAGGATGTGGACAAGATCGCGGCGTTCCTTAAAGCCGTCGCCTCCTTATGAACGTCCCCAATTCCCTTCGCGCGCAACCCGACGCGCGCGGCCATTTCGGCGACTTCGGCGGCCGCTACGTCGCCGAGACGCTGATGCCGCTGGTCCACGAACTCGATGGCGCCTATCGCGCCGCGAAGGACGATCCCGCGTTCCGGGCGCAGTTCGACGATCTGCTCGAACATTATGTCGGCCGCCCCAGCCCGTTGTATTACGCCGAGCGGCTCACCGAAGCGCTGTGGGAAGGCGCGCCCGAAGGCATGGGCGCGCAGGTGTGGTTCAAGCGCGACGAACTCAACCACACCGGCGCACACAAGATCAACAATTGCGTCGGCCAGATCCTGCTCGCGATGCGGATGGGCAAGACGCGGATTATCGCGGAGACCGGCGCGGGCCAGCACGGCGTCGCCACCGCCACCGTCTGCGCGCGCTTCGGCCTGCCCTGCGTCATCTATATGGGCGCGCGCGATATCGAGCGACAGCAGCCGAATGTGTTTCGGATGAAGCTGTTGGGCGCCGAAGTTCGCACTGTGACTTCGGGTGCGAAGACGCTCAAGGACGCGATGAACGAGGGGTTGCGCGATTGGGTCGCGAACGTCCACGACACCTTCTACATCATCGGCACCGCCGCGGGGCCGCACCCCTATCCCGAGCTCGTCCGCGACTTCCAGAGCGTCATCGGCAAGGAAGCGCGCGCGCAAATGCTCCAGCGCATCGGCCGCCTCCCAGACCTGCTCGTCGCGGCGATCGGCGGGGGATCGAACGCGATCGGCTTGTTCCATCCGTTCCTCGACGACACCGACGTCAAGATGCTCGGCGTCGAGGCGGCAGGGCATGGTCTCGACAAAGAACATGCCGCGAGCCTCGCGGGCGGCTCGCCGGGCATCCTCCACGGCAACAAGACGTATCTGTTGCAGGACGCCGACGGCCAGATCACCGAAGCGCATTCGATCTCGGCGGGACTCGATTACCCCGGCATCGGCCCCGAACACGCCTGGCTGCGCGACATCGGCCGCGTCGAATACGACAGCGCAACGGATGTGGAGGCGCTCGACGCGTTCCAGCTGCTCTGCCGCACGGAAGGCATCATTCCCGCGCTCGAACCTTCGCACGCGATCGCAGCCGTGGCACGCAAGGCACGCGAGATGCGGCAGGATCAAATTATTCTCGCCAACCTCTGCGGCCGCGGCGACAAGGACATCTTCACGGTGGCTGATGCGCTGGGGGTGAAGATATGAGAACTGGTTTTTCAGCAAAACGGATCCGTTTGGCGGTGTTCTATATTGTTGGCTTCCCTTTCGCGGTGTTCGCGATCCTCGCGGCATCAAACCTATTCCGGGGAATGCCAGCCTTTCGAGTGTCAGGCGATAGCGGCTGGTGGCTTTTAGCGGCGACAGTCATCGGCGGCGTAGTTGGCTCTCTGTTCAATCCGAGCGTGGACAATTCTGGCGCAAACCAATGACCCGCCTCGCCACCGCCTTCGCGAAGGCCCACCCTACCCTGATCACATTCGTCACCGCGGGCGACGGCGACACCCCCGCGATCCTCGACGCGCTCGTCGCGGGCGGCGCGGACGTGATCGAACTCGGCATGCCGTTCACCGATCCGATGGCGGATGGCCCCGCGATCCAGGCGGCGAACCTGCGCAGCCTCGGCGCGGGGACGACGACCGCCGACATCCTGCGGATTGCGAAGGATTTTCGCGCGCGCCACGCCGACATCCCGCTTGTCCTGATGGGCTATGCCAACCCGATGCTCCGCCGCGGTGCCGACTGGTTCGCCGCCGCCGCGAAGGACGCAGGCGTCGATGGCGTGATCTGCGTCGATCTCCCACCCGAGGAGGACGATGCGCTTGGTCCCGCGCTGCGCGATGCCGGGATCGCCCCGATCCGCCTCGCCACCCCCACGACCCACGCCGCGCGCCTGCCGACCGTCCTCGAAGGCGCGAGCGGCTTCCTCTATTATGTCTCGGTCGCGGGCATCACTGGTCTCCAGCAAGCCGCGCAGGACAGTATCGACACCGCTGTTGCCAGGCTGAAGGCCGCGACCGACCTTCCCGTCGCGGTCGGCTTCGGCATCCGCACCCCCCAACAGGCTGCTGCGGTCGCGCGGGTGGCCGATGGCGTCGTCGTCGGATCGGCGATCGTCGACCTCGTCGGCGAGTACGGCGCGGATGCGCCCGGGCCGGTCCGCGCCTATATCGAGACCTTGTCGATGGCCGTCCGCGCCGCCCGAAAGGGCGCTTTTGTGAAGGAATTTGGGGCATGAGCTGGCTCAGCAACGTCCGTAACGCGCTGTCGTTCGTCGTTCCGGTCCGCAAGGACACCCCCGACAACCTCTGGCACAAGTGCAAGGGCTGCGGTCAGATGGTGTTCGCCAAGGAACTCGAGGAGAATCTCCACGTCTGCCCGAAGTGCGATCACCACGAGCGGATCGGCCCGAAGGAACGCTTCGCGCAACTCTTCGACGACGGCAGCTGCGCCGAACTCCCCGCGCCGAAAGCCGCCGAGGATCCGCTCAAGTTCCGCGATTCCAAGCGCTACGCCGATCGCCTGAAGGCGGCGCGCACCGAAACCGGCGAAAACGACGCTTTCGTCAACGCGCGCGGCTCGATCTCGGGGCATCCCGTCGTCGTCGGCGTCCAGGATTTCGCGTTCATGGGCGGATCGATGGGCCAGGCGGTCGGCGAGGCGTTTATCGCGGGCGTCGAATCCGCGATCGCCAATCGTTGCCCGTACATCGTCTTCACCGCGTCGGGCGGCGCGCGGATGCAGGAGGGCATATTGAGCCTGATGCAGATGCCGCGATCGACCGTCGCGATCCAGATGCTCCATGACGCGGGCCTGCCCTATATCGTCGTGCTGACCCATCCGACCTCGGGTGGAGTCATGGCGGCCTATGCGATGCTCGGCGACATCCAGATCGCCGAACCGCGCGCGACGCTCGCCTTCACCGGTCGCCGCGTCATCGAGAACACGATTCGCGAGAAGCTGCCCGACGATTTCCAGACGAGCGAATATTATCTCGACCACGGGCTGATCGACATGGTCGTTCACCGCAAGGATCTGCGCGCGCGGCTGGCGACGGTGATCGCGTATCTGTGCGGCGAACGGAAGGCGGCGTGAGTCATTCCTTTCTTGAAAGGAAGGGGCGAGAGTCAGGTTTAAAAAGCATCACTCGTGCTCCGGCGCAGGCCGGAGCGCTGCGTTTCAAGCATCGTCCCTAGCCATCCAGCGCTCCGGCCTGCGCCGGACCACGCCGGGCTTCAGCGTAAATGGATCGGTCTCT
>JBBSTE010000049.1:0-14806 GCA_038236185.1 Sphingomonadales bacterium | reverse complement strand
TCTGGATGCGGTGCGCCTCTTGAGCGTCGATCTTGAGGAAATCGGCGATGAACGCGGTCATCCGCGCATCGATCAGCGCAAACAGATTCGTGCGCGCGGGATAGAGCGTGTTGTCGAGATCGAAAATCCAGGTGTCGATATGGGCGAGCGCGGGGGGCATGCGGCGCGGGGTAGGCGGGGGGGCGTGCGACGGCAAGGCGACACTTCTTAAGCCCTCTCTCGCTTGCGGGAGAGGAGTATCGGGTCGGTCATGCCCCCAGCATGACCTGAACAGCGCGGGGCGCTGTTCACCCGATGCTGGTGAGGTTCTTCTTCTTTTTCGACGGTCGCGCGAAGAAGAAGAAGAAGAAGAAGAAGAAGAAGAAGAAGAAGAAGAAGAAGACCCTCACCCTCCCGCTTCGCGGGTCCCTCGCTCTCCCGCAAGCGGGAGAGGGTTTTCAGTCCGCACCGTCCACCCCACATCGCGCTCCATGACCAAGCTCTCGCTCCTCGATCTCGTCCCCGTCGTCGAAGGCGGCACCGTCGCCGAAGCGCTCGCCAACGCCGCGATGCTCGCGCAACACGCGGAATGCCTCGGCTACCAGCGCTATTGGGTCGCCGAGCATCACGGCATGGCGGGAATCGCCTCCGCCGCGACCGCGGTGGTGATCGCGCATGTCGCCGCCGCGACCAGCACGATCCGCGTCGGCGCGGGTGGGATCATGTTGCCCAACCATGCGCCGATCCAGATCGCTGAACAGTTCGGCACGCTGGACGCGCTGTTTCCCGGGCGGATCGACCTCGGCCTCGGCCGCGCGCCGGGTTCTGACCAGCGTGTCGCCCGCGCGATGCGGCGGACGCTCGAGACCGACCCCAACGCCTTCCCCAACGATGTGGTCGAGTTGCAAAGCTATTTCGCCGATGATGGGCGGACCGGCATCGTCGCGACGCCGGGGGCGGGCGCGAAGCCCGAAATGTGGATCCTCGGATCGAGCCTGTTCGGCGCGCAGCTCGCGGCCATCCTCGGCCTGCCTTATGCCTTCGCCTCGCATTTCGCGCCCGATGCGCTCGACGAGGCGATGGCGATCTACCGACGCGATTTCCGACCGTCGGCGCAACTCGACAAGCCCTATGCGATGGCGGGGTTCAACGTCTTTGCCGCGGACACCGACGAAGAGGCGGAATATCTCGCTAGCTCGCAGCAGCAGGCGTTCGTTGCGCTGAGGACGGGCAACCCCGGCAAGATGAAGCCGCCGGTCGAGGGCTATCGCGCGTCGCTGCCGCCGGCGCATGCTGCGATCCTCGACCATGTCCTGCAATGTTCGGCGGTCGGATCGCGCGAGACGGTCGCGCGCGGCATTGCGGCGTTCGTCGCGCGGACCGGGGTGGATGAGGTGATGGTCGCGAGCAGCATCTACGATCCGGACGCGCGGCGGCACAGCATCGCGATCACGGCGGACGCAATCCGGTCGCCCGCGCATGTCGATTGAGCAGTTCGAAAGATGAACGGAGGCCGACACCCTCGCTGCGTCACGTTCAGCCCTGGTCTGGCATAAGACCGGAATTCAATCGCTCTCAGGAGGATATCATGAAGAAGTTCATCGCACTCGCGCTTGCCGCCGCCAGTATCGCCTCGCAGCCCGCCGTTGCCGATGCGCAGGCCTGGCAGTCGATCAATGTCCGTCAGGCGAACCAGCTCAGTCGCATCGACCAGGGCGTCCGCAGCGGCGCGCTGACCCGCGCCGAGGCCACGCGTCTGCGTGACCAGTTCGCCGCGCTCAATCGGCTCGAACAGCAATACCGCCGCGGCGGGCTGAATCTGCGCGAGCGGCAGGATCTCGATCGGCGCTTCAACGATCTGAGCCGCAAGATCTACGTCCAGAAGAACGATCGCCAGACCGCCTCGCAGGGCCAGTCGATCAATGCGCGGCAGGCGAATCTCTTCGCCCGAATCAATCAGGGCATTCGCAACGGCGCGCTGACGCAGGCCGAAGCCACGCGATTGCGCTCCGAATTCTACTCGCTCGATCGCCTCGAACGACAGTATCGACGTGGCGGGCTGACGCTACGCGAGCGGCAGGATCTCGACCGTCGCTTCGACGCGCTCAGCCGCCGCGTCTATGCGCAGAAGCACGATCGGCAGAATTACCGGTAGGAATGTCGGGCGGGGTCAGCTCGCAGCCGGCAACCTCAGCCGGACGAGTAGCCCGCCCAGATCCTCGCTCTCCTCGAGGCTGACCGTACCCTCGTAAATCTCGGCGACGTCGCGGACGATGGCTAGGCCCAGTCCGGTCCCCGGCTTGCCGGTATCGAGCCGGACGCCGCGATCGAAGATGCGGGCGCGGTCTTCCTCGGGAATGCCGGCGCCGTCGTCCTCGACGAGAATCTCGACGAAGCCCGCCTGCGCGCCGACTGTCACGAAGACGCTGCCGCCGCCGTATTTGGCGGCGTTTTCCACGAGATTTCCGATGATCTCATCAAGGTCTTGCCGTTCGATATGCGCGACGACGGTCTTGGCGCCGTCCATGTCGATGCGAACGTGCGGATAGAGCCGTTGCACCGCGCGCTCGACCGCCTCGATCGAGACCCACACCTCCGCCCGGCTGTGCGCCGAACCGCGCCGCCCGACCGCGCGGGCCCGGGCGAGATGATGATCGACCTGACGCCGCATCGTCCGCGCCTCGCGGATCACGGTATCGGCGAGATCGTCGGCATGCGCGGTGGCGGCGTTCATCACGACGGTGAGCGGGGTCTTGAGCGCGTGCGCCAGATTGCCCGCGTGCCGCCGCGCTTCCTCGGCCTGTACCTCGTTATGCGCGATGAGCGCGTTCAGTTCCTCGACGAGCGGCGCGACTTCGTTGGGCATCGCGTCCGATACGCGGGTCGATCGCCCGCCGCGCATCTTGGCGATCTCCTCGCGCACCTTTCGGAGCGGCCACAGGCCGTAAAAGGTCTGAAGCGCCGCCATCGCGAGCAGCCCGAGCGCGAGCAACGCGAAGCTGCGCACCAGCGTCCGGCGGAGCGCGTCGATCTGCGCATCGAGGCCGTCGCGGCTTTGCGCGACCTGAAAGCGCCAGCGGGTCTTGGAGCCGGGCAGCGTCACATCGCGCTCGACGATCCGCAACTTTTCGTCGGGAAATTGCGCGCTGTCGTAGGAATGGACCGAGCGATCGTCGTGATTGTCGCCGAACGCGAGCTGGCGATCCCATAACGAGCGCGACGGAAACGGATCGTGGCCCTTGGCGGAGACCTGCCAGTAAAGGCCCGAATTGGGTTCGAGGAAACGCTGGTCGGCTGGCTCGCGATTGAAGACGACTTCGCCGTTCGGGTCGATCTCCGAGGTGACGATCAGCGCGGTCAGGACATATTCGAGCTGATCGTCGAAATTGCGCGTCACCGCCGACGACAGCACGCGATCGAGCGCGAAGCCGCCGCCCGCGAGCAACAGCCCGATCCACACCGCCGCGATCAGGATCATCCGGCGCCACAGCGAGCCGGTCGTGCGGGTGCGTTGCGTCATCGTTCGGCGTGCTCGCGGAACGCTTCGCCGCGCGCATCGTTACGCTGACGGACTCGGAGACGGATGATGTCGCGTAACATTCCGGCAGTGATCCTTGGATCGATGGCGGCCGTCGCGGTCAGCATGTCGAGCGGTGTTCTCCTCGCATCCTATGTCACCGCCGAGATGCTGCCGGTCAATTCCGCGCCGCCGACGCTGGCGCGATCCGAGCCGCGGATCGTGATGCCGACGTGGGACGAATTTCCGCCGGCGTATGGCGCAGGCGCGACCGAGATCGCGTCCGCCGATTAACCCGGCGTCCGCGCCTCGGGGTCTTCGAGACTGTAGCCGAGGCCGCGGATCGTGGTGATGACCTCCTGCCCCAGTTTCTTGCGGATGCGCGTGACGAACACCTCAATCGTGTTCGAATCGCGATCGAAATCCTGGTCGTAGATATGCTCGATCAGCTCGGTGCGGCTGACGACCTTGCCCTTGTGGTGAAGCAGGTAGCTCAGCAATTTATATTCCTGCGCGGTCAGCTTCACCGGATCGCCCGCGCGCGTCACCTTGCCCGAGCGCGTGTCGAGCCGGATGTCGCCGGCATTGAGTTCGGAGGAGGCGTTGCCGCTCGCGCGCCGGATCAGGGCGCGGAGCCGGGCGATGAGTTCTTCGGTCTGGAAGGGCTTGGCGACATAATCGTCCGCGCCCGCATCGAGCCCGGCGACCTTGTCGGACCAGCTGTCGCGCGCGGTCAGCACCAGCACCGGCGTCGCCTTGCCCTCCTTGCGCCAGCGGTCGAGGACGGTCAGACCGTCGATCTCAGGCAGGCCCAGATCGAGCACGATCGCGTCGTAACTCTCCGTGCTGCCGAGAAAATGCCCATCTTCGCCGTCGGTCGCGAGATCGATCGCATAACCCGCGCCTTCCAGCGTGTTCTTGAGCTGCTGACCCAGATTGGGTTCGTCCTCGACGATGAGCACGCGCATCTAAATCCCCTTCATTGCCCGGTACGGCCAAGTATCGCGCCGGTTCGACCATTGACGTCGATCCATATGACATTCCCATCGCGCAGGAATTTGAGCGTGTAAACCGCGCTGCCGGTATCGAAGTCGAAACCGAGATATTGCGCCTTGGGCATCGTCGGCACGACGCGTTTCTCGATCTCGCGGATCGGCAGGATGCGGCCCTCGCGCCGCGCCTCCCACGCCGCGACGCTGTCGCGACGACGCTGCGCCGACGCTTCGCCCACCAACGGCACCGTCAGCAGTACAAGCGAAAGCAGGAGGCGCATCGACATGCCGGGTGACATAGGGTCGCGGCGTTGAACGGCCTGTGAATGCGCCGCCTGCCCCCCGGCGCGTCGAGCCGATCCGTCTTTGCGAGCGACGCGACGAAATCCAGCGGATCGCGCGGAACTCTGGATTGCTTCGCTGCGCTCGCAAAGACGATTCCCATTCGACGCGTCCTGCTCTAGCTGCCCCCGCATGGTAGCCCCGATTCTATCCTATGAGAACCTCGGCCTGGTCCAGGGATCGGGTTGGTTGTTCCGCGACCTGACGCTGCATATCGGCCAGCGCGACCGGCTCGCGCTGATCGGGCGCAACGGCGCGGGTAAGACGACGTTGCTCAAGCTCATCGCGGCGCGGATCGACGCCGACGAGGGGCGGCGGACCATCGTGCCGGGGACGCGAATCGTCTTGCTCGAACAGGACCCCGACCTGACCGGCTATGCGACGCTGGCGGATTACGTGCTGGCGGGCGACGATGCGCCCGAGCCCCACGAAGCCGAAGCGATCGCGGGGCAGCTCGGCATCGACCTGGCGCGCGACGCGGCGATCGCTAGCGGCGGCGAGCGACGCCGCGCCGCGATCGTCCGCGCGCTGGCGCAGGCCCCCGACGTGTTGTTGCTCGACGAGCCGACCAACCATCTCGATATCGCCGCGATCGAATGGATCGAGGAATGGCTCGCGCGGTTCAAGGGCGCGTTCGTGGTCATCAGCCACGACCGCACCTTCCTGACGCGATTGACGAAGCAGACGCTATGGCTCGACCGCGGGACGATCCGCCGCGCCGAAATCGGCTTCGGCGGGTTCGAGGCATGGACCGAACAAGTGTACGCCGAGGAACAGCGCAACGCCGAACGGCTCGATGCGAAATTGAAGATCGAGGAGCATTGGCTGCTCCGCGGCGTCACCGGGCGGCGCCGCCGCAACCAGGGGCGGCTCGCGAAATTGAAGGACATGCGCGCCGAACGCGCCGCGATGATCGGGCCGCAGGGCGCGGCGAATCTGGCGATCGGCAGCGACGATACGCGGACCAAGGTGGTGATCGACGCCGAGCATGTGACCAAAGGGTATGACGGCCGCACGATTATCCGCAACTTTACCTTGCGGATCACCCGCGGCGACCGGATCGGGATCGTCGGCCGCAACGGCGCGGGCAAGACGACGCTGCTGAAATTGCTGACCGGCGAACTCGCTCCCGACAGCGGCCGCGTGAAGCGCGCCAAAACGCTCGACGGCATCGTCATCGATCAGCAACGCCGGCTGATGGCGCCCGAGAAGACGGTGCGCGAGGTGCTCGCCGACGGCGGCGAGTGGATCGGCGTGCTGGGGGTGCGCAAGCACATCCACGGCTACCTCAAGGAATTCCTGTTCGACCCGAACATGGTCGATGCGAAGATCGCGTCCTTGTCCGGCGGCGAGCGATCGCGGCTGTTGCTCGCGCGCGAATTCGCGCGGCATTCGAACCTGTTGGTGCTCGACGAACCGACCAACGACCTCGATCTCGAAACGCTCGATCTGCTCCAGGAAGTGATCGCCGAATATGACGGCACCGTCCTGATCGTCAGCCACGACCGCGATTTCCTCGACCGAACGGTTACGGTTACGCTCGGACTCGACGGAACGGGCGCCGTCGATATCGTCGCGGGCGGCTACGAAGATTGGGAACGCAGGCGTACGACGCGGCAGGTTTCACAGCGCGCGCCCGCCAAACCCGGCGCGCCCCCTGCCCCGCCGCGGTCGCGCGCCAAGCTCAGCTACAAAGACCAGCGCGATCTGGATCTGCTGCCGGCGCGGATCGAGGCGCTGGCGGCGGCGATCGCACGCGACGAGGCGGCACTCGCGGACGCCGATCTCTACGCGCGCGATCCGGGCGGGTTCGACCGGCTGATGTCGGCGATCGCCCAGGCGCGCGCGGAGAAGGAAGCGGCGGAGCTGCGCTGGCTGGAACTGGCGGAGACGGCGGAGGCGCTGGGCTGATCGGTCACGCGCGGATCAGCGTCGGCCGAACAGCCGCTCCAGATCGTCCTTCTGCAGCTTCACCCAAGTCGGGCGGCCGTGGTTGCACTGGCCCGAATGCGGGGTGACTTCCATCTCGCGGAGCAGCGCGTTCATCTCGGCGACCGAGAGGATTCGCCCGGCGCGGACCGAGCCGTGGCACGCCATCGTCCCCGCGACCGCGTCGAGGCGTTCGCGCAAACTCAGCGCCTCGTCATAGGCGGCGAGTTCGTCGGCGAGATCGGTGACGAGCCCCGCCGGATCGCCGCCGCCGAGCAACGCCGGGGTCGCGCGGACGAGCATCGCGCGCGGGCCGAAGCGTTCGAGGTCGAGGCCGAAATCGGCGAGCTCGCCGGCGCGCGCTTCGAGGCGGTCGCAGGCGGGTTCGTTGAGTTCGACGACTTCGGGGATCAGCAGCGCCTGCGACGCGACGCGCCCACCGACGAGCGCCGCGCGCATCCGCTCGAGGACGAGGCGTTCGTGCGCGGCGTGCTGATCGACGAGGATCAGCCCGTCCTCGGCCTCGGCGACGATATAGGTTTTCGCGATCTGCCCGCGCGCCGCGCCGAGGGGATGGTCGTTCGCCTCGGGCGGGGGCGACCAAGCGGATTCGGCGCGGGCTTGCGGGGGCGCGTGGAAGAAGGTCGGGCGGTGGTCCGCGACTCCCGTCATCCCCGCGAAAGCGGGGACCCAGCTCCTGTTGTCTGTCTCACTCGCGATCAGTGCGGGAGATGGGTCCCCGCTTTCGCGGGGATGACGATCGGACGTGAACATCGCGACCGTATCGCCATTGGGACGGTGCGCGACGCGGTGGCCCGCCGCGTCGAGCGCGCGGCGCAGCCCCGACACGATCATCCCGCGCACCAGCGCCGCGTCGCGGAACCGCACCTCGGTTTTCGCGGGGTGGACGTTGACGTCGACCTGATCGGCGGGAACGTCGAGAAACAAGGCGACCACCGCATGACGATCGCGCGGCATCATCTCCGCATAGGCGCCGCGGATCGCGCCCATCAGCATGCGGTCCTTGACGGGGCGGCCGTTGACGAAAAGATATTGGTGATCGGCGACGCCGCGATGCCAGGTCGGCAGCCCGGCGACGCCGCCCAGCGCGATCCCCTCGCGCTCGAAATCCACCGCCACCGAATTCGCGGCGAGCGCGCGATCGGTGAGCGCGGCGACGCGCGCCGGGCGATCTTCGGCGTGGAGAGCGGCCAGCGTCCGGCGCCCGTCGTGATCGACCGTGAAAACGATATCGGGACGCGCCATCGCCAGGCGGCGGACGATGTCGAGGCAGGCGGCATATTCGCTGCGCGCCGTGCGCAGGAACTTGCGCCGCGCCGGGACGCGCGCGAACAGCCCCTCGACGACGACCCGCGTGCCCGGCGGAAGTGCGGCCGGCCCCTCCCCCGCCAGCACGCCGTTATCGACCACGCGCCGCCAGCCGTCCGCCCCGGCCGGTCGGCTCTCCAGCGTCAACCGCGCGACGCTGGCGATCGACGGCAACGCCTCGCCGCGAAAACCGAGCGTCTCGACCGAGGTGATCGCGCCGTCGTCGAGCAGCGTCTCGGGCAGTTTCGAGGTCGCGTGGCGTTCGAGCGCGAGCGCCATGTCTTGCGGAACCATGCCGCAGCCGTCGTCGACGACCTCGATACGGGTGGTTCCCCCTTCTGACAGCACGATCCCAATGCGATTCGCGCCCGCGTCGATCGCGTTCTCGACGAGTTCTTTCAACGCGCTGGCGGGTCGTTCGACTACCTCGCCCGCGGCGATCCGGTTGACGACATGCTCGGGGAGGCGGCGTATTGACACGGCCCTATCCCTAGACCAAGCGACGGCATCCCGCGACCCCGCAGACGTGACGACCGGAACCCGGAGACGCGGCCGGCGGCCGGGGCGGGATATGAGGCGAACCGCGTCCGTACGAACGGCGCTCCACGGGACCAAACATGCTGTTTTCGCGCTTTTTCAAATTCATGTCGCACGATATGGCGATCGATCTCGGGACGGCGAACACCGTCGTCTATGTCCGCGGCCGCGGTATCGTCCTCAACGAGCCGTCGGTCGTCGCGATCGAGACGATCGACGGCGTCCGCCGCGTCGTCGCGGTCGGCGAAGACGCCAAGATGATGATGGGCAAGACGCCGGGCACGATCGAGGCGATCCGCCCCTTACGCGACGGCGTGATCGCCGACATCGACGTTGCCGAGGACATGATCAAGCATTTCATCCGCAAGGTTCACGGCGGCCGCAAATCGGCGTTTCGCTGGCCCGAGATCGTGATCTGCGTCCCCTCGGGATCGACCAAGGTCGAGCGCCGCGCGATCCGCGACGCCGCGTCGAACGCGGGTGCATCGAAAGTCTATCTGATCGAGGAGCCGATGGCGGCCGCGATCGGCGCCGACATGCCGGTGACCGAGCCGATCGGCAGCATGGTCGTCGATATCGGCGGCGGCACCACCGAAGTCGCGGTGCTGTCGCTGCGCGGTCTCGCCTACACGACCAGCGTGCGCGTCGGCGGCGACAAGATGGACGAGGCGATCGTCAGCTATGTCCGTCGCAACCACAACCTCCTGATCGGCGAATCGACCGCCGAGCGGATCAAGCAGGAAGTTGGCGTCGCGCGGCCCCCCGCCGACGGCATCGGCCAGACGATCTTCATCAAGGGCCGCGATCTCGTCAACGGCGTGCCCAAGGAAATCCAGATCAACCAGGGGCAGATCGCGGAGGCGCTGAGCGAACCCGTCTCGACGATCGTCGAGGGCGTCCGCGTCGCGCTGGAGAACACCGCGCCAGAGCTCGCCGCCGACATCGTCGATCAGGGCATCGTGCTCACCGGAGGCGGCGCATTGCTCGAGGGACTCGACGAGGTGCTGCGCGACGAAACGGGGCTGCCCGTCACCGTCGCGGAGGATCCGCTGACCTGCGTCGCGCTCGGCACCGGGCGCGCGCTGGAGGATCCGATGTTCCGCGGCGTGCTGATGAACGGGTAACCGAAAGGCAGGATGATGGCGCCGTCGCGGGACCGGCGCCCGGGTTTCTCGCGGCGGGCGCAATATGGGCTGTTCCTGAGCTATATCCTGGCCATCGCGGGGGCGGTGGTCGGCGCGGTTCTGCTCGTCCTTTCGACCTTCGATCCCGCGGCGTTCGCGGCGTTGCGCTCGACCGTCGCGGAGGTCACCGCGCCGGTCTCCTCGACATTGGCGGCGGGGGATCGCGCGGTGGCGGCGATCCCCGAGACGATCGGCGCCTATTTTCGCGTTCACGGCGAGAATGCGAACCTTCGCGCGCAGGCGAAGCGCGATCGCGCGCTGGTGTTGCGCGCGCAGACGATGGCGTATGAGAATCTGCGGCTGCGCAAGCTGCTCACCGTGCGCGACGTGACACCCGGGGTCATCGTCACGGCGCGGATCGTCAGCTCAACGGGGTCGAGCGCGCGGCGCTTCGGCGTGCTCAATGCGGGCATCTGGCAGGGGGTGCGCGACGGCCAGCCCGTCCGCGGGCCGGTCGGATTGATCGGGCGCGTCGTCGAGGTCGGCGCGAACACCGCGCGCGTCCTGCTCATCATCGATCCCGAAAGCGTCGTGCCCGTCCGCCGCGCGCGCGACGGCCGGCCCGCGCTCGCCTCCGGACGCGGCGACGGGTTGATCGATATCCGCGCGGTCGACACCAGCGTTCCCGGCTTCAAAGAGAACGACCTCTTCATCACCTCGGGCACCGGCGGCCTGTACGCGCCGGGCGTGCCGGTCGCGACGATCGAGCGGCGAACGCGCGAGGGCGGGCTCGCGCGACCGGTCGCCTCGCCGAGCGCGCTCGACTTCGCGATCGTCAGCCACGCCTTCCTGCCCGCGCCGCCGCCACGCCGGCCGTGAGACCGCCGCCCGAAGAACCGCTCGTCGATACCGGCCTGTCGCCGGGTCGCGCGCGCGCGCTTCCCTGGGCGACGGTGATGGCGGGATCGCTCGTCACGATCATTCCGGTCGTCGCAAGCGTGCCGTTGCTGCCGCCGTTCGGGCTATTGATGCTCCTCGCCTGGCGGCTGCTGGCGCCGCTCGCGCTCCGGATGTGGGCGCCGGCGCTGCTCGGACTGTTCGACGACCTCGTCAGCGGTCAGCCGCTCGGATCGGCGATGCTGCTCTGGCAACTCGGTTTCTTTCTAATCGGGCTGGTCGATCAGCGCACGATGTTCCGCGATTTCTGGCAGGAATGGCTAATCGCGGCGGGGATCCTCCTGTTCGTAATCGCGGGTGGGCGGATATTCGCGGCGCCGTTCGGCGCGTCGGTCGATGCCGTGCTATTGTGCCAAACGATGATCGCGATCCTTGCCTTCCCCCTCGCCGCTCGCCTTGTCGCGTGGATCGATCGCAAGCGGGGACCGGTATGAGGCACACGCCGAGACTGGTGACCGAAGCCTCGCAGACGTTCAGTTTCACGCGCCGCGCAACCTTGCTTGGCGTGGGACAGGCGGGAGTCGCGGCGCTCCTCGTCGGCCGGATGGGCTGGATCGCGATCGCCGAAAACGAACGCTACACGTCGCTTTCGGAGAGCAACCGGGTCAATTTGAGCCTGATTCCCCCACGGCGCGGCTGGATCGTCGATCGCAACGGCCACCCGATCGCTAACAACCGCACCGATTTCCGCGTCGATATCATCCCCGACCGGCTCGACGACGACCCGGACCGCGTCCTCGATCTGCTGCGAAAGCTGCTCGCGCTCGAGCCCGACGATCTGCTCCGCATCCGCGCCGATCTCAAGAAGGCGGCGGGTTTCCAGCCGGTACAGGTCGCCGAGAATCTCGACTGGAGTCAATTCGCCGCGGTCAGCGTCCGGCTGCCCGAACTGCCCGGCGTCGCACCGACGAGCGGCTTTGCGCGCAACTATCCGGGCGGCGCGGCGGTCGCGCATCTGACCGGCTATGTCGGCGCGGCGAGCGCCGAGCAGTTCGAAGAGACACGTGAGCCGATCCTCGTCACGCCCGGTTTCAAGCTCGGCAAGGACGGGCTCGAAAAGCAGCTCGAAAGCGATCTTCGCGGCACGCCTGGGGCAAAGCGGGTGGAGGTGACCGCGCGCGGCAGGCTGGTGAAGGAACTCCCCACCCGCCGCGACATTCCCGGTCAGAACGAACGGCTTACCATCGACAGCGGCCTGCAGGAATATGTCGCGCGGCGGCTCGGCACTAATTCGGGGTCGGCGGTAGTGCTCGACTGCCGCACCGGTGAGATGCTGGCGATGGTCTCGATGCCGGCGTACGATCCCAACGATTTTTCGGACGGCATCAGCCATCTCGAATGGAAGATGCTGAGCGACGACGATCACGTGCCGTTGATGAACAAGGTGACGCAGGGGCTGTATCCGCCGGGATCGACCGTCAAGCCGATGAACGGTCTCGCGCTGCTCCAAGCCGGCGTCGATCCGAACGACCGGATTTCCTGTTCGGGATCGCTGCGCGTCGGCACCGGCATCTTCCACTGCCACAAGCGCGGCGGACACGGGCCGCTCGACCTGAAGCACGCCATCATGCTGTCGTGCGACATCTATTTCTACGAAATGGTCCGGCGACTGGGGTACGATCACGTCGCGCCGATCGCGCGGATGGTGGGGCTGGGTGAGAAATTCGATCTGCCGTTCGGCACACAGCGTTACGGTACCGTTCCCGACAGCGCGTGGAAGCAAAAGAAGTATAAGACCGCCTGGACCGTCGCGGATTCGCTCAACGCCTCTATCGGCCAGGGTTACGTGCTCGCCAATCCGTTGCAACTCGCGGTGATGGCGGCCCGGATCGCCTCGGGCCGCGCGCTGCAGCCGAGTCTGCTCGCCCGCCACGTCCATCATGACGCTGCGCCCCTGCCGGTCGCGCCGGAACATCTCGCGAGGATTCGGGAGGCGATGTTCGCGGTCGTCAATAGCGGTGGCACCGGCGGCGCATCACGGCTCCAGATTCCGGGCGTGAGCCTCGCCGCCAAGACCGGGACCGCGCAGGTTCGCCGCATCTCGATGTCCGAGCGGGCATCGGGCGTGCTGAACAATGCATCGCTGCCGTTCAAGCTGCGCGACCACGCATTGTTTGTCTGCTTCGCCCCCACCGAGAATCCGCGCTACGCCGCCGGGATTGTCCTCGAACATGGTGGCCATACCGTCCACAACCTCGATACGCCGATGATCGGGCGCGACATCATGACCTATCTGCTCGATCGCGAGCGCGCGCTGAAGTCGCTAGCCGAGGTCGAGCCGACCTGGGGCGGCGACATCCGCACGCGGATGGCGGCGCAGAGCGCGGCCTATCGCGCCGCAGCGGACGCGCCCCCGCCCGCGATAGGTGTCGCCACCGAGACCGACGCACCCGCCCCCACCGCCGCGCCCGCGGTGGAGGCCGCTACCGACGCCTCCAACGCGACCGCCGCGGCGGTCGCGGAAGACATCGCGCGTGATGGCGGTCCGGCCCGAACCGGTTCGCCGGAGCCGGTCCAGTGAACCGCGCCGGAATCGTCCCGGCGCCACTCGCGCAGCTGCCGTGGCGGATCATCCTGTTGGTCATCGCGATCGGCTGCTTCGGCCTCGTCGTGCTCTATTCGGCGGCGGGCGGCTCGATCCGTCCTTGGGTCCTTCCCCAGGGAATCCGCTTCTTCGCGTTCGTCGCCGGCGCGGTCGTGCTGTCGCGCGTGCCCGAGGATTGGTGGCGGAAAGGCGCGCTGCCCGTCTACGCCGTCTTGCTGCTGATGCTCGTCCTCGTCGAACTGCTCGGCGCGGTGCGCGGCGGCAGCCAACGCTGGCTCGATCTGGGAATCATTCGGCTACAACCCTCCGAACTAATGAAGCCCGCGATCATCCTCGCCTGCGCGCGCTTCTACGAAATGCTCCCGGCGCGCGAGACACGTGGATTCGGCGCGATCTGGCCCGCCGCCTTGCTGATCGCCATGCCCGCCGCGCTGGTGATGCTTCAACCCGATCTCGGCACCGCGCTGATGATCTGCGCCGGCGGGGCGACGGTGATGTTTCTGGCAGGCGTGCCGCTCCGGCTGTTCGCCGGCGGCGCGCTGGCGGTGGCGATCGCCGCGCCTCTCGCGGTCAATTTCCTGCTCCACGGCTATCAGCGTAACCGCATCCTGATCTTCCTCGATCCCGAGAGCGATCCGCTCGGCACCGGCTATCACATCAGCCAGTCGAAGATCGCGATAGGCTCGGGCGGCATCTTCGGGAAGGGTTTCCTCAACGGCACGCAGAGCCATCTCGACTATCTCCCCGAAGGACACACCGATTTCGTCTTCGCGACGATGGCGGAGGAATGGGGGCTGTTGGGCGGCATCTTCCTGATCGGCGCGTTCTTCCTGGTGATCCGCTGGGGCGTCGGCGTCGGCATCCGCGCGCAAAGCCGCTTCGCCCGGCTGACCGCCGCCGGGCTGGCAACGACGATCTTCTTCTACGTCGCGATCAACCTGATGATGGTGATGGGCCTGGCGCCGGTGGTCGGCATCCCCCTCCCCCTCGTCAGCTTCGGCGGCTCGGCGCAGATGACGGTGCTGCTGTGCCTCGGCATCCTCCTCTCGATCGACCGCGCCAACCGCCGCCCGCGGCTGCGCTAACAGGGATGCGAAAGGGGTTTGCATTCGCAAGGCAGAATGCTAACCGCCCGCTTCCGATCGCGGAGCCGGTAGCGCTCCGGCCGGACACGGACGCATAGCTCAGTTGGTAGAGCAGCTGACTCTTAATCAGCGGGTCCTAGGTTCGAGCCCTAGTGCGTCCACCACCCATCTTACTGTGATTGTGGTATTTTCTCTTGCCGGGTTGCGGCACCTCGTCGTTCTGTAGCTTTCGTGCACCCACCATGCACCCACCAGTCTTTTCATATCTCGCGGCTTAGTTGCTTGTAGAAAGATTGGAGGCTGATCAGGATGCGCCCAAACACGTAAGGCTAGGGTCAGGACTCGTTGATCAGAGCCAGAATATGATGGTGGCGGCGAGCGCAATGGCGGAGAAGAAGACCGTCGGGCATCGATCGTAGCGCGTGGCGACGCGGCGCCAGTCCTTGAGGCGTCCGAACATGATCTCGATG
>JBBSTE010000048.1:0-15062 GCA_038236185.1 Sphingomonadales bacterium | reverse complement strand
TGTACGTGTCGATGCCGTCGCCGCCGTCGACCTCGTCCTTGCCGTCGGCGTTGCCCGCGAAATACACGTCGTTGCCCGCGCCAAGATCGATCGTGTCGTTGCCCGCGCCGCCGGTCACCCGGTCGCGCGCGTCGCCGCCGGTATAGGTGTCCGCGCCGTCGCCGAGATCGACCATACCGCCGATCCTGCCTTCCGACGTATCGACCACATCGTTGCCGCTTCCAGTCTGGACCATGCCGGTGATAACTCCACCGTTGGTCAGCGTGTCGTCGTCCACACCAATGGCACTTTCATTTCCCAGCACAATCGCGCCGGTGATTACGCCATTCGGATCATTCACTATCGTATCGTTTCCCCGCCCAAAATCCACGGAACCGATTTGACCACTATTGGACAGCGAGTCTCCGCTTGTGCTGTAGGATACAATATTCCCCGTTATAGTTCCGAGATTTTGAATTACTAATGAAGAATTATCGCTGCCGCCGTATATCGCGCCCTTTATGGAGCTTTCATTATACAATGACAAGGCCGATCCCGCAAAAATCGCACCAGTGATATTACCGGAATTGCTTATATTAGTATATCCAGTCGCGTAGATGGCATATAAACTCGAGATAATAGTTCCAACATTAAGTACAGAAAAGTTATTTCCATAATTTGATATAGCGTAAAATCCGGTTATAGTTCCCGTGTTTGCTACTGAATTATTTGATCCTGTAAAATACGCGGCGTAACCGAATTTTTCTGTCGTCGATAGACTTCCATCATTCTTTAGAGCGTTATCGTTTCCCAAAATACTTAAAGCCGTGGACCCCTTCACCACCCCGGAGTTTGAGATGCTGACATCATTTCCTCCAACCAGTGAAGCGTCCGCATCCGCAGGAACCAACCACAGGCCGATGGATTTCGCCGATATTACCGTTCCTTCGATCGTGATATCGCCATCTCCGCCCTTGGCGACATACGCGGGAGTGCTTACAGCGTTTACCGCTATGTAAGCGCCCTCCGTTACCAAAAGAAATGCCGAGACGTCGCTATCGACCAGTTGCGATGTTCGGCTATTGGTCGGAGTGATGATATTGATCGCCATGAGGTCCGTCCTTCGGGATTGAGTGATCTTGAATCAGCTCTTGCCAAAGGATCCCGTCGCGTCCCCCGCGAAGGGTCAACGACTTGTTCTAATCCCCGGCATGTCCCTTTTAGGACAAAGGCACGTTCCCGCGCGGCGGCGTAATCGTGTCGAAAAAGAAATTCCAGCGCATTCGATCGCATTGCCGCCGACAACGCCGGAGCGGCATAAGTTAGCGACACCGGTTAGGCGAACAGCGACAGGCGGCTGGCGCGCGGCGGATAGAGTGCGGTCGAATCAGCCATATTCGTCCGATTACACCGCCTTCCCCGCCCGTCCCGCCAGATCGACGATATATTGCCACGCGACACGCCCCGAGCGGCTACCCCGCCGCGTCGCCCATCGCACCGCGTCCGTCGGGTCGAACGATAAATCGTAGCGTTCTGCGTAAGCGCGGATGATCGCGAGATAACCGTCCTGATCGACGACGTGGAAGCCGAGGCTGAGGCCGAAGCGATCGGCCAGCGCGAGACTGTCATCGACCGCGTCGCGCGGGTTTATGGCGCTTTCCTGTTTGGCGATGTCGCGCGGAATAAGATGGCGGCGGTTCGAGGTCACGATCAGTCGGGCGTTGGGCGGGCGCGCCTCGGCGCCGCCTTCGAGAAGCGAACGGAGCGTGCGCGCGTCGGCGGCGGCGTCGAAGCCGAGATCGTCGAGAAACAGCGCGAAGGCGCGGGGGACGCCCGCAATCGTCGCGAACAAGGCGGGCAGCGTGTCGATCCTGTCGGCGGCGACCTCGATCAGCGCCAGGTTCGCACCGTTTGCCTGAAGATCGCCGACCGCCGCCTTGACCAGCGCGGATTTGCCGCTGCCGCGCGCGCCCCATAGCAACCCGTCCTGCGCGGCGTGGCCAGCCGCGAGGCGTTCGAGATTGGCGACGAGCGCAGTCTTTTGCGCATCGACGCCCCGCAGCATCTCCAGCGACAGTGGCGCGAAAGCCCGCGCCCGGTGGATCACGTCGCCGCGCCAGACGTACGCCGGGTGTGCGAGCGGGTCGGCGGGCGTGGGCGGCGTTGGTGAGAGCCGCTCCAGCGCGGCGGCGATGCGATCGAGGGGGTCGGTCATCGTGTTGCGATACCGCGCGAGCGGCTTGGCTTCAAAGCACCTTGAACAAGGCGCGCGCCGCGTCGCGATCGACGAAGGCGGGATCGGCTAGGACAATGGCGATCGCGGCCTTCGCGTCGCCATTCCGTTTCGCTTCGGCGAGCAATTGCGCGAGATGCCATCGGATCGCCGCATTGGCGGGCGCGATCGTCGCCGCCTTGGCGACGAGTTGGAGACCGCCGGGCGCGTCGCCCGCCTGGTAGAGCGCCCAGCCGTAAGCGTCGGCGACGCCCGCGTTCATCGGCGCGAGCGCGTTAGCGGCGCGACCGTAACGACGCGCGGTCGCGGCGTCGCCGGCCCCGGCATAGGCTTGCGAGAGTTGCGCGAGCAGCACCGCGTCGCGATTGCCGACGGCGGTTCGAAGTCCCTCCAACGTGTCGAGCGCGGCGTCCCAATCGCGCGCCTGCAATTGCAGGTTCGCGGCCAGCCTGCGCGCGACGAGATTCCGCGGGTTTTGCGATAGATAGAGCGCGAGCGCCTCGGCCCCGGCGCGCGGACGGCCCGAGCGCGCGGCGGCGTCGATCAGACGCAACAAGGCGGGTGTGCCGAAGTCCAGGTCCGCAGCGCGGCCATAAGCGGCGGTCGCCTCTCGCGCCCGGCCCATCGTCATCAGCGTGTCCCCGACGAGCAAGTGCGCGCCGGGCGCGCCGCGCGAGGCGGCGACGATCACACGGGCGCGGGAGAGCGCCGCGTCGGTGTCTCCGGCGGCGATCAGACCGCGAACATATTCAACCGCGGCGGAAGGGTTGGCGGGTTGCTCCGCCATCGCCGCGGCGAGCACCGGCAGCGCGTCGTCGCTGCCGTACGGCGCCGATGCGCCCCCAGCGTGCGCGGCGCGATCGAGATAGCGCACAGCGGCATCGCGGTCGCCTGTCGCTTCGGAGGCCCGCGCGGCGAGGCGCAGCGTGTAGCTGTCGGCGTCGCCGCGTTGCGCAATCGGACGCAGCGTCTCGATCGCGTCGCGCATCTGGCCCGCCCGGAATTGCGCGGCGCCGAGCAAACGGCGCGCGACGAGGTTGAACGGCTGGCGGCCAAGCAGTTCGCGCCAGCGGCCGATCGCCTGCTGCGGCTTGTCGGCAATATAATCGAGCGCGCCGCCGAGGAGCAGCGCGCCGGGCATGCTGTCGACCGCGCCGTCGGTCTTGGCGAGCATCGTGCGCGACAGATCGTAATTCCCCGCGCGCGCGGCGAGCATTGCCTGGAGATACAGCGCTTGCGGGCTGCCCGGCCGCGCGGCGAGCGCGCGGCGGGTCGCGTCGAGCATCTCTTCGTAGCGACCGAGATCGCCGAGCGTCGCGGCATATTCGATGAGCGCGGGGTGGAAATAGGCGTCGCGCTTCAGCGCCGCCTCGAACCACGGCAGCGCCGCGACGAGACCATAACGGCTGCGAATCACCTCGCCCGAAAGCGTCATGCCGTCGAGATTGGCGGCGTCGAGCGCGGTGGCGCGGCCAGCGGCATCGCTCGCCTCCGCGAGATCGCCCGCCTGATAGCGGACGCGGCCGAGGTCGGACCAGGCAGCGCTGTTCTTGGGGTCACGCGCGAGGACCGCCTGCAATCGCGCCCGCGCGGCGTCGTAATCGCCTTGGTCGGCGAGCGCGCGGGCGCGGATGCGCGCGGCATAACCGGCGTAGCGCGGGATCGCCCGATCGGCCTCGGCGATGGCGCGGTCGGTGTCGCCTTCCAGCCAATAAGCGTGCGCGAGCATTTGGTGCGCGCGTTTCAGGTCGAAACCGCCGCCCAAGGCGCGCTGCAACTCGCCTTCCGCCGGTCCGCCGTCGCCGAGCGCGAGATAGGCGCGGGCGAGAACGGCATGCGCCAGCGCCCAATCGTCGCGCGTGGCGACCGCCGCCAGCGCGTGATTACGTGCGGCGCTGTAATTGCCCTGGCGGAGCGAGGTCAGGCTTAAGGCAAGTTCGGTTTCGGCCTTCGGCGCCGACGCTCGGCGAGCGAGCACGACGATGGCCGCGACGAGGCCGAGGCTGACGACCGCGACCAGCGCGAGACGCAACCCCCGCATCGACACGCGGTCGGCAACCCCGCGGACCCAGCGCCTCCGCTTGCGCTCGCGCGGTCGGCGCCCGCGGAGCAGCGGGTAGGTCGCGGGGCGATCAAACATGGAGGTCGTAGCTCTTGAGCAGATCGTAGAGCGTCGGACGGCTGACCCCCAAGAGCTTGGCGGTATTCGAGATATTGCCGTCGGCGCGGGCGAGCGCGTGGCGGATCATCCGGCGATCGACATCCTCGCGCGCGGCGCGCAGGTTGATCGGCGCTTCGGCGGGCTCGGCGAGATCGAGGTCGGCGGCGGTCACCTGCTTGCCGTCGGCCATGATGACCGCTCGCTTGACGCGATTCTCGAGCTCGCGGACGTTGCCGGGCCAGCCCCAGGCGTCGATCGCGGCGCGCGCGTCGGCGGACAGGCCGGTGACGCCGCGCTTCATCGCGCGGGCGTGATGCGCGACGAAATGGCGCGCGAGAAGATTGGCATCGCCCGGGCGCTCGGCGAGCGAGGGGATGCGGACGACGATCTCGGCGAGGCGGTAATAGAGGTCTTCGCGGAAGTCGCCGGCGGCGACCATCGCGTCGATGTCGCGGTGGGTGGCGCAGACGATCCGCGTATCGACGGGGATGGCGCGGCGCCCGCCGATCCGCTCGATCACGCGTTCCTGCAGGAAGCGCAGCAGTTTCACCTGGAGCGGGAGCGGGACGTCGCCGATCTCGTCTAAGAACAGGGTGCCGCCGTGCGCCTGCTCGATCTTGCCCTCGGTCGTCTTGACCGCGCCGGTGAACGCGCCCTTTTCGTGACCGAAGAGTTCGCTTTCGAGCAAGGTCTCGGGGATCGCGGCGCAATTGATCGCGACGAAGGCGCCGCGGCGGCGCGGGCTGGTGTCGTGGAGGCCGCGCGCGAGCAATTCCTTGCCGGTGCCGCTCGCGCCCAGGAGCATCACCGAGACGTCGGCGGCGGCGACGCGCTCGATCGTGCGGGTGACCTTGAGCATCTCGGGCGCGGCGGTGATGAGACCGCCGAGGCCGGGCTCCGAGGCATGCGTGGCGAGGCGGCGGTTCTCGGCCTCGAGCGCATGGACGTGGAAGGCGCGCGCGACGATCAGGCCCAATGCGTCGATGTCGATCGGCTTGGCGTAGAAATCCCAGGCGCCGTCGGCGATCGCGGTCAGCGCGCTTTCGCGCGCGCCGTGGCCCGAGGCGACGATGACCTTGGTATCGGGGCGAAGCGCGAGGATTTCTTGCAGCGTCGCGAAGCCTTCGCTGACGCCGTCGGGATCGGGCGGCAGGCCGAGGTCGAGCGTGACGACCGCTGGCTCCTCGGCGCGGACGGCGTCGATCGCGGCGGCGCGGTCGCTGGCGACAGTGACTTCATAGCCGTCATAGGCCCAGCGGAGTTGACGCTGGAGGCCGAGATCGTCCTCGACGATCAGAAGTTTCTTTGTGTCGGTCATGCCGCCTGCTCCAGCGCACTGGCCACGGTGGCCGGAAGCGTGACACGGAACCGCGTCCCCTCGCCTTCGCGGCTGGCGACGGTCAGCGCGCCGTTCATCGCCTCGACGAGCTGGCGCGCCTCGAACGCACCTATACCGAAGCCGCCGGGCTTCGACGAATCGAACGGTTTGAACAAGCGATCGCGAATGAAGCCGGGCGCCATGCCGGTGCCGCGGTCGATCACGTCGATCGCGACCTGACCGCCGCGCGACGACAGCGCCAGCGTGACGGGCTCGTCTGCGGCACTCGCCTCGATCGCATTCTGGACGAGGTGGCCGAGCAACGTTTCGAGCGCGGCGGGTTCGGCCAGCGCGTGGATCAGCGCATCGCCCGACGTACGGACCGGGTGCTGCGCGCGCCGAGCCGCCGCAACGCGTTCGATGACAGGAAGGATCGCGACCGCGCACACCGCTTCGCCCACGCGCGGCCCGTGCTGCGACAGGCGCGCGAGGAGCGCGTTCATGCGGTTCGAAGAATCCTTCAGGGTCGCAACCATGTCGGCGCGGAAATCCGGGTTGTCGGCGTGACGTTCGGCGTTGCGCGCGACGAGGGTCAACTGACTCACCAGATTCTTGAGATCGTGGAGGATGAAGGCGAAGCGCCGATTGAATTCGTCGAAGCGTTCGGCGTCGGCGAGCGCGGCATGTGCGCGGTCTTCGGCGAGGTAGCTCGCGGCCTGGCGACCGGCGACGCCGAGCAGGTCGAAATCCTCCCAGTCGAGCGCGCGGTCGACCGGGGGCCGCGCGAGGACGATCGCGCCGACGAGGTGGCCCGAGCGGATCAGCGGGACGATCGCCCAGGCATCGGTATCGTCGGAGATCCACGTCGGGACCGCGCTCGCCTCCTCAGGCTGGGCGCGCCCGGTGCGGACCGCATCGAGTTCGACGATGCGGCGGGTCGCCTGGAGATAGCGCGCGAGCGCGGTTTCGACACGACCGTTCGCCTGATCGGGCCAGTTCCAGCCCGCACCGACACCAAGCCCCTCGCCATCGACGACGAGCAGCAGCCCGGCGGGCGAATCGGTCAAATCCGCGACCGCCTTGACGACGCGCCGGTCAAGCGGCGCGGCGTCTCTGCCCGGGGTGCCGAGCGTTTCGGTGAAACGCAGCCATTCGGCACGATAATCGTAGCGATGCGCGAACAGATGCTTCGCGACGACGACCTTCGACCATGCTCGCAGCCACGGCGTCGATCCGATCGTTAGCAGCGCCGCCGCCGACCCGAACACGAATGCGGTCTGCGCGACGCGCGCATGCTCGCCGCCGAACTCCGCGATCATGCCGGTGAAGAAGCCGGTCAGCGCGACATAGAGCGCGATCGCGACGACCGTCAGCGACTGGAACGCGACCGTGCGCGAGACCTGAAGCGGACCGGCGCTGCGCTGCGCTGCGATCGCGAAGACGGGTACCAGCGCAATCAAGGCGACGCCGCGCGCGGCGACGAGCGCGGCGGGCCACCGACCCGCGAGCCATGTCACGGCATAAAGCGTGAGATCCACGCTCCACATCGCCGCGAGCGCCAACACCGCCAGCCTCAGACCGCCGCGCGAGCGGGGCGCGGCGACGACGTGGAGGTGGCGCACCAGCACCAGAGCGCTGGCGGCGGCCATCATCCGCAGCGCGAGGCCCGTGCCCGCGATCGCCACCGCGTCGTCGGGAAAGCCGTGCGTCGCTTCGACGATGGCGAGAACCATCGCAGCGACGACGACAAACGCGACGACGATATAGACCGCCACAATCGGCCGCGAGGTTCTCGCATCCTCATCACGCCATGCGAGCACGAACATGAAGCCGAGCCAGCCGAGATGCTTCAGTCCCTCGGCGACGCGCGCGACGACATCCTGCGGATCGATCCCCGCGACCGACAGGCACCAGATCGCGGTGAGGACCAGCGCCGCGACAAACGGGCGTGCCGGAACACCACCGCCGGGCTTGCGCGCCTGCGCCAGCGCCAGCACCCCGAAAAGCAGCGCGGCGAGCGCATGAGTCCAGAGGATCAACGGCTGCATTTTATCTCGCTCCCTCGGGCCACAGGACGACCCGGAGGGTCTGGAGCAGGATCAGCACGTCGAGGAACGGCGAATAATTCTTGGCGTAATAAAGATCGTATTCCAGCTTGTTGCGCGAATCCTCGATCGACGCGCCATAAGGATAATTGATCTGCGCCCAGCCGGTGATGCCGGGCTTCACCATGTGGCGCTCGGCGTAGAACGGCAAAGCCTGTTCGAGATCGTCGACGAATTGCGGGCGTTCGGGGCGCGGGCCGACGAAGCTCATCTCGCCTTTCAGCACGCTCCAGCATTGCGGCAGTTCGTCGATCCGGACCTTGCGGATAAAGCGACCGATGCGGGTGATGCGGGGATCGTCTTTCTCGGCCCAGATCGCCTTGCCGCCGATCTCGGCATCCTGACGCATCGAGCGTAGCTTCAGGATGTCGAACGGCTGATTGTAGAGACCGACGCGTCGTTGGCGATAAAAGGCGGGGCCGCGGCTTTCGAGCTTGATCGCCAGCGCGAAGAGCATGACGATCGGCACCGTAAGGACAAGCAATATAAGGCTCGCGCCAACGTCGAAGACGCGTTTGATGATGCTCGACATCATCCGCCCCGACGAGAAGCCGTCGGACAGGATGAGCCAGGACGGGTTCACCGTCTGCAGATCGATCCGCCCGGTCTCGCGCTCGATGAAGGCCGAAAAGTCCGAGACGTGGACGCCGGTCGTCTTGACGCGGAGCAGATCCTGGAGCGGCAGCGCGTTGCGGCGCTCCTCGATCGCCAGCACGACTTCAGTCGCGCCGCGATCGACGACGAAGGCGGCAAGGTTGACGATTTCCTCTCGCGGCACCGCGCCTTTGACGCCGCGATTGGGCTCGCCCATCGCGACGTAGCCGGCGACGACGTAGCCGGCGCCCGCACGCTCGGCGAGCGCGGCCAGCCGCGCCGCGCGATTGCCCGCGCCCAGCACGACGACCCGGCGCTTGAACGCCTCGCCGCCGATCGCCCGGCCGAACACCGCGCGAACCGCGACGAGTCCGAAGACCGCGAGGATCATCGCGAGGAACAGATTCGATCGCCAGAAGGTCAGCGCGGGGACAAGGAAGAAGATGATCGACTGGAAGATCACGCCGAGCGACACCGCGACGAGCACGCGCGCAACCGCGAAGCGAAGCGACTGCAGCGACCCGGCGCTATAAGCCCCGACCGCGACCATCGCGATTTCGAGCGAGGCGGCGAAGGTCACGAGCTGCGGCAGACGGGTCAGAATCGGATCGACCAGCATGCCGATTTGGTGGGCGCGGATCAGCCAGCCGGCCTCGGCGGCAAGCAGCAACAGCACGACATCCAGCACGCCGAGCAGCAGCACCGCATTAGGAACGTAATGCCTGAACACCCTGATCATCTTCTGGCCCGCGCATCCCTTGGTGTAAGATTATCCGACGCTTCACCGGCTCTCGCAGGAAATGGCAAATAAAGGCTGAACAGGCGCGGGCGGCGGCGTTGCCGAGGGACGGCGCTGACCCTAGAGAGGCACCGGCAACTCTCGGAGAATCCTCGCATGCCTGCGCCCCCGATCGTTCCCGTCATCCTCTCGGGCGGATCGGGAACGCGTCTGTGGCCGATGTCGCGGCCCGAGCGGCCGAAGCAACTGCTGGCGCTGACCGCGGACGAGACGATGCTGCAACTGACCGCGCGGCGCGCGAGCGGCGAGGGGTTTGCGCCCCAGATCATCGTCGCCAACCTCCGTCACGCCGACATGATCGAGGAGCAGATGGCGGCGGTCGGCGCGGCGGTCGGGGCGCTGATCCTCGAACCCGTCGGGCGAAATTCGGGGCCGGCGATCGCGCTGGCGGCGCTGGCGGCGGGCGACCCCGCCGCACCGCTGCTGGTCATGTCGTCCGACCACGCCATCGCCGATGTCGCCGCGTTCCACGCTGCGGCGCGCGCGGCGCTGCCGATGGTCGAGCAGGGCTGGCTGGTCACGTTCGGAATCACCCCCGACGCGCCCGATACGTCGTACGGCTATCTCGCGGTCGGCGAGGCGATCAGCGAGGGGGTGCACCGTGTCGCGCGTTTCATCGAAAAGCCACCGCTCGCCGATGCCGAGGCGATGCTCGCGGCGGGCGGGCACGCGTGGAACAGCGGCATCTTCCTGTTTCGCGCCGACACCTTTCTCGATGCGCTGGCGATCCATCAGCCCGCGATGCTCGCGGCGGCGCGCGAGGCGATGGCGAAAGCGGAACATGACGGCGCGCGGATCGTCCCCGATGCGGAAGCCTTCGCAGCCTCCCCGGCCGAATCGGTCGATTATGCGGTGATGGAGAAGGCCGAGCGCGTCGCGGTCGTCCCCGTTTCGATGGGCTGGAGCGACGTCGGCAGTTGGGACGCGCTCCATGCGATCAGCGACGTCGATGGCGACGGCAACGCGCATCGCGGCGAAGTGATCGCGCTCGACACGCGCAACTGCCTTGTCCGCAGCGATGGCGCGCGGATCGCGATGGTCGGGGTCAGCGACCTGATCGTCGTCGCGAGCGGCGACGACATCCTGATCCTGCCGCGCGGGCGATCGCAGGAAGTGAAGGCGCTGCTCGACGCGATGAAATCCCGATCGTAAAGCCAAGCGCATGAAGGCGACGATCTGGCACAACCCGCGCTGTTCGAAATCGCGCGAGGCGCTCGCGATACTTGGCGAGGCTGGCGTGGACGTTACGATCGTGGAGTATCTGAAAAGCCCGCCGACGAGCGCCGAACTCGCCCGGCTCTATGCGCGCGCCGGGATCGCGCCACGCGACGCGATGCGCAAGAACGCACCGTTCGTCGCAAGCGACGCCGCCGCGCTCGATGCGATGGCCGCGGACCCGGCGCTGATCGAACGTCCGCTGGTCGAAAACCGGCAAGGGTGTCCGCCTCGCGCGTCCGCCCGAACGGATTCGCGAAATTCTGTGACACTTCCGGGGGGGAGTTTCTGGCGCACCGAGCGCGCCACGCGCGCGGCGGTCGTCATCGATGCCGACACCTATTTCCGCGTCGCGCGCGAGGCGATGCTGACCGCAAGGCACCAGATCTTCCTCGCCGGGTGGGATTTCGACGCGCGGATCAGACTCGCGTGGGATGACGATTATCCCGAAGCGCCCACGACGGTCGGCGATTTCATCGGCTGGCTGGTCAAGCGCACGCCGGGGCTGCAGGTCTATATTCTTCGCTGGGACAAGGGCGCGATCAAGACGTTGTTTCGCGGCAAGACTTTGTGGACGCTCACCAAATGGCGGTTCGCCCGGCGGCGCATCCACCTAAAGCTCGACGGCGCGCACCCGACCGGCGCGTCGCAGCACCAAAAGATCGTGGTGATCGACGATTGCATCGCGTTCTGCGGCGGCATCGACATGACCGACGAGCGTTGGGACAGGCGCGCGCATGACGACGACGACCCGCACCGCATCAATCCGCGCGGCAAACCGTACAAGGCGTGGCACGACGCGACGACCGCGCTGGAGGGGCCGGTCGCGGCGGCGCTCGGGCAGCTGTGCCGGACCCGGTGGCACATCGCCGCGGGCAAGCAGATCGCGCCGCCGCCCACCGTCGAAGGCTGCTGGCCGGCAAGCCTGGCGGTCGACTTCGACGATGTCGATGTCGCGATCTCGCGAACCCAGCCCGAATGGGACGGCGAGGACGCGATTCACGAGATCGAGGCGCTGTATGTCGCGCTGATCGCGCGCGCGAAACGGCGCATCTACGCCGAAAGCCAGTATTTCGCGTCACGGCGACTCGGCGAGGCGATCGCGCGGCGCCTCGACGAGGCGGACGGACCCGAAATCGTTATCGTCAACCCGACGGTCGCGCAGGGCTGGCTTGAACCTTTGGCGATGGATACCGCGCGGGCCCGGCTGTTCCAGGCTCTCAAGCGTCGCGACCGCCATGATCGCTTGCGAATCTATCACCCGATGACTGCGGCACGCGCGCAGATTTACGTCCACGCCAAGGTGCTGGTGATCGACGAAGACGTGATCCGCGTCGGTTCGTCGAACTTCAACAATCGTTCGCTGCGGCTCGACACCGAATGCGACGTGACGATCGAGGATGACGGCGGCACCATCGCCGCGATCCGCGACGGGCTGATCGCGGAACATCTCGATTGCGACGTCGCCGAGGTCTCGGCGCGGCTTGCGGCGGGATCGATGATCGCCGCGATCGAGGCGCTACGCGGTTCCGGCAAGACGCTGATCCCCTACGAAGTTCCCGACCTCACCGCCATCGAGACCTGGCTGGCCGACAACGAGGTGCTCGATCCCGAAGGGCCCGAGGAGATGTTCGAACCATTGTCGAAACGCGGCGGTTTACTGCGCAGACTGGTACCCTTCCGCCGCGCTCGCTAAGGGCGCGGACTATGTCCCAGATAACGCCGCAGATCGTCGCCGAGCACGGCTTTTCGCCAGAGGAATACGACTGCGTCCTCCACGCGCTCGGGCGCGAGCCGAACCTTGTCGAGCTCGGCATCTTTTCGGTGATGTGGTCCGAGCATTGCAGTTACAAATCCTCGCGCATTCATTTGAAGAAGCTGCCGACCACCGGGCTGAGGGTGATCTGCGGACCCGGCGAGAATGCGGGTGTCGTCGATATCGGGGACGGCCAGGCGGCGATCTTCAAGATGGAGAGCCACAACCACCCGTCGTACATCGAGCCGTATCAGGGCGCGGCGACCGGGGTCGGCGGCATCCTGCGCGACGTGTTCACGATGGGCGCGAGGCCGGTCGCGAACCTCAATGCGTTGCGTTTCGGGCGGCCCGATCATCCCAAGATGCGGCATCTGATCGCGGGGGTGGTGCGCGGCATCGGCGGCTACGGCAATTGCGTCGGGGTGCCGACCGTCGGCGGCGAGGTGAATTTCCACGCGGCGTACGACGGCAACATTCTCGTCAACGCGATGACCGTAGGCGTCGCGGATACTGACAAGATCTTCTATTCGGCCGCGTCGGGCATCGGCAATCCGATCGTCTATGTCGGCTCCAAGACCGGGCGCGACGGCATCCATGGCGCGACGATGGCCTCCGTCGATTTTGCGGAAGACTCGGACGCAAAACGCCCGACCGTGCAGGTCGGCGATCCGTTCACCGAAAAGCTGCTGATCGAGGCGTGTCTCGAACTGATGGCGTCGGACGCGATCGTCGCGATTCAGGATATGGGCGCGGCGGGGCTCACCTCTTCGTCGGTCGAGATGGCGTCGAAGGGCGGCGTCGGGATCGAACTCGTCATGGACGACGTGCCGCAGCGCGAAACCGGCATGACGCCGTACGAGATGATGCTGAGCGAGAGCCAGGAGCGGATGCTCATGGTGCTGAAGCCGGGGCGCGAGGATTTCGCGGAAGGCATCTTCCGTAAGTGGGAACTGGATTTCGCGGTGATCGGGCGCGTCACCGATACCGGGCGGATGGTGCTGAAGTGGGAGGGCGAGACGGTCTGCGACATCCCGCTCGGGCCGCTCGCCGATGAGGCGCCCGCGTACGATCGCCCGCATGTTCCGACACCGCCCGCCAAGGCGCTGGTCAACGTGCCCGAGTGCAAGGATCCCGCCGCCGATCTCCTAACGCTAATGGCGTCGCCCGACATCGCTTCGCGACGGTGGATTTGGGAGCAATATGACACGCAAGTCGGTGCCGATACCGCGCAGCGGCCCGGCGGCGATGCGGCAGTCGTGCGCGTCCACGGCACGCCAAAAGGCCTCGCGGTCACCACCGATTGCACGCCGCGTTATTGCTTCGCCGATCCGCGCGAAGGCGGGAAACAGGCGATCGCCGAGACGTGGCGCAACCTGACCGCGGTCGGCGCCACCCCGCTGGCCGCGACCGATTGCATGAACTTCGGCAACCCGCAGCGCCCCGAGATCATGGGGCAATTCGTCGGCTGCATCGAGGGGATGGCGGAGGCGTGCCGCGCGCTCGACTATCCGATCGTGAGCGGCAACGTCAGCCTCTACAACGAGACCAAGGCCGATGACGGAACGGGTAAGGCGATCCTGCCGACCCCCGCGATCGGCGGGGTCGGGCTGCTTGCCGATTGGTCCAAGTCCGCGACGATCGCGTTCAAGGGCACCGGCGACATCATCCTCGTCGTCGGCAAGCGCAGCGGGCATCTCGGCCAGTCGATCTGGCTGCGCGAAATCCACGGGCGCGAGGAAGGCCCGCCGCCGCCGGTCGATCTCGCCGCCGAGCGCCGCGCCGGCGATCTGGTCCGTGCCGCGATCACCGCGGGGCAATTAACCGCGGTCCATGACGTTTCCGACGGCGGGATCGCGGTGGCGCTGGCGGAGATGGCGCTGGCGGGACATTACGGCGCGATCGTCGATCGGCCCCTCCCCTACGAACCCGCCGCGGCGTTGTTCGGCGAGGATCAGGGGGTTTATCTCGTCACGATCGAGGATCACGCGATGCTCGATTTCCTCCACGCCGCGCATGATGCCGACGTTCCTATCGAGCCGCTCGGCCGGACGATCGCCAGCCGGATCGTGTTCGAACTGGCGCACGGCGATTTCACCGTCACGCTCGATGCGTTGCGCGCCGCGCATGAAGGATTCTTCCCCGCGCTAATGGGCGATTCCGCGGACGCGGTGTAACCCCGCGACGATTTCAGCCGGACAGTCTGGCAGGAATCGCCAGACATCACGGGGCCGCAACCATGACCTTTCGTACCATCGCCATCGCGCTGACTCTTGCCACGACCGGCGTCGCCGGTGTCGCACTCGCCGCCGCGCCCGCGGGCGCCGCCAATCCGGCCTCTATCGGCCCCGCGGTCGGCAGCCGCATTGCGACGAACGCGCGGCTAATCGACAGCGCGGGCAAGCCGACGACGCTCGCCGCCATCGCCGCGGGCAAGCCGGTGATGGTGGTGCTGTTCCGATCGGCGAAATGGTGCCCCTTTTGCCAGGCGCAGCTGAAAGGCCTCGGCCCGGTCGCCGCCGCCGCCAAGGCGAAAGGCGTGCGGTTCGTCGCGGTCAGTTATGACGCGCCCGCGACGCTCGCCGCGTTCGGCAGCGCGCAGAAATTGTCCTACCCGCTTTACAGCGACACCGATAGCAAGATGATCGACGCGCTGAAGCTGCGCGACCCGCAATATGCCGCGGAGAGCTTCGCTTATGGCGTGCCGTACCCGACGACGTTGCTGATCGGCGCGAACGGCGTGGTGAAGGGCAAATTGGTCGAAACCGATTACAAGATCCGCCCGACGCAGGCCGATCTGATCGCGATGCTCGCCAAGGCGTGAGGCGCACGCCATACTGCTGCGGACTTAACAACTATACCCCGTTCGTTTCGAGCGTAGTCGAGAAACGTCGGCCGGTCGCTG
>JBBSTE010000047.1:0-17318 GCA_038236185.1 Sphingomonadales bacterium | reverse complement strand
TCCTTGCTTTTGCCGCGAGGGCGAGATAGGTTTGCCGGGCGTTGCGCCGCGTTCCTCGAGTTGGCTCGAATCGAACGGTGCGAATATCGCAGTCGCGCTTGCTTTCCCCGATCGCGTCGCTCGTCGCCGCGACGCATCCGGCAAGACATGGGTCTCCGTAGGCGGTCGCGGTTTCCGCCTCGATGGCGCATCGCCGCTGGCGCGGAGCCAATGGCTCGCCGTTGCCGAAACGCAGGGAGCCGCAGCGGGCGCACGCATCCTGTCGGCGGCGGAAATCGACCTCGAAACCGTCGAATCGCTGTTCGCCGACCGGACCGAGACGCGCCGCACCGTCACCTTTGATCCCGCAACCGGCAGCGTGCAGGCACTCCGCGAACGGCGCCTCGGTGCGATCCGCCTGTCGAGCGGCCCCGATACCGCCGCCGATCCCGCCCAAATCGCTTCCGCCTTGATCGAGGGCGTCCGCACCCACGGCGTCGCACTGCTGCCTTGGGACGAAGGGGCCGACGCGCTCCGCGCCCGCGCCGCCTTCGCCGACCACCCACTTGACGATGCGATACTGCTCGCCCGCCTCGACGAATGGCTCCCCACTCTCGTAGAGGGCCGCCGTCGTCTCGATGCCATCCCGCCCGGCGCGCTTGCCGATGCGCTGCGCAATCTGCTCGGCTGGGACACGATGCGCGAAATCGACCGCCTTGCCCCACCGTATTTCACGAGCCCGGCGGGGAGCGCCCACGCGATCGATTACGCCGTCGACGGCGGACCCCGCGTCGAACTCCGCCCGCAGGCGCTGTTCGGCCTCGCCGAGCATCCGACCGTCGGCACCGCGCGCGTCCCGCTGGTCCTCAGCCTGACCTCGCCCGCGCGCCGCCCGATCCAGACGACGCGCGACCTGCCCGGATTCTGGGCGGGAAGCTGGGCGGCGGTCGCGAAGGAAATGCGCGGTCGCTATCCGCGCCACCCGTGGCCCGACGATCCCGCTTCGGCCTCTGCGACGCTGCGCACGAAAAACGCGGATGCGCGACGTTCTTGATCGCGCTATCGCGCGATGTGCGGCACCAGCCCGCTCCCCCACCCGGCCTCTCGATCAGGATATGCTATGGGAGGCCGGGTGGGGAAACGCCCCGCAAAGTATTACTTTGCGGGGACCCCGTGGGGGAGCGGGCTGGTGCCGCGTTTTCGACGAAGTCGAAAACCTGACAAGGAACGCTCATGCCCACCGCCCGCATCTTCCAGCGCCCCAAGAACGCCATGCAATCGGGCAAGTACGGCACCGATGGCTGGGTCCTCGAATTCGAACCCGCCGAGGCCAAGCGCCCCGATCCGCTGACCGGCTGGGCCGGAAGCGGCGACACGCGCGATCAGGTTCGTCTCGGCTTCCCGACCTGCGAAGCGGCGACCGCCTACGCCGAGCGCGAGGGGCTCGCCTACACGGTGACCGCGGCGCCCGAGCGCAAGCTCAAGTTGCAGGCTTATGCGGATAATTTCCGGTAGCTTTCGGCTGGAAACTCGCTCTGTCTGTCACCCCGGACTTGTTCCGGGCCCACTGTGCCGCGCGTCAACCCTTTGTAGTGTGCTCGGGACGGTGGATGCCGGAACAAGTCCGGCATGACGAATTCTCACTCCACCCAATCAAGCCCGATATCGCGATAGGTTTCGCGGTCCTCGTCCCAGCCGGGTTTGACCTTGACGTGCAGATAGAGGTGGACCGGCCGGTCGAGGATCGCCGCCAGTTCCGCGCGCGCCCTCGCGCCGATCTCCTTGATCCGCGCGCCGCCTTTGCCAAGCACGATCGCGCGCTGCGTCGGCCGCTCTACCAGAATCTGCTGGTGGATTTCGGTCGAACCGTCGGCGCGATCCTCAAACGTCTCGGTCTCGATCGTCGCGGCGTAAGGCAGTTCGGCGTGGAGTTGGAGATACAGCTGCTCGCGCGTCACCTCAGCCGCCAGCGCCCGCTCGGTCGCATCGGACACCTGGTCCGCGGGATAATGCCACGGCCCCGCGGGCATCGCCGCCGCGAGCGCGGATTTCAGTTCGGCGACGCCGTCTCCCGTGGTCGCGCTGACGAAGAACGTCTCGACGAACGGCGCCAGCGCGTTGAGCCGCTCGGCGTGGAGCAGCAGCTTCGGCTTGTCGGCGATATCGACCTTGTTGAGAATCAGATATTTCGGCTCGGGCCGCGTGGCGAGGCTTTCGGTGATCCGCGTCACCTTCTCGCCGAGCCCGCCCTTGGCATCGACGACCAGCGCGATCAGATCCGCCCCGTCGGTTCCACCCCACGCCGCGGCCACCATCGCGCGGTCGAGGCGACGTTTTGGCTCGAAGATGCCGGGCGTATCGACGAGCAGGAGCTGCGTTTCGTCCTCGATCGCAACCCCCATCAACCGCGTCCGCGTGGTCTGCGCCTTGGGGCTGACGATCGCGACCTTCTGTCCGACGAGCGCGTTGACGAGCGTCGACTTGCCCGCATTGGGCGCGCCGACGACGGCGATCAGGCCGCAGTGTTGGGTCATTCGTTAGGTTTCGCTTCCAGAGAGAAGGGCAGGGCTTCGACAATCCCGGATCTAGTCCGGGACCGAACGGGGTTGGGGCGTTGTGACCACCTCAAGCAACGCCGCCGCCGCCGCGGTCTCGGCTTCCTGCTTGCTTCCGCCTTCCGCCGTCACCTCCGCGAGCTTGGCGATCGCCGCCTTCACCGTAAAGCGCGGCGCGTGGCCCGGCCCCGCCCGATCGACCACCTCGTACACCGGCGCCTTGCGATTGTGCGCCGCGGCCCATTCCTGGAGCGCGGACTTCGGGTGTTGTGGCGCGGGTGCGTCGCGGTGGATGCGATCCGCCCACAAACGGCGGATCGCACCAAGCGCGGCGTCGAGCCCGGCATCGCGGTACAGCGCGCCGAGCAAAGCCTCCATCACGTCGCCGAGAACATTGTCGCTGTCGGCGGCGCCGTCGTCGCGCGCCTGCTTGCCGAGTTTCAGATGCGGGACGACCCCCATCGCGCGCGCGACATCGGCGCAGACCGCGCCGGTCACCAGCGCATTGTAGCGTTTCGACAGCGCGCCTTCGGGATCGTTCGGAAACGCCTCGAACAGCCATTCGGCCATGACGAGGCCGAGCACGCGGTCGCCAAGGAACTCCAGCCGCTCGTAGGTCGCGGTCCCGTGGCTCCCGTGGGTGAGTGCACGTTCGTAGGGAGCGAGGTCGGCGGGCCGATGGCCGAACGCGCCTTCGAGCCAGCGGGCGAGGTCGCTCAACTCAAAAACCCTTGCCGATCCGGTTCCAGCGCGCCGCGGTGAACCACGTCCACGGCTTTATCCATGACGCGGAACCGTCGGTGGACCAGAAGGTGATCAGCGCTTTGCCCTGGATCCGGTCCATTGGGATGAATCCCATCCCCGGATTCTGGCCCGGCAGCGCATCCGCGGGTGCGGGAAAGCGGCTGTCGGCGGAATAGTCGCGGTTGTCTCCCATCAGGAACACTCGCCCCGCCGGAACCGCGTAGACGCCGGTATTATCGGCGTTCACCATGCCCTGATCGAGCACTTCGTAACTGCGCCCGCCCGGCAGAGTCTCGCGGAACCGCGGGTAACGGCAGATCGCCGTGCCGTTCGCATCGGTGTCCTGGAACTGCGCATCGCATAGCTTTGCGTCGAAATTGGGCGTCAGCGGCAGGACGAAATCGGCGATCCGTTGCTTGGGGACGGGGCGGCCGTTGAGGATGATCTGGCCGTGGCGCATCTGGATCGTATCGCCAGGAATGCCGATCACGCGTTTGATGACGTCGTGGTCCTCGCCCGGCGGCCCGCGGAACACGACCGTGTCGCCGCGCGCGGGCGTGCTCGCGAAGACGCGGCCCGGAACCAGCGGAATGCCCCAGGGCAGCGACCAGCGCGAGTAACCGTAGTTCCATTTGGACACGAACAGATAGTCGCCGATCAGCAGCCGCGGCAGCATCGATTCCGATGGGATCGAGAAGGGCGAGAACAGGAAGCTGCGAAAGATCAGCACGAACAGCGCGAGCTTCAGCAGGAAACGGATCGTCTCGTTCAGCTCCGAACGCGCGGTCTTAGGGGCAGTCTTGGCCATGCGCGGCGCGTCGCCCAAGGGCGGCCGCACGTCAAGCGGGGCGGCGTACGGAACGCCCGCCCGCCCGCACCGTTGGCCCTGAGCCTGTCGAAGGGCTGCACTTCCTTCTTGTCTTCGGCAAGAGAAAGGGCAGGGCTTCTACAACACCGGATCAAGTCCGGGGCCGAACGGTTTCTTGAGGTGACGAATATGGCCGACTGGTCGAAGATCGAAGCGCTGCCGCCGACGAAACTCACCCAGCTTTTCGCGGAGGATCCCGATCGCCTGGCTAATTTCTCGCTCGATGTCGCGGGAATCCACTTCGACTGGTCGAAGACGCATCTGACGAGCGAGGCGGTCGCCGCGTTCGAGGCGCTGGCGAAGGCGCGGGACCTTGCCGGCAAGCGCGACGCGATGTTCGCGGGCAAGCACGTCAACGTCACCGAGGATCGCCCGGTCGAGCACGCCGCCGAGCGCGGCGAGGGCGCGCCCGAGAGCGTCAAGCGCGCGCAGGGCTATCACGCGCGGATGCGCGCGCTGATCGATGCGATCGAGGCCGAAGCGTTCGGGCCGATTCGCTACGTCCTCCACGTCGGCATCGGCGGCTCGGCGCTCGGGCCGCATCTGCTGGTCGATGCGCTGGGGCGCGAACACGACCGTTACGACGTCGCGATCGTCTCGAATGTCGATGGCATTGCGCTGGAGGACGTGTTCGAGCGATTCGATCCGATGACGACGCTGCTCGTTGTCGCGTCGAAGACCTTCACCACCACGGAGACGCTGATGAACGCCGAAAGCGTCATCGCCTGGATGACCGAACACGGCGTCGAGGACCCGTACGGCAAGGTGATCGCGCTCACCGCCGCGCCCGACAAGGCGATCGAATGGGGCGTCGATGAGACTCGCGTCTTGCCGTTCGGCGAAGGCGTCGGCGGGCGCTATTCCTTGTGGTCGTCGATCGGCTTCCCCGCCGCGATCAAGCTCGGCTGGGATTGTTTCGAGGAATTGCTCGAAGGCGCCGCGGAAATGGACCGCCATTTCCGCCTCGCCGCGGTCCACGAGAACGCCCCCGCGCTCGCCGCCTTCGCGGACCTTTATTACACGCAGGTTCGCCACGCCGAAACGCGCGCGCCCTTCGCGTACGACGAACGGCTGCGGCTGCTGCCGAGCTACCTCCAGCAGCTCGAAATGGAATCGAACGGCAAGGGCGTGACGGTGGACGGCAAGCCCGTCGGTCGCCCGACCGCGGCGATCACCTGGGGCGGGGTCGGTACCGACGCGCAACACGCGGTGTTCCAGCTGCTCCACCAGGGGACGCACCTCGTGCCCGTGGAATTCCTCGCGGTGATCGAGCCGGGCGATACCCTGCCCGAGGAGCACCACCGCCAGCTGCTGCTCAACGCCTTCGCGCAGGGCGCGGCGCTTATGAAAGGCAAGGCCAACCCCGACGATCCCTCGCGCGCCTATCCCGGCGATCGGCCTTCCTCGACATTGCTGCTCGACACGCTCGACGCGCGGACCCTGGGCGCGCTGATCGCCTTCTACGAGCATCGCGTGTTCGTGAACGGGGTGCTGCTCTGCATCAATTCGTTCGATCAGTTCGGGGTCGAACTCGGCAAGGAAATGGCCAAGGAAGCCGCGAAGGGCGGAGGGGATTTCGATCCTTCGACGACCGACCTGATCGCGCGGGCGGGTCTCGACTAACCGTCATGCCGGACTTGTTCCGGCATCCACCGTGCGCCAAGTGACGGGTGCAGACGGGGCGCGGTGGACCCCGGAACAAGTCCGGGGTGACGCATGGCTTACGACTACGACCTCTTCGTCATCGGCGCCGGCTCCGGCGGCACGCGCGCGTCGCGCGTGGCGGCGGCGCATGGCGCGAAGGTGGCGGTGGCGGAGGAATATCGCGTCGGCGGCACCTGCGTCATCCGCGGCTGCGTGCCCAAGAAGCTGCTCGTCTACGGTGCGCATTTCGCCGAGGATTTGAAGGACGCCAAGCGCTTCGGCTGGCAGGTCCCCGACGATTGCGAGTTCAGCTGGCCGATCCTGCGCGATAATGTGATGGAAGAAGTCGATCGGATCAGCCGCGCCTATACCGATACGCTCGAAAGCCAGCAGGTCGACATCATCGAGCAACGCGCGATCGTCATCGGCCCCAACGAGGTGACCCTGGCCGACGGTGAGAAAAAGACCGCCAAAATCATCCTGATCGCCGCCGGCGCGCACCCGCAAATCCCGAAATGTCCCGGCCACGAACACGGGATCACCTCGAACGAGGCGTTTCACCTCGAGGCGGTGCCGAAACGCATCCTGATCGCGGGCGCGGGGTATATCGCCAACGAATTCGCGGGCATCTTCCACCAGTTCGGCGCGCATGTCATCCTGATCAACCGCAGCAAGGAGATTCTGCGCGGCTACGATCTGTCGATCCGCGACCGGTTGCTGCAAATCTCGATGATGAAGGGTCTCGAATTCCGCTTCGACGCAACCTTCGAAGGGATCACCAAGGGTAAGGACGGGTGCCTGACGGTAAAGATGTCGGGCCATGAGCCGGCGGTGGTCGATTGCGTGATGTTCGCTACCGGCCGCATCCCCAACACCGCCGATCTCGGGCTGGACTCGGCAGGCGTCGAACTCGACGACAAGGGCGCGATCGTGGTGGACGAGGACAATCGCTCTACTGCCAAATCGATCTACGCGGTCGGCGACGTCACCAACCGCATCCAGCTGACCCCGATCGCGATCCGCGAAGGGCAGATGTTCGCCGACCAGGTGTTCGGGAAGCGCAAGGATTGCCGGGTGGACTATCAGAACGTGCCGAGCGCGGTCTTCAGCCATCCGCCGATGGCGGGCGTCGGCATGACCGAATCGCAGGCGCGGCAGAAGCTCGGCTCGGTCAAGGTCTACACCTCCGATTTCCGCCCGATGAAGAACGTCCTCGCGGGCCGCGACGAACGCGCGCTCTACAAGATGGTCTGCGATGGCGAGACCGACCGCGTCGTCGGCATCCACATGATCGGGCCGGATGTGGCCGAGATCATCCAGTCCGCCGCGATCGCGGTGAAGGCGGGGCTGACCAAGGCGCAGTTCGACGACACGGTGGCGCTCCACCCGACGATGGCGGAGGAACTGGTGCTGATGAAGTGATGGGTCGGTTATCGAACTATTGTGCCAAACACTATCTATCTGCGATGATAAGATAATGAGGTGCTGGATTTATTTTTTGACGTTCTCGGTGACGGCATCGCCGGCACTCGCGCAAGACTCAAATGCGTCAAAGCAATTTCGTCGCGCTGCGTCTGTTTCTTATGGCGAAGGCGGGTGTCGGTACTGGACAGGTGACGTTGGATTAGACGCGTCGGCTTTTAAGGATGATCTGAAAGAAGGTGCCGCTCAAAGTGCCGGATTGACGATTTTCTATTTGCCTGATGTTCCACAGCGGTGCGTCGCAAAAGCACGAAAATTGGCGTTACAGGCCGGTCTCACTGACGTCGATCTCAAACCGGGAAGCATAGATCTCAGTGTCCCATGATTAGGTCGCATTAAAGGACAGTACACTTCATATCGCGCCAACCCCGGCGGCTCTGCCAAATTCGCGTCCGCCCTGCGGAACGGGCTGTGTCGATGCGGTGACGTTTCGACTGGACCGGACGTCACCGTTCCGCCAGCAGCGTCCGCGCCTTGGCGCCGGTCCAGTCCATCCCGCCAGCGACACGCCACATTTCCCGGCCGGCGGCGTCGTAGAAGATCGTCGTCGGCAGGTTCGCGGCATAAGCGAGGCTGAGACCCAGCTTGGGATCGCGATACGCCGCGAGGTGTGTCAGCTTTTTGCCCTGCAGGAACGGCGCGACCTTCGCGGCGTCCATGTCCTGGCTGACCGCGAGGATCGTCATGGTGGTCCCGGCGGAGGCCGCGGCGGCGTCGAGCGTCGGCAATTCGGCGACGCACGGCGCGCACCATGTCGCCCACAGGTTCACGAGCAGCGGCTTGCCCTTGAAGGCGGCGAGCGTCACCGGCTTGCCGTCGGGACCCTTGAAGGCGAGCGCGGGGGCGGCTTCGCCCTTGTGGCTGCGATCGACCGCGCCGGGTTCGATGGCGGGGGCGGTCGATCCGACCACTTCATCGGGGGACACCGCGTTCGCTTGTACCGGCGCGGCGCTTTGCCTATCGCAGCCGCTGGTCGCGAGGGCCGCGCCAAGGAGAAGTCCGATCGCCGAGCGCGACAGCATCACTGGTTCCAATCAGATGTGGGGCGGGCGCTTTGCGGAAGGGCCGGCGGCGGTGATGCGCGAGATAAACGCCTCGATCGGCTTCGACAAGCGGGTGTGGCGGCAGGATATCGCGGGCTCGCAGGCGCATGTCGCGATGCTGGCGCAGCAGGGAATCGTTTCGGCGGAGGATGCGGCGGCGATCGGGGCGGGGCTCGGTACCGTCGCGGCGCATTATGCCGAACACGGCGTCGCCGATGATCTGGCGCTGGAAGATATTCACATGCAGACCGAGGCGCGGCTCGCCGAGGCGATCGGTCCGGTCGCGGGGCGGCTGCATACCGCGCGGTCGCGCAACGACCAGGTCGCGACCGATTTCCGGCTCTGGGTGCGCGACGCGATCGACGAGACGCTGGCGGCTCTCGTCGATCTGCAACGTGCGCTACTCAATCGGGCCGAGGAGCATGCCGCGAGCGTCATGCCGGGCTTCACGCATTTGCAGTCGGCGCAGCCGGTGACGCTCGGGCATCATCTGATGGCGTATCACGAGATGATCGCGCGCGACCGCAACCGCTTCGCCGATGCGCGGACACGGATGAACCAATGCCCGCTCGGCTCGGCGGCGCTGGCGGGAACGGGGTTTCCGATCGACCGCGATGCGACCGCCGCCGCGCTCGGATTCGACGCGCCGACGCGAAATTCGCTCGACGCGGTCAGCGACCGCGACTTCGCGCTCGATTACCTCGCGTCGACGGCGCAATGTTCGCTGCACCTGAGCCGCCTTGCCGAGGAATTCGTGCTGTGGGCGTCGCAGCCCTTCGGGTTCGTTAAGCTCAGCGATCAATGGTCGACCGGCAGTTCGATCATGCCGCAGAAGCGCAATCCCGATGCCGCCGAGTTGGTCCGCGGGCATAGCGGGCGGATCGCGGGGTGCCTTATGGCGCTCATGATGACGATGAAGGGGCTGCCGCTCGCCTATTCGAAGGACATGCAGGACGACAAGCCGCCGGTTTTCGAGGCGCATGATCTGCTGGCGCTGTCGGTGGCGGCGATGACGGGGATGATCGAGAGCGCGACCTTCCGGACCGACCGGATGCGCGCCGTCGCGGAGAGCGACTACGCCACCGCGACCGATCTCGCCGACTGGCTCGTCCGCGTCGCTGGCGTGCCGTTCCGCGAGGCGCATCACATCACCGGGCGCGGGGTGGCGCGAGCCGAGGCGTTGGGCGTAGCGCTCGATGCGGTGCCGATCGACGATTTGACCGCGATCGATGCGCGGATCGACGCGCGGGTGTATGATGTCCTGTCGGTCGATGCATCGGTCGCGAGCCGGACGAGCTTCGGCGGCACCGCGCCCGACAACGTCCGCGCGGCGATACGGGCGGCGCGACAGGAACTGGAGAACGAGCGATGAAGCGCGCGTTGGTATTGGCGGGGCTGCTCCTCGCAGGCTGTGGATCGGCCCGCGATTTGCGGCCCGCGGCGGGCGAGAATTTGCCGGTCGCTCCTTATGGTGCGACCGAGACGCCCAATTCGGCCGAGCTGATGATGCCGACCGCACAACAGCGCCCCGATCGCACAGACGAACTCCTCACGCGATCCGACGAGCGGCGCAGCGACGAATTCGATCTGCCGCCCCGCTGATGGACCATTTCGACTATCGTGACGGTGCGCTGCACTGTGAGGATGTGCCGCTGGCGCGGATCGCGGAAGAGGTCGGCACGCCGGTCTATGTCTATTCGACCGCGACGCTCAGGCGGCATGCGATGGTGTTCCGCGATGGCGTGTCCGGGGCGGGCGACATCCACCTCGCTTATGCGATCAAGGCCAATCCGAATATCGCGGTGCTGCGCGTGCTCGCGGACATGGGCTACGGCGCCGATGTCGTCTCGGGGGGCGAGATGGCGCGCGCCTTGACCGCGGGAATGCCCGCGAAGGGCATCGTCTTTTCGGGGGTCGGCAAGACGCGCGACGAACTCGCGCGCGCGCTCGATGTCGGGATCGGGCAGTTCAATCTCGAGTTGGAAGAGGAGGGTGTCGTGCTCGCCGCGCTGGCGGTCGAGCGCGGCGTGCGCGCGCCCGCGGTGCTGCGGGTCAATCCCGATGTCGATGCCGGGACGCATGCGAAGATTTCGACCGGCAAGGGAGAGAACAAGTTCGGCGTGCCGATCGATCAGGCGCCCGCGATGTTCGCGCGGCTGGCGGCGCTCGACGGACTCGACCTGCGTGGCGTTGCGATTCATATCGGGAGCCAGCTCGGCGATCTCGCGCCGTTAGAGGCGGCCTATGTTAGCGTCGGCCAACTCGTCGCGGAACTGCGCGGCGCGGGGCATACGATCTCGCGAGTCGATCTCGGTGGCGGGCTGGGCGTACCCTATCATCTTGGCGAGGTGCTTCCGTCGCCCGCCGATCTCGGCGCGATGGTCGCGCGCGTAACGCGGGGCTGGAACGTCGACCTGATGTTCGAACCCGGCCGCGTGGTCGCGGGGAATGCCGGGGTGCTGCTGACCGAAGTGATCTGGGTCAAGCCCGGCGTCAGCGCGCCGTACGTCATCGTCGATGCGGCGATGAACGATCTCGCGCGGCCCGCGATATACGATGCGTGGCACGATTTCCAGGCGGTCGCGCCGTCGGGCGAACGGATGATCGCCAACATCGCGGGGCCAGTGTGCGAGACCAGCGACACCTTCGCGCGCGATCGCGACATCGACGTGGTGAAGCGCGGCGATCTCGCGGTGTTCCGCACCGCAGGCGCGTATGGCGCGACGATGGCCTCGACCTACAATTCGCGCGCGCTGGTGCCCGAGGTATTGGTCGATGGCGATCGCTATGCGGTGGTCGCGGACCGGGTCAGCGCCGAAACGCTGATCGCCGCCGAACGTGTGCCCGATTGGTTGTGACGCATGCATAGCCTGCCGATTTTCGTCAGATTCGGCGGGCGGGCGGTGATCTTGGTCGGCGCGGGCGAGGCGGCGGACGCGAAGCGGCGGTTGCTGGAGCGCGCAGGGGCGGTGGTGGTCGGCGAGGGCGGCGAGGCGGCGCTGGCGATCGTCGTCGATGACGACGCGGCGGTGGCGCGGCTGAAGGCGCGCGGGGTGCTGGTCAATGCGGTCGATCGCGCGGAATTGTGCGATTTCACGCTGCCCGCGATCGTCGATCGCGATCCGGTGGTCATCGCGATCGGGACCGGCGGGGCTTCGGCGGGACTGGCGGCCGCCCTGCGGCAGCGGCTGGAGGGGATGTTGCCGACGGGATTGGGCGAGTTGGCGGAGGGGCTGCGTGCTGCGCGCGATACGCTGCGTGAGCGCTGGCCCGCCGCGATCGAGCGGCGACGCGCATTGTCCGACGCGATGGCTATTGGGGGTCCGCTCGATCCTCTCAATGTCGAAGACGCTGCATTGGACGCTTGGCTGTTGGAAGTATGGACCCCCGCGAAGGCGGGGGTCCAGACTGGGCTCCCGCCTTCGCGGGAGCCCATCGGGGTGACGCGCATCTCGCCCGTTTCCCCCGATCCCGACGATCTCACGCTCCGTCAGGCCCGCGCGCTCGCCAATGCCGACCGCGTCACGCACCGTGCCAACGTCCCCGTCGCAATCCTGAACCGCGCGCGCGCCGATGCGGTGCGGATCGAAACCGCGGCGCCGCCGGTTGATGCGCCACCCGGGCTCACCGTCGATGTGGAGATGCTATGAGCGGATTCGGCTATCGCGTGACCGGCGGCAAGGCCGAGAAGGTCGAGGTCAAGCAGGCGCTCGCCGCGACCGCCGATCTCGTCTGGGTGCATCTCAACACCAATGCCGAACATGCGCAGACGTGGCTGCGCGACGAGGCCAAGGTCCCCGACTATCTCATCGAGGCGTTGACCGCGCAGGAAACCCGCCCGCGCTGCGACGCGTTCGATACCGGCGCGTTCCTCAATCTACGCGGCCGGACGGACGAGGAAATGGATCGCGGCGACGCGCTCGCCTCGGTGCGGATCTGGGCAGTGAAGGGGCGCGTCATCTCCTTGACCCGCAAGCATCTCGTCGCGCTCGATACGGTGGAGAAAGAGGTCGTCGAGGGCCGCATCCACGATCCCGGCGACCTGATCACCGCGTTTGCGACCGCGATCACCAACGATCTCGATCCCGAGGTCGCCGAACTCGGCGACAGCCTCGACGATTGCGAGCAGCAACTCGACGCCGACCGCGTGTTCGAGCTGCGCCGCGGCGTGACCAAGGCGCGCGTCGAGGCGATCAACTATCGCCGCTTCCTCAGTCCCCAACGCGCTGCGCTGGAGAAGCTGGCGCAACTTTCCGGCGACTGGCTCGACGACGACGATCGCGTCCACCTGAACGCCGCCGCCGATCGCGCCGCGCGGATGGCTGAGGAACTGGAGGCGATCCGTGAGCGCGCCAGTCTGGTGCACGAGGCGCTGACCGATCTGCGCGCCGAACAGCTCGATTCGCGCAGCCTCATCATCGCGATCGCCGCGATGGTGTTTCTGCCGCTGACCTTCATCACCGGGCTGTACGGGATGAACGTCAAGGGGCTGCCTTATGCGCAGGAACCTTGGGCGTTCGACGCGGTCACCGGCGCCTGCGCGCTGATCGCGGCGGGGATCGTGATTTATTTCGTCCGGCGGCACTGGTTGCGGGGATAGCCCTGCTAACTGTCCCGTTCGTTTCGAGCGTGGTCGAGAAACGTGTCACGGGCGTTGCGCACCGTTTCTCGAATTCGCTCGAAACGAACGGAATTTTTTAGCCCGCCCGCGCGACCTTCCAGGCGTCGGCGATCTCGGCGAGGCTTGCCGCCACGTCGCGGAACGGCGCGGGATCCTGGCCGATGCTCGCGCGGACGATCTGGCGGCGCGCGCCGGCGTAGAAGCGCGCGAGCGATTGCGACACCTCGCCGCCCTTCTCGAAGTCGAGCCCGGCTTCGAGCGCGAACAGGATCGCGGTGGCGCGGGTGACGCGTTCGCTCTTGGTCGCATAATCGCGGCGTTCGGACGCGGCAGCGGCGAGACGGAGGGCCTGGCCGGCTTCCTCGTAGAGTAATTGCACGAGGGCGGGTCCGTCGGCGGTCGCGGTGCGGCCGGCCAGGTCGATCGCGCGATAGGTCTCGGCGGGGTTGCGCGTCAGCGCGGATGCGTAGCCCATCAGCGGTTCGGATTCGTCCAGGCGTCGATCTGCTGCTTCAGGAACGCCTGGGTGGATTTGTACGCCGCGACCTTGGCGTTCATGCTCGAGAATTGCTGGGTAAGCCGGGTGGAGAGCGCGGTCGATTGATCCGCGATCTTGGCCTGTTCGTCGCTGATGTCGCTCTTCGACGCATTGTATTTGGAGGTCGATGCGCCGAGCCCGTAGAGCGTGCTGGTGGCGGCGAGCGACAGCGAGTTCATCGCCGCATAGATGCCGGTCGGCGCGTCCGACGAATAAGCGAACATCGCCTCGATCGCTTGCGGGTTGGACGCGAGCGCGCTTGCCAGCGTGGCGCTGTTGACGCTCAATGTCCCGTCGCGGTTGGTGCCGACGCCGATCGCGGCGAGCGTCGAGGGGACGCCATCGATCGGATTGGCGACGAGCGTCTTCAGCGTCAGCGCCTTCATCGATTGCAGCAGCGTCTTGGCGGCGGGATCGGCGCGAAGGACGCCGGTGATCGGGTCGGTCTGCTCCTTCACCACCGCGAGCACCTGATTGTAGGTATCGACGAGGTCGTTGACCGCCGCCGACAGCGCCTCGGTCGGCGTCGTCGCGCTGAGCGACACCGGCACCGCCGAGACGCCGGTGAGCGTCAGCTTCACGCCGGAGAGCAGGTCGCTGATGGTATTCGAGGCGCGCTCAACCGCGACGCCGTCGACGACGAGCTTGGCGTTCTTGGCCTGGCTCGTGATCGCGGTACCTGTCGCGCCGACGCCGACGTTGAGCTCCGACAGCGTTCCCGTCGTTTCGGTCGTCGCGGCGAGCGTGAACGCCTGCGTCGCGCCGGTTGCGCCCTTCAGCGAGAGATACGCGGTGCCGTCGGCATCGGTGACGACCGATGCCGTGACGCCCGCTTTCTTGGCGTTGATCGCGGCGGCGATACCGGTGAGAGAGGAATTGGTGTCGTCGATGTCGATCGTCACCGCGGCCGTGCTTCCGGGAGCGAACGACGCCATCGATCCGTCGGGATTGTAGGTTGCGGTTCCCAAATTGAGTGTCAGCTGTCCCGTGCCGACGACAGTATCGGCGGTCGCGAACGCACTCGCGCTGACCGCGGTCTGCGCGGCGGCGAGCTGGTTGACCGTCACGCTGGCGGTCATCCCCGCGAGCTTCGCGCCGCTGATCGCGCCCGCCGACAATACCGACGGGTTCGAGCTGACCGGCTGCGACGAGAGCGTCCCGCCCTTGACCAGATTCTCCAGCGCCTTGCTGAAATCGGTGATCGTGCTCTTGAGCGTCGAGACGCCCGAGATCTGCGACGTGAGCGTGTCGTATTTCGCCTGCAACTGCGCGTTGCGCGCGGCGAATTGCGCATCGACCAGTGCGCTGACCAGCGAGGTCGTGTCGACCCCCGACCCGGTATCTAGCGATTTGAGGAGTGCGGTTGCGGCAGCGCTGGTGACGCTGGCGGTGCTCGCCGTACTCGTGGTGCTGGTCGTCTCTGGCATGTCGCTTCCTTAAACGGCCGCGCGAAGAAAAAATTTACGACTGCGGCACGCCATTTTCGTCGAATTTCGCGGTCGTCGGTACGTCGATGACGGGTTGCGTCCCGCCCCGCTCGGCGTTCAGCCCGAAGACGAAGGCGAGGACGGTCGCGATCGCGAGATACAAATCGTCGCGAACCTCCTGTCCCTCGCGGCTGGTGTAATAGACCGCGCGGGCGAGCGCGGGATATTCGAGTACCGGTACGGTCATCTCGCCGGCGAGTTCGCGGATCGCCAGCGCGGTCGCGCCGCGGCCCTTGGCGACGACCACCGGCACCTGATCGGAGCCGCGATCGTAACGCAGCGCCACCGCGAAATGCGTCGGGTTGGTCAGGATGACGTGCGCCGCGGCGACCGCCTTCCTTGCCCCCTTCGACAGCATCGCGCGCTGACGGGCGCGGATCTGGCCTTTGACCTCGGGATTGCCTTCGCTCTCCTTATGCTCGTCCTTCAGCTCCTGCTTGCTCATCTTGAGCTTTTTCAGGAGCTGGAGCAGTTGGATCGGCACGTCGATCATCGCGATCGCGACGAGGCCGAGCGCCATCGCCAAGAGAACACCCGTCAGTGTCGAGCCAAGCGTGCCGATCGCGCGGTCGAGATCGGTCGAGGCGAGGCCGATCGTGACGTGTCCGGTCTGCCACAGCATGTAGCTGCCGATCGTCCCGAGCAGCCCGACCTTGAGGATCGACTTGCCGACCTCGATCCAGCCGTTCATCCCGAACATGCGCTTGAGGCCCGAAGCGGGGTTGATCCGCTGGCCCTTGGGCGCGAGCAACGTGCCGTTGAACCGCAGCGAGCCGAGCCCCGCCTGGCTCAGGACCGCGGCGACGACGGTGACCGCGAACAGTAGCCCGAGCGAGGGCGCGAGCTTCCAGCCCGCCTCGGCGAGCGGTCGCCACGGCTGGAAATCCTCGACATCGCCGCGGCCGAAGCGGAAGCTCGCGGTCATCACGCCCGAACAAGCCGCGATCAGCGCCTTGCCGAAGAAGATCAGCCAGCAGACCCCCGCGAGCACGACGAGCGCGGTCCCGAGCTCGCGGCTCTTGAGGACATCACCCTTCTCGACCGCGTCCTTGCGGCGCTTCTGGGTTGGCGCTTCTGTCTTTTCGCCGAATTCGTCCGCCATTGGGGCCTGTCCTTAGCCGAGCACCAGCCGGTCGGCGGCGGCGAGGCCTTCACGCACGATCACGAGCATATATTCGCCCATCGCGGGAAAGGCGATCGCGAGCGCGACGACGCCGACCGCAAGGCTGGCGGGGAGGCCGACCGCGAACAGGTTCAATGCGGGCGCCGACCGCGAGAGCATCCCGACGACGAGGTTGAGGCAGAGCAGCAGGAAGCCGACCGGGAGCGCGAGCAGCAGCCCGGCGAGAAAGGCATAACCGCCGAACAGCGCGATGCCCTCCAGCTGCCCCGCGGTCATCCACGCCGCGCCCGGCGGCAGCGCGGTGTAGCTCCGAACGATCATGTCGACGAGGACGAGGTGACCGTCGAGGCTGAGGAACAGGAGTGTCAGCATGATCGACAGGAATTGCCCGATCGCGGGCGAGGCGCGGCCGTTGGCGGGATCGATCATCGTCGCGAAGCCGATCCCCATCGATCCCCCGATGATTTCGCCCGCGACGAGCGGCGCGACGAATGCGATCTGGAGGATGAAGCCCAACGCGAGTCCGACGAGCGCCTCGGCGGCGATGCTGAGGAAGGTCGCGATTGCGAACACCTGCGGCGGCGGCGCGATCGCGTGCGTGCCGAGCACGAGAAAGGCGATGCCGCCCGACAGCGCGACGCGCACCGGCAGCGGCACCGAGACGTTGCCGAAGACGGGTGCGGCGACGAAGGCGGCGCCGACGCGGACCATCACGAAGATCAATGCCCAGAGCTGCGGCTCGATGGCGAGCCCGAAGCCTAGCATTGCGCAGGACGCGAGAGCGCGCACACTGCGCGCCACGCGGTCAAGCACGGCCGGCCGGGCGCAACACCCGTCCGACGACGCGGCTTTGCCGCGGCGGTTTTCCCAGCGACCATCATCGCACCAGGTCCGGAATTCTTGCGAAAATGTCGGTGGTGAAGTCGCTCAACAGCCCAAGGATCAGCCCGCCGAAAATCAGGCTCGACACCGCGACGACGACCAGTTTCGGCACGAACGACAGCGACTGTTCCTGGATCGAGGTCGCCGCCTGCACCATGCCCATGATCAACCCCGACAGCAAAGCCGGGATCAGGATCGGCGCCGCCGCGAGCGCCAGCACCCACATCGTCTGGTTGGCGACGGTGAGAAAATAATCGGCATCGACCATCGGGTTCATGTCATTTTGTCCTTCGCGGTGCCGGCCCGCTCCCCCACCCCGCCTCCCAAGACATTATCCTGAATGGGAGGCGGG
>JBBSTE010000046.1:0-17830 GCA_038236185.1 Sphingomonadales bacterium | reverse complement strand
TGTACGTGTCGATGCCGTCGCCGCCGTCGACCTCGTCCTTGCCGTCGGCGTTGCCCGCGAAATACACGTCGTTGCCCGCGCCAAGATCGATCGTGTCGTTGCCCGCGCCGCCGGTCACCCGGTCGCGCGCGTCGCCGCCGGCATAGGTGTCCGCGCCGTCGCCGAGATCGACCATACCGCCGATCCTGCCTTCCGACGTATCGACCACATCGTTGCCGCCGCCGAGCGTCACGCCGCCCGTGATGACCCCACTGTTGCTGACGGTGTCGATATCGTTGCCCGCGCCCAGATCGATTTTGCCATAGATCGTGCCGGTGTTGACGAGCACATCGGCCCCATCGCCGAAGCTGATCGTCGGAACGGCAAAAGAAGACAGATCGGTTCCGATAGCGCCGTCATTGATCAAGGTGTCGATCGCCGCATCCCCACTCCCAAGGTCGATCGAAAAAGCGATCGTTGCTCCGGCGGTGTTGAAGACATAATCGGCACCGCCCCCCAGCCCCAGACTGGAAACGAATCCGTAGCTAATAACATAATCGACGCCACACCCCCCGTTTAGACTACCAAGGATCTTACCGTAGTTTACAGCGTAATTATCGCCATCGCCAAGGTTGACTTGACTCGTGACGGTGCCGGTGTTCGAAAAATTGTCGGAGCTCTCGCCAAAATACACACTGCCGGCGATGCCATCGTTCGTGACGCTATCGGCGATCGCGTCGGCGGGTCCGGCAACGAGGCTGATCGATCCGACGATCCCGCCTGCCTTGTTATACACAGTATTGGCGCCGTCGATCGTTTGAATATAATTCACGGTTCCATAATTGGTCACATAGCCGCCACCCGAGTTGAGCGTGCAGCCATTCGTTATTACGCCATAATTGGTGACATATGATCCGCCGGCGACAAAAACATTGCCCTCGATCCGCCCGGTATTGGTCAACGTCGTCACGCCATAAGTCGTAACGCCGCCGTTTATGGTCCCGGAATTGTCGAGCGTCATCGACCCCGGTGAATAGACCGCAGCGTTTGCCAATGCGGAGATCGTACCGGAATTGGAAATAGTCGTGTTGCTGCCCCCCACGTAGATGCCGTAATAACCGCTGATCGTACCGTGGTTCGCGATCCTGTTGCCGACACCCAGCGCATAGATGCCAGCGGGGCGATTGCCGGTGATTCCGCCCGGATCGGACATGCCGGTGCCGCGTATCAGTCCATCGTTCACCACCCAATTGCTGCCGCCGAAGATCGAAATGCCGGAGTTTCCCTCGACCAGCCCGGTGGACGACACCGTCACGTTGTTGCTGCCCCCGCTCGTCGAGCTCTCCGATACGCCAATATAGAGCCCACCATATCCGCCGCCGGTGATGACGGTTCCCTTTATGGTGACGTTGGCGTTGCCGCCGTTGGCGTAATATGCGGGAACCCCTGGTCGTTCATCGATGATATAGGCGCCTTCAGTCACGAGCAGGATTGCGCCCGCGTCAGGATCGAACAGCTGGCTCGTCCGGCTATTGCTCGGGTTGATGATGTTGACTGCCATGGGATCTCTCCTGTCGCGCGAGCGCGAATCGCTGCTCCGGATCGGTGAGCGCCTCGGGCGCCCCCGACCGATCGATCTGCCCAGTTTGACAGAGGCGCGGTCCCGGCGCCTCCATAGCAGGTTCGCGCTACGGCTCCAGCGGATTCGCGCGGAACGTTGTCAAAGCCGCTACGGCGATTCAGAGTCAGTTTGGAAACTCGCGGAAGGGCGCATTTCTGGTGCGGCAAACCGACACTCAGAGCAACGCGCGTTAAATCCGTGCCGTCCGTCGTTGCGAGCGTAGCGAAGCAATCCAGGAACCGGCGGCCGGATTGCTTCGCTACGCTCGCAAAGACGATTGATATGTCACGCCTGGCGCTCCAGAGCAGACGGATGGCGAACCACTGGAAGCTGATCCCCGGTTCGCATCCACCCCACCCCGCGCTTGACACGCCCCGTCGCGCATCCTAATTGCGACTCACTCCGAAACACCGGTTCCCGGCGGCGCTTGTCTGCGTTCGCCGCGTTTGTGCGTTACAGCAACCGAGGTCGAGGATCATTGCGACGAGATGGGGTCTGCGGCAGCCATGCCGGACCCTGTGGAGCTGGGAGATTATATTCATGGCACGTATCGCGGGTGTCAACATCCCGACCAACAAGCGCGTGGTGATCGCGCTGACCTATATCCACGGCATTGGGAACACCAAAGCCAGGGAGATTACTACCAAGCTCGGCATCGCGCCGGCGACGCGCGTGCAGGACCTGACCGATCAGGAAGTGCTCCACATCCGCGAGACGATCGACGCCGATCACAAGGTCGAGGGCGATCTGCGTCGCGAAGTGTCGATGAACATCAAGCGTCTGATGGATCTTGCCTGCTACCGTGGCCTGCGTCATCGCAAGGGCCTGCCGGTCCACGGCCAGCGCACACACACCAACGCGCGCACCCGCAAGGGCAAGGCGAAGCCGATCGCGGGCAAGAAGAAGTAGACGCCTCGCGCTCCTTCGCCGCGGGCGGAACACGTACGTCGTTGGTGCGACTTTCGTGTGACTTTCCCCGCCCCGGCGTCACTTGAGATTCAGGTCAGGAATACCACATGGCACGTGAACCGCAGCGCATTAAGCGGCGCGAACGCAAGAACATCACCTCCGGCGTCGCGCATGTGAACGCCAGCTTCAACAATACGATGATCACCATCACCGATGCCCAGGGCAATGCGATCAGCTGGTCGTCTGCCGGGATGATGGGGTTCAAGGGCTCGCGCAAGTCGACGCCGTACGCCGCGCAGGTCGCGGCCGAAGACGCCGGCAAGAAGGCCGCCGAACACGGCGTCCGCACGATCGAGGTCGAAGTGAAGGGTCCGGGTTCGGGCCGCGAATCGGCGCTCCGCGCGCTGCAGGCGGTCGGCTTCCAGATCACCTCGATCCGCGACGTGACCTCGATCCCGCACAACGGCGTGCGCCCGTCGAAGCGCCGCCGCGTTTGATTTGCCTATGCGCCCGGCTGACGAGCCGGAGCGCTTTTTTCTCCACGGTCGCCGCCCGCCCCCGCGCCGACCCAAAACAGGGGACGAGAACTTGTCCGTCAATGCAAAGAACTGGCAGGAACTGAAGAAGCCCAGCGCGCTCGAAAAGAAATCGGGCGGTGACGGCAAGCGCAAGGCGACCTTCGTCGCCGAGCCGCTCGAGCGCGGCTTCGGCCTGACGCTCGGCAATGCGCTGCGCCGCGTGCTGCTGTCGTCGCTGCAAGGCGCCGCGGTGACCTCGATCAAGATCGAGAACGTGCTCCACGAATTCTCGTCGCTCGCCGGCGTGCGTGAGGACGTGACCGACATCGTCCTCAACGTGAAGCAGATCGCGCTGCGCATGCAGGGCGAGGGGCCGAAGCGGCTCCAGCTGTCCGCCACCGGCCCCGGTGAAGTGAAGGCGGGGGACATCGCGGTCAGTGGCGATATCGACGTGATGAACCCCGAACTCGTCCTCTGCCACCTCGACGACGGCGCGACGCTCAACATGGAACTGACCGCGGATGTCGGGAAGGGCTATGTCGCCGCGGTCGCCAACCGTCCCGCCGATGCGCCGATTGGGCTGATCCCGGTCGATGCGCTCTACTCGCCCGTCCGTCAGGTGTCGTACAAGGTCGATCCGACCCGCGTCGGGCAGGACCTCGACTACGACAGACTGACGCTGACGGTCGAGACCGACGGCACGATCACCCCCGAAGACGCCGTCGGCTATGCCGGCCGCATCCTCCAGGACCAGCTCGCCTTGTTCGTCCACTTCGACGATTCGGCGGTGCCGCGCTCGGCGCCGATCGGCATGGCGGCGCCCGCGCAGGGCACCGAAATGACCGGCGATACCCAGCAGATCAATCGTTACCTCCTCAAGAAGGTCGACGAGCTCGAACTGTCGGTGCGTTCGGCGAACTGTCTCAAGAACGACAACATCATCTACATCGGCGATCTCGTCGGCAAGACCGAAGCCGAGATGCTGCGGACCCCGAATTTCGGCCGCAAGTCCTTGAACGAGATCAAGGAAGTGTTGTCGAGCATGGGGCTTCGTCTGGGCATGGAAATCCCCGGCTGGCCGCCTGAGAATATCGAAGAGATGGCCAAGAAGCTTGAGCAGGAAATCATGGGTTAGGTCGGCGGCGCCCTCCTCCTCCGTCATCCCGGACTTGATCCGGGATCCAGAGTAAGGAAGCGCCTCGATTTTGACTCTGGATCCCGGCTTTCGCCGGGATGACGGTTGATTTGGGTGGGCTCACCGTCCTCACCTGGTCTGGGGTACCTCATCCGGCCCCTTAACGAACAAAGGACAAGACAATGCGCCATCGCGTAGGCGGCCGTAAGCTTCAGCGGACCTCGGCCCACCGCATCGCGCTGTTCCGCAACATGGCGGCGGCGCTCATAAAGCACGAGCAGATCAAGACCACGGTCGCGAAAGCCAAGGAGCTTCGCCCCTATGTCGAAAAGCTCATCACGCTCGCCAAGAAGGGCGGCCTGTCGAACCGCCGTCTCGCCCACGCCCGCCTGCTCGACGACGCGCAGCTCGCCAAGCTGTTCGAAACGCTGGCAGATCGCTACGCCGCGCGCAACGGCGGCTACACCCGCGTCATCAAGGCCGGCATCCGCGCCTCCGACGCCGCGCCGATGGCGATCATCGAGTTCGTCGATCGCGATGAGGGCGCGAAGGGCCAGGATTCGGGTCCGGTAATGTCGGACGAGGATTTCGACGAGGCGGCGTGACCGCTCAGACGGCGATCAACCCCGCCGTTTCCCGTTTCTCGCGCGCGAACCACGCAGCGAGCCGCGCTTCGATGGCCTTGAAGCGCGGCTCTTCGTGCAGCGTCTCGAACGCCGGTTCGTCGGACAAGCGCGGCAGATCCTCGTCCTCGATATGCCGCCAGCCGCGTGCGTAAGCGCGTTCGAGCAAGGCCAGCGCCTCTCGGTTCTGTCCACGCACCGCGGCGACCGCGGCGGCGTCCGCATCGAACCTGAACGGCACCGGACCACGACGATAGACCGCGCGGATCGCCGCGTCCGCCTCGGCCAGCAAGCGGTCGGCCTCGGCGGCGCGCCCGCGACGCCGCAGCGCCAGCGCGACGAGCGGCGCCCCCTTGATCCGCGCGATCGTGAACGGCTGACCGCGCTGCAAGCCCAGCAGCCCGGCCGCGCCGTCACGCGTCGCGACAAGTTCGGCCGCGCGTCCGGCGTTGAGCATCAGCTTCGCGGCCAGGTGATTCTCGGTTTGCTGGATTTCCGCGGCGATCGCGTCACCGTTGAGCTCGCGCCATTTCTCGGGCGAAGGCGGCGCGGCCATGTGCAAACGCACGAGATCGCTCCACGGCGGGATCGCGTGATCGTGCGCAACGCCGGCGAGAAGCAAGGCCACCTGCATCTGACCTTCCGCATATTCGCGGTATCGCGAGTCGGACTTTGCGATCTTCGCGTAATGGCGCACCGCCTCGGACCAGTCGCCGTAGATCATCGCCACCTCCGCGAGCAGCGCGTGCTGCGAAGTGGGATCGGCTGCAAACTTCTGGATCGCGATCGTTTGCGCGGCGGTGCGTCGACCCATTTCGGCCTCGAACGCCACATTCGCCTCACTGGCCCGAAACCAGAACGGGTCGATCGCTGCCGCGCGACTATATGCGGCACGCTGGCCGGTGAAATTACCCGAGATCTCTTCGACATTGCCGAGCCAGAATATGATCTCGCCGTTATTGGGGTCGAGCGCGGCGGCACGGCGGACATGGTATTGTGCATCGGCCGATTCGAAGCCGAGCAGCATGCCGAGAACGCCGTGCGCTTCGGCGAGATCGGGGGCCAGCGCGAGTGCATGGCGGGCATAGCGTTCGGCCTCCCGCGTCGCCGTCACGACAGCCAGCTTGTCGCCCATCTCGGCATTGAGCCGCATCGCCTGCGCCAGGCTCGACCAACCCGGCGCGTAGCCCGGATCGCGCCGTATCACCTCGCGCAGCAACGCCACCGCGGCTTGCCCGAGCCGCCCGTCTCGAGTCTTGATGATGCCGCGAGCGCGGAGGTGAAGCTGGTAGATATCGCCGCGGGTGACGAGCGCACCGGCGAGCGGGGCGGCCTTGAAGATTGTCTGCTTGAGCGACGCTGCCACCGACGCGCCGATCGCATTCTGGATCGCGAAGATGTCGTCGAGGCTGCGATCGTAGCTGTCGGACCACAGCTGCACGCCGCTGCTGGCTTGGACGAGCGACGCGTCCACCCGGACGCGATCGCGTTGCGACCGGACGCTCCCTTCGAGAATATAATCGACGCCGAGCCGCCGGCCGACGTCGCGCAGGTCGGCGGCATTGCGGAACATCGCGGAGGATGTCCGGCCGACGACGCGGAATTGCGGTTCGCGCGACAGCTGCGACAGGATTTCCTCGCTCACGCCCTCCGCAAAATAGGGGTCGCCGCTGGAGAGGTTGCGGAACGGCAGCACGGCGATCGCCGCGGGATCCGCGCTCCGCTGTCCGCGCCATATCAGCACGGCGGCCAGGCAAGCGACCACGATGACGGCCAGCGCGACGAATGTTGTGATCCTCCGACGGCGCGGCGGCGCAGGTGCGTCGGCGATGCCACCGGCCATCGGCCGCTCGATCAGACGGTGGCCGACGCGCGGCACCGTCTCGATCGAACACGGCGGTGGAGTGATACTGCGCGCCACGTTTCGCAGCGCGAGGATGCAGCGATTGAGCGCGTCCTCGCCGACGATGCGCCCCCCCCAGCATATCTCGATCAGTCGATCGCGCGCGATCACGTCGGGCCGCGCCGCCGCCAGCGCCACCAGCACCTGCATCACCCGCGGCTCGAGAACCCGCGCTTCGCCTGCGCCGTCGATCCGGCGGATCGACGGCCGGACGCGCACGCCGCCCAGATCGAAGTCCGGCGTCGCCGCCAGATCGATTCGCTCCGAACGACCGACTGCGTCGGGGTAGTTCATGATCGCAGGAGATCACACGAACCGCGGCGCGCCGCAACCGGCGGTTTATGCCGTGCGATCTGCGAGCGGGCGTGCCGAAATCAGGCGTCATCGTCGAACCATCATCAAACCATCAGGTCTCGACCATGGCGGTTTGCCGCTATCTCCCCGCTACTTAGCAGTGCGGGCGAACGGTCGCTCATGGGAGAGTCGGTGCCGCGGAACATCCATTTCAGGGGATAGCGTGCGGCACGGGACTTTAGGGAGAGATTACGATGAAAACGAAATTGAACAGTTTCTCCGGCCGCAAGGGTCGTTTTCTTATCGTGGCGGGGTGTGTCCTCGCGGTGGCCGCACCGGCGCTCGCGCGGCTCGGGCCGTGGTCCGATCCGGTGAGCGCCGAGGTCGGGTCGCAACGCCAACTCAACACCGCGTTCGTCGATGGTTGCCCGATTCTGTCGCCCGATGGCCTCAGCCTCTATATGGCGTCGACGCGTCCCGGCGGACTCGGCGGGATCGATATCTGGGTCGCGCACCGCGCCACGACGCAATCGGGCTGGCGCAAGCCGCGCAACCTCGGCGCGCCAGTCAACAGCGCCGCCGACGATTTTTGTCCGACGCCCACCGCCGACAATCGCTTGTTGTTCGTCTCGAAGCGCGACGACCCCGCCGGTGACATCTACATGAGCAACCGCAACGGCCAGACCTGGGGTGCGCCGGTCAACCTCGGGGCGAACGTCAACAGCACGGCGGAGGAATGGAGTCCGTCGCTCTACCGCGACCACAATGGCAACGATGTGCTGTACTTCTCGAGTACACGGGCCGGCGGGCAGGATATCTATGCCAGCGTCAACTTCGGCCCGGCGCGGCCCGTCTCCGAACTCAACACCGAATTCGACGACGCGCGGCCGAACGTCTCGGCGAACGGGCGTCAGATCGTGTTCGATTCGACCCGGCCCGGCACATTGGGCGGCCCGGACATCTGGACTGCGCGCCGCGACACCGACACCGGTCCGTGGACGAACGTGCGGCATGTGCCGGGAATCAACAGCGCCGCGGCGGAAACGCGCGCGACCTTGTCCTACGACCGCAGCCTGATGCTGTTCGGCTCGTCGCGTCCGGGCGGCGAGGGGCTGACCGACATCTATGTCACCCGGCGGACGAGCGACGAGTGAGAGCGGTTGCGCTACTCGGGCTGGCCGCGGCGGCGATTGGCCTGACGCTGCTCGCCTATCCGGGCGACCGCCCGGCGCGGCAGGAGCGCGGCATCATCGTGGTCCCCGGCGGCAATGCTGCGCCGGGGACTATCATGCCCCGTCAGGATCCGCTCATGACCGCGGCATGGCATGACGCGATCGTCTGGGACCGGACGACGCCCGAATCCGTTCCGCCGCCGGACCCCGACGACGCACCGCAAGGCGATCCGGGCATCTGGGCGATGCCCGCCGAGTTCGCGCCGCCGGAGTAGGGCCGGAATAGCTTCCGCCCGCGCGGCGAGACCGTTACGGCGTCGCCATGCAACATCCCGATTCGATTCTGATCGTCGATTTCGGCAGCCAGGTCACCCAACTCATCGCCCGCCGCGTCCGCGAGGCTGGCGTCTACAGCGAGATCGCGCCGTTCCAGTCCGCCGCCGCGGCGTTCGAGCGGATGAAGCCCGCAGCCGTCATCCTCTCCGGCGGCCCGGCCTCGGTACTTGACGCAAACAGCCCGCGCATCCCGCGAGCGATCCTCGCCGCGAACGTCCCGATGCTCGGCATCTGCTACGGCCAGCAGGCGCTGATGCACCAGCTCGGCGGTGTCGTCGAAGCCGGCAGCAGCGGCGAATTCGGCGAGGCGTTCATCGAGATCGGCGATCGCTGCACCCTGTTCGACGCACTTTGGAGCGAGGGCGAACGCCACCAGGTCTGGATGAGCCACGGCGACAAGGTGACCAGACTCGCCGACGGCTTCCGCCCCGTCGCCGCGTCGAAGGGCGCGCCCTATGCGATCATCGCCGACGACGCGCGCCGCATCTACGCGATGCAATTCCACCCCGAGGTCGTCCACACCCCCGACGGCGGCAAGCTGATCGCAAACTTCGCGCGCCACGTCTGCGGCCTTTCGGGCGACTGGACGATGGCCGAATTCCGCGACGCCAAAATCGCCGAAATCCGCGAACAGGTCGGCAAGAAACGGGTGATCTGCGGTCTGTCCGGCGGCGTCGACTCCGCAGTCGCGGCGGTGCTGATCCACGAGGCGATCGGCGAGCAATTGACCTGCGTCTTCGTCGATCACGGCCTGATGCGCAGCGGCGAGGCCGACCAAGTCGTCAGCCTGTTCCGCGGCGCCTACAACATCCCGCTCGTCCACGTGAACGCCGAAACCCTGTTCCTGAACGGCCTCGCCGGCCTCACCGATCCCGAAGCCAAGCGAAAGTTAATTGGCAAGACCTTCATCGAGGTGTTCGAGGACGAAGCCCGCAAGATCGGCGGCGCCGAATTCTTGGCCCAAGGCACGCTCTATCCCGACGTGATCGAGAGCGTCAGCTTCACCGGCGGGCCTTCCGTCACGATCAAGAGCCACCACAATGTCGGCGGCTTGCCCGAGCGCATGAACATGAAGCTCGTCGAGCCGCTGCGCGAACTGTTCAAGGATGAGGTCCGCGCATTGGGGCGCGAGCTTGGCCTCCCCGAAATTTTCGTCGGCCGCCACCCGTTCCCCGGCCCCGGCCTCGCGATCCGCATTCCCGGCGAGGTGACCAGGGACCGCTGCGATACGCTGCGCAAGGCCGATGCGATCTACCTCGAGGAAATCCGTGCGGCGGGCCTCTATGAAGCGATCTGGCAGGCGTTCGCGGTGCTGCTCCCGGTCAAGAGCGTCGGCGTGATGGGCGACGGGCGCACCTACGACAACGTGCTGGCCTTGCGCGCGGTCACGTCGACCGACGGCATGACCGCGCAGGCGTTCCAGTTCCCCGGCGACTTCCTGCCGCGCGTCGCGACGCGGATCGTCAACGAGGTGCGGGGGGTCAACCGCGTGACCTACGACTACACGAGCAAACCGCCGGGGACGATCGAATGGGAATGACGAAGACTCGCGATCATGCGGGGCATGATCGCGGCTTCGTCATTCGGCGCCTCAAGGCGCCGCTGACGGCCGCGCTCTTCATCCTCGCCACCCCCGCCTCCGCCCAACTCCGTCCCCCCGCCTGGACGCGCTCCATCGCGCCGTTCCATATCATCGGTCCGATCGATTACGTCGGCACCGAAGGCCTCGCCGCGTATCTGATCCACACCCACGACGGCGCGATCCTGATCGATGCGACGATGGCCGAGAATGCGCCGGCGATCGCGCGGAGCATCGTCGCGCGCGGTGTCCGCCTTCGCGACGTCAAGCTGATGTTGTTGAGCCACGCGCACTTCGATCACGCCGGCGGCCTCGCCACGCTCAAAGCAGCGACCGGTGCCAACCTCGTCGCGGGCGCCGGCGATCGCGCCGCGCTCGAAAGCGGGATTCCGCCGGGAGAGACGAACTACGGCGTGATCCGCTTCCCGGCGGTGAAGGTCGATCGTACGATCCGTGGCGGCGAAAAGGTGGCGCTAGGTGGCGTCACGCTTACCGCGGTCGCGACACCCGGGCATACGCCGGGCTGCACTAGTTGGACGATGCGCATCGTCGAGCAGGGCAAGTCACTCGACGTGCTGTTCGCCTGCAGCCTGACGGTCGCGGGGAACAAACTGGTCGGCAACCGCCGCTACCCGGGCATCGTCGCGGATTTCCGCCGCAGCTTCGCGCGGTTCGGCGCGATGCACGCCGACGTCGTCCTGCCGTTCCACCCCGAATCGGTCGATCTGATGGGCCGCAAGGCACACGGGCAGTTCGTCGATGCGACGGTCCTGCCGAAGATGGTGCGTGACGCGCGGGTAGCGTTCGACGCCGATCTGGCGAAACAGCAGAAATGACCGGCGCACGGAGCCTGCGCGCCGCGATCGTCCAGGCGGCGCCGGTCCCGCTCGCGATTGGCGAAGGTCTGCACGCCTTGCTCGACCACGTCCGCCCGCTCGCGGAAGCCGGAACCGAGCTGGTCGCGTTCGGCGAGACCTTTATCGGCGGCTATCCTTTGTGGCTCGACGAGGCGCCCGGCGCCGCCTTGTGGGATGCGCCCGGGACGAAGGCGCTGCACGCGATTCTGCTGCGGAAGGCGCTGATCGGTGGGGACGAACGCCTGCGGCCGTTGCAGGAACTGATCGACGCGAGCGGCACGTTGGTGAGTTTCGGTGCACACGAGCGGATCCGTACCAGCCTTTACAACGCGCAGTGTCTGCTGCGCCCGCACCGCCCGCCGCTGGTCCACCGCAAGCTGGTCCCGACGCATGGCGAGCGGTTGATCTGGGCGCGTGGCGACGGATCGACGCTCGATCTTCACGAGGCGGATTGGGGAAATATTGGTAGCCTGACCTGTTGGGAGCATTGGATGCCGCTCGCGCGCGCCGCGATGCATCATGCCGGCGAGGCGGTGCATGTCGCCGCCTGGCCGGGCTTGCGCGAAATGTATCTTGTCGCGTCGCGGCAATATGCGTTCGAGGGCCGCTGCTTCGTCCTCGCCGCGGCGACAATCCAGTCGCGCGCCGATTTGCTCGCCGGGCTCGACGCGGCGGGCGGCGACACGGCGGCGCGCGAACTCCTGATGACGATTCCCGACCGGCAGCTCCAGGCGGGCGGCAGCGCGATCATCGCCCCCGATGGCCGCATCCTCGCGCAGGCCGGGAGCGGGGAGGAGGTGCTCACCGCGACGCTCGACCTCTCCGAAATCGACGCCGAACTCGCCGCGCTCGACAGCGACGGCCATTATTCGCGTCCCGATGTCTTCGATCTCGTCGTCGATCGGCGCGCGAAGACGGGCGTGCGCGATCGCGAGGCATGACGATGGAAGTTACCCTCTACGGCATTCCGAACTGCGACACGGTGAAGAAGGCGCGCGCGTGGCTGGAGACCCACCACGTCGCGTACCGCTTCCAAGATTACAAGAAAGCGGGGGTCGATGAGACCGCGCTTCGCAGCTGGGTCGACCGCCTCGGCTGGGAGCCGCTGCTGAACCGCGCCGGCACCACCTTCCGCAAACTGCCCGACGCCGACAGGACCGGCATCGACGCCGAAAAGGCGATCGCGCTGATGCTCGCCAATCCTTCGGCGATCAAGCGCCCGGTGCTGGTGAGCGGCAGCGCCCTGATCGTCGGCTTCGACCCGGCGCGCTACGCCGGGCTTGCATAGCGGCGCGCCCCAACGCAATCTCCCGACGAACAGGGGGAGACAATGTCATGGCCCGCTTCCGCTCGCCGCCGCCGGTCTGGTTCCGCGTCGTTGCGATCATTCTCGTGCTGTGGGGCGTCACCGGCTGCTATTTTTGGTACACCCAGTTCCGGTTCGGCGCGGAATCGTGGGGCCCCGACGTCACCGATTGGGACCGGGCCTTCTATGCGTCGCTGCCGGTTTGGTACAACGCGGTCTATGCGGTCGCGGTCGGTTGCGGCCTGCTCGGTGCGTTGGCTTTGGTGGCGCGATCGGTTCTTTCGATCCCCCTGTTCGTGATTTCGCTCGTCGCCGTCATCGTGATGTTCGGCTGGACCTTCGTTGCGACCGATCTCATCGCGCACAAAGGGGTGATGGTCGCGACGGGCTTCCCGATATTCATCGCGGCCGTCGCGGCGTTTCAGGTCTGGCTGGCGCGTCGCGGGCGAGCGAAGGGCTGGATCGGCTGACGCTGGCGGAAGGCGGTCGGGCGGGCTAGAAGCCGGGCATGTCCACGACCTTCACGATCGACACGTCGACCAGCCGCGCGACGCCCGTCTCGGCGCCGATGAAGCGGCTGACCGTCCCCGCGATCCGCGACCGCAAGGGGCAGGAGCCGCTGGTCATGCTGACCGCCTATACGGTCCGCATGGCGCAATTGCTCGATCCGCATTGCGATCTGCTGCTCGTCGGCGACAGCCTGGGGCAGGTGATCTACGGCTTCCCTTCGACGTTGCAGGTGACGCTCGACATGATGTGCGCGCATGGCGCGGCGGTGGTGCGCGGCAGCTTCCACTCGCTCGTCATCATCGACATGCCGTTCGGCACTTATGAAGCGAGCGCCGAACAGGCGTTCGCCAGCGCCTCGCGAGTCCTGAGCGAAACCGGTGCGGCGGGGGTGAAGCTCGAGGGCGGCGAGGAAATGGCGCCGACGATCGCGTTCCTCACCGCGCGCGGCATCCCGGTGATGGCGCATATCGGCCTGACACCGCAATCGGTGAACGCGCTCGGCGGATATGGCGCGCGGGGACGCAGCAATGCCGAGCACGCCCAGATCGTCGCCGACGCGCGCGCGGTCGCGGAGGCGGGGGCGTTCGCGGTCGTCGCCGAAGGCGTGATCGAGCCGCTCGCCCGCACGATCACCGCCGAAGTCTCGATCCCGGTCATTGGCATCGGCGCGTCGGCCGATTGCGACGGACAAGTGCTCGTCTCCGAGGACATGCTCGGGCTGTTCGAGCGGACGCCGCGCTTCGTGAAGCGATACGGCGACATGGCGACGCACATTTCCGAGGCGGTCGAGGCCTATGCGAAGGACGTCCGCGCGCGCGCCTTTCCGACGCCCGATCAGACGTACCAGCCCAAGACGTAACGCTTCCGTTTCGCCCGGGCCGTCGCTAAGGTCCGCGCCTTCCCATCCCGCCGGAGAGTCCCTTGGCCGTCACGCCCAATTCCAACGAGCAATTTCTGCGTGAGGTCGACGAGGAACTGCGCCGCGACCAGGCGATGGATTTCGGGCGGCGTTATGGCGTGTGGATTATCGTCGCCGTGATCGCGGCGTTCGCGGCCTTCGCGGGCTATCTCTTCTGGCAGCACCGCCAGACCCAAGCCGCGGAAGCCGATGGCGTGACGCTCCAGTCCGCTTATGATTCGCTCGGCGCGAACAAGCCCGCCGACGCGGCCAAGCCGCTAGCCGAGCTCGTCAAATCGGGGACCGGTGGCTACCGTGTCCTCGCACGCTTTACGCAGGCCGATCTGCTGCTCCAGAAGAACGACCTGAAAGGCGCGGCCGCGAAATTCGCCGAAGTGGCGGGTGACGCGTCGGTGGCGGAACCGTTCCGCAATCTGGCGCTCATTCGCCAGACCACCGCCGAATTCGATACGCTGAAGCCGGATGTCGTCGTGTCGCGGCTCCGGACGATCGCGGCGCCGGGCAATCCGTGGTTCGGCAGCGCCGGCGAACTCGTCGCGGCGGCGTACGTCAAACAAGGCAAGTCGGCGCTTGCCGGACAGTTGTTCGGCAAGATCGCCAAGGACGAAGACGTTCCTGCAACGATCAGGCAACGTGCGGTTCAGATGGCGGGGGTATTGGGGGTCGATGCCGTCGCCGACAATCAGGACAAGGTCACCAAATGAAGAAATTCCTGGCGTCGATCGCGATCGCGGCGCTCCTTGCGACGGGCGGGTGCGGCATCTTCAAGGGCGGCGGCAAGAAGACGCCGACGCTCGGCAAGCGCATCCCGATCCTGGTGTCGGAGAACGATGCCGAGACGGATAAGACGCTTGCGGACGTGCAGGTGCTGCTGCCCGCCGCCGCGCCGAACCCCGCCTGGGCGCAATCCGGCGGTAACGCCGCGAAGTCGATGGGGCACCTCGCGCTGGCGGATTCGCCGCGACGCGTCTGGACCGCCTCGATCGACGGCGGATCGAACCGCCAGCGCCTCGGCGCAGCCCCGGTGATCGCCGACGGCAAAGTGTTCGTCGTCGATGTCGATGCGACCGTCCATGCGTTCGCCGCCGATACCGGCGCGAAGATGTGGACTACCGCTTTGCCCCAGACCGACGAGAACCGCGCCGCGCGGTTCGGCGGCGGCGCGAGCTTCGACAACGGCCGCGTCTATGCGACCGATGGCCTTGGCGACGTCGTCGCGCTGAACGCCGCCGATGGCGCGGTGGTGTGGCGGGCAAAGCCCGGCGGACCGCTACGTGGCGCGCCGACGATCGCCAACGACCAGGTCTATGTCCTGACGCAGGACAATCAGCTTTTCGCGCTCAACGCCGCCGACGGCAAGGTTGCGTGGACGCAATCGGGTAGCCTCGAAACGCAAGGCGTGTTCGGCGTGGCGGCGCCCGCGGCCGCGGCGGGCACCGTTGTCGCGGGCTTCTCGAGCGGCGAACTCAACGCCTACCGCTACGAGAACGGAAGCACCTTGTGGCAGGACGCCTTGTCACGGACTTCGATCTCGACCTCGGTTTCGAGCCTTGCCGATATCGACGCCGATCCGGTGATCGACGAAGGTCGCGCTTATGCGGTCGGGCAGGGCGGTCGGATGGTCGCGGTCGAGATCGCGACCGGCCAGCGGCTGTGGGAACAGAATCTTGCGGGAATCTCGACACCCTGGGTGGTGGGCGAGTGGATTTTCGTGCTGACCGACGACGCCCGCGTCATCTGCCTGTCGCGCGCCAACGGCAAGGTGCGCTGGATCTCGCAGCTCAAGGCCTACAAGAACACGAAGAAGCGAACTAATGCGATCACCTGGTACGGCCCCGTACTCGCGGGCAACCGGCTGTGGCTGACCAATTCGCGCGGCGAACTCGCCAACGTCTCGCCGAGCGACGGCGCGATGGGCGCGACGATCGACGCGGGCGATTCGTTCTCGCTACCGCCGGTTGTCGCGAACAATATGCTGTACCTGCTTGATCAGAAGGGCGGATTGAGCGCGTATCGTTGACCGCATTCGTCATCCCCGCGAAGACTGGGCCTCGTGCGCTCTTGTCCTGACACTTGGTATGAGACCCCCGCCTGCGCTGGGGTGACGAGTCGATGACGGACGTATAGGGCCAACCCATGTCCCGCCTCCCTGTCGTCGCGATCGTCGGCCGCCCCAATGTCGGCAAGTCGACGCTGTTCAACCGTCTTGTCGGCAAGAAGCTCGCGCTCGTCGATGATCGCCCCGGTGTCACGCGCGACCGGCGCGAGGGCGACGCGCATCTTATCGACATGGATTTCCGCGTCATCGACACCGCGGGCTATGAGGATCACGACGCGCAATCGCTGCCGGGGAAGATGCGCCAGCAGACCGAGGCGGCGGTGGCGCAGGCCGATGTCGCGCTGTTCCTGTTCGATTCGCGCGCGGGCATCGTCCCACTAGACGAAGAGATCGCGCGATGGCTGCGCGGCTCCGACACGGCGATCGTACTCGTCGCCAACAAGGCGGAAGGGCGGTCCGGCGATCAGGGCATCCTCGAATCTCTGTCGCTCGGCTTCGGCGATCCGGTGCAATTGTCCGCCGAACATGGCGAAGGCGTCGCCGACCTGTTCGAGGCGTTGTTGCCGCACCTCGAAGGCAAGGAAGTCGAGGAAGCGGCGGATGAGGACGACGACGAAAGTCTCGACGGCCCGCTGAAACTCGCGATCGTCGGTCGCCCCAATGCGGGCAAATCCACGCTCGTGAACCGGATGCTCGGCGAGGACCGCATGATCACCGGTCCCGAAGCGGGGATCACCCGCGATTCGATCGCGATCGACTGGGACTGGCCCGATCCCAAGGGCGGTGTCCGCAAGGTCCGGCTGATCGACACCGCGGGCATGCGCAAGCGGGCCAAGGTGCAGGACAAGCTGGAGAAACTGTCGGTCGCCGACGCGCTACACGCGGTCGATTTCGCGGAAGTCGTGGTGCTGCTGCTCGACGCGACGCTCGGTCTCGAGGCGCAGGATCTCCGCATTGCCGATCGCGTGCTGGAAGAAGGCCGCGCGCTCGTCATCGCGCTCAACAAATGGGACATCGCCGAGAATGCCTCGTCGCTGTTCAACGGCGTGAAGAAGGCGCTTGAGGACGGGCTGAGTCAGGTCAAGGGCGTGACCGTGATGACCGTCTCTGGCGCGACCGGCAAGGGCATCGACCAGCTCATTCAGGCCGCGTTCGACATGCGCGAGGCGTGGTCGCGGCGGGTCGGCACCGGCGAGCTCAACCGCTGGTTCGAGCGCGCGATCGAGGCGAATCCGCCTCCCGCGCCCGGAGGCAAGCGGATCAAGATGCGTTACGTCACACAGGTGAAGACGCGCCCGCCGAGCTTCGTGATCTTCGGCACGCGGGTCGATCAATTGCCCGCAAGCTACGAACGCTATCTCGTCAACAGCATACGACGCGATCTTAATTTCGGCGCGGTCCCCATCCGCCTCACGGTGCGCGCCCCGAAAAATCCCTTCGATCAACGCTGATCGGGCCGCTTGGGGCCTTCCAATAACCGCCTGTTTACCTCCCGCCGATACACCTGCCTCGAAACCTTCGTGGTCGGTCCGGCGCGATGGAGGAGCGAACAACGGTGTCATTCGAGGGCAGCACCCTGATCAACTGGCCAGCATACGCCAAGGCTCGTAGCGAACTCGGCGCCGGATTCGTCCGGATTCTGGGCTATTTCCGCGAGGATGGCGTGAAATCGGTCGCCGCGATCGAGGAAGCGATGCGCGCGCAAAATGCGGCGGCGATGGTCATCCCGGCGCATACGCTGAAGGGCGAAGCGCGCCAGTTCGGCGCCGAACCGCTCGCCGCACTCGCCGAGGCGATCGAGATGATGGCGCGCGATTGCGTCGAGACCCGCGACACGCCGGAGGCCGCGATCGAGGACATCGTTCGCCTGAAGCCGTTGTTCGAAGAGACGCTGACCCTGCTCGAACGCGAAGCCAATCCGCTCGCCGAGCGTCGCCCCGGCGGCGGTTTCGGGCGACGGCCTGTTCTTTAGAGCGGGATGACATTAGCTTGCGGCGTATCCGGAGTTGACGAGGTATGCGGCGCATTCGCCGGGCGGGAAGTCGTCGCGGAGTGATCCGATGCGTTTTCCAGGTTGCCTCATGGGTTCGTTCGGCGGCTTTGCGCATGA
>JBBSTE010000045.1:0-19001 GCA_038236185.1 Sphingomonadales bacterium | reverse complement strand
CCAAGATCGGAGGCACTTAGCTCACGATTAACGGGACGATTGTGTAGCGGCTTTGTGTAGCACGCTGCTGAAACCGTGGCATCGGACGGTGTAAGTGACGGTTTTCCGGCGATTTCTGAAAAACTGGAGCGGGCGAAGGGATTCGAACCCTCGACCCCAACCTTGGCAAGGTTGTGCTCTACCCCTGAGCTACGCCCGCTCTGGCGCCATGGCCCGGACGCGTCCGGGCGGGTGAGGCGCGGCCCCTAGCATCGGCCCCGCAGAGCCGCAAGCTGGTTTTGGGCTTGGCTTGTCCCCGCGCGCGCCCACATAAGAGGCCTGCCAGCAACCGGGAGTTACCCTTGGCCACTTTGGGAATGAGTGCCGCGGAAAAGGATGCCGTCCAGGCGTTCCGCACCGATGTCGTCGAGCCGTCGATGACGAACCTCGTCATCATCGATTTCTGGGCCGAATGGTGCGGGCCGTGCAAGGCGCTGGGGCCGGTGCTGGAGAAAGTCGCCGCCGACTATGCCGACAAGGGCGTCGTGCTGGCGAAGGTCGATACCGACAAGACCCCCTTCATCGCCGCGCAATTCCAGATCAAGTCGATCCCGACGGTCTATGCGATGTTCCAGGGCCAGCTCGTCGCCGATCTGACCAGCGCGCGCACCGAATCGGAGCTGAAGGCGATGCTCGATCAGTTGCTTAAGCAACTCCCGATCGAAAGCGAGGCGACGAGCGCGGAGGCCGAGCTCGAACCGCTGATCGCGATGGGCGAGGATGTGCTGGCGAGCGGCGATGGCGAACGCGCATTGTCGGTCTTCGATCAGCTTGCCGAGATGGCGCCCGATCATCATGCGGTGCTGTCGGGGCGTATTCGCGCGCTGGTCGCGCTCGGTCGGACCGACGAAGCGCAGGCGGCGATCGATGCGCTGCCCGAGGATGTCGCGAAGCTGCCTGACATCGCGCGCGCGCAGGCCGCGCTGGCGCTGGCGCAATCGGCGCCTCCGGTCGAGGATCTCGCGCCGTTTGAGGCGGCGGTCGCGGCGAACCCCGACGACCTCCAGGCGCGCTACGATCTCGCCAATGCGCAGATGGCGGGCGACCGCGACGCCGCCGCCGATGGTTTCCTCCATATCATCGCCGCCGAGCGTGACTGGAACGAGGGCGCCGCGCGCGCGCAACTCCTCAAGCTGTTTGAGGTCGTCGGCATCGAGAACCCGTGGGTGTCGGCGCAACGCCGCCGCCTGTCCGCGACCCTGTTCGGATGAGTCAGGCGAAGACCACGACGCGGCTTTCGGTCTTTCCGCTGCCCGGCGCGTTGCTCTTTCCGGGGATGCATTTGCCACTACACATCTTCGAGCCGCGGTATCGCGCGATGATGTCCGACGCGATGGCGCGCGACCGGCGGATCGGCATGGTCCAGCCGCGCCCGGCGCTGACCGAACCGCTCGCCGACCCCAGCACGCCGCCCCAGAATCCGGCGCTGTTCGATCTTGGCTGCGTCGGGCGGATCGCCGAGTTCGAGGCGCTCGACGACGGGCGCTACAACCTCATTCTCGAAGGCGTCGCCTTGTTCCGCATCGTCCGCGAGCTCGACGTGACGACGCAGTTCCGCCAGGTCGAGGCGGAATTGCTGCCGGTCGGCGAGGATGAGACGCTCTCGCTCGGTCGGCGTTCGTCGCTCGAGATGGAATCGCGCCGCTTCGCCGATGCGCAGGGCTATGCGGTCGATTGGGAGGCGGTGGCGAAGCTCGACGACCAGAATCTCGTCAACGGCATCGCCCAGATCGCGCCGTTCGACGCAGCGGCGAAACAGGCGTTGCTCGAAGCCCCCGACATCGAGGAACGCGCCGAGCTGATCATCCAGCTGATGCAATTCTTCGGCCGCCACGACGGCGACGAACGGGTGACGTTGCAGTAATGGCGCTCGATCCTTGGCTTCTGAAGCGCCTCATCTGCCCGGTGACGCGCTCGCCGCTGCGCTATGACGAAGCCGCAGAGGAACTGGTCAGCGACGCCGCCGGTCTCGCTTATCCGATCCGCGATGGCGTGCCCGTGATGCTGGTGGAGGAAGCACGGCGGGTGGACGCCGCTTAAACCGTCATTCCCTGCAACAGCTTGGGCAAATCCCCGCTCTCGCCGCGCGCCTCGGCCATGAAGCGGTCCTTCAAGGGCGGGATCGCGTTCACCGCCGAAATCCCGAAGCGCCGGACCGCGCTCGCCGCCTTGCCGGGGATGCCGAACAGGCGTGTCAGCGTATCGGTCGCGGCCGCAGTCATCAGCGTGTCGAGCCCGCGCCACGCCTGGTAACGTGCGAGCAACGCGGCGTCACCGAGATCGAGCCCGAGGCGCATGCCCTCGACCAGCACCTCGACGAGCGCGGCGACGTCGCGAAAGCCGAGGTTGAGCCCCTGCCCCGCGATCGGATGAATGCCGTGCCCGGCGTCGCCGACCAGCACGAGCCTTTCGCCGGTGATCCGCGCGGCGTGATGGAAGCCGAGCGGGTAGCTCGCGCGCGCCGACGGCGCCGACAGCGCGCCGAGGAACCCGCCCATCCGTCTCTCCGCCTCGGCGAGAAAGGCGCGGTCGCCGAGCTTGAGCATCGCCGGGCCGTTCTCGGCCTTGACCGTCCAGACGATCGCCGAGCGGTGGCCGGCTTCGTCGTCGGGCAGCGGCAGCAGCGCGAACGGGCCGCTCGCGTAGAAGATTTCGAACGCGACGTTGCAGTGATCGCGTTCGTGATGGAACGCGCCGATGATCGCATGGTGATCGTAGCGCCAGCGCGCGACCTTGATCCCCGCCGCCTCGCGCGTCGGCGAATTGCGCCCCTCCGCCGCGATCAGCAGCGCGGCGCGGACGGTTTCCCCTGAGGATAGAGTCGCGGTCACGCCGCTCGCGCTCCGTTCGACCGAGATCGCGCGCGTTTTCGTCCGGAGATCGACCCCCGCCGCTTCGCTCGCGGCCGCGTGAATCGCCGAACGCAGCAGCCGGTTCTCGTAAATTGTACCCAGCGCATCGTCGTCCACATCGGGAATAAAGTCGAGCGCGCCGCGTTCCAGCCCGTCGCTCACCCGGATCTGGCGGATTTCGCAACCCTGCCCCGCGATCCGCCCCCCGATGCCGATCGCGTCGAGCATCCGATGGCTCGCGCTCGCCACCGCCGAGGCGCGACCGTCGAACGCGGCGGTGTTGGTCACCGCCGGATCGGCCGGATCGACGACGATCGCGGTCAGCCCGTGATGCGCCAGCGCGGTCGCGAGCGTGCCCCCGACCAGCCCGCCGCCGAGAATGAGAACGTCCGCGTGATCCATTTGCCACGCTCTATCGGGGTTAAGTCACGGTGCCAACGCTGATGCCTTGACGCCGGACTCGGCGAAGAGGAGAATCCGGGCCGGGCATTTTCGGGGAATTGCGATGGCGACGCGGGCGCAGCCAAGCTTGTGGCGCGAGACGGTGAAGGCGGGGGTGATGCGTAGCGGCGCGCTGATCACCGCGGTCGCGCTGTTCATCGGCACGCTGCTGATGGCGCTCGCGCTGGCGAGCTATCACCCTAGCGACGCTGCGCTCAACACCGATTCAGGCGGTGCGGCCGGCAATCTGATTGGCGTGCCGGGCGCGTGGTTCGCGGACATCGCACTGACGCTGTTCGGCCCGGCGGTGGCGCTGTTGCTGCCGGTCCCGGCGATCGTGGCGTCGCGGCTGTGGCGCGAGGCTCCTGCGGGGCGGTGGGTCCGGATGCTGCGCAATGCCGCGATCGGCGTCGCGCTGATGGCAAGCGCGCTCGCGTTCGTGTCCGATCATGCTGTGCTGGCTTTGCCCGCGGGATGGGGCGGCATCGTCGGGCTGTCGGTGGCTTCCGCAACGCATTGGGCGCTCGCGTTCATCGGCGATCCCGTCTGGGAGCGGTGGGGCGCAATCGTCGTCGGGCTGATCGCGGCGATCGCAGGGGTGATCGTCTGGGGCCGCAGCATGGAGGTCGATCTGCGTGGCCGTTCGTGGGGCTGGCGGCGCGCGGCGGTCGAGGAGGAAGCGGAAGCGCCGCTCGAACTGATCCGCCGCCCGGTCACGCCGCGTCCCGTCGCGCAGCCCGATCCGCGCCCCGGCCCGGTGATCGGCGAGCGCACCATCGCTCCGTCTGCCGCCAAGCCCAAGACGCAGGCTTCGCTCGATCTGCGCGACAATTACAAATTGCCGACGCTCGACCTGCTGACCCCCGCGCCCGCCAACGCCAAGGCCGCGATCGACCGGGCGGCACTCGAACGCAACGCGCGGCTGCTTGAAACCGTGCTCGACGATTTCAACGTCCGCGGTTCGATCGTCGAGGTTCGCCCCGGCCCGGTCGTGACGATGTACGAGCTCGAGCCCGCCGCGGGCATCAAAGCGAGCCGCGTCATCCAGCTCGCCGACGATATCGCGCGCAACATGTCGGCGATCTCCGCGCGCGTCGCGACGATTCCGGGACGCAGCGTCATCGGCATCGAACTGCCCAACGCCAAGCGCGAATCGGTGTCGCTCCACGAACTGATCGGATCGCAGACCTTCGAGGACCAAGCCGCATCGCTGCCGATCATCCTCGGCAAGAATATCGCGGGCGATCCCGTTATCGCCGATTTGGCACCCATGCCGCATTTGCTCGTCGCGGGGACGACGGGATCGGGCAAGTCGGTCGGCCTGAACGCGATGATCCTGTCGCTGCTCTACCGCCTGACCCCCGATCAGTGCCGGCTGATCATGATCGATCCCAAGATGCTCGAACTGAGCATGTACGAGGATATCCCGCACCTCCTGTCCCCCGTCGTCACCGATCCGGCCAAGGCCGTGCGCGCGCTCAAATGGGCGGTCGAGCAGATGGAAGATCGCTACCGCCAGATGTCGTCGCTCGGCGTGCGCAGCCTCGCCAGCTTCAACGACAAGGTCCGCGCGAGCCGCGCCAAGGGCGCGCCGCTCGGCCGCAAGGTCCAGTCGGGCTGGGACGAGCACGGCCGCCCGGTATACGAAGAGGAGCAGCTCGATTATCAGGCGCTGCCGCAGATCGTCGTCATCGTCGACGAGCTCGCCGATCTGATGATGACCGCGGGCAAGGAGGTCGAATTCCTCATCCAGCGTCTCGCGCAAAAGGCGCGCGCGGCGGGCATCCACCTGATCATGGCGACGCAGCGCCCCTCGGTCGACGTCATCACCGGCGTCATCAAGGCGAATTTACCGACGCGGATCAGCTTCCACGTGACCAGCAAAATCGACAGCCGCACGATTCTCGGCGAGCAGGGCGCGGAACAACTCCTCGGCAAGGGCGACATGCTCTACATGCCCGGCGGCAAGGGCATCGTCCGCGTCCACGGCCCCTTCGTCAGCGATGACGAGGTCAAGGCGGTCGCCGATCACTGGCGCGCGCAGGGGCAGCCCGATTACATCCAGTCGGTCACCGAGGAGCCCGAGGACGGGTTCGTGCTCGACGGATCGCCGACCGGCGAGGATACCGCCGAGGACCAGCAATATCGCGCCGCGATCCAGCTAGTGTGCGAATCGCAAAAGGCCTCGACGAGCTGGCTCCAGCGGCAATTGCGGATCGGCTACAATTCGGCGGCACGGCTGATCGAGCGGATGGAAAAGGACGGCATCGTCGGTCGGCCCGACCACGTCGGGCGCCGCGAGGTGCTGCGCGACGCCGAGGGGCATGCGATCTGATTTGACATCGGGCGATCGATACGATTCCCTGCGTCTTGGAGACGATCGATGGACAGGGCAGCGCAACGAGCAGAGGTAGATAGGAATTACGACGCGTTCGTTCGCCTGCTCGCGTCGCTTCTTCCCGATCACCGCAATCAATATGCGCTGATGCGAGACGGCAGGATCGTTCGCTTCTTCGACAAGCCCGGTGACGCAAACCGGGAAGGTCTGTCGCTGTACCCGGACGAGATATTTTCGATCCAGGAAGTGACCGACGAACCGATCGATCTCGGCTTCTGGTCGCATGTCGCGATCCATTGAATGGCGACACGATGGCCGTCGCATCGTCCTGCCCGTCACCATCATGCGCCCGACGCCGTCGGTTGATCTCAGCGGCTACGCCGGAATCGCCTTGCTCGACACCGGCGCAACGACGAGCGGCATCACGCCCCGCGTCGCGCAATCGCTCAATCTCGCGCCGCACGGAAAGCGGCCGATAGGGTCTGCGCAAGGCGAAGGGCAGGCGGAACGATATCTCTTTCGAATCGGCATGATGCCCGACATCGATGCAAATTCGCCGCCTCAGTTTCCGTTCGTATTTGACGACCTCGTCGGCTTCGAACTGACCAACACTTTCCAGTTCGATGCGCTGATCGGTATGGACGTGCTGTCCCCATGCGACCTTCGCATGACGAGGAGCCGCATCTGCACGCTGATATTCTAGGCCGGTTCACAGCGCGTTCAACGCGTGTCCGCCAGGGGTGGCGCAACAACCCGGAGAGTCCTTTTGAAGTTCGCCTACCCATTTGCCGCCGCCATCGCCGTCGTCGCGGCCCCGCTCGCCGCGCAGGCGACGGGCGATCTCGCGCAGGTCCAGCAACATCTGCGCGCCACCCAGACGATGACCGCCGATTTCACTCAGACCGATCGCAACGGCAAGACGCTGAAGGGCGTCCTTACGCTAAAGAAACCGGGCCGCATCCGTTTCCAGTATGAAAAGGGCGTCCCGATCCTAATCGTCGGCGACGGCAAGGCGCTGACCTTCATCGATTATTCGGTAAAGCAGGTGCAGCGCTGGCCGATCGGTAATTCCCCACTCGGGGTGCTACTCGATCCCAACAAGGATATCTCGCGCTTCGCCAAGGTCGTGCCGACGGGTAACGATCGGGTCTTGTCGATCGAGGGCTATGACGCCAAGCATCCCGAGTACGGCCGGATCACTTTGGTGTTCGCGCGTGACGCTGCCGCCCCGGCGGGCTTGATGTTGCAGGGCTGGGTGCAGCTCGACAGCCAGGGCAACCGGACGACGCTCCGCCTCGCCAATCAGCGCTTTAACGCACCGGTTAGCGACGGAATGTTCCGCTGGAACGACCCGCGGACCAAGAGCCGCGGTAAGTGATCGATCCGTTCATTCACGCGACAGGTTCGGAGACTTAGAGCCGAATGCGCGGATGTGGGGCGGTTCGGGTTTCCCCCCTGTTGCCTGGACGCGGCTTCACATCCCGCCTGCGTGACGAACGCCAGGTCGGCCCTCGCTCCATGCCCCCGGAGCGAGGGCCTTTCTGCGCAGCGCGGCAGCCGACCGCGTTCGGCTGACTCGCGCAAGCACGGACGGCGAGGCGCAGCCTCGACCGACGACGCGGCTTTGCCGCGTCGCGTACGCTTGTTCCGCCCTCCCCACCGGGCTACCCCACCCCCGTGAAAATCGTCTCCTGGAACATCAATTCGGTCCGCTTCCGCATCGAGATCGTCGCGCAATTCCTCCGCGAGGCCGCGCCCGATATCCTGTGCCTACAGGAAACCAAGGTGATCGACGCCGACTTCCCCGCCGCCGCGTTCAACGCGCTCGGCTATCCACACATCCTCCTCCACGGCCAGCGGATGCACCACGGCGTCGCGATCGTCAGCCGCGTGCCGCTGGTCGAGGACGACCGGCTCGACTGGCAGGCCAATCGCGAGGCGCGGCATATCGGCGTTCGGCTCCCCAACGGCGTGCGGCTGGAGAACGTCTATGTCCCGGCGGGCGGCGATATTCCCAATCGTGCGGTGAACCCGAAGTTCGGCCAAAAGCTCGATTTCGTCGAGCGGATGACGCGCTGGTCCGAAGGCCTCGCCGGCCCGACGATCCTGACCGGTGATTTCAACATCGCGCCGCTGCCGAGCGATGTGTGGAGCCACAAGGCGCTGCTCAAGGTCGTCAGCCACACGCCGATCGAGGTCGAGGCGCTCGACGGGCTGAAGGCGTCGAACGACTGGACCGATCTCGGGCGGCATTTCCACCCCGCGCCGGCGCGGCTCCATACTTGGTGGAGCTATCGTTCGCCCGACTGGACCAGGAACGATCGCGGACGGCGGCTCGATCATATGTGGGCGACCGGCGAGGCGGCAAAGGCGGCGACGGCGCATAATGTCTTCGAGGCGTGCCGCGCGTGGCTAAAGCCGTCGGATCATGTTCCGATCATGACCGAGTTCGAATTTTGAGCGACGCGCCGCCGCCCGACCCGAGACAAGCCGCGCGCGCGATCGACGCGCTGCGGCGTGGGTGGCCGATCCGCATCGGCGCGTTGTCGCTTCTGCCGATCGAGACCGCCGATGCGGTGCGGCTCGCAGCGTTCGATCCCGCTGGCGAGGCGGGCGTCCTCATTTCGGCGGGACGCGCGGTGACGTTGAAGCTCGCCAATCAGATCGAAGCGGCGGTGCCCGATGCGCCGGTGCTGATCGACCGCGCGCCGTGGCTCGATTTCGCGGCCGCAACGGCTCTGTCCGATCCGCAGCTCGACCTCGCGACCCCGCTGAAAGGGCCGTTTCGTGCGGTGCCGCTGACGCAACGCGACGATGCCACCGCGGCACTGCGCTTCGCGCGGATCGCGGGACTGCTCCCGGCCTTTTTCGTCCGCGAGGGCGGCGAGACCGAGGTCACAATCTCGCCGCCCGACATCGACGCGCATGAAGACGCGACCCGCCTGACGATCGCGGCGCGCGCGCATCTGCCGATCGACTTGGCCGAGACCACCGAGATCGTCGCGTTCCGCACCCCCGAATCGCCCGGTGAGCATGTCGCGCTGTTGATCGGCCAGCCGAACGGGCAAGCGCCGCTCGTACGCCTCCACAGCGAGTGCCTGACCGGCGACGCGCTCGGCAGCCTGAAATGCGATTGCGGCGCGCAACTCGACGCCGCGACCGCCGCGATCGCCGCGAGCGGCTGGGGCATCCTCCTCTACCTCCGGCAGGAGGGGCGCGGGATCGGGTTGATCAACAAGCTGCGCGCTTATGCCCTGCAAGATCAGGGGTTCGACACCGTCGATGCAAATACGCGTCTCGGCTTCGCGATCGACGCGCGCGATTTCCGGGTCGCGGCGCGGATGCTCGATCTGCTCGGCCAGCAGTCGATCCGGCTGCTCACCAACAATCCTGCCAAGGTCGCCGCGCTCGAAGACGCCGGCATCTCGGTCGTCGAACGCGTGCCGCACCATTTGCCGCCCAATCCGCACAACGAACGCTATCTCGCGACCAAGCGCGACCGGACCGGGCACCAGCTTTGAGTCTTATTCGAACAGGTAGAACCCCCCTTCGTCATTCCGGCGAAAGCCGGAATCCAGGATCGCAGGCGGCGTCGCTCGTGACCCTGGATCCCGGCTTTCGCCGCGAAGACGATTCAAGGTGATCGAGTTCGATCCTAAGCCTCTTGCGTTTGCGCAGCCCTTCGGGTGCAAGGCGCCGATGAGCGAGTATACATCCGAATTGTTTCGATCGGCGGACCTTCTCGTCCGCAAGGTCGGCGCGCGTGGCGGGCTGTGCTTCGTCACCTTCGGCTCGTACACCAACGATGCCTCGCTCGACCGGGCCGGTTTCGCCGAGGAATTCCTGCGCGACGAGGGGATCGACGCGATCCACGTCATCAACCGCGACAATCTCTGGTACCAATATCCCGAGATCGAGGATGCGCTGCGCGCGGTCCGCGCCGCGACCGCGGCCTATGACCGCGTCATCACCTACGGGTCGAGCATGGGCGGCTATGCCGCGCTGCGCTTCGGCCATGTTTGTCGCGCCGACACCGGCATCGCGATCTCGCCGCAATATTCGCTCGACCCCCGCGTCGTCCCGTTCGAAAATCGCTGGCAGGCCGATGTCGCGCGGATCAGCTTCAACGAGCGCGCCTATGTGCCGATGCCGCACCAGTTCATCTTCTACGATTCGCGGATGGCGACCGATCGCCGGCATTTCGAACGGTTCGTCGCGGCGGGCGGCGACCCGGTCGGTGTCGCGATCCCCTATGCCGGACATCCGGTCGGGCCGATCCTCCTCGAAACCGGGGTGCTGAAGCAGGCCGTGCGCGCGGTGATCGACGGGAGCTTTTCCGCGCCCGCCTTCCAGCGCCAGGTGCGCGAGCGGCGGCGCTTGTCGCAGCATCATTTCTTCATGCTGTCGCGCCGCGCCGAGGATCGCCGGCCCAAACTCGCGATCGAATTCCTCCGCCGCGCCGCGGCGATCGAGCCCGAATCGCACATCACCAGCGAGCTTGCCGCCTCGCTCGACCGCCAGGGCGAGTATGAGGAAGCGGGGCCGCTCCATCTCGCCTCGATCGAGCGCGTCCCCGGCAACGTCCGCGCGCGGATCAACTACGCGCGCCATCTCGAGCTGACCGGCCGTGCGCAGGAGGCGGCGGAGATGCTGCGCGAGGCGATCCGCGACCAGCACGGATCGGTGCGGCTGATCGTCCGCATCGTCCAAATCCGCATGGCGCTCAGGCGCTGGCATCTGAAGCCGATCGACCATGTGTTCGGCAAGATCGTGTGGAATACGCGGCACTCGCCGCGCTACGGCCGGGCGGTCCGGCTGCTCGGCCATGTGCTTCAGAAGAAGCGCTCGAACGCCTGAAACCGCCTGTCGGCGCGCGACGCGGCGGGATGGGACTGGAACTGGAAGCACAAGGCGCCGGGCTATGGCTTCGGCAGCCAGCAGAACAACCCCAACACCGCGGTCGATCTCGGCGCGGCGATGCGGACCAATCCGTACCTCCACGTGCTGTCGATGAACGGCTGGTTCGACATGGCGACGCCGTTCTTCGGGACCGAGAACGACCTCGGCCACATGATGCTGGAGCCGTCGCAGCTGGGCAATCTGGAGTTCAGATATTACCCGGCGGGGCACATGGCGTATCTCAACCCCGAGGCGCTCCACGCGATGAAGCGCGACCTTTCGGCGTGGTACGACGAGGCGGTAAGCGACGCGAAAAGCGCGACGCCACCGCAGCCAGCAAGCGTATCGTCGGCCGAAGCGACGCCGCCGAACTGACCGGGGCCAGCGGCGCTTATCGCCCAAAAGTAACGAAGGTAACGCTCAGAGCGGACCTTTTCGCCGATCGGCGCGCGAGTGTCGCGCGTCAAAGGTCACACGAAGGTCACACCAACGCACTGCGTTTCAGTACTGCGAGCATCCAACGATGGCAAAGAGCGCGAGCGCGACGTGAGCCGACCCGCGACTCGTATATCACGGCTCGGGGCTTGTAGGACAGCGGTGCATCCAGCAGGCATGGAGCGTGTCCGTTTGCGCCCACTTGCGGCCATTCGCCATCCGGGTATTTTGATCAGCTATGCCGCCCAGCTACGATGCCGACACGCTGATCAATGAGATTGACGCGGGCACTCTGGTCTCGAAACGTCACGCCGTCATACGAGCGCTTCAAACACATATCGCAGTTGATGATGACGATGTGCGCGAACTGATCGAATTGCACGATGGTCGTGCGCCGACCGACCGAAGTGAGTTGGCTCGGCGAATTTGGCGGAAGATTGAGGTGCTCCCTTTGAAACAGCAGGGAGCGCTCCGCCTATGCGTAGGGTTAGCAAAACCCAGATGGCGATCTTGACTGGTATGAGGCTGAATACTTTATCTTGTGGTCTCGCGAGCAAGGGGTAAGCGAGGAGCAGATTGGGCGGGCGTTCCACACCGAACGGAATGGCAGCTAACCCCCAAATATTGCCATTCCAGCTTTGGCGCCGGCGCCAAATCAGGCGATGCCGAGAAAGACGGCCACCGCGCGCGTTACTGTCAGCATCGCCTCGTCATCGAGGTGTCCGGTGACCGAGCCGACCTTGTCGCGTTTTACGGACATGGTCTTGTCCACCATGATCTGCGATCCCTTTTTCAAGCCGTTCGATGGCGTCGGCGCGATCGTCGTGCGGATAAGCGGCGCGTCCACCAGCGTGCCCGACACCAGCAATATCGTGACGGTGCCCGTCTGATCGAACTGGTCGGATTAAAGGATCAGCGCCGGACGCGGTTTGCCGAAATCACCCGATCAAGCGATCGTCACGAGATCGCCTCGTTTCATGCCTCGCCCTCGGCCTCCAGATCGACAAGGGCGGCATCCAGGAAGGTATTCAATTCGTGATCGGCCGCGTCGGCGGCTGTCACGATCCGCGCTTGTCGCCGACATTCTTCGGCGAAACCGGGGCGTCGGGTATCCGGCACCCAGATCTGAATCGGCCGCAGCCCGGCGGCTCGCAGCGCATCGCGGCGCTTTTTAACGCGATGGGTGACAGGGACGGGCATCACGAATTTCCTCTATCGCGCGTTACATGTAACACGATTGGCCGGGAAAGACCATCAGTGATACGGTCGGTTCGCGCCGAATTGCGGACTGAAACACGCCCCCCGCGCGCACCGCTGGACCGAAAACTGCCTTCCCCTCTCCCGCTTTCGCGGGAGAGGGAGGGCCCGCGAAGGGCCCCATGAAAGTAATACTTTCATGGGAACCCGAAGCGGGAGGGTGAGGGTCTTCTTCTTTTGCGGGCGTCGAAAAGAAGAAGAAGAAGACCCTCACCCAACCCTCTCCCGCGAAGGCGGGAGATGGCTAATATGTGCGCGCCGCTAAACCCCCTCCAATGCTCTTGCCCGTCTTCGCTGGACCGAACTGCCGATGCCCAGCGCCTCGCGGTATTTCGCCACCGTCCGGCGGGCGATGTCGAAGCCCTTGGTGTTGAGCAGCTCGACGAGCGTGTCGTCGGACAGGATTTTCGCGCCCTCGTTCGCGATCAGCGCGCGGATCGCGCTTTTCACCGCTTCGGCCGAGACCGCATCGCCGCCGTCGGCGGACTGGATCGCGCTGGTGAAGAAATATTTGAGCTCGTAGAGGCCGCGCGCGCAGCTCAGAGATTTGTTGCTCGTCACCCGGCTGACGGTCGATTCGTGCATCTCGATCGCGTCCGCCACTTGCCGCAAGGTCAGCGGGCGGAGGTGCGCGACGCCGCCGACGAAGAACGCTTCCTGCTGCTTCACGATCTCGGTTGCGACCTTGATGATCGTGCGCTGGCGCTGGTCGAGCGATTTCACCAGCCAGTTGGCGCTGGCGAGCATGTCGCCGAGCCACGCCTTCGACGCCTTGTCCTGGCTCCCGCTCGACAGCTCCGCATAATAACTGCGGTTGACGAGGACCCGCGGCAGCGTCGCCGAATTGATCTCGATCGCCCAGCCCGATTTGGTGCGCGCGACATAGAGATCGGGCACCACGGCTTGCGGCGGTTCGCCGCCGAAGCGGCAGCCGGGCTTGGGATCATAAGCGCGCAGTTCGCGGATCATGTCCGCCATGTCCTCGTCGTCGACGTTGCACAGGCGTTTGAGCCGCTGGAGCTCGCCGCGCGCGAGAAGATCGAGATTGTCGATCAGCCGCGCCATGCACGGATCGTAGCGGTCGGCCTCCTTCGCCTGGAGCGCGAGACATTCGGCGAGATCGCGCGCACCGACTCCGGTGGGATCGAACGTCTGGATGACGCCAAGCACCGCCTCGACCCGCGCGAGCGGGGCGCCGAGGCGGTTGGCGATCTCGATGCAGGAAACGGTGAGATAGCCCGCCTCGTCGATCTGATCGATCAGATGCTGCGCGATGAGCGCGTCGGCGCCGGACAGCATCGACCCCGCCTGCGCGAGGAGGTGATCCGCGAGGCTCAGGGCGCCGCTGGCGAAAGAGTCGAGATCGACGTCCTCGCCCGATCCGCCCGTCGCGCCGGTGAGGCCGAGGCCGCCGTCCATGCCGACGATCGATTCGGGGCGATCACCGATCGAATCGCTCGGGCCGTCGTCGAAGCGTTCGGCGACGATATCGACATCGAGCGATTCGCCCGCCGCCTCGCCGCTCATCACGAGTTCGTCGGCACCGGCGGGTTCGTCGCGAGTTTCGGCGGGCGCTTCACGGTCGAGCGTCGGGCCGTCGTCGGGCGCGGCGGTCGCTTCGAGGAGCGGGTTCTTCTCGATCTCCTCGGCGATCACCGCCTCGATTTCGAGGTTGGACAGCGCCAGCAGCTTGATCGCCTGCTGGAGCTGGGGGGTCATCACCAGCGACTGCGATTGGCGGAGGTCTAGGCGGGGGGCGAGGGACATGAAGCGCGTTCCGTCATTCCCGCGAAAGCGGGAACCCATCTCCGACGGCTACAGCGAGGCCCAGCGGCGGGAAATGGGTCCCCGCTTTCGCGGGGATGACGCGGTAGAAGACGATCACAGCGAGAACCCCTCGCCCAAATACAGCCGCCGCACGTTCGCGTCCGCGACCAGTTCCTTCGGCGAACCGGTGAACAGCACGCGGCCGTCGTAGATGATGTAGGCGCGGTCGACGATGTCGAGCGTTTCGCGGACGTTGTGATCGGTGATCAGCACGCCGATGCCGCGCTCCTTCAACTGGCAGACGAGATCGCGGATATCGGCGATCGAGATCGGGTCGATGCCGGCGAACGGCTCGTCGAGCAGCATGATCGAGGGATCGGCGGCGAGCGCGCGGGCGATTTCGGCGCGGCGGCGTTCGCCCCCCGACAGCGCCATCGCGGGCGCGTCCCGCAGCCGCGTCAGCCCGAATTCGCCGAGCAACGTCTCGAGCCGCGCCGCCCGCGCCGCCTTATCGGGCTCGGACAGTTCGAGGACGGTCAGGATGTTCTTCTCGATCGTCAGGCCGCGGAAGATGCTGGTTTCCTGCGGCAGATAGCCGAGTCCGAGGATCGCGCGGCGGTACATCGGCAGGCCGGTGATATCATCGCCGTCGAGCATGATCCGGCCCGAATCGGGCTTCACCAGCCCCATCACCGAATAGAAACACGTCGTCTTGCCCGCGCCGTTCGGCCCGAGCAGCCCGACGACCTCGCCGCGCCCGACCGACACCGACACGTCGCTCAGGACGATACGCTTGTCGTAGGATTTGGCGATCGACACGACCGACAGGCCGTCCATGATCGGCGCTTCGTGGATCGGCTCCGCAGCTTCGAGAGTAGTGATGTCGTCCATGACTTGGCCGGTCGCCTCGCAGCTTTTGGTTACCGAGATCTTACGATAACCGCGATTGGCAGGATTCATGCATGAAGCGGGCGGACGGCGAAACCCCTAAACGATGAAATGCCCGGGGGCGTGGGCCTAGTTGCGCTTCGGAACCGAGAAGGTGCCGGTGACGCGGCCCGAGGGTGAGCCCGTCACGCCGGGCGCGTTCGATCCCCCGCCCGCGACGCCCGAGCCATCGATCACCGCGCGGCCGCTGTCGAGGTTGATCGTCAGCCGCCCGCCGTTGAGGACATTGCCCGCCTGGTTGAGCGACACGCCGCCGAGCATCGTGATGACGCGGCGGTTGAGGTCGTAGACCGCATATTGGCTGCGTGCGGTCTGGTCGGGGCGCTTGACGACCACGTCGCCCGAGGCGTCGAGCCGCGACACCTGCGGGTTTCCGCCGATTACCTGACCGGTATAGGCGACCGTCATCCGCGCCGCGTTCAGCGTCAGTTCGGCCTGTTTCACCGCGACGCTGCCGGAGAGGACCGCGCGGTTGGCCTTGTCCTGCAGCTCGATATGGTCGGCGCCGAAATCGATCGGCGCGGTCGAATCGTGGCGGGTTTGCGCGACCGCGGCGCCGGCGATGAGGATCAGGGCAAGCGCGGCGTATCGCATCGCAGCTATTTCGGGCCTCGCGGGCGGATGTGCAAGCGCGCGTTGCCGTCGAGCGAGACCGTCCGCGCCGCGAGATCGGCGCGCAGGCTGTCGGCGCTGAACGTCCCCTGCGGCACCCGGCCCGTCACCGCGCCCGCGCTGCGCAATTGCCGCGTCTTCAGATCGACGGTCGCGTCGTGCGTATCGAGCGTATAGCCGCCCGCGGTACGCACCGCGATCGCACCATCGACGTGCACTTGTTCGGCATCCATGTCGTAGCGCCCGGTGTTCGCCTGGATCGTCGCCGGGCCGTCATCGAGCCGGATCGCGGCGGCAAGTTGGTCGAGCTTCACGATCGGTTCCGCCGAGCTGCGCTGGATCGCCGAGCCCGCGGTCAGGATGAACGGCTGGCCCTTGGCATCCTCGCCGCGATAGCGCGCCTGTTGGAGCTTCAGGCGTTCGTGCGCGACCTCGACCTTGTTCTTGTCGAGCAGGAACGACGATTCGCCGCCCATCGTCAGTGGCGCCATGACAAGGAACGCCGCCAGCACCCCGATCAGGACCGGGAATAGCCAGTGCGTGATGCCGACGACGCGGTCGTGGCTTCCCCCCGGCGCCGCCCAGACCTGGCGCTCCGAACGGATGCGCTGCGCGATTTCAGACATTTTTGGTCGCTTTCAGCGACGGGCCGCACCAGCCCGCTCCCCCACCCCGCCTCCCATTCAGGATACGCTGTGGGAGGCGGGGTGGGGGAGCGGGCTGGTGCCGCGACAAATCAGACATGCGCGAAGATATCGACCTCCGGCCAGCCCGCCAAATCCAGGTCGGCACGGTGCGGCAGGAATTCGAAGCAGGCTTGCGCCAGGCCATCGCGGCCTTCGCGAACGAGCCGTCGATCGAGTTCCTCCTTCAACCGGTGGAGGAAGCGGACGTCGGAGGCCGCGTAATCCTTTTGCGCGTCGCTCAGGTCGGGGCCGCCCCAGTCCGAGGATTGCTGCTGCTTGGAGACATCGGTCGCGAGGATTTCGCGGACCAACTCCTTCAGACCGTGGCGGTCGGTGTAGGTGCGGATCAGCCGCGAGGCGATCTTGGTGCAATAGACCGGCGCCGCGACGGTGCGGAGATAGTGTTTGATCGCGGCGAGATCGAACCGCGCGAAATGGTAGATTTTCAGCCGATCGGGATCGCCGAGAACCGCGCGCAGGTTCGGCGCAGCATAGTCCGATTGGGCTGAGAAGCGGACGAGATGCTCGTCGGGTCCGCCATCGGAAAGCTGGACGACGCAGAGACGGTCGCGCGGGGTGACGAGTCCCATCGTCTCGGTATCGACCGCGATCGAAGCGCCGGGAGCGAAGACGCCGACGGGCAGGTCTTCTTCATGAAAGTGAACCGTCATTCTCGCGCCGTAGCGTGGGCGTGATGAACCCTCAATGGCCCGCCGCTTTCGCTTTGCGCTTGCGGCTGAAGATGTTGAGCGTCTCGACCAGCGCCGAGAACGCCATCGCCGCGTAGATATAACCTTTTGGCACATGCACGCCGAAACCGTCGGCGATCAGGACGAGTCCGATCATCAGCAGGAACGCGAGCGCGAGCATCACGACGCTGGGATTGCGCGCGATGAAATTGGCGAGCGGATCGGCGGCGAACATCATCGCGCCGACCGCGACGATCACCGCGACGACCATGATCGGCAAATGATCGGTCATGCCGACCGCGGTCAGGATCGAATCGATCGAGAACACCATGTCGAGCAGCAGGATCTGCGCGATCGCGGCGCCGAACGAGAGCGCGGCCTTGCCCGCTGCGCTCGCTTCTTCGGGCACCTCGTCCATCGTGTGCTGGATTTCCCTGGTCGCCTTCCAGACGAGGAACAGCCCGCCCGCGATCAGGATCAGGTCGCGCCACGAAAAGGCGGTCTCGAAGGTCGGCGCGCCGTGGTCGCCGGGTGCCCCCGTCAGCCCGAGGTCGAGGACGGTCCGGGTGAGGCGCGTCAGCCACGAGATCACCGACAGCAGGGCGAGTCGCAGGCCGAGCGCGAGTCCGATGCCGAGGCGGCGCGCCTTGCTTCGTTGCGCCTCGGGCAGCCTGTTCGACAGGATCGAGATGAAGATGAGGTTGTCGATTCCGAGCACCACCTCCAGCACGATCAGCGTGATAAGAGCAGCCCAGGCGGTGGGATCGGCGAGCAATTGAGCGATGGACATCGGGGCAGGCTGTGCCTTCAGCGCGACAGTCGCGCAAGTATCGACTCTGCCGACTTGATTTTTGCGGCGATTCTAGTCGCGAGGCTGCGCCTTATGCGCTATGGCGAAATTGTGGCGCAATCGGCTCAGCGCCCGGAAACCCGCGTTCGCCGTCCTGCACGCGGGTTTTTACAGAGGGATTTCGGGCGGGAAGCGGGAAGACGAACAGGGCTTATGGGTTTCGATAAAGGTGGCCGCGGCAATCGTGGCGGGCGTGGGCGCGACAAGCGCGACAGCTTTGGTGGCGGTGACGATTTCGGCGGCGGCAGCAGCTTCGGCGGTGGCGATCGCGGCGGTTTCGGCGGCGGTGGCGGCGGATTCGGTGGTGATCGCGGCGGCTTCGGCGGCGGCGGCGGTGGCGGCAGCAGCTTCGGCGGCGGTGGCGGCGGATTCCGTAGCGGCGGCGGTGGCGGCGGTTTCCGCAGCGGCGGCGGCGCGGGTGGCGGCATGCCCCCGCAGGTCGTCGGCGAAGGCACCGGCGTCGTCAAATTCTTCAACGGGCAGAAGGGCTTCGGCTTCGTCGTCCGCGACGATGGCGGCGAGGACGTGTTCGTCCATATCTCCGCGGTCGAGCAGGCGGGCCTCACCGGTCTCGCCGAGGGACAGCCGCTCGGCTTCACGCTCGTCGATCGCGGCGGGCGGATTTCGGCGACCGATCTCAAGATCGACGGCGAGCCGATGCCCGTCACCGATCGCGCCCCGCCGCGCGAACCGCGCGAGGGCGGCTTCGGTGCGCCACGCGGTGGTCCCGGTGGTGATCGCGGCGGTGCGCCGCAGCGTCAGCTGACCGGCGAGAAGGCGAGCGGGACGGTCAAGTTCTTCAACGCGATGAAGGGCTTCGGCTTTATCCAGCGCGACGACGGACAGCCCGATGCGTTCGTCCATATCTCGGCGGTCGAGCGCGCCGGCATGGCGTCGCTCAACGAGGGCGACCGGCTCGAATTCGAGCTAGAGGTCGATCGGCGCGGCAAGTACGCGGCGGTGAACCTGCAGGCGGCGAGCACCTGAACGACTCGATACGGCGATTCACGGCCCGTCCGGTTCGTCCGGGCGGGCCGTTTTCGTTTTGAATTCGGGTTCAGCAAAGCTGAACCGGGGCGGCACCAGCCCTCTCCCCCACCCCACCTCCCAAGACATTATACTGAATGGGAGGTGGGGTGGGGGAGAGGGCTGGTGCCGCTCATCGCCGAGAGGCGATCAAACTCTACT
>JBBSTE010000044.1:0-19835 GCA_038236185.1 Sphingomonadales bacterium | reverse complement strand
TTGCCCCCACTGCGATGCTAACACCCCCGCACCGGCCCACCCCCCAACCCCCGCGATTCCCCGCGCTCGCCGGTCAACGCGCTCCGCCGCCGCCGGGCCGCGCATCGCCGAGACGCTGATCGTCGGCGGCGGGCCCGCCGGCACCGCGTTGCTGACCGCGGCGAGCAAGAACGGCCTGCTGCCCGATTTCGCGCGCGGCCTCGTCATCGTCGAGCGGGATCAGGCGATCGGCGGCGGACGGCTCGGACGCTATGCGATCCATTCGGATTCGACCGCGCAAACCTTCCTGACCGCGGTCGAGAACAATCCGCACGCCGAAATCGCCGCGCTGGCCGATCATCCCGCGGGTCAGGCGGTAGCGCGGCATCGCGACGCGCTCGGCGTTCCCCTGGCCGAGGTCGGGCCGTTGTTGCGCGCTACCGGCGACCGGCTGCACCGCGTCGTCGCGGAGCATGGCGGCATCGTGCTGACCGGGCACGAGGCGATCGCGACGCGGCGTGATGGAGATGGTTTGTGGCGCACCCGGCTGCGCGAGGTGGCGAGCGGGGTCGAGCACGAACGCGTCTCGCGCAACCTCGTCATCGCCACCGGCGGTTATCAACCGCTCGACCGGCTGGTGACGCAAAATTTCGCGGGCGCGCCGCTCGTCGAGCTGGCCGGCGAACGCCTGCTCCAGTCCGACGAGGTGCTCTCGACCGGCGGGCTGGCGAAGGTCGCCGATCTGCTCGCGGGCGTTCGCGCCCCGCGCGTCGCGGTGATCGGCGGATCGACCAGCGCGCTGACCACCGTCGCGCTCCTGCTGCGCAGCCGCCCGGGCCTGCCGTTCGGCGCGGGCGCGGTGACGCTGCTGCATCGCCGCCCATTGCGACCCTTTTATCATTCGGTCGAAGCGGCGCACGCCGAGGGCTTCGCCGATTTCACCGCCGACGACATCTGCCCGGTCTCGGGCTTCGTCTATCGCCTCGCCGGGTTCCGGCTCGAGGCGCGCGAACTGGTGCTGCGGATGTTGGGGATCGACGGACGCGTCCCCGATCCGCGGGTGACGTTGCACCGCATCGCCGGCGACGACGAGACAGCGCGCGCCACGGTGCGTGAGGCCGATCTGGTGATCGCCGCGCTCGGCTATCGTCCGCGCGCGCTGCCGGTCGAACGCACCGACGGATCGCCGCGGACGCTCGCCGCCGACAGCGGTCGCCCGATGGTCGACAAGCATTGCCGGATCATCGATGCCGACGGCGCCGCGATCCCCGGCCTATACGGCATCGGCCTCGCGGCGGGCTTCGTGCCGTGGGGCAAGCTCGGCGGCGAGGCGAGTTTCTCGGGACAGGCGAACGGCCTGTGGCTCTGGCAGAACGATGTCGGCATGATGATCGTCGATCAGCTGCTAGAGAACGCCGCCCGCATCGCGGCATGACCGATCCGACCGTGAGCGTGGTGATGGCCGCGTACAACGGCGCCGCGCTGATCCGCGAGACGCTGGCGAGCCTCAAGGCGCAGACCTTCACCGATTTCGAGATCGTCGCGGTCGACGACAAATCGACCGATGATACGCTCGCGGTCCTCCGTGCGTGGGACGATCCCCGTCTCACCGTGATCGCGGCGGAGGAGAATGGGGGCCCGGTGCGCGCGCGCAACCGCGCGGTTGCGGCGGCGCGCGGGCGCTATATCGCCGCGCTCGATCAGGACGACCTCTGCCGCCCTGAGCGGTTCGCGAAACAGGTTGCCTATCTCGACGCCAATCCCGACACTGTCCTGCTCGGCACCGCGGCAGTTTTCCTCGAAGACGGCGTGATCGGCCCGTCGACCTATGCGCCGCACACCACTCCGGAGCTGACGCGCTGGCTGCTCCAGATCGAAAACCCGCTCGTATGGTCGTCGGTGATGCTGCGCGCCGATGTCGCGCGAGAGCTCGATCCGTTCACCCGGCCCGACATTCTCTATGCCGAGGATTTCGATCTCTATCACCGCCTCTCGCGGCGCGGCGCGATCGCGCGGATCGACGAGGAATTGTTGGTCTATCGCATCCATACCGGGGGCGCCTCGCAACGCTACGAGACGACGATGGAGGCGAGCGCAAAGCGCGTGCTCGCCGACGCCTATGCACCGGTCCTGGGCGACGAGGCGGCGGGTGCCGCGACCCTGGTCGTCGATCACATGATGCGCCGCAAGCCGGTCGCCGATCGCGCGACGCTGGCGCGTCTCGGCGGCTATCTCGTCCGGTTACAGGAGGAGAATTACCGCCACGGCTGCACGCCCGAGGATTCGCGGTTGATCCACTGGGAGACCGCGCGGCGCTGGGCGAAGGTGGCGCGCGCGAGTCTCCGCGCGGGAACGATCACGCTCGCCGATGCGATCGCGGTGCGCCCGCCGCACATGGGGCTGGGCCACGCCGGGATCGACGAGCTTTTATGGTCGCGGCTGATCGGCAGCGTCCGCGCCGCCAAGCGCGCGCGTCAGACCTTCGCGGCGTAGATCATCCGGCCCGGCCCGAGCCGATCGAACAGCTTCGCCAGATCCTTCTCGCCGACCGCGAAGCAGCCCTGGCTGCGCCCGAGCATGCCGTGTTTGCGGATCATGTCGCGGTTTGCATACCAGGCGCCGTGGACGACGATCGCGCGCGACAGCGCGTTGTTGTTGCTCGAATCGAGGCCGATCAGCCGCTGCGAGCGGCCGTGTTTTCCGAAATAATAATCGCTGGTCAGGAAGGCGCCGTCGCACGACGCGTTCGACCCGTCTTCGTTCGAGAAACGCTTGAGCCAGCCGGTATGCGCCGGATCGGAACCGCTGCCGTGCGCGACGAGCAGCGACACGCTGCGCCCGTCGGTCAGGTTGAGCAGATGGATCCGCGGTTGCGACGACGGCGCGGCGAAATCGACGATCGCGATGCGGTCACGGTTCTTGAGGTTCCGCGAATGCGCGTCGAGCGAGGCGAGTGCGCGGCGCAACAACGCCGGACGCACCACGCGCGGCGAGGTGATCGGACGCGCCGCGGCGTGTCGATACACCGGCAGGGGGGCGCGATCGGGATCGATCCGCGGCGCGGGCTGCTGGACGATATGGCGGACCTTCGCCGATAGCATCTGCGGCACGACCAGCGTTCCCGCCAGCAATCCGCCGTTCTTGAGCAAAGCGCGGCGAGTATGCGCCGCGTCGCGCGCGTGATCCATGAAACCGAAAAACCCCAAAACGTCCCGCTGGAACAGCATATAAGGCATCTCCGGTGAATTTTCTCCTTCTTTTGCTGGTGGTTGCGCCAAAAAGCGGTCATCCGCCGCTTGACCGCCACGGTTCACCGCGAAGCGGCCATCGGCGCCGAATGGTAATTTCCGTGTTGACCATCTAAAAATGCAAGCTGGTGGCCGGAGTCGTTCGGAGAAGAAGCGATGCTGAAGATTGCCGCGATCGTCACATTCGCTATCGCCATCCTCCCCGCTGCCCCGGCCTTCGCCACCGCCGCGGAAGCGACGAGCGTGATGTCGCTGGTTCAGTCGCCCGCGAAATTGCCGGCGGGCCGCTTCGTCTGGGAAGACGATGCGTCGCTTGGCCCGGTCAGCATCCTGATCAGCATCCCCGAGCAGCGTGCCTACGTCTATCGCGGTCAGACCATCGTCGCGGTGTCGGCGGTCTCGACCGGCAAGCATGCCAAGCCGACCCCGACGGGCGTGTTCACGATCCTCGAAAAAGCCGAGGTGCACCATTCCAGCCTCTACAATTCGGCGCCGATGCCGTATATGCAGCGGCTGACCTGGGGCGGGGTCGCGATGCATGCGGGCAACAACCCGGGCTTTCCGGCGTCGCACGGCTGCATCCGCCTGCCGAGCGCTTTTGCGAAGCGACTCTACGAAGCGACCGAGAAAGGCGCGACCGTCGAGATCGTCGATACCCCGATATTCGAAGGCGCGCCCGCCCCGATGAGCGACGAGCCCGTGATCGTCTTGGCAGACCTCGATACGCCGGAGATGCTCGACACCTCGCTCGCCAGCCGCTGACCACGCTTCCGCTCGCCGCGATGCCGGTATAGGCGGGCGACGGGGAGAGGATCATGCGGACACCGATTTGCGCGATGCTCGGGATCGATTTCCCGCTGCTCGCCTTCAGCCATTGCCGCGATGTCGTCGCGGCTGTCAGCCGGGCGGGGGGCTTCGGCGTGCTCGGCGCAACCGGGCATACGCTCGACAGTCTCGAGACCGAGCTCGCCTGGATCGACGCGCATATCGACGGCAAGCCGTACGGCCTCGACGTCCTGATCCCCGAAAATCTCGCGACGGGCGGCGCGAAGGATGTGACGCGCCGGTCGCTCTCCGCCCAAGTGCCCGCGGAACATCGTGCGTTCGTCGCCGATCTCGCCCAGCGGCATCACTTCAAGATGCCCGAGGAACCCGCGAATGACGGCGCCGCGCCATTCGATCCCAATCTCGCGCTGGCGATGCTCGACGTCGCCTTCCGCCACCCGATCAAGCTGATCGCCAACGCGCTCGGCGTCCCGCCGCCCGCGATGATCGCGATGGGCAAGGCGCGCGGCGTCCCCGTCGCGGCGCTGGTCGGCGCGAAGGAACATGCGCTGCGCCAGGTCGCCGCGGGGGTTGATGTGCTCGTCGTTCAGGGCGGCGAGGCGGGCGGGCATTGCGGCGAGGTCTCGACCTTGGTGCTGGTGCCCGAGGTGATCCGCGCCGTCGGCGCCGACGTGCCGGTGCTCGCCGCGGGCGGGATCATGACCGGCGGGCAGATGGCGGCGGCGATGGCGATGGGCGCGGCGGGTGTCTGGACCGGATCGGTCTGGCTGGCGACGCCCGAGAGCGAATGCAGCGACGTGTTCCGTGACAAGATGGTTGGCGCGACGTCGCGCGACACCGTCCGCTCGCGGAGCCGAACGGGCAAGCCGTCGCGCCAGCTCCGTTCGGCGTGGACCGAGGCGTGGGACGCGCCCGATGCGCCGGATCCGATGCCGATGCCGTACCAGAGCCTGATCAGCGAACCCGCGATCCGCGCCGCCGATCGCGCCGCGGAGAAGGGGGACGCGGCGGCGCGCGAGCTGGTGACCTATTTCGTCGGGCAGGGCGTCGGGCTGATCGAGCAGGTCCGCCCCGCGGCGCAGGTCGTCCAGGATTTCAAGGTGGGATTCGCAGAGGCGATCGAGCGGATGATCGGGCTGGTCGAGGATTGAGACGAAAGCAGCGATCCGACCGGGCCGCCGCGACGCTGCTCTCTTTCCGTCCCGGTCGGGCGCGCCTAACGGGAAAGTGACGCGGTACGGCCGTTCCTCGTCGATTCAGCGCGCTACCGACGGGCGGGCGAGCGAGCGCGCGCGATACGCACCGTCCACGGCGCGCGGTCGCCGCGCACCGGGCGCCTTTCGAATTCGTCGGGATCGAAGCCATTGGCGTCGAACGGTGGGATCGGATCGGGGATTTCCTCGTCGATCGCTTCGGTTTCGGACTCGCGCCGGTCCGATGGGACGAGGGCGTGGTTGAGGGGATCAGTCTTTGCCATCGGCGAGTATGGATCAGAGGTTTTCCAAATAGGACAGCGGTGCGGGGGCCGTGTTGGACGGTTTTTCGCGGGGCTGTAGCGCGCGCATCCATCAGAAATTACGGTGAGGTACGGTGGAGAGTGCAATCGGCCCGATCACGGCCCGGTGCGGCGGATCGTCTCGTCGAGGTGCGCGACGGGCAGGCCGAATTTGCTGATGGTCAGGCGGTTGTGCGCCGAGCCGCCGTCGGGCGCGGGCTCGATCCACTGGGTGGCGTGGAGGCCGCCTTTCATCCTGAACGTCAGCTTCAGCCGGCCGCCTACCTCCAGACCGGTGATCGGGCCGACCGCGTCGGTGAGCGTGCCGGAATAGTGGCCCGGCGTTACCTCGCGGATGCGCCATTCGCGGTGCTTGGTCGGCTTGCCCGCTTCCTCGACGGTCTGGCGCAGCGTTATCGTGTCGCGGCCGATGCGGCGGCCGTCACCGTGGACGGCGACTGCGCGTGTCTTGCGCAGCACGATCTTGAGATGCCCTCGCCCCTCGGTATGACCGGCGAAGAAGGCGAGCGGGTCGAATCGCGTCGGCGCGTCGGCGCGGTGCGCGGCGGACGCGGGAGCGGCGAGGACGAGCGCGATGAGGGCGAGCAGAACCGGCGGGCGCATCGCGCGACAACGCGCGGGATGGGATAAGGGTCAGCGGCGCACTGCTCGATCGCTCGGCAAATTCGGCGTTGATGCCGATCGCGCGTTGCGAATCCGGGCGACGGCGAGTCCCTGGCGCAATTCGCGGGCGGCGCTACGCTGGCGATCGCAATCGGGGAGGCGGTGATGATCCTGGTGATGGGCACGATCAAGGCGGGCGCGGGCGAGGTCGCGCGGTTGAAGGAGGCGCTTTCGGCGCAGGTCGCGGCGACACGCGGCGAGGAGGGCTGCGAGCATTACAGCTTCGCGATCGACGGCGACGACCCCGATCTGGTCCATATCGCCGAGCGCTGGGCGTCGGAGGAGGCGCTCGCCGCGCAGGGCCAGTCGCCGCACATGAAGACGTTCAACCGCGCGGTCGGTGGCGCCAAGCTCGAGCGGGTGGTGGTCAAGGCATGGCGCGGCGAGCATTGGCGCGATTTGATCGGGTGAGACTGGCTCCTTTCCGGTCCAATCGTTGACATTGTACAGAAATCTGTCCATAGATTTCCGATGCTAACCGTCAGCTATTCCGAAGCGCGCGAGAATCTGAAGGCGATGATCGACAAGGTCGTCGCCGACCGCGCGCCGATCGCCATCACGCGTCAGCGCGGCGAGGGGGCGGTGCTGATTTCCGCGAGCGAATGGGCGGGAATCGAGGAGACGTTGCACCTGCTGTCGTCACCGGCGAACGCCAAGCGCCTGCTGGACGGCATCAAGCGATTCGACGCCGGCGAAGGCGAGGAGCATGAGTTGATCCGGCCGTGAGGATTTCGTTCGATCGCGATGCCTGGGCGGAATATATCCAGTGGCAACGCGAAGACGCGCGGGTGCTGGAGAAGATCAACGGTTTGATCGAGGAATGTTGTCGCGATCCGTTTCGCGGAACCGGCAAGCCCGAACCGTTGAAGCGGGATTTGTCGGGATGGTGGTCGCGGCGGATTACCGGGGAGCATCGATTGGTGTACCGGGTGCGTGGATCGGGCGACGCGCAGGTGGTCGATGTGCTGTCTTGCCGGTACCATTATTGATCGACCCGAACGTCGGCGCTATATCTGTATAGCAGGAGGCGGCGATGCTGGCAGTCAGATTGGATAGCGACACCGAACGGCGGCTCGACGCGCTGGCGGCGCGGACCGGGCGGACCAAGACCTTCTATGCGCGCGAGGCGATCGCGGCGCATCTCGACGATCTCGAGGATTTCTATCTCGCCGAGGAACGGCTGCGCAAATTCAGCGACCGCGACGCGATCGGCGGCGCATCGGGCGATGAGACGCGCGCGGACCTGATCGACACGCTGCGCCGGCTTTGGGCGCAGGGCGAGGCGAGCGGCGCGGCGATCGAGGACAATTTCGATGCCGCCGACACCGCGCGACGCGGCGAGGAGCGGCTGGCTGCGGCGCGACGCGACGATTGAGGATGAGCTTCAGGATTCGGCGCCTCCCGCGCGCGATCCGCGACGTCGATGACATCTGGCTCCACATCGCCGCCGACGATCCCGCGGCCGCGACACGCTTGGTCGAACGGCTGGCGAGCGGCGTCGCGCGGCTTGCCGACTTCCCCGAAAGCGGCCGCGCGCGCCCCGAGATCGGCGCGGGTGCGCACAGCGTACCGATCGGCCGGTATCTGGTGCTGTACCGGGTGAACGGCGATTGCGTGGACATCGTCCGCGTCATCCACGGTGCGCCCGCGATTTTAGGGTTGCTGGATGGATAGGCGCGGACGAGGAGGAGGATGGTGGTATTTTCGGGGGTCGAGCGGGCCGATCGTGACCCATCTTTTGTCTTGCTCGGGCTGTTATGTATCCTCGATCAGTGTGAAGCCGAGCTTGCCGACGTAGAAGGCGAGCGCTTCGTCATAGTCGAGGGCGATGTGGGCTAGGTGGGCTAGGTGGGACATGACGGTTGCAAAATAATCTTGCAGAATGCGGATTTTCTGTTGCGTTGGGCAAGGATCATGCTATCACGGCCATAGTCACTTAACGGAGTAAGGTCGTTATCAAGTGCGCCGAAAGGCGCGAGGAGGGTTCGCCCTCTACACCTTTCCCGGCTCAGGGCTGAGACCCCGGGGCGCGGAGAGCGCACGCGACCGGCGACCGGATCGCGTGCGGTGTTGGAAGTTAAGTCTTGGCCCCGGACCTCAATGCAGGAGGCGACACCGCAGCAATCATGCTGCGGCCTGCAGAGGAGGCACTTATGTGCTCAGAATGTGACCGGCCACGACGGGGATTGAAAAGGTGGAAGCAGGAGGCCGCAAGGTTTCTTATGTCACCCACCCTGCTGCGGATCGCGTTGGCATCCGCACCGTATATCTACCGTTTCGTGCGGTGGATTGATCGGAACACCGGACACGGCGGCTAAATCTCCACTTCCACATACTCTAATCTAGGGATGCCAATGATCGGCGAAGCGATCAAAATTATTCGTGTTTTCAACGGCATGAACCAGCAGGAGTTGGCGAACGCCCTCTGCATCTCAGACAGCTATCTGTCACAAATCGAATCTGGCAAAAGGACACCTACGCTGGATACCATCAAGGACGTTTCCCGGAAATTCGGTATTCCCGTATCCTCCTTGCTCTTTTTTTCGGAACAGCTCGAAACCAACGAAGATGCCGATGGAAATCGATCGAGGCTCGTCTTCGGAAAGCGCTTGCTGAGTGCCTTAACCCGTATTGAGCAGGCCGCTGGCTGATGCCGGGCTACTCCCTAGATCAATGTGGTTTGTACGCGCTTAAATCGCGCGCTCAGTTGGCCGCTAGGCTCGGACGATCGGCAAAATTTATTGCTAGTCGTGCAGATAAGCCAGGTCTGTATAAAGTTTGGGACGAAGCAAAAAAGAACGGGGGCTTTCGGACCATTGAAGCTCCGCGAGATGACTTAAAAGCAATTCAGAAGAGGATTGCTGATTTGCTTCAACGCGTTTTACCGCCGCAGTATCTATTTAGCCCCGTAAAAGGTCGGTCTTACGTTGAGAACGCACTAGCTCATCGTGGATCAAAAGAGGTTCGGTTACTCGACGTAGCTAATTATTTCGGAAATTGCACGGCATTGGCGGTCTTTGCGTTTTTTCGCGATGGGATCAAATGCGCGCCCGATGTTGCTTGGACTTTAACCGGACTAGCGACCCGATCTGGTCATCTTCCGCAAGGCAGTCCGTGCAGTCCGATTCTTTCATTCTACAGTTGTCAGCCCATGTGGGACAAAATCGCTAGTCTCGTTCACGAGGCGGACTGCGTCATCACAATCTATGTCGATGACATTACAGTGTCCGGTCCGTTTGTGCCGGAGAAGCTGATTTGGGAAATTAAGCAGATCCTCCGTCGATATGGACATAGTCATCAGCATAAAAAGGAACGCCGTCACTTAGAGCGTCCAGCCGAAATTACCGGCTTGATAATTGGGCCCAATAAGGTCTGTGTGCCTCATCGCCACTATCAAAAGATGCAAGCCGCGCGGCTCGAAGGTCGCTTGGCTTCAGACGAGAAATCTAAAGCATCGCTGTTTGCTAGGGCTAGAAGCCTGGAATGTCAGGTGCAGCGGTTGCAGGTTCTCAAGCGCATAAATTAGTTGTCGGCAAATAAATCTCCCGCCATTTTTTCTTAATGTCTCGCTCATCTCGGCCGTCGCGCATTTTCGCGACGAGGGTGGCCCTTGGCGCGGTCCCATGCGGCAGCAGGACGCACCGGCCCACGCGACCGACTGCAGATCGGCAGGCCGCGATTCACTCACCCCAGAGTGCGGACGCCGTCCTTGGCCCAGTCCTGATCGACGTCGACGCCTTGTTCGGCCCAGTCTTCGCGGGTCCAGCATTTGACCTGCTCGAGACGGCTGCCGGTGATGGCCTCGATATGCATGCAATATCTGGTGTCGGCGGTTCCGGTCGGGGCTGCCGTCATCTGGGTGCCTTGCTCGCTTGCGGCCGATACCGGCGCAGCGGCGACGATCAGGCTCAGGGCCAGTACCAATGTCTCGGGCGCCATGTCAGTTCTCCTGGGTGGTAACGCGGCGCGCCTTTCCTAGCATGAATTTCGGCCGGGCGCGATTCGTCAGTCGGCGGCGGGCAGGTAGATTTCGCCGCCCTCGGCCCTGAACCGCTCGCTCATCTCCTCCATGCCCTTGATCGCAGCGGCCTTGCTGGCGGCGGCGGTTTCCGTGCCGCTGGCGCCGCTGGCGATGAAGCCGCCGACGTCCTGGTTCTGCTTCGCCGCGAAATCCCGGACCTCCTGCGTGATCTTCATCGAGCAGAATTTCGGGCCGCACATCGAGCAGAAATGCGCGGTCTTGGCGCCTTCTGCGGGAAGCGTCTGGTCGTGATATTGTTCGGCCGTGTCGGGGTCGAGCGACAGGTTGAACTGGTCGCGCCAGCGGAACTCGAAGCGCGCGCGGCTCAGCGCGTCGTCGCGCAGTTTCGCGGCGGGGTGACCCTTGGCGAGGTCGGCGGCGTGGGCGGCTAGTTTGTAGGTCACCACGCCGACCTTGACGTCGTCGCGGTCGGGGAGGCCGAGGTGCTCCTTGGGGGTGACGTAGCAGAGCATCGCGGTGCCGTACCAGCCGATCATCGCGGCGCCGATGCCGCTGGTGATGTGGTCGTAGCCGGGGGCGATATCGGTGGTGAGTGGCCCGAGCGTGTAGAAGGGCGCCTCGCCGCAGACTTCGAGTTGCTTGTCCATGTTCTCCTTGATCTTGTGCATCGGCACGTGGCCGGGGCCTTCGATCATGACCTGGACGTCCGATTTCCACGCGCGGTGGGTGAGTTCGCCCAATGTGTAGAGTTCGCTGAACTGCGCCTCGTCATTGGCGTCGGCGATGCTGCCGGGGCGCAGGCCGTCGCCCAATGAATAGGCGATGTCGTACGCCTTCATGATCTCGGTGATCTCGTCGAAGCGGTCGTAGAGGAAGCTCTCCTTGTGGTGGCTGAGGCACCATTTCGCCATGATGCTGCCGCCGCGGCTGACGATGCCGGTGACGCGCTTCGCGGTCATCGGCACATAAGCGAGGCGGACGCCGGCGTGGATCGTGAAGTAATCGACGCCCTGTTCGGCCTGCTCGATCAGCGTGTCGCGGAAGATTTCCCAGGTGAGGTCTTCGGCGACGCCGCCGACCTTTTCGAGTGCCTGATAGATCGGGACGGTGCCGATCGGGACGGGCGAGTTGCGGATGATCCATTCGCGGGTGTCGTGGATGTTGCGACCGGTCGACAGGTCCATGACGGTGTCGGCGCCCCAGCGGATCGACCAGACGAGTTTATCGACTTCCGCCGCGACGTTGCTGGCGACCGCGCTGTTGCCGATGTTGGCGTTGATCTTGACGAGGAAGTTGCGGCCGATCGCCATCGGTTCGGATTCGGGGTGGTTGATGTTCGACGGGATGATCGCGCGGCCCCTTGCCACTTCATCCCGGACGAATTCCGGCGTGACGTAATCGGGGATGGCGGCGCCGAAGGATTCGCCGTCGCGGACGTGGTCGCGGAGCATTTCGCGGCCGAGGTTCTCGCGGGTGGCGACGTATTCCATTTCGGGGGTGATGATCCCCTGCCGCGCATAGTGCATCTGACTGACGTTGGCGCCGGGTTTGGCGCGCAGGGGGTGCTTCACGACATTGGGGAATTGCGGGACGCCGGCGGAGCGATCGGGGCCGGTGAGGCCGTTGTCCTCGGGGCGGGTTTGCCGCGCGTCGTAGCTCTCGACGTCGCCGCGCGCCTCGATCCACTCGCGGCGGAGCTGGGGGAGGCCGACCTGGATGTCGATCCGCGCTTGCGGGTCGGTGTAGGGGCCGCTGGTGTCGTAGACGTTGAGCGCGGGCTCGCCGCAGCCGGGTTCGAGATCGATCGCGCGCATCTTCACACCGAGCGGGCCGACGCTGATTTTGCGGCTGCCGCGAATCGGGCCGGTGGTTACGCCGATCTCGGTGCGGGCTGGTACGTCGGCCATTGGTGTTCGCTCCTTGGTGTCGGAGCGAGGCCACGGAATTCGGGTGAATGCCGCTCCCTCCCTCCGCCGGTCAGTCCTCGTACGAGGGGCCGGATCAGGTTCGGCGGGTCGTAGCGTCAGCTACCTCTCAGCCGCTCACGCGCGGCCCCCCGGGGATATCGGCAACATAGGCGCAAGTGTCGTTACGACCAAACGAAATGCGCCGCGTCAGGTCGCGTCGTTGATCGCGCTCTTGTTGATGTCGCCGTTGACGCCGCTCGGGAAGAATCCGCCGCCGACCACCGATGCGCGTGTCAGATAGACGATGTTGAGCACCTGCCCGGTCGAGCGCGCGAACGCGATCGAGGCGGTGTCGGCGGGGACGATGTTCGAGGTGTCGGCGGTGCCGACGATCGGCTGGTCGACGTCGGTCTGGCCGTCGAGCTGGTCGCGCGCGTTCGAGATGTTGGTGGTGGCGGTCAGCAGCGAGGCGGTGTCCATGCCCTTGGCGTAGAGGACGGTGCGGATCAACCCGGCGTGATACGCCTCCGCAGCGAGGATGCCGGCGGCGGCCCCGAGATAGGTCTTGTTGCCGAGCAGCGGCGCGGCGCCGTTGTACGCGGTGACGCCGACGTCCTCGAAAATGAAGGCGGCGAGCAGGAAATTCTCGTCCGAGGCGTAAGCGTCGAATGTCGCGGTCGCCGCCACGACGCCCGCCGCGCGCGCGGCGGCGGTGAACGCGCCGTTCGCGCCGCCGTCGATGTTGATCGCGGGCTGCGCTACCGCCGCCGTGCCGAGCACGCTCCGGAGAAAGCCGACATGCGCGATCTCGTCACCGGCGATCTCGCGCGCATATTGCGCGACGACCGGATCGGTGAAGGTGACCTGGCGGCCGCCGGTGACCGCGCCTTGCGTCCCCGTGCCGGTCAGCATGTTGGCGGGCAGGCGCGTGCCGAAAGCGGCGATCGAATAGAATTGCGCCTCGAGATATTCGAGGTTGAGCGCGAAGTTCAGGATCTGCCGATCGATCGCGGCCGAGGTCGCCGCAGGCGTGGGCGTCGGGGTCGGCGTGGGTGAGCCGGTGGCGCTCGGCGAAGGCGTCGGCGACGAGCCGCCGCCCCCGCACGCCGCAAGAACCGAGAGGCCGCCCGCGGCGACCGTCGCGCTGCTCGCGGTCTTGAGGAAACGACGGCGTTCCGCGCGACGACGATCGCCGGCTTCGAGCGCCGCCACGAGCAGGTCTTGATCGTTCATATGAGACTAAACTCCGAAATTCACCGCGCGGATCGACGGACCGAGCCGATCCGCCGTATCGCGGGGCTTTCGGCGGAAGTCCACGCCCGTTCGCGCGATCGCCACGTTGCGCGCCGTCGTTCCAGCATAATCGCTGCACAGAGCGCCGCCAACGAAAAAGGCCGCGCAGGTTCCCCTGCGCGGCCCGGTTCGTCGCGACCAGCGGTGCGTCAGTTGGCGCCGCTGGTGTTGATCGTGCCATTGACGCCGTTGGGGAAGAAGCCCCCGCCGACGACCGCGGCATTGTTCAGATAGACGACGTTGAGGACCTGAGCGGTCGTCCGGCTGAACGCGATGCTATTGCCGTCGGCCGGAACGATATTGGCCTTGGTCCTGTTGCCGATACCCTGATCGAGGTTGCTAGTTCCGTCCAGGCTGTCGCGCGCGGCGGAAATCTTGTTCGCCGCCGATCGCGTGTCCATCCCCTTGGCGTAGAGCACGGTGCGGATGAGGCCGGCGTGATAGGCCTCCGCCGCGAGGATGCCCGACGCCGCGGCGAGATAGTCCTTGTTCTGCAGCAGCGGTGCCGCGCCGTGATACGCGGTAACGCCGACATCTTCGAAGATGAACGCTCCCAGCAGGAAGTTTTCATCCGACGCATAAGGATCGAAATTGTCGTTCGGTCCGACGACGCCCGCAGCGCGCGCGGCGGCGGTGAACGATCCGTCGGCACCACCGCTGATGTTGAGCGCGGGCTGCGCCACTCGTGCCGTCCTGAGCGCGGCGCGCAGGAATTCGACGTGACGAATTTCGTCGGTCGCGATCTCGCGCGCATATTGAGCAACGACGCGATCGGTGAAGTTGACCTGACGTCCGCCGGTGACGCCGCCTTGGGTACCTTTCCCGGTCAGCATCCCGCTCTTCAGCCCGACGCCGAATGCGGCATAAGAATAGAATTGCGCCTCGAGATATTCCAGGTTGAGCGCGAAGTTCAGGACGTCGCCGTCGGTTACGCCCGATGTCGGGGTAGGAGTCGGGGTGGGAGCAGGCGTCGGAGCCGGGGTGGGCGCCGGGGTCGGCGTTGGCGTCGGCGTGGGAGAATTGTTGCTGCTACCGCAAGCGGCGAGCAACGACATGCCGCCGGCGGCGACGGTAGCGCTACCCGCGAGCTTGATGAACCGGCGGCGTTCTTCGCGGCGCCGCTGGCCCGCCTCTAGTACGTTGAGCAGAATATTATCGTTCATGACTGAAATCCTTCGAATGGGGGCTCGGGCTGCTGGCTCAGTTGGCCGCGCTCGTCTTGATCGTGCCGTTCATACCTTCGGGGAAGAAGCCGCCCGCGGTGACCGCATTCTTGTTGAGATAGACGATATTGAGCACCTGCCCGGTCGTGCGGTCGAAGGCGATGCCGTTGTCGTCGAGCGGGACGATGTTCGACTGGACACCCGACGACGTTCTGACCGGCGCGATTCCCTGATCGAGATCGGTCGATCCGTCGAGACTGTCACGAGCATCGGAGATTTTCGTCGTCGCAACGTACAGCGACGCGGTGTCCATGCCCTTGCGATACAGCGTCGTTCGGATGATCGAGGCATGATACGCCTCTACCGCGAGGATTCCCGCCGCGGCCGAAAGGTACGCCGTGCTGGTGATCAAAGGCGCCGCGCCCTTATATGCGGTCACGCCGACATCTTCGAAGATGAACGCGCCGAGAAGGAAGTTTTCGTCGTTTAGATAAGGGTTGAACGGCTGTCCGGCACCTACGACCCCCGCCGCCTGCGCGGCGACGCTGAAGGCGTTGTTCGGACCGAAGCCGACATCGATCGAAGGCTGCGCCACCGCGGCGCTGCCGAGTGCGGAGCGCAAGAAGGAAACGTGGTTGAGTTCGTCGGCGGCGATCTCCTTGGCGTATTGCGCCACGAGCTTATCGGTGAAGTTCACTTTCTGACCGGGGGTCACCGTGCCCGTCGTTCCGACACCCCCTGTCATCGACGCCGGCACGCCGGTGCCGTTCAATGCGTAGAGATAGAAATTCGCTTCGAGATATTCGAGATTCAGCGCGAAGTTCAAAATGTCGGCATCGGTGACCGACTGGGCCTCCGACGGCGTGGCGAAGGCGAAGGCGCCCGCACCGACCGCGGCCGCACCGAGCGCGGCGGTGAAGAAGGCGCGGCGATTTTCGCGGCGTACGACTCGGGCGTCGAGGACGTCCATGATTTCCTGACTATCGGGCATTTTCCGCGTCCTCCTTGTTTATTTCTGGAATTCGACGCATCTAACGCATGAAACGCCGCTGCGGCGACGCTCGGTACGAATTCGCACATAAATGCATCCAGTTCCCGACCGGCGACGTATCTTTTCAAACACTTCGGAAAAACGCGCATGAACCTGTTGCTCCGCGCCCTGCCCCGGAGCGACGCGGCGCTCCTCGATTCTTTAATGGTCCTATGCCGCCTCGCGCCGTCGCAGTCGGTGGCGGCATTTGGCGCGCGGACGGTTCACGCGATCTTCCCCGATACCGCCACGATCACCTTGTCTCTGCCGCATCCCGACGCGAACGGCGTCGCGATCGGGCTGATCGGGCGCGAGGGCATGATCGGCTGGCCGGTCCTGCTCGGCCAGGAGTCCGCACCGTTCGATGCGGCGGCGGGGTTGCTGGGCGGAACCGCGCGGACGATCGAGATCGCCGCGTTCGAACGTGCCTGCGCTGGCAGTCCTTCGTTGACGGCGCTGATGCTGCGTTTCGCCCAGTCGATGAGCGCGCAATTCGCGAGCGCCGCGGCCTGCGCGATTCAGGATCCGGTCGGGCGGCGGCTCGCGCGGTGGCTGCTGATGCTGCACGACCGGCAGGATGGCGACGAATTGGCGGTGACGCACGATACTCTGGCGCTCGAACTCGGGATCCGGCGCGCGAGCGTGACCGACTGCCTCCATCTTCTCGAAGGCGACCATGTCGTGCGGTGCACCCGCGGGCGCATCCTGATCCGCGATCGTGAGGCGCTCGAAGAGGCCGCGGGCGCGGCTTATGGCTCCGCGGAGTCGGAATACGGCCGGCTGATCGCACCGTTCGGACGCCAGCGTCCGGTCGCCGCACTCAGGTCGGCGGGCGCCGTTTAGGAATTCAACGAGCGTCGCGGCATGGACAAAGCTTGTGCCGTGATTCACACTCGACGCCGCGCGGCAGGGCGAGCGAACCGGGGGGCGACGATGCGAAAGCTGATATCTGGACTGATCGGCGCCACGACGATCGCGGCAATGGCGCTCGCCGGTACGTCGATGGCGGATCCGGCGCCCACCGTCGCGCACGCGATGCCGGCAAAGCATGCGGCACTCGTCGCGCTGTTCAAGGACTGGCGCGCCTTCGTTCATCCCGCGATCCGCATGGGCGTTCCGGATTATTCTTTGGCGGCGATGGCGCGCCAATCGGCGGCGCTGCCGACGTGGCGGGCGCGGCTGGCGGCAATCGACCGGACGGGATGGGATGCCGCCGCGACCAACGATTACCGGCTCGTCGAGGCCGAGATGAACGGACTCGACTTTTCGTACCGCGTGCTGATGCCGTGGGCCCGCGATCCGAGTTTCTACGCGACGGTTTTCGCCGACCGCAGCGACGTGCCCGCGCACGAGGGACCGTCGGCGGAGCCCAATATCGATCTGTTCGCCTATTCCTGGCCGTTGTCGCGCGCCGACGATGCGAAACTGACGCGGGCGATCGGCGCGATCCCGGCGATTCTGGCGGCGGCGAAGGTCAATCTCGCCAGGAGCCAGGCGCACGATCTCTGGGCTTACGGCAACCGCGCTTTTGCCGAGCAAAGCGCGACGCTCGCCGCGCTGGGACAAGGCACGCTGATGATGCGGTCGCTCGACGGGCGCAGGCCCGCGACGATGACGGTTGCGAGCGCCGCGCTGAAGGCAGCGATCGCGGCGGCGCAGGCGGCGACCGACGAATTCGCGGGCTGGGTTTCGGCGGAGGCGCCGAAGCGGACCGGCGCATCGGGCGTCGGCAAAGCGAATTACGATTGGTATGCGAAGAACGTCCAGTTGAGCCCATACGATTGGGATGCGCAGGCGCTGATCCTCCAGCGTGAACTCAACCGTGCGATCGCCTCGCTGCGGCTGGAGGAGGCGCGCAACCGGGCGTTGCCGCCGATCCCCGAGATCAGCGACCCCGTAGAATATCGCCGGATGGCCGAGGCGAAGACGCGGAAGTTGAACGATTTTCTCGTCGCGACCGGGTTCATCCCCGATCGCCCCTATTTCCGCGCCGCGCTGGAAGCGCAGACGAGCGATTATATCCCGCCCGCAAGCCGCGATTTCTTCGGCAACGGCACCGCGCTCGATCCGCTGCCTTTGCTGTCGCATTCGACGCATTGGATCGAGCTGGCGCGGTTGCAGCACGAGCCGCACCCGAGCCCGATCCGGTACGTGGCGCCGCTGTTCAACATCTTCGAGGATCGTTCGGAGGGCTTCGCCACCGCAATGGAGGAGGTGGTGATGCAGGCGGGGTTGTACGACGACATCCCGCATGGGCGCGAGATCGTGTGGATCATGCTCGCCAACCGCGCCGCGCGGGGGCTCGCGTCGCTCCATGTCCAGGCGAACGAGTGGGATCTGGCGACCGCGGGGCATTTCCACGCCGAATGGACGCCGCGGCACTGGTCCGACGCGAAGAGCAAACTCGTCGGGTTCGAGCAGCTCCTGTACCTGCGACAGCCGGGATACGGGCCGAGCTATGTCATCGGCAAGGTGCAGCTCGATCATCTGATCGCGCGCGCCAGCCACGAGGCGGAGCGGAGCGGCAGGCCGTTTATGTTGAAGGACGTGTGGGCGCGGATTCTGGGGGCGGGAATCCTGCCGCCCGCATTGATCGGGGACGAGATGTTCGCGCCCGACGCTACGCCGCGTTCGACGCCCGCGTCAGGCTGAGGAAGACGTCCTCCAAATCGGCTTCCTTGGTCGAGACGTCGACGATGCCGAACCCGTCTCCCTGCACCGCGGCGAGCACTTCGCCTGCATTCACCGTGTCCTTCTGATAGGTGATCTCCAGCGTGCGATCGCCTTTCAGGACGATCTTCTGGAAGCACACCGCCTGCGGCACCGTCGCGACATCGCGATCGACCGTCACCGCGACCACCTTTTCCTGCGCCTTGCCGACGAGGTCGCGGGTCGGTTCGTTGGCGATGACGCGGCCATGGTTGATGATCGCGATGCGGTCGCAGAGCTGCTCGGCTTCCTCGAGGTAATGCGTCGTCAGCACGACGGTGACACCTCCGGCGTTGAGGCCGCGGACGTACTCCCACAGTTGCTGGCGCAGCTCGATATCGACCCCCGCGGTCGGCTCGTCGAGAACGAGGACGGGGGGCGCGTGGACCATCGCCTTCGCCACCATCAGGCGCCGCTTCATGCCGCCCGAGAGCGTGCGGGCGTAGGCGCGCGCTTTGTCCTCCAGATGGACCGCGCGGAGCAGCTCCATCGTCCGCCGGTCGGCCTTGCGGACGCCGTAGAGACCGGCCTGGATTTCGAGCGTCTCGAACGGCGTGAAGAAGGGGTCGAACAGGATTTCCTGATTGACGATGCCGATCGACGCCTTGGCGTTGCGCGGATGCGCGTCGATGTCGAAACCCCAGATCGATGCGGTGCCGCTGGTTTTGTTGACGAGCCCCGCGAGGATGTTGATCAGCGTCGATTTCCCCGCGCCGTTGGGGCCGAGCAGGCCGAAGATCGCCCCGCGCGGAATATCGATGCTGACGTCGTCGAGCGCGCGCTGGCCGCCGGCGTAGGTCTTGCAGAGCGCGGAGATGGCGATCGCGGCTTCGGTCATGTGCGGGTAGGACTTAAGCGCGCGGTCTGGACACGCAAGTCACTTCGCGGGCGCAACCGTCAATCGCTGTTCGGTCGAAAGCGTAACACGCGCTACGTTGTCGGTCACCTTTATGACCACCCGGTGCTCGCCAAAAGGTCCCTTGTCGTCCGTGCCGAACCCAATCGCGCCTTGCGACAGAAAGAGGCTGCTGGCGCTATCCGGAGCTTTTCCCCGCCAGATTTCAATCCCCTTCTTTTCCTGCTCAAGTTTGCCATCGGGGCCGAAGATCGCAAGGTCGGCGGTAAGATCGCAATCGCCCGTCGCATTGACCGTGCAACCGCGGAAAACAATGAACGTGAAGAGCGGCTTGTTCGGCACCGTGTACGTCGATGTCGTGATTTCGGCACCAAGTGTCGGCACATTCCATTCGCGCTCAAGCCGGTCGGGATCATCGGACGTAAGCTGCACAGCCGCGAAATTGCCGACCTGGGTCATCACTCGCTCCGGCACCGTCGACCGCGCACGCGCCGTCCCGGTTACGGAAAGGAGAAGCGCTACGATCGGCGCAATCATCAAAGAGCGGCTCATATCCGCAAACTGCTAGGGTCCAGACTCATTCACAGCCAGAAGGCGATGGCGGTGGCGAGGGCGACGCCTGAGAGGAAGTTTGCGGCCAGCTTGTCATAGCGGTTGGCGACACGGCGGAAGTCCTTGAGACGGCAGAAGGCGTTCTCGATGA
>JBBSTE010000043.1:0-20675 GCA_038236185.1 Sphingomonadales bacterium | reverse complement strand
GCCCCCCCCCTGGGGCGCCCCCGCGCCCCGCGCCCTTCCCCCCGGCGGGGGCTGGGGCTGGCCCCCCGCCCCCCGCGAAACCGCCCGGCATCACGCTCCATGCGCCATCGGCCCCGCGCGCGGCGAAGACGCGCAGCGTGAACGGCCGCGGCTGGAGGCGGTCATCGATCACCACCGGCATAGTCGACAGGCGAACGATCTCCTGCCCGACATAATCCTGCGGCCGTCGCGCGATATCCGCGAGCAGCGCGGCGCGCTGATCGACGTCGAGATCGGCCCCAACGACCGCCTTGCCGTCGGGCAGGCCGAGCGGTGCGGCGCCGAAGGCGGGCGCGATCATCAACCGGTCGAGCTCGGCCTCGACGCGCGCCCGCGCTTCCGGCTGGCCGCACCACCAGGTCGCGATATTGGGCAAATGGAGGCCGTCGCCGGTTAGCCGCACCGACAGGCCGGGAAGAAACGCCGCCCAGGCTGGGGCTTCGAGCAGCCCCGAACCCGGCGCGTTCGACAGCACGACCTCGCCCGCGGCATAAGCGTCGATCAGCCCCGGCACGCCGATCTGCGAGTGCGAATCGAACGCCAGCGGATCGAGCATGCGCGGGTCGACCCGCCGCCACAGCGCATCGATGCGTTTCAGGCCTGCGATCGTGCGGACGTACACCTTGTCCTCCAGCGCGGCGAGATCGGCGCCCTCGACGAGCAGGAAGCCGAGATAGCGCGCGAGATGCGCCTGTTCGGCATAGCTCGGGGTGAACCGGCCCGGCGTCAGCAGCCCGATCCGGGGATCGGCGCGGCGGCAGACGTCGGCCACGCCGCCGCGGAACGCCGCGAAGAACGGCGCGTGGCGTTTGAGATTCAGGCGATCCTGCAACCCGCCGAGCGCGCGACTGATCGCCAGGCGGTTCTCCAGCGCATATCCCGCCCCCGCCGGACTGCGCAAGTGATCCGCGAGCACGCGCCACTCGCCGTCGGGGCCGCGCCCGAGGTCGAAGGCGACGAAGTGGAGCTGGCAGCCGCCGGGCGGCGTGACGCTCGCCATCGGCCGGAGATAGAACGGGCTGCCGGTGACGAGCGCTGCCGGAATCGTGCCGCGCTCGACGAGGCGGGCATCGCCGTAGATATCCTCGACGATCGTTTCCATCAGCGCCGCGCGCTGGATCACGCCACGCTCGATCCCGGCCCATTCGTCGGCGCCGATCAGCAGCGGCACGGGGCTGAGCGGCCAGGGCCGCTCGTCGGCCTCGCCGAGGACGCGGAAGCCCGTGCCGATATCGACGGCGGCGCGCTGGATGCGCTCGCGCGCATGGCCGAGGTCGTCGCCCGCAGCGGCGAGTTCCTCGAACATCTCCGCCCAGGCGGTATCGCGCGACGCCGCCAGCACGTCGCCCTTCAGGTCGCCCGCGCAATACTCGTCGATCCAGCGGCGCGCGTTGGTGGCGGGGTCGAACAGAGCTGCGGCGATCGTCGCCATCCGTATAATCGCTTCCCCGCTGCTCCGAATCAGGGTCCACGTTTCGATGCTGCTGCGCAACACGAAACTTTCATTTCGTGATTCCCGCGAAGGCGGGAATCCGGAATGGCTGACCTCTCCAATGGAGACGAGACCGAAGCGATTATGGATCCCCGCCTGCGCGGGGATGACGAAAGAGTGGCCGCCGTGGCGTCGCTCCATCACAAATCCGGCAGCACCTGATCCGCCACGCCCCAGCCCGCAAGCGCGCGCGAATTGGCGCGCTCGATCAGTTCCGCCCCGTCGCCGACATCCCAGCGCGCGGCGGTGTCGATGTCGCGCAGCTCGCTCCACGACACCGGCGCCGCGACCGGCGCGCCGCTCCGCGCCCGCGCCGAATAAGGCAGGATCGCGGTGCTCCCACGCTGATTGCGCAGCCAGTCGATGAAGATGCGCCCCTTGCGCTTGGCCTTGGACATCGTCGCGACGAAGCGGTCGGGCTCGGCCTGCGCCAACGCCCGCGCGAAACGATCCGCGAAATCCTTGACCGCGGGCCATTTCGCCGCGGGCTTCAAGGGAACGACGACATGAACGCCCTTGCCCCCCGACAGCATCGCGAAACTCGCGAGGCCCAGTTCGGCGAGCTGGTTCTTCAAATGCTCCGCCGCCTTCCTGGTGTCGCCGAAATCGAGGCTTTCGTCCGGGTCGAGATCGAACACCAGCCGGTCGGGCTTCTCCAGCGTATCGACCGACGAGCCCCAGCCGTGGAACTCGATCGTCCCCATCTGGACGCACACGACAAGGCCATCGGTGTCGGTGACGTAGAGGTAATCCTCGGTCGATCCGTCCTTTTCCCGGATCGGCACCTTCAGCACATGCTCGCCGAACGACCCGGCGTCGTGCTTCTGGAAAAAGCATTTCTTGCCGCGTCCCTGCGGGCAGCGGACGAGACTGATCGGGCGGTTGGCGGTCCAGGGGAGAGCGATCGCGGCGACCGCAGCCATGTAATCGGCGAGATCGCCCTTGGTGACCATACTGTCGGGAAAGATCAGCCGGTCGCGGCTGCTGACCTTGACCGTCGTGGCAGGCGCCGCGACCGGTTCCGGAGCCTCGATCACCACGTCGCCCGCGGGCTTGTCGCCGCGCAGGCCGAGAAAACTGGAATGCCGCAGGACGCCGTCGGGGGTCGTTTCGGCAAAGGCGATCTCGGCCACGAGCTTGGGTGTCACCCAATGCGCCCCGCGCACCGCCGCGCGCGGTGCCTCGACGGTGGGGGTCTTGCGTTCGAGGCGATCGAGCTTGCCGCGCAACTCGTCCATCAGGTCGTTCGAGAAGCCCGTCCCGACTTTGCCCGCATAGATCAGCCCGTCATCGCTGTGGACGCCGAGCAGCAGCGACCGGAACCCGCGCGACTTGTCGCTCGGCAACCAGCCGACGATGACGAATTCCTGGCGTCGCGTGCACTTGATCTTGAGCCACGTCTTCGTGCGTTTGCCGAGATAGGGCGCGTCGGCCTTTTTCGAGACGATCCCCTCGTATCCTTCGCGGCACATCGTCTCGAACAATTGCTCGCCCGCGCCGACGATATGCTCGGCGAATTTCAACCTATCGTCGTCGGGGATCAGCGGACGGAGGCGCTCCTTGCGCTGGACGTTGGGCAATTTGGTGAGCGTCTCGCCATCGAGGCTCAGCAGGTCGAACGCGAAGAACGTCATGTCGCCCGCGTTCGAGATCGCGTCCTTCAGCGTCGAGAAATCGGGGCGTCCCTGTTTGAACGCGACGATCTCGCCGTCGATCAGAGCGGAGGAGATTGGGAGGACGGCGGCGACCTCGGCGATGGCGGCGAACTTGTCGGTCCAGTCGAGGCCGCTGCGCGTGAAGACCTTCGCCTTCCCGCCGCCGATTGCGATCAGCGCGCGGTAGCCGTCGTATTTGACCTCGTGGAGCCAGTCGCTGCCGGTCGGGACCGAATCGACGAGGGTGCAGAGCTGGGGTTCGGTGAATTTCGGTACGTTCAATCCTCCCCGTTTACGGGGAGGTGGCAGCCGCGAAGCGGCTGACGGAGGGGGCCGACCACGCACGCTGCTCTTGCGGCCCGCCCCCTCCACCGGCTTCGCCGGTCCCCCTCCCCGTGCCGGGGAGGATTTGCCCTCGGCAATCTCCAGCATCGTCCGCCCGGTCGCAACGCTCGTCAGCGCGGTCTCCACAAGCGTATCGGTGCCGCCCGCCGCGTCATCCTCGATCTTGCGCAACAGCCAGTTCTCGCGCTTTTCCTTGCCGCGCGGTTTCAGACGGATCAGCAGCCATTCCCCCTTCATCCGCTCGCCGTCGAGAACGAAGTGGAGGTGGCCCTTGTCGATATCCTTCGCGCTCTTGCCCTTGATCGGCGCCCAGGTGCCGCGGTCCCACAGCATCACCGTGCCGCCGCCATATTCCTTCTCCGGGATCGTCCCTTCGAAGGTGGCGTAGCTCAGCGGATGGTCCTCGGTACGGACCGCGAGGCGCTTTTCGCCCGGGTCGAGGCTCGGCCCGCGCGTGACCGCCCAGCTTTTGAGGACACCGTCCATTTCGAGGCGCAGATCCCAGTGCAGCCGCGTCGCATCGTGCTTCTGGACCATGAAGCTGTTGCCGTGCCCCGGCGCGAGCGTTCCCGCGGGTTCGGCGGTTTTCGCGAAATCGCGCTTGGCATTGTAAAGCGCGAGGGGATCGGAGGAGCGCGCCACTTAATCCTCCTTCGTCATCCCCGCGAAAGCGGGGACCCATCTCGGATGGCCGGGCAAAGCGAAACGGCAGGAGACGGGTTCCCGCTTTCGCGGGAATGACGGAGAAAGGTCAGGCACGCTTCTTAGCCGGAGTCTTCGCGGCCGCGCGCTTTGCTGGCGCCTTCTTCGCCGGCGCCTTGGCCGCGGGTTTCGCCGCCCCGCCCTTCTCCATCGACTTCTTCAACGCCGCCATCAGATCGACGACGTTGGAGGCGCCGCGGCCGCTTTCTTCCTTATCCTCGATGATCTTCCGGCCCGTCTTCGACTTGCGTTTGCGCTCGATCAAATTCTGCAGCGCATCGACATAGCGATCGTGGAATTCCTTCGGATCGAACGCCCCGGTCTTCTTCGCGATCAGCGCCTCGGCGAGGTCGAGCAATTCGGCATCGGGCTTGCCGTCGGGAATGTCGCGGAAATAGCCTTGCGCCTTGTTGACCTCGTCGGCGTAGCGTAGCGTCTCGAGTACCATGCCGCGTCCGCACGGCTTCAGGCTGACGACATATTCGCGCCCGCGCATCGCAAGCTGGCCCAGCCCGACCTTCTTGGTCCGCTTCAGCGCCTCGCGCAGCACGATGAACGCCTCTTCGGCGAGATCGTCGGCGGGGACGACGAAATAGGGCTTTTCGAAATACATCACGTCGATCTCGCTCGCATCGACGAACTGCGTCAGCTCCAGCGTCTTCTTCGATTCCAGCTTCACCGCGTCGATCTCGTCCTGGTCGAGCAGCACGTACTCGCCCTTCTCGAACTCATAGCCCTTCATGATCTCGTCGGCGTCGACCGGCCCGACGCCGGTCACGACCTTGTCGTAATGGATCGGCTTGCCGGTCGGTTCGTGGATCTGCTTGAAGCTGATCTTCGCGCCCGATTTGGTCGCGGAATAGATTTCGACCGGGATGGAGACGAGCGCGAGCCTGATCTGTCCCTGCCAATATGCGCGCGCGGCCATCAAGCGTCCTTCGTTGCGAGGCCGATTCAATCGATGGGCGCGGGAGTCGTTCCACAGGCCTGTCCTACACGACGCAAAGATGGCATGGCGCGACCATGTCAACGCTCGATCATCCCGTCCAACTCGATCATCCCGTCCAATCAGAGTGCGACCGCGGCTTTTCAGGCAGAATGGAGCGTGCGTATGGCACGTCTCCAGTTTCTCAACATTCGCGTCGCCGATGACCGATCCCTTAACCCTCTTCGATACGTGGTTCGCCGAGGCGCAGGCGTCGGAGCCGAACGATCCCAATGCGATGGCGCTCGCTACCGCCGATGTGGGCGGGCGGGCGTCTTTGCGGATGGTGCTGCTCAAAGGGCACGGGCCTGACGGCTTCGTGTTCTATACCAACCGCGAGAGCCGCAAGGCGGGTGACCTTGCCGCGAACGCGCAGGCGGCGCTGCTCTTCCACTGGAAATCGCTGCGTCGACAGGTGCGGATCGAGGGCGCGGTGTCATGGGCGAGCGAGGCCGAGAGCGACGCGTATTTCGCGACGCGCGGTCGCGATTCGCAGCTTGGGGCCTGGGCATCGGATCAGTCCCGTCCGCTCGACGCACGCGAGACGTTCGAAACGCGGTTCGCGGCGATGCAGACCAAATTCGATGGTGGCGACGTACCGCGCCCGCCGCATTGGGGTGGGTATCGTGCAATTCCCGCTCGAATCGAATTCTGGCAGGATCGCGCGCACCGCCTCCACGAACGCCGCCTGTTCACGCGTTCCGGCAATGATTGGACCGAAGGACTCTTATACCCGTGACGCAGGACGAACGCCGTCGCTTGATCCCGCTCGCGATGCGCGCCGCGCTCGCCAGCGTCGCGATGGCGTGCTTCCTGCTGGCGCTGAAGGCGTTCGCCGCCTGGCATACCGGATCGGTCGCGATGCTCGGGTCGCTCGCCGATACCGGGCTCGATCTGCTTGCCAGCCTCGTCACTTTGTACGGCGTCAAGCTCGCCGCCGAACCCGCCGATCACGATCACCGCTTCGGCCACGGCAAGGCCGAGGCGCTGGCGGCGCTGTTTCAGGTCGTCTTGATCACCGCCTCCGCCGCGGCGATCGGCTGGCGTGCGATTGTCCGGTTCGGCGCGCCGCAGGTCAACGAGGACGCCTCGCTAGGCATCGGTGTGTCGCTCGCCGCGATCGTCGCGACCTTCGCGCTACTCGCCTATCAACGCAGCGTCATCCGCAAGACCGGGTCGGTCGCGATCCTCGCCGACAACGTCCACTATCAGTCCGATGTGCTCCTGAACGTCGCGGTGATCGCGGCTTTGGTGCTCGACCAATATCTCGGACTCACCGGCACCGACCCCGTGTTCGGCATCGCCATCGCATTGTGGCTCGTCTGGGGCGCGTTCCAGGCGTCGAGCCAGGCGATCGACATGCTGATGGACAAGGAATGGAGCGAGGATCAGCGCAAGGCGTTCGTCGAGGTCGCGGCGCGCCAGCCGGGGATCAAGGGAATCCACGATTTCCGCACCCGCCGCGCCGGCAGTCACGACTTCGCGCAATTCCACATGGAGGTCGCGCGCGACCTGACCGTCGGGCAGGCGCACGATGTCGTCGAACGCGTTGAACGCAGCTTGCGCGACGTGTTCCCGCGCGTAGAAGTCCTGATACACCTTGATCCCGAAGGTCACGTCGATACCGACAACCCGCTTTTTGAAGCGGATGTGACGCCGCACTGGTTCGGTAAGCGGCTGTAGGGGTTATCGCATGAGAATCCCCTTCGCGCAGATCGACGCGTTCGCCGACGCGCCGTTCACCGGCAATCCCGCGGCGGTGATGCCGTTGTCGGCATGGCTCAACGACGCGACACTGCTGGCGATCGCGGCCGAGAACAATCTGAGCGAGACTGCCTTTCTCATTCCGGCCGAGGGCGACGCGGATTTCGAACTCCGCTGGTTCACCCCCGCCGCCGAGGTCGCGCTGTGCGGCCATGCGACGCTGGCGAGCGGACATTTCGTGCTGTCGTCGGACACCACGCGCGACAAGGTTCGTTTCCGGACGCGGCAGGCGGGAATACTCGAGGTGGCGCGCGAAGGCGCGGGTTATGCGATGACGCTTCCCGCCTGGGTTCCCACGTCGAAACGCCTGGATAAAATCGTCGCCGCGCTGGGCGTCGCCGCGTTCGAGACCCTGTGGCACGACAAGGGCTATGCGCTCGTCACCGTCGCGGATGAGGCCGCCGTTCGCGCGACGACGCCCGACCAGCGCGCGCTGGCCGAGGCCGGGTCGATCGTAACGATCGTCGCGGCGCCGGGCGATGCGACCGACATCGTTAGCCGTGTCTTCGTGCCCGCGTTCGGAATCGACGAGGATCCGGTCACAGGCTCGGCGCACGCGGTGATGGCGCCGTATTGGGCGAAGCGTCTTGGCCGAAAACATTTCTCCGCGTTTCAGGCGAGCGCGCGGGGCGGACGGCTGACGTGCCGCCTCGACGGCGATCGGGTAATCCTCGGCGGGTCGTGCATTGCGGTGATCGAGGGAACGTTTCTGCTGCCGTAGGGTCAGCCGCGCTTCGGTTTCCGCCCGGTTCGTGTCGCCATCGGATCGGGCTTTTCCGGGGCCAACCAGCCGGGCGGTGGGGTCTTCCGTTGCTGGCTTGTGCCGAGCCCCATCGCGCCGGGTTGTTGCCGGACGAGCCCGGTCGGGTCGATCGTATCAGGATCGGCGCCGGACGAGCGGACGAGACTGATCAGGTCGCGCAATCGGCTCGCCTCTTCGAAATCGAGCGCTGCCGCCGCCGCTTCCATCCGGCTCTGCAATTCGGCGAGACTCATGCCGCGACGAGCGCGGCTTCGGTTGCCGCGATCCAACCACCGCCCAACACCCGGTCCCCATCGTACAGCACCGCCGCTTGGCCGGGCGCGACGCCATATTCAGGCGTATCGAACGCCAAACGGTCACCGATCATTCGTGCCGGCACCGGCTGCGCCATCGAGCGGACCTTCACTGTGAGCGCGCCGCCGAGCGGACCGAGCACGTTCATCACCTCGAGGTGCGCCGCCTCGACCGCCAGCGCCGCGCGCGGCCCTACGACGACACGGTTCGTGGTCGGTTCCAGCCGGACGACGTAGAGCGGCGCGGGCGCGCCGCCGATCTCGAGCCCGCGGCGCTGGCCGACGGTGAAGTGGATGAGGCCGCGATGCTCGCCGAGTTTCGCGCCCGCGAGATCGACGATGTCGCCGCGCGTGTCGGCCTCGGGGCGCAGCTTTTTGACCAGCCCGGCGTAATCGCCGTCGGGGACGAAGCAGATGTCCTGGCTGTCGGGCTTGGCCGCTACCGCCAAGCCGAGTTCGGTCGCGATCTCGCGGACGCGCGCCTTGGGCAGCGCGCCCAAGGGAAAGCGCAGGAAGTCGAGCTGGTCGCGCGTCGTCGCGAACAGGAAATAGCTCTGGTCGCGCGCGGCATCGGCACCACGGTGGAGTTCGGCGCCCTCCGGCCGTTCGACACGCCGGACGTAATGACCCGTCGCGAGGCAATCCGCGCCGAGATCGCGCGCCAGCGCCAGCAGATCAGTGAATTTCGGCCCCATATTGCACTGGACGCAGGGGATCGGCGTGCGCCCGGCGAGATACTCGTCAGCGAATTTATCGACCACCTGCTCGCGGAAGCGCGTCTCGTGATCGAACACGTAGTGCGCGATGCCGAGTCGGTCGCAGACGGCACGCGCGTCGCGAATATCGCGACCGGCGCAGCACGCACCCGCCCGGGCGGTCGCCTCGCCGTGGTCGTAGAGCTGGAGCGTGACGCCGATGGTCTCCGCGCCGCTTCGTACGGCGAGCGCGGCGACGACCGAGCTGTCGACGCCGCCCGACATCGCGACGACGATACGCCTGGCGGCGGGCGGGCCGATCTGAAAATCCGCGTCTTCCATCGCGCCGCACATAGGCATTCTAGCCGACGCGGCAAAGGCGGACCGCGGGAGCCGGCTCCGAGCGGGCGCGGTAATCTCGATAAACGAAGCGTTGCGTCGGGCTTTACCTGCCTTTCAGGAGAGTCGGTTACAGCGAGTCCTTCGGCACGTCGCCGCGGAGTCGCACGCATTTGGATCTGAACTTTCCCCGGTTCGACAAGGACATCGAACTCACCGATCTGCCGCCCGATCTGGCGGTGTTGATGGTGGGGATCGCGGCGCGCCAGGCGGCGAGCCCGACCGCAGCGGGCTGGGCGCGGATCACCCGGTCGTCCGAGGATACGGCGTTGTTCGCACCGCTGAGCGGCGCGTTCAACGGCGCCGTCGCGACCGCGCTGGTGAAATGGAAGGACGAGTGAACGCCGCCTTTACCGCGCCGCTTCAAGCGATATTCAAGCTCCGTCGATAAGGACGGCTTTTATTGGAGAGGGGGCCCCCCGCCCCGAACCGAGGTTGAGTAATGATCGAGAACCAGAAAATCCGGCCGGCAAAAGTCATCGGTCCGCTCGGCGAGCCGCTGACGTTGGACTCGCTGCCCCCGCCCGATACGACGCGCTGGGTCGTCCGGCGCAAGGCCGAGGTGGTCGCCGCGGTCAACGGCGGGCTGTTGTCGGTCGACGACGTCTGCGAGCGCTATAATCTGACGGTCGAGGAATTCGCGGGCTGGCAGCGCGCGATCGACCGGTCGGGGATGCCCGGGCTGCGTGTCACGCGCATCCAGCATTACAAGTCGCTGTACGAACGTCAGCAGCGTTATTGACGCGAGTTAATACGATAGCGGAACAATCTCGCCGCCCGCGAGTCTAACTCCCAGCGCCCGGATGTGTCGGGTAAATCGCAGGGGAGTTTGTCATGAATTTCATTATTTGGCTCATCATCGGCGGCGTCATCGGCTGGCTGGCGAGCATTATCATGCGCACCGACGGTCAACAGGGCATCATCCTGAACGTCGTCGTCGGCATCGTCGGCGCTTTCATCGGCGGGTTCGTCGGGAGCGCGCTCGGCATTTCGGGTGCTAACATCAACGATTCGGGACTTTCCATCACCTCGTTCCTGGTCTCGCTCGTCGGCGCGGTGATCCTGCTCGCGATCGTCAACCTGGTGCGTCGCGGCAGCGTCCGCTAAGCACTGCGACCATCGAATCGAAACGAACGGCCGCCCGAGCGATCGGGTGGCCGTTTTCGTTTATTTCAAGAGAAACCGGACCGCGATCGTCACGCTGACGTCGGTTTCGCCGGGTAGGATTTGCGTCGGGGCAGAATCCGCCGCCATCGCACGGGCCCGATAAAAGACGGGGGGTGGCCCGCCCGCGTCTTCCCCATTCTCGTCGATCGACACGATCCGCTCGACGCGCAGGCCCGCCACTCTCGCATAGAGATCGGCGCGCGCTTTCGCGACCGTGATCGCCTGGCTGCGCGCTTCGTCGAGCGCGGCTTCGGGCTTGTCGAGCGACAAGGCCGGGCCATCGATCTGGTTCGCGCCTTCCGCCACCAGCGTATCGAGCACACGCCCGCTGCGCGCGATATCGCGGAATCGCACCGAGACCGTGTTCGACGCCTGATAGCCGGTGATCACCGGCGGCTGTTTGTCGGCATAACGATATTGCGGCGACAGCGAGAGGTTGCTCGTCGAAAGGTCGCGATCGGCGATCCCCGCCGCCTTCAGCGCGGCGACGACCTTGGCGAGCCGCGCGGCGTTTTCGGCGGTCGCGGCCGCCGCGGTCGCCGCCTGGGTGACGACGCCCGCGCGGATCGTCGCGAGATCGGGCGTCCGGCTGACGCGGCCGACGGCGGTCACATCGAGAACCGTCGCATCGGGCACGATCGGGGCTTCGGCGCTCGCCGCGCTCGCCAGCAAAGCGGCGAGGGTCGCCGGAAGGATTAGGGATCGCATGTTTTTCTCCTGTCTCGGATGGAGCGGGTATCGCCGATCGCTCCCGTACGCGCGATGAACGGCGCGCGGCTTGAAAAAAGCGCGGTTCGCGGGCATGGCGACGCTTGCGCCGCGCCGGGGCTTGAGGCCGGTGCTGTATATCTATAATACAGTCTTTGGTCAGAGGTCGATCCCGAGGGGATCGGAGCGGGAAAGTGATTCGCATGGACTACCAGACGGGTGGCCTGGACAATGAACGGCTCGCGATCGCGGGCCCGGACGTCGCGCGCTCGCGGCGGCGGCGGTGGATCATCGTCGGCCTGATCGCGCTGGCGGTCGTGGGGGTCGCGGTGTGGATGATGACCCGGGGCGGCGCGGCGCCCGACAGCGCCCCCCCGCAACAGGTGCCGAACGTCACGGTCGTCGTGCCCGGACGTCATCCGATCGAGCGTGCGGTCTCCGCGACGGGGTCACTCGCCGCGCGGATCGACATGCCGGTCGGCGTCGCGGGCGAGGGCGGGCTGGTCACCCGCGTGCTGGTCCAGCCCGGCCAATGGGTCAAGGCGGGGCAAGTGCTCGCGACGGTCGATCGTTCGGTGCAGACGCAGACCGCGGCGAGCCTCGCCGCGTCAATCGGCGTCGCCCGCTCCGATCTCGTTCTCGCGCAATCGGAACTCGATCGCGCCCAGCAGCTCGTCGGACGCGGGTTCATCAGCAAGGCCGACGTCCAGCGCCGCATCGCCACGCGCGATTCGGCGACCGCGAAGCTGAAGGTGGCGCAGGCGACGCTTGCCGAACAGCGCGCGCGCAACGGACGGCTCGACATCCGCGCGCCGGCGGCGGGTCTGGTGCTCACGCGGCAGGTCGAACCGGGGCAGATCATTTCGTCCTCGTCGGGCACCTTGTTCCGGATGGCGAAGGGCGGCGAGATGGAAATGCGCGCGCAACTCGCCGAGGGCGATCTCGCGAACCTCCGCCCCGGCGCGAGCGCCACCGTGATCCCGGTCGGCGGCACGCAGAGCTTCGCGGGACGGGTGTGGCAAGTCTCGCCCGTCATCGATCCGCAGTCGCGGCAGGGCATCGCGCGGATCGCGCTCAGTTACGATCCGGCGCTGCGCCCCGGCGGCTTCGCCTCGGCGACGATCGTCGGCGGGACGAGCGACCAGCCGGCACTGCCACAATCCGCGATCCTCAGCGACGATCAGGGCAATTACGTCTATATCGTCGATGCGGGTAACGTCGTGAGGCGCCGCAACGTAAAGCTCGGTACGGTTACCGACGAGGAAGTCGCGATCGCGGACGGCCTCAGCGGCGACGAGCGCGTCGTGCTGTCGGCGGGCGCATTCCTCAACCCGGGGCAGAAGATCGCGCCGGTGCTTCGAAAGGCGGACCGCTCGTGAACTTCCGCAACATCTCCGCCTGGTCGATTCGCAACCCGGTCCCGTCGATCGTCCTGTTTCTGATGCTGACCGTCGCGGGCGTGATCAGCTTCATCCGCATGGACGTGAACAACGATCCGGACATCGATTTTCCGGCGGTGGTGGTCCAGATCAACCAGCCCGGCGCGGCGCCCAGCGAACTCGAAACGCAGGTGACGCAGCGCGTCGAGGCGGCGGTGCGCAGTCTGGAAGGCATCGACGAAATCCAGTCCTACGTCAGCGAGGGCGATTCGACGACGGTGATCCAGCTCGCGCTTGGCACGCCGATCGACCGCGCGGTCAACGAGGTCCGCGACCAGATCGTCCAGATCCGCTCGAACCTTCCCGAAGGAATCCTCCAGCCGCAGGTCAGCCGGGTAAAGATCAACGACAACGATCTCGGCAGCTTCTCGGCGTCGGGCACCGATATGACGATCGAGCAGCTCAGCTGGTATATCGACAATACGGTCACCAAGGAATTGCTGTCGGTTCCAGGCATGGCCGCGGTCGAGCGCAACGGCGGCGTCGATCGCGAAATTCGCGTGATCCTCGATCCCGTCAAGCTCGCCGCGCAAGGCCTGACCGCGACGCAGATCAACCAGCAACTCCGCCAGGTGAACCTCGACGCGCCGGGCGGGCGCACCGAAATCGCGGGATCCGAACAGTCGCTTCGTGTCCTCGGCAACGCCAAGGGCGCCTACGACCTCGGCCAGACGCAGATCATGGTCGGCGACGGCCGGACGGTGAAGCTGTCCGACATCGCGCTGGTGCGCGATCTCTACGCCGAGCAGCGGTCCGCCGCCGGGGTCAACGGCCGTCCGGTGCTGAGCTTCGATTTCAAGCGCGCCAAGAATTCATCCGACGTCACCGTTTTCAGGGAAGGCAAGAAGAAGCTTGAGGAACTCGAGAAGCGCAACCCGGCGGTCCATTTCACGCTGCGCAGCGACGGCTCCAAATACGCGCTGGAACAATATAAGAGCGCGCTCCACGCGATGATCGAGGGCGCCGTGCTCGCGGTGTTCATCGTCTTCCTGTTCCTGCGCGACTGGCGCGCGACCGCGATCTCGGCGCTCGCGATCCCCTTGTCGGCGATCCCGGCCTTCTGGTTCATGGACCTGATGGGCTTCACGCTGAATAGCATGACGCTTCTCGCGCTTAGCCTCGTCGCGGGTGTGCTGGTCGACGACGCGATCGTCGAGATCGAGAATATCGTCCGCCACATGCGGATGGGCAAGACCGCGTATCAGGCGTCGATCGACGCCGCCGACGAGATCGGCCTCGCGGTGCTGGCAACAACGATGGCGATCGTCGCGGTGTTCCTGCCGGTCGGGCTGATGCCCGGCGTATCGGGACAGTTCTTCAAGAATTTCGGGCTGACCGTCGTCGTCGCGGTGCTGATGAGTCTCGCGGTCGCGCGGCTCATCACGCCGATGATCGCGGCCTATTTCCTGAAGTCGTTCGGCCAGGCCGGGCACGGCGAGGGCTGGCTGATGGACGCCTATATGCGCGTCCTCCACTGGTCGCTCGATACCGGTCGCGCCGTCGAGAGTCGCGCGCGCGGCGGCTATCATCGCGTCACCGGCTATTTCCGCGATCACCGCATGTGGGTGATGGGGATCGGCGGTGTGGCGTTCCTTGCAACGGTGGCCTGCTTCGCGGTGCTGCCGATGCAATTCCAGCCGGCGCAGGACCAGGAGCGATCGAGCGTCACGATCACGATGGCGCCGGGGACGACGCTGGCGCAGACGCAAACCGTGGTCGATCAAGTCCGCGAACTGCTCCAGAAACAGCCCGAGGTGGCATCGACCTATACCCGCACTTTCGTCGGCAACGGCCGCGTCACCGCGCAGTACAAGGACAAGCGCGACAAGACCTCGACCGAGTTCGAGCGTGCGCTGGCGCCCGAACTCGCCAAAATCCCCGATGCGCGCGTCAACTTCCAGTCGCAGTTCGGCTGGGGCGACAACAATCGCGACGTCTCGATCACTTTGGGCGGTGCCGATCCGGTGCAGTTGCGCCAAATCGCCGACAAGATCGTCCAGGAGATGCGCACCGTTCCCGGCCTGCTCGCGCCGCGCATCGCGGGCGATCTCAACCGGCCCGAACTCGTCATCAGGCCACGGCTCGATCTCGCCGCCAACCTCGGCGTGACGACCAGTGCGATGTCGAACGCGATCCGGATCGCGACCTTGGGCGACATCGACCAGAACAGCGCGCGCTTCTCGCTGTCGGATCGCCAGATCCCGATCCGCGTCGCGCTGGCGCAGGATTCGCGCTCGAAGATGTCGACGATCGAAAACCTGCCCGTGCAAACTCAATCCGGCGGGTCGGTGCCGCTGTCGGTCGTCGCGGAGATCGGTTTTGGATCGGGCCCGACCAAGATCAACCGGCTCAACCAGCAGCGTCAGTTGACGATCGGCGCCGATCTCGGAATCAGCCCCAAGACCGGCCGATCCTATGTCCTCACCGACGCGATGAAGGTCGTCAATCAGCTTCCGACGCTGAAGGCGCTGCCGATCGGGGTCGAGAGGCTGAGCGTCGGGCAGGCTAAATGGCAGCTCGAGATGCTGATCAACTTCATCTTCGCGGTGCTCGCGGGCGTGTTCCTCGTTTTTTCGGTGCTGGTGCTGCTTTACCGGCGCGTCCTGCCGCCGGTGGTCAACATGGGATCGTTGCTCCTCGCGCCGCTCGGCGGACTCATCGCGCTGCTGCTGACCGGCAATCCGCTGTCGATGCCGGTGTTCATCGGGCTGCTGATGCTCCTCGGCATCGTCGCCAAGAATTCGATCCTGGTGATTGATTTCGCGCTCGAGGAAATGGGCAAGGGCGTGGGCGTCTACGACGCGATCGTCGATGCCGGGCACAAGCGCGCGCAGCCGATCGTGATGACGACGGTGGCGATGATCGCGGGCATGGTGCCGACCGCGCTGTCGCTATCGGGCGACGGATCGTGGCGCGCGCCGATGGGGGTCGTCGTGATCGGCGGGCTCGCCTTGTCGACGCTCCTGACGCTGCTCATTGTTCCCGCGTCGTTCAGCCTGGCGATCGGTATCGAACGCCGTGTCGGTCCGTGGATCGGCAAGCGCCTGCTGACCTACAAGCCCGGTGACGAGGGCGGACCGGCGATTGAGCACGCCCGCGGCGGCGGTGCGATCGCCGCGCCGCACGGCCGCCTTGGCTACGGCGATCAGCCTGCGGAATAGTCGGTCTTGCTTGAACAATCCCCGCGTTCGGGGATTGTTTCGGCAATGACATCATTTCCCCGCCGCGTTTTGAACGAACCCGTCCCGGCGGGACTCGTCCGAATGCGCGTGATCGCGACCGGGCTATTGCTGGTGATGGCTGCGACCTATCTCGTCGCGCGCGCATTCGAGCTGCGATACGCGCCGGTCGGCTTCGTCCGCGCCTTCGCCGAGGCGGCGATGGTCGGCGGGCTGGCCGACTGGTTCGCGGTTACCGCTCTGTTCCGGCACCCGCTCGGCCTGTCGATCCCGCACACCGCGATCATCCCGCGTAACAAGGACCGGATCGGCGACACGCTGGCGCAATTCCTGCGGTCGAACTTTCTGATCCCGACCGTCGTCGCGCGGCGAATGCGGCGGCTCGACGTCGCCGGTGCCGCCGGGCGGTGGCTCGCCAACCCGCAGGGCGGCAGCAAGCGCCTGATGCGCGGCTCGTCGCGCCTCGCGGTCGAGGTGCTGCAAGCGCTCGACCAAGAGCGTTTGGGCGGGATGGTGCGCGGGGCGATGGTCGAACGCGTCCGCACATTGGACGTCGCGCCGCTCGCCGGCCAGGCGCTGAGCGCGGCGATCACCGAGAACCGCCACCTTCCGATTCTCGATGGTATCATTCGTTGGGCCGGGCGCATCCTCGAAGCCAACGAGCATCTCGTCCGTGCGATGGTCCACGAGCGCGCGGGGTCGATCCTGCGCTGGACCGGGCTCGACGAGACGCTGTCGAACAAGCTCATCGACGGCCTCGCCAAGCTGATCGCGGACATGGCGGACGATCCCGATCACCCCTTGCGCGAAAAGGCCGAGGAGGGGCTCTCGACCTTGGCGCGCGACCTCCAGTCCGATCCGGCGATGCGCGCGCGCATCGACCGCATCAAGATCGAGCTGCTCGAAAATCCCGCGATGCAGGCCTGGATCAACGGCCTGTGGGAACAGGCGCGCAGCGGGATGTTGCGCGTCGCGCGCGATCCCGAGAAACTGCTCGCGGGTCCGGTCGGCGAGGCGCTGCGCCAGCTTGGCGAGACGCTCCAGCGCGACCCGAGGCTCGGCCAGACGATCAACCGCTTCATCCGCCGCTCCGCGGTCGGCGCCGCCGCCGACTATGGCGACGCGATTGTCCGGCTGGTGTCGGAGACGGTGCGCGGCTGGGATGCGCAGACAATCACGACTCGGCTCGAGAATGCGGTAGGGAAGGACCTGCAGTTCATCCGCATCAACGGAACCTTGGTCGGCGGGCTCGTCGGCTTGGCGATTCATGCGGTGGATGTGTTCCTGTAGGACTCTGTTTGAAAACTCGCGGAAGAGCGAGTCTTGTAGCCGCACCAGCCCCCTCCCCACCCGACCTCCCAATCAGGATATTCTATGGGAGGTCGGGTGGGGAAGTGGGCTGGTGCGGCATCGGCGCAGCCGATCTCCACGTAAGCGCCTTGCCGTCGCCACGATTTCCCACCAAGGGTGACGCCATGAGCGCGATGGCCGATTTCACCGACGACCGCGCCGGCGACGCCGGCACGCTGCGCTTCAGCGGCCCGCTCACGCTCGCCCGGATCGGTGATCTGCCGCAGCGCCTTGCCGACTATGACGGCAAGGTCGCGCGGATCGACCTGTCGGGGATCGAACGGATCGATACCGTCGGCGCCTGGGTCGTTCACCGTTTCGCGCGCGAAAAGCAGGCCGAGATCGATGGCCTTTCGGGCGACACCGCGCATCTGTTCGAACAGGTCGAGGAGTCCGACCAGGCGGTGGCGATGCGGCCCGAGCATGTCGGCGCGTTCCAGCGCGTCGCGGGCGAGGTGGGTGACGCGACCGTCATCGCCTTCCGCACGCTCTACGGCCTCCTTGGCTTTCTCGGCGCGACGGTGATCGCGTTCGGTGCGGTGATCCGCCACCCGAGCCGGTTCCGCTTCAACGCGACAGTCCAGCGCTTCGAGGTCGTCGGCGTCTCCGCGCTCGGCATCGTCGGGCTGATGAGCTTCCTGATCGGCATCGTCATCGCGCAGCAGGGCGCGGTGCAGCTTCGCCAGTTCGGCGCGGAAGTGTTTACGATCAACCTGATCGGCCGGATCACCCTGCGCGAACTCGGCGTGCTGATGACTGCGATCATGGTCGCGGGGCGATCGGGATCGGCCTTCGCGGCGCAGCTCGGCACGATGAAGCTGACCGAGGAAATCGACGCGATGCGCACGATCGGCGTCTCGCCGATGGAGGCGCTTGTGCTGCCGCGGACGATCGCGGCGATCGTGCTGATGCCGCTGCTCGGCTTCTACGCCTCGCTGGTCGCGATCATCGGCGGTGGGCTGTTGTGCTGGCTCAGCCTCGACATCCCGCCGGTCACCTACATCCAGCGCATCCGCGAGGTAGTGCCGATCACCGATCTCTACGTCGGGCTGGTCAAGGCGCCGGTGTTCGGCGCGATCATCGCGATCGCGGGCTGTTTCCAGGGCATGCAGGTCGAGGGCGACGCCGAACAGGTCGGCACACGCACGACCTCCGCGGTCGTCCAGGCGATCTTCCTCGTCATCGTGCTCGACGCGTTCTTCGCGATGTTCTTCACCTGGATCGGGTGGAACTGATGGCTGACGCGCGGGACAGCGGCGAGATCATCATCTCGGTCAAGGGACTGAATAACAGCTTCGGCGATCAAATCGTCCACGACAACCTCGACCTCGACGTCCGCAGGGGCGAGATTCTCGGCGTCGTCGGCGGATCTGGGACGGGCAAATCGGTGCTGATGCGCTCGATCATCGGCCTGCAGGTGCCCGACGCGGGCGAGATCACGGTGTTCGGCGAGGAAACGATCGACACCGAGGCGACCGAGGCGCTCGACGTCCGCAAGCGCTGGGGCGTGCTGTTCCAGGGCGGCGCGCTGTTCTCGACGCTGACCGTCGCCGAGAACGTCCAGGTGCCGCTTCGCGAATTCTATCCCGAACTGCCGTTGGCGCTGCTCGACGAGATCGCATCGTACAAGGTGGTGATGTCGGGGCTGCCCGCCGAGGCCGGGCCGAAATTTCCCGCCGAGCTTTCTGGCGGCATGAGAAAGCGCGCCGGACTCGCGCGCGCGCTGGCGATGGACCCCGAACTTCTGTTCCTCGACGAGCCGACCGCCGGGCTCGATCCGATCGGCGCGGCGGCGTTCGACGAGCTGACCAAGTCGCTTCAGCGCACCCTCGGGCTCACCGTCTTCCTCATCACCCACGATCTCGACACGCTCTACGCGATCTGCGACCGCGTCGCGGTGCTCGCCGACAAAAAAGTGACCGCAGTGGGAACGATCGACGAACTCCTCGCGCTCGACCATCCGTGGATCGAGGAATATTTCAAGGGCCCGCGCGGCCGCGCCGCGGTGGCGACGCAGGAGGCGCAGGCCGCCAGAGAACCCCAAAGGGCTGAACGCTGATGGAAACCCGATCGAACCACGTCCTTGTCGGCTCCGTCGTCCTGATTCTGCTGGCGGTCCTGGCGCTGTTCACCGTCTGGATCGCGCGATTGGGCGGCGCCTCCGAGAAGGAATATGACATTTTCTTCAAGCAGGCGGTCGATGGCCTCGCCAAGGGATCTTCGGTCACCTATTCGGGCGTGCCGTCGGGCCAGGTGAAGACGATTTCGCTGTGGAAGCCCGACCCGCAATTCGTCCGCGTTCGCATCAGCATCGACAACGATACGCCGATTTTGCAGGGCACGAGAGCGACGGTCCAAGGCAGTTTCACCGGCACCAGCACCGTCTCGCTTGACGGGGGACAGAAGGGCGCGCCGCCGATCGTCTGTCCCGAAGAGAACGCCAAAAGCGAATGCCCATACAATGTTCCGGTCATCCCGACCAAGACCGGCGGGTTCGGCGCGATCCTCAATTCCGCGCCTTTGTTGCTCGAGCGGCTGTCGACGCTGACCGAACGGCTGACCGGGCTTCTCACCGACAAGAACCAGGCGTCGATCGCGGGCATCCTGGAAAATACCAACCGGCTATCCGACGCCCTCGCCGATCGTGGGCCGGAAATCGCGGCGACCCTGGCGCAGACCCGCATCGCGATCGAGCAGGCGGGCAACGCCGCGCAATCGGTCGGCAAGCTCGCCGACACGACCAACGGCGTGCTTGCCGAGGACGTGAAACCCGCGATGGCGAACCTCAACAAGGCGATCCAGTCGGCGCAACAATCGGCCGAGACGCTGAACGCCGCGATCGGTGACGCGCGGCCGGGCTTGCAGGCCTTCTCGCGTCAGACGATCCCCGAGGCGAACAAGCTGGTCCGCGACCTGCGCGTCACTGCGGCGGCGCTGTCCTCGATCGCCGAGAAGGTCGACCAGCAGGGTGCCAGTTCGCTGCTCGGCCAGCAGAAGCTCCCCGAATACAAGGGCAAGTGAGATGATCCGAACGCTCCCCCGCCTCGCGGTCCTCGCGGCGCTGCCGCTGGCCGGCTGCATCAGCTTCGGCGCGAAGCCGCCACCGTCGCTCCTGACGCTGACCGCGGCGTCGGCGGTGCCGATCGGCGCCGAGCAGAGTTCGGCTGCGGCCAAATCGATCGTCATCGAAGTGCCGTCGGCGCCGCAATCGCTCGCCACCGCGCGCGTTCCGGTGCAGGTGACGCCGACCTCAATCGCCTATGTGCCCGAGGCGTTGTGGGCCGAGCCGCCGGCGCGGCTGTTCGCGCGGCTGATGGCGGATACCGTGGCGACGCGGACCGGTATCGTCGTCCTGTCGACCGTCCAGGCGATCGGCGATCCGAGTTCGCAATTGTCGGGCGAATTGCGCAATTTCGGGATCGACGCCGCGAGCCGAAACGCGGTCGTCACTTTCGACGCCTCGCTACGCCGTTCGGGCAGCGACCGCATCGAGAAGCGCCGCTTCGAGGCGCGCGTGGCCGTTGCGGCGATCGACGCGCCCTCGGCGGGCGTCGCGCTCAACGACGCGGCGAACCAGGTCGCAGGCGAGGTCGCGGACTGGATCGGGCGGTAGAGTTCATTCTACGTTGATGAAGCCGTGTTCCCGCGAAGGCGGGAACCCAGGGTTACAAGCGCTGCGCTGCATAACTCTGGGTTCCCG
>JBBSTE010000042.1:0-21615 GCA_038236185.1 Sphingomonadales bacterium | reverse complement strand
TCGGCAGATGCGGCGCGATCGCCGCCCACGCCTCGTCCGACAACCAAAACAGCGCCATCTCCCACCTCCATCGATCCACACCGCCTGTGAATCAGGAAATCCGCTCTCCTTCAAGTCTCTGATTGGGTTTTGACCCTAGCGCAGTCTTTGCCATTGCCCCGAATAGTCTCCGGGTTCGCCCAGAAAGGTGCGAAAGTCGCCATGGCGCACGGCGACGAGATCGTCGCCCTGCCTGCTCACATGCGCTCGCACTCTCGTATGCCACTGTAATTAAGTAATTAACTGTAATTCACCGTAATTCCATCACTTCGAGTTCGTGTGATCACTCGATCGGGCGTTTGCTATCGAGCAGGTCTTCGCCGCTCGCTTCGGCGCGCTCCTGATCGACCAGTTGCGCGACGTGCGAGTCGGGCGCCGAATCCTCGACAATGGAATTCGTGGGGCGATCGATTGGCTTTGCTTTCGGCGCGGCGGTCGCTGCGTTCGCCATGCCCTTGACCGGCAACGGCGCGGCTTCGTCGAACCGCAGGCGGTAGATCGGTTCGGGAAGCGCGAACCCGGCACCCTCGAGCGCGCGTTTGGCGGCTTCGAGCGCGAGGCTGCGGCCCTTGAGGAAGTCGGTATCGGCCTGGTCGATCCATCCGAAGAAGCGCAGCACGATGTTAGAATCGCCGACATCGCGAATGATCGCGGTCGCGCGGGGCTCGTCGAGCACGAAATCGAGCGCGCGCACCGCTTTCAGCCCGACCGCCATGCCCGCGATCGGATCGTCGTCGGCATCGACGCCGAGGTCGAATTCGAAACGGCGTTCGGGATTGCGCGTGTAGTTCAGGATCACCGCCTTGAAGACGGTGGAATTGGGGATGCGCAGGTGATTGCCGTCCAACGTCATAAGGATCGTCGCGCGGCTGGTGAGCCGGACGACGCGGCCCTCGCTCGCCTCGATCACGACATGGTCGTTGGCGCGGAACGGCTGACGCAGGCTGAGCATCAGACTGGAGACGTAGTTGTCGACCGTGTCGCGCACCGCGAAGCCGATCGCGATGCCGATCACCCCCGCGCCGCCGAGCACCGCGCCGAGCAAGGCGGTCGCGCCGAGTACTTCCAGCCCCGCGACGATTCCAAGCATGACGAAGATCGCGCGGATGAAGGTGGCGATCAGTTCGGCGAGAAACGCATTGGGGCTGATCCGCCGCCAGAGCCGATCGATCGAGGCCAAAAGATATCCGAGGTATCCGATCATCAACGCGATTGCGAGCGCGACGCCGATGAGCGGCAGCGCGCGAAAGAGACCGCGCAGATCGCTAGTGAACTTGCCGAGCACGGGGGTGAGGTTGCTGTCGACCTTCAGGTCACGCTCGACGTCGTTCTGGACGGTGACGACCCCCGCGACGCGCGCGGCGATCGTCTCGGCGCGATCGACGTCATCGGGGGCTGGCACCGTTCCCGTCAGCGTGACGACCCCCGCCGACACCCTGACACGCACATTGCGGAGCGACGCTATCTCGGTGAAGATGCTGGTGATGCGCGCCGCGATTTCGGCATCGGCGGTGACATTCGTTTTCGCCGCGATCGCCGACGGTGCGGCGGGTGCCGGGGTTTCGGTGGGCGGCGTGGTGATCGCCAATTGCTGCGCCGCGACCGGTGCCGCGACCATCACCAGCAACGCGGCGACCACCACCCCCGCGGCAGCGATGATCCCCGGTGAACGCAGTCGCGACATCGTTTAACCTGCCTGACGGTTCGCCGATCGACGGCGCGCTGTGTGGGTGGCGGCGGTCATGAAACGAGTCTGGGCGAGGCAGACCCCGTCAGTCGTCGATTCCGATACATTCGAGCATCGACAGGCTGGCGATGCCCGCGAATGACGCAAAGCGCGGCACCGACCGATGTCGGTGCCGCGCTTTGCGTCACGAACGGTGGCTTACCAATTGGCACTCACACCATAGTGATCGTAAGATTTGCGCTGGAAGTCGCGATCGGATGCCTTGGCCCGATCCGCCTTGTCGAACGATGGCGAGTTCTTCAGCTGGTCCTCGTTCACGTTCAGCTTGTAACCTTCGAGGTCGGTATCGTAATCGAGCTTCTCCCACGGGATGCTATGGAGTTTGTCACCCATCCCGAAAAAGCCGCCGATCGACAGGATCGCATGATGGACCTTGCCGTCGCGCTTGCCGAGCATGATCGTATCGACCGTCCCCATCTTTTCCTTGTTGGCGCCATAGACGGCGGTACCCGCGACCTTGTCGGCGGAGATAATTTGCTGAGTTTCTTTGGTCAGTACGGTCATGTAAATCTTGTTCCTTTCGTATCTACGTCAAATCAACGATCCGTCACAATGAATGTTCCTTTTTTACAGGATAATTACTTTGCAACGGAGCGCTTGATATCGCCGATCGATGAACTGGCAAGCGTATTCGAATTGCGGCGCCAGGTTACCGAATACGCGAAAGCTCGGTTTCGGCCCCCGCTTTTGTGGAGCGAGCGTCCGGCCGGTCCTGTTCTCGATATCAGCGACCCATTCGTTGGCACCGAGCGACCCACCCGGTGGTCTCCGCCCGGCGCAGTCCCCGCCATTGCTCGCTATAGTCTCCGGACTCGCCCCGAAAGTCGCGAAAGTCGCCATACCGCTCGATCGCCGGCGCAATCAGCATAGCCTGAATGGGAGGCGGGGTGGGGAGCGGGCTGGCGCGGTACATCCGCGCGAGCGGATCAAAGTCGCACAAGAAAATGCTACACGTCGTTGCAACACCGCTTGACGCGTCATTGTGCATGCGCGAAGCCGGAAATCGCCATGAAGACAGCCCTCGTCATCGCCGTCGCCGCCCCGCTTATTGCGCTCGCGGCCTGTGACAACCACAAAGCGCCGCAGGTGATCGACACCAATCCCGATCCGATGGCGACGCAACTCGCCAACGCCGCGCCGATCGAGCTGCCGCCGTCGATCAAGGCGGACAAGACGCTCCGGTGCAAGGACAACACGCTCGTCTACGTGAAGTTCTTCGAAGGCGAGAAGCAGGTCGTGGTCAAGACCGCGAAGGACGGCCCGGCGACGACGCTCAGGGCGCCGAACGCGGGTGAGCCCTATGTCGCCGACGGCGGCTGGATGCTCACCGGCGGGCCGAACACCGTCACGATCGAGCGGCCCGGCAAGGGATCGCAGAGCTGCCACACCTGATCCTTTTCTCGAGAGATCGCTTTCCGGCCGGCGGGGCAACCCGTCGGCCTTTTCGTCCACGGCAACCATGACCCGCCGGATCGAAGCGCTCGATCCTGCGCTCGTGCTCGGCGCCTATTCGGTCGGGGTGTTCCCGATGGCCGACCACCGCGACGCGACCAGCGTCTATTGGGTCGAGCCGCGCCGCCGCGCGATCCTGCCGCTAGAGACGTTCCGCGTGTCGCGTACGTTGCGCCGCACCATCGAGCGCGAGCGCTTCCGCGTCACCGCCGACGCGGCCTTCCCCGCGGTCCTCGCGCTGTGCGCGGAAAGCGTGGCGGGACGACCGGAAACCTGGATCAACCATTCGATCGAACAGGTCTATCTGCGCCTCCACGCGATGGGGTACGCCCATTCGATCGAATGCTGGGACGGCGACCGGCTGGTCGGCGGGCTCTACGGCCTGGCGCTCGGCCGTGCCTTCTTCGGCGAAAGCATGGTCAGCCGCGCCACCGACGCATCGAAGGTCGCGATCGCCTGGCTCACCGCGCGATTGCTGCGCGGCGGCTTCACCCTGCTCGATTGCCAGTTCATGACCGATCATCTCGCCGGTCTCGGCGCGATCGAGGTCGATCGCGCGGCTTATGTGGCGTTGCTGTCGACCGCGCTCGGCGCGGCCGGGGCCGCTTTGGGCTCGTCGGCATTTCCGCCCGTTGGCCGAGCCTCGGGCGCCGACTTCTTCGCGCTCGACGGCGCCCCCGCCGACACGGTGTCGGGTCCGGTTTGGGGAAAGGACATCGTGCAGCTCTTGACCCATACGTCATAGACCGGGTGCAGCACGACGTTGAGCTCCGGCCGCTCCTTGTAGAGCCAGCCCGAAAACACCCGCCGCCAGTTGCGATCGACGCCCACGCCCTGCACGTCGAGCTGAACTAACGCGCCGGTCAGCGTCTGCTGCTCCCACGGCGCGGTATGTTCGCAGGCGCGAAGGCGGATCACGGTATCGCCGACGCGTCGCGCCTGGCCGGGGCGCATCGTCAGATCGCGGCTGACGCCGTTGCGCTTGTTGAGCAGCCCGAGCACCGCGACGCGCTGCGCCATCGGCGTGGCGCCTGCGTCGATCGTCCTGGCTGCATCCGAATCGACCGTCACGACGTCGTTGCCGGTTTCGGGTGCGTCTGGGATCGGCGGACTGGTCGTCGTCGCGCGCGGCGCGGGTTTGCCGAAATGCGATGCGCCATACCAGGCGCCGCCTGCGACAACCGCCGCGGCGGCGATCGCCCCCGCGACCAGGCCGGTCCTCATCCTTCGGGGCTCCACGCCTCGTAGTCGCCGGTCGCGGCGGCGCGCGCGCCGCCCTTCTCCAGCGCACCCGACGGGCGATAGGCGAGCGCGGTGCCGGTCATGTTGGGCACCGCCGGCTTTTCCCACTTGCGCTGCGGCGGCAGCGACTTTTCGGGAATGTCGTCGATCTGGTGATGCAACCAGCTGAACCATTCGGGCGGGACGCGGCTCGCGTCGTTCGCGCCGACGTAGATCACCCAGCGGCGCGGCCGCCCCGCGGTATCGCTGCCGCCCTGCCAATAGGCGTTGCCGAGCGCATCCTCGCCGACGCGGGTCATCGCGCGCAGACCGAACCAGGTGCCGATCGAGGCGCCGTTCCACCAGGTGAAGGGATTGAGGTTGATGCCCATCGTGGCGCCGCTTAGCGTTCGATCACGGCGCGGTCCAGCGGACCTTGTCGCCTTCGCCGATGCCAAGCTCGGCGGCGCGCCCCCCGGTGATCTCCAGCACCGCCGCGACCGGCTCGCCCGACGGGATCACGCTTTCCGAGAACGGCACGGTGTTCTCGGCGATCCGCGCGATGCTGTGATCGGCGCGGATATAGACGATGTCGAGCGGCGTCGGCGTGTCCTTCATCCAGAAGTTCGCGCTTTGCGGCGCGCCGCCCCCGGGCGGATAGGGCGCGAACAGCATGCCGCCGTCCTTCGGAATATCGGTGCGGAACATCAATCCGCGCTGTTGCTCGGCGGCGGTCCTGGCGACTTCGACGCTGAAGCCATGCGCGCCGTTGGCGCTGTCGATCGTCACCGCGATCCGCGCGTTCGCGGCATCGGTTTTGCGGGCGTCAGCTGTCCGCGCATCATTGCCGCCGCATCCGCCGATCAACACCGCCGCCAACAGCCACGCAGGCCTCATCACGCGTCGTCGCCGTGCGCCACCGCGACCGCGAGCGGCCCTTTGCGCCCTTCCACCACCCGCGCGCGGAGGCGCTGGTCGGGTTCGACCTCGACGATGTCGGCGCGGCGCAGCGTCTCCATATGAACGAAGATGTCGCCCGACCCGCTGTCGCGCATCAAAAAGCCATAGCCTTTCAGCCGGTTGAACCATTTGACCGACACCGGTTCCCAATCGCCCGCATCCTCGATCAGCGAGGCGGGATCGATGCGCGGCGCACCGGATTCGCGCGGCGGTTCGATCGCGGTGCTGGTATCGACCGACAGGATCTCGCGCGCCTGCATGCCGCGCTCGCCACGAATCGCGACCGCCTCCAGCCGGGCGCCTTCGGGCAGGCTGCGGCGATTGAGCGGCTGCAGAACCGAGAAATGAATGAGGACGTCACCGACGGCGGGATCGTCGGGAACGAGGAAGCCGAAACCACGCGTCACGTCGAACCATTTGAGCGACCCCGTCACGCGCACGCCGTCGTCGGCGCCCGCACCCTCGGTGCCGCCGTCCTCGTCGCGTTCTGCCGCGGCTGTAGGCGGATCGTTACGCATCGATTTCCCCCGATCGACGCTAGGGTCTAAACCCAATCCCCGCAATGGTCGTGATCGCCGGGAGAAGCCCACCGGCAAGGAGCGCAGCGCGGTCGCGTAGCCATAGCTACGCGCAAGCAAGCGACGCGGCCGGCGGGCTTCTCCCGGCGACCGCTGCGCGGCGGGCGGGCTTTGCCCTACAGCGGCGTCGCCGCGTCGGTCACGATGCTTTGGCATCGCTTCCTCCTTGCTTCTGCCTGTGCGGCAAATCCCGCTCCGTCCCGGCCGTTGCGGGGATTGAGTTTAGACCCTGGCAGTTGTGACGCAGCGCACAACCGTTTGCGTTATCGGTCGAGGTCGGCAGGTTCGAATTCGCCCTCGCTCGACGCCTCGACGATCCGCCTCGCCAGCGCATACCCATGCCCGGCGCGGATCAGCGCCGCGATCTGGCGCTCGCGTTCGGGACGTTCGGCGGGCGCGATCGCGAACGGCCCGATCCGCCGCCGGCGGGCGAAGGCCAGCGCCGCCTGGACCGCGGGCAAGCCATCGACGATCGGCGTGATCTGCTCAGGCTCGATCGCGGCATGCCGCAACGCTTCGGTAACGCGGCGCGGACCGTACCCACGCCGCGCCATCGACGCGGCTTTCGCATCGGCATAAGTAGCATCGTCGACGTAGCCGCGCGCCGCCATCCGCTCCGCTACGGCGGCGCTATCGACCTCGCCCGAGGCGCCGTATTCGCGCAGTTTCCGATCAAGGTACGCAATCAATCGTCCCCGACTGGTGGCGAATCGCTCGACGTAGCGCAGCGCCAGCCGATCGAGCGCGGCGGCGTCGAGCGGGGTCGGGGATTTGCGCGATCGGGGCATGCGCCATGTTTGTGCCACACTGACAGCCGAATTTGAACGCCGCGCATCCGAGAAGAGATCAGCGACAAGAGATGCGCGCCGCATCGATGGGAAGCATGTTCGAGATGACCACCGACGAGATCGTCAGGGCCACCTATACGCCGAGCGAGGATTCGCTGCCGCGTCGCTATGCCGACTTCGCGACGCTGGGCGATGCGCTGGATTACGCGGCGCGGGGGCGGCGCGGCCTCAATTTTCACGACGCGCGCGGGATGCTGACGCGCGCTTACCCGTTCAGCGCGTTGCGTGACGACGCGATCGCGGCGGCGCATCGTCTGATCGCGGCGGGTGTCGCACGCGAGGCTCGCGTCGCCTTGGTCGCGGAGACGAGCGCGGAATTCGCGGCTCTCTTCTTCGGCGTCGTCTATGCCGGCGCCTGGCCGGTGCCGCTCCCGCTCCCCACGTCGTTCGGCGGGCGCGATTCTTACATCGACCAGCTTCGCGTCCAGCTCGACAGCTGCGACCCCGTGATGCTGATCTATCCGCCCGAACTCGCCGAAATGGCGGGCGCCGCCGCCGTGGCGGCGGGGACGCACGGCATCGCCTGGGACGATCTGCTCGCGCGCCCGGTCGTGGAAGGCAAGTTGCCCGAGGCGGCAAGCGACGACATCGCCTATCTGCAATATTCGAGTGGCTCGACGCGTTTCCCGCACGGCGTCGCGATCACCCACGCCGCCTTGCTCAACAATCTCGCCGCGCACAGCCACGGCATGGCGATCGACGGCACCGACCGCTGCGTCTCGTGGCTGCCGTGGTATCACGACATGGGGTTGGTCGGCTGTTTCCTGTCGCCGGTCGCCAACCAGGTCTCCACCGATTATCTGAAGACCGAGGATTTCGCGCGGCGTCCGCTCGCGTGGCTCGACCTCATCAGTCGCAATCCCGGCACGACGCTCAGTTACTCGCCGACCTTCGGCTACGACATCTGCGCGCGGCGCATCTCCAGCCAGATCAAGGCGTCGGAGCGGTTCAATCTGTCGCGCTGGCGCGTCGCGGGCAACGGCGCCGACATGATCCGTCCCGATGTGATGCAGAGCTTCGTCGATGCCTTCGCCGACGCAGGCTTCAAGGCATCGGCTTTCCTGCCGAGCTACGGCCTCGCCGAGGCGACGCTCGCGGTGACGCTGATGCCGCCGGGGGAGGGCATCCGCGTCGAACTCGTCGAGGAAACCCAATTGTCGGGCGTCGCGGCGGGACAGGATCGCCCGCAGCGGTTCCGCGCGATCGTCAACTGCGGCAAGGCGGTGCGCGACATGGCGCTCGAAATCCGCGAGGAGGACGGCACTCCGCTGCCCGAGCGCGCGATCGGCAAGGTCTGGTGCAAGGGTCCGTCGGTTATGGCCGGCTATTTCCGCGATGAAGCCGCGACCGACGCCTGCATGAGCGACGGCTGGCTCGACACCGGCGACATGGGGTATCTCAGCGACGGCTATCTCTACATCGTCGGCCGCGCCAAAGACATGATCATCGTCAACGGCCGCAACCATTGGCCGCAAGACATCGAATGGGCGGTCGAACAACTCCCCGGTTTCAAGGCCGGCGACATCGCCGCCTTCGCGATCACGACCCCCGGCGGCGAGGAAACCCCCGCGGTCCTCGTCCAGTGCCGCAGTTCCGACGAAGCCGAGCGCATCCGCCTGCGCGACGAAATCCGCGAGCGGGTGCGTTCCGTCACCGGGATGAACTGCGTGATCGAACTGATCCCGCCGCGGACGCTTCCGCGCACCAGCTCGGGCAAGCTCAGCCGCGCGAAGGCGCGCAATCTCTATCTCAGCGGAGACATCAAACCCTACGCCATCGCGGCGTAACGGCCTTCAACCGTCACCCCGGATTTATTCCGGGGTCCACTGTGCCGCACGATCAAGGGCTTGTGCGTTCGCGGCGCGGTGGATGCCGGAACTGGTCCGGCATGACGGAAGGAGCTTGGTCCGCGCGATGGCCCCAACCAGGCTTCACTTCACGAGGCGACAGCAGCCGCAAAGTTAATTTCCGATTCGGCTTGAGCGGAAACCATACGTCAACCCGGCGGACGCTATCCCTCCGCGGGTGAGGACCGACCCAATTCCCGCTGCGACCAATGGCGTCCAGAAGATCGACCTGCTCGCGCTGGTCGGCCTGCGCGAGGGCGCCGACCCGATCGCGATGAGCCGCATCCGGGCGAGCCAGCTTCGCGCCGGTCGCGAGCTCACGATCTTCCTGCTGGCCGCGAATTTGATCGGCGCCGCGCTCACCGCGGTGCTGTTCAGCGCCGCGGTGCCGCTGGTTATGCTCGGCAGCTGGGGCGCGCTCGTCACGGCGGTCGCGCTGGCGGTCGCGTTCCGGCGGCTGCGGACGCGTCATCAGGACGGCGGCTACGCCTCGCTGGGCGATTTGCGCGATACCGCGCTCGAAGGCATCGGACTCGCCGCCATCTGGTCGATCCCGATCACCGTATTCGCGGAACCCGGCACCCCCGCCGCCTTCGGCCTGTGGATGGTCGCGAGCGTCCTCATGGCCGCCGCGGCCGTCGCGATGGCGCCACTGGCGCTGGCGACGGCTTTGTTCCTCGCGACGATGGGAATCGCGGGCGCGGTCAAGGTCGGCCTCGCGGGCGCGCACGCCGCCGCCGGGGCCATGCTTCTGTTCACACTCCTGCTGATCGTCGCCTGCATCACCCGCGCCCGCGCCCTGGTCGCGCTCCGCGCGTCGGAGATCACGCTCAGCGAACGCGACGAGACGGTCAGCCTGCTGCTCCACGAATTCGAGCAATCGGGGTCGGACTGGCTGTGGGAGACCGATGCGGCGCGGCGCGTGATGCGCGCGAGCCCGCGCTTCGCCTATGCGCTCGGGCTCGATCCGGTGACGATCGACGGCATGCCTTTCCTCCAGGTCCTCGCTGGCCCCGCTTGGGAAAAGGGCGATTTCGCGCCCGGCCTGCACATCCTCGCCGAGAAACTGAAGACGCGTGAGAGTTTCCGCGATCTCGCGATTCCGGTCGTGATCGACGGCGTGCCGCGCTGGTGGGACATGGCGGCGTCGCCGCGGTACGACGAGGCGGGCGCCTTCCTCGGTTTCCGCGGCGTCGGCTCCGACGTCACCGATCAGCGCGCCTCCGCCGAGCAGATCAACCGGATGGCGCGTTACGACGCGCTGACCGGCCTGCCCAATCGCCTGAGCATCCACGAGGCGCTGACCCGCGCGCTCGACGAAGCCGAGAAATGGGGGTCGCGCGCCGCCTTTCTGATGATCGATCTCGACCGGTTCAAGGCGATCAACGACACGCTCGGCCATCTCGTCGGCGACCGCCTGCTCGGGCGCGTGTCCGAACGCCTCGCGCAACTGACCGCGGGCACCGATCTGATCGGCCGCCTCGGCGGCGACGAATTCGCGGTCGTGATCCGCGACGCGAGCGACACGAAGCGAATCGAAGAACTCGCGCGCAAGATCATAGATTCGCTGTCGAAACCCTATGAGCTCGATTCGCAAACGCTCTATATCGGCGCCAGCATCGGAATCGCGACCAGCCCGCGCGACGGCCGCACCGCCGAAACGCTGATCCGCTCCGCCGATCTCGCGCTGTATCGCTCGAAGGACGAGGGCGGCGGCGTCTTCCACGCCTATGAGCCGCAGCTCCACGTCAAGGCCGAGGAACGCCGCGTCCTCGAAATCGCGCTGCGCCACGCGCTCGAAAAGGGCGAAATGCACCTGGACTATCAGCCCGTCGTCGATGGCGACACCGGACGGCTGACCGGCTTCGAGGCGCTGCTGCGCTGGCAACACCCCGAATTCGGCAATGTCTCGCCGGTGAAGTTCATCCCGATCGCGGAGGATGCGCGGTTGATCGGCCCGATCGGCGAATGGGTGATGCGCACCGCCTGCGCCGAAGCCGCGAACTGGCCCGACGACATCCGCGTCGCGGTCAACGTCTCGCCCGAGCAGCTCCACAATCCCAATTTCGTGACGATCGTCACTTCGGCGCTCGCGCAGAGCGGCCTGCCCGCCGACCGTCTCGAGCTCGAAGTCACCGAAAGCGTGTTCATGCGCGAAGGCACCGGCGCGACCAAGACGCTCGAACGCGTTCTCGACCTCGGCGTCCGCCTCAGCCTCGACGATTTCGGCACTGGTTATTCCTCGCTCGGCTACCTCAGCCGCACGCGCTTCTCGTCGATCAAGATCGACCGCAGCTTCGTGACCGCAGCCTCGAAGGGCGTGCGCGAAGCGGTCGCCATCATCAACGCAGTCGTCGCCCTCGCCAAAAGCCTCGGCATGGCAACGACCGCAGAAGGCGTCGAGACCGAGACCGAACTCGCGATGGTCCGCGAACTCGGCTGCACCAAGGTCCAGGGCTATTATTTCGGCCGCCCGCTTCCCGTCGCCGAAGCCCGCGCGCTGGCGATGCGCAACGTGACCCAAGTCCGCGCAGCCTGAGCCGGCACAGCTTGACACTGGACGGGCGCACGGCCAATTCCCGGCGCCTCGCAGGAGTGTAGCTCAGTTGGTTAGAGCATCGGTCTCCAAAACCGAGGGTCGTGGGTTCGAATCCCTCCACTCCTGCCATTAAATCAGCGTAAATCGACGACATCGCGCGAGACTCAATAGCCCGCCGCAGGCATGGATTTCGTCACCAATCGATGCTATGTCCGAGCCGAAGGAAAGCGGCATGCGGACGACAATCGCGCTCGACGACGATCTTGTCGCCAAGGCGCAGGAATATACCGGGATCACCGAGAAATCGGCGCTGGTGCGCGCTGCGTTGACGGAACTAGTCGCCCGCGAAGCCGCGCGGCGATTGGCGAGACTTGGAGGAAGCGAACCCGAGCTGGTCGCCCCGCCGCGCCGCCGTTTTCGGTGATCCTCGTTGATACGTCAATTTGGGTGGATCATCTGAATGACCTTAATCCGGCGATGGCGGCGCGTTTGGAGGCAGGCGATGTCCTGATGCATCCGCACATCATCGGCGAGATTTCACTCGGATCGTTGCGCGACCGCGCCAATCTCATCCCGCGCCTGCGACTGCTGCCCGAGTCCGCGGTAGCGAATGAGGAGGAGGTCGTGACGCTGATCGAGGATTGGAAATTGTTCGGCACGGGTATCGGCTATGTCGATGCGCACCTTCTCGCCGCGACGATGCTGACCCCGGAAGCGGTGTTTTGGACCAAGGACCGCAGACTGCGCGATCAGGCCGAGCGGCTGGGTGTCGCGGACTGAACGGAATCGCGTACCGCTTTATTGCGGGCGGATCGCTTGTCGATGAATTGACTTTCGCCCCCGCGCCGTTATGAGCGCGCCTTCGTCCGACGGCCTCGCCGCCGGGCACCGTCCGAGACAGTGGGTGCTGCGGGTTCGCCGTAGCTTAATTTCCCGCCGAGACGGGGACAGGATTATACCGGCTTTCCGGTTTGCCGCGCCTTTTCGGTTGCGTCTGCTTCCCATTCCCCATCGCTGGACATCCGTTCGCGCATTGCGCGGGCGGTTCATAACCGGGCGTGCCGTTCGCGGCCCGTTCAATGAAGTGGAGAATGGCATGGATCGTGCGCAAAAGACCGCGGCCGTCGCCGAGCTGAACCGCACCTTTTCCGAGGTCGGCGTGGTGGTCGTCACCCGCAACCTCGGCCTCACCGTCGCACAATCGACGCTGTTGAGGAACAGGATGCGCGACGCCGGCGCGGTCTACAAGGTCTCGAAGAACAAGCTCGCGAAGATCGCCCTCGACGGCACCGACTATCTCTCGCTGGGCGACATGCTCACCGGGCCGGTCGGTCTGGCCACCTCGGTCGATCCGGTCGCCGCCGCCAAGATCGCGGTCGAGTTCGCGAAGACCAACGACAAGTTCGAAATCGTCGGCGGAGCGATGGGCGCGACCGCGCTCGACGTGAACGGCGTGAAGGCGCTGGCGACGTTGCCGTCGCTCGACGAACTGCGCGCCAAGATCGTCGGCCTGCTGGTGGCACCCGCCACCAAGCTGGCGACCATCACGCAGGCGCCGGCCGCGCAACTCGCGCGGGTGCTTTCGGCCTATGCCGAGAAGGAAGCCGCATAACCGTCATCCCGGCGCAGGCCGGGATCTCAAGCAACTGGACGACCCCGGCCTTCGCCGGGGTGACGATATAGAAGGAAATCATCATGGCAGACCTGACCAAGCTCGTTGACAGCCTGAGCGAACTGACCGTCCTCGAAGCCGCCGAGCTTTCGAAGATGCTCGAAGAGAAGTGGGGCGTTTCCGCCGCTGCCGCGGTTGCGGCCGCGCCTGCCGCCGGTGGTGGCGCCGCTGCCCCCGCCGCCGAGGAGCAAACCGAATTCGACGTGATCCTGACCGGCGACGGCGGCAAGAAGATCAACGTCATCAAGGAAGTCCGCGCGATCACCCAGCTTGGCCTGACCGAGGCGAAGACGCTGGTCGAATCGGCTCCCAAGGCCGTCAAGGAAGGCGTCAACAAGGACGAGGCCGCCAAGCTCAAGGCGCAGCTCGAAGCCGCCGGCGCGACGGTGGAGATCAAGTAAGGTCGCAGCGGGAGAGACGGACGAGCGAAAGCTCGCCCGCACTCCCGCAAGACCGGCCGGCGCGGGCCGAGGCCCGCGTCCGACGTCACGGGATTTATTCCCGTGACGGCTTGCCGAAAAAGGGGGCGGTCCGGCGACGGGCGCCTTTGTTATATTTGGCGCAACGCCTCTGAAATTGCGATGGACCTCTCCGTCGGCGAGCGTTTGCGTGCGCTTTTGACCCGCGATCGACGCCTGTGCCGGGATGCCCGCAGCCAATGAGCTAGATGCCCCCAGATAATCGATCTTGCCGATCGGGACGCCGCGCATCCTGAGCAGCGCGTAGGCGGTGGTCACGTGGGAGTAGAAGTTCGCGCGGGATAGGGGGCGGCGGTGGCCGGCTTCCAGTGGCGTTGCTGTCGCCAAGCCTCAAACCATTTCGGCGATGTCGGTCTTGGCAAAATCCTTGCCTTTGAAAAGTAACGGTTCTCCCGTGGCCTTGGCGAGTGCGTAGGCGAAACTATCGCCGAAGTTCAGTTTCGCGCCGGTCCCGCTGGCCTGACCGTATCGCTCATATCCGTCCCGACCGATGCCCGCCAATTCCAGCGAAACCGGCACGATCTTGATGCCGAAATTATCGAGGAGCATGTCGATTTCGTGGAGCGGGACGTGCTGCATCGTGCGTAGCGCTACTACGCCCAACTCGACCCATGAACCCGCCGACATCGACACCTGTCCAAGCGCGTCGAACAGAATCGCGGTGAAGCGCTGTTCCTCCTCCTCGCCGCGCAGGATCGCCATGATCGCCGAAGTATCGACGATCATTTCGGCAGGCCTTTCTCGTCATAAAGCAGGCTCTTGTAAGTGATGGACAGCTCCTGTGCGGCGAATTCCGGTTTGAAGCGGCTGCGCAGCCCGGAAATCAGTTCCCCGGCTCGACGTTTGCGCTCAGCCAGTTCGTCGACATCGACGGCGAGATCGTGCTCGATCGCCGAGCGGATCGCTTGCGTCACGGATTTGCCGCGTCGTTTCGCAAGTTCATGCGCGAGGCGAACGGTTTCGGGATCCTTGATATTGAGCTGAACACCCATCGTTCTACCTCGCGTGGCCTTGCATCTACCATAAGCCCGACGTTGTTTCGCCACAAGCGTTTGTAAGGTTGCCGCATCAAGCTGGCCACGCCATCTATCTGCGATGCCAACCGTCCCCGACACGCTAGCCCTGATCGGCAACACCCCGCTCGTCCGCCTCAAGGGCGCGAGCGAGGAGACCGGCTGCGACATTTTCGGCAAATGCGAATTCGCCAATCCGGGCGCGAGCGTGAAGGATCGCGCGGCGCTGTTCATCGTCGCGGACGCCGAGGAACGCGGGACGCTTCTGCCCGGCGGGACGATCGTCGAGGGGACCGCGGGGAATACCGGAATCGGTCTCGCCCTCGTCGCCAACGCCAAGGGGTACAAAACGATCATCGTCATGCCCGAGACGCAGAGCCGCGAGAAGATGGACACGTTGCGCGCGCTGGGAGCTGAACTGGTGCTGGTGCCCGCGGCGGCGTATTCGTCGCCGTGTCATTTCGTTCATCAGTCTCGGCGGATCGCGGAGGAGACGCCGGGGGCGGTGTGGGCGAACCAGTTCGATAATGTCGCCAACCGCCGCGCGCATATCGTCGGGACCGCCGAGGAGATCTGGACCCAGATGGACGGGCGCGTCGACGGCTTCGCCTGCGCGGTCGGCACCGGCGGGACGCTTGCCGGGGTCGGCATGGGGCTGAAGGCGAAGGACGAGAATGTCACGATCGCGCTCGCCGATCCGCACGGCGCCGCGCTTTACGACTATTACGCGCATGGCGAGTTGAAGAGCGAAGGGTCGTCGGTGGCAGAAGGGATCGGGCAGGGGCGAATCACGGGCAATCTCGAAGGTGCGCCGATCGACACGCAGTTCCGGATTTCGGATCAGGAGGGTCTCGACTGGGTCGATCGGATGCTGAACGAGGAGGGGCTGTGCCTCGGGTTGTCGTCGGGAATCAACGTCGCCGGGGCGGTGCGTCTGGCGAAGGACTTGGGGCAGGGGAAGCGGATCGCGACGATCCTGTGCGATACCGGATTTCGTTATCTTTCCAGTCTTTACGATCCCGCATGGCTCGCGTCGAAAGGCCTGACCCACACTTCGCGCTAACCGGTTCGACAAACGCGGGACGATCCGTTACAGCCTCGCGACGGAATGAAGACGGTCGCACCCTCATCCCACCAGACGATGCAGCGCGTGAAGGTCGGCATGATCGGCCTCGCGGCGGTGGTCCTGCTCATCGGCCTAGCCAGCGCGATCTTCAGCACCGCGAACCGCGAGCGGCCGATCACGGTGGTCGGCGCGCCGACCGCGGATACGATCGCGAATCTGACGATCAGCAACACCGCGGTTCCGGATCAACCGACCAACGAGCCGCTGGCCGAACTCGGCGTCGCGCCCGGCACGGTCGAGGCCAATGCAACCACATTGCCGCCGGTCCAGATCATCCGGGTTCAACCGGTGGCGCCGCAACCCGGAGCGAGGAAGTGAGTCGCGGGGGAGATTCGAGGAAACCATACCCGAAGTCGGATGAAGCCGACATTCAATCGAGAACGAACTGGGAACAATGTGGCCCGGACTGCGCCTTCCGTAGAGGGCGACGGTAAATTTAGGGGCAATTTCCCCGTTTGAGGCACAAAATCCCTTTTATTCGGCAGCGGTCGCTGATACTTCTCTGAGAACAGAGGGGGCAGCTCGCTGTAACTTGCGCCTTGTAAACCGAACGGTGGTGCGGAACCGCTTTTCGGAACGGCCCGAGACATGCCCACCCGCGTGTGAGGTGGCGTGTCGACCAGGGGTAGATACACAGGCGGAGGAATCGGACTTGTCGACGACAAGGGCCGCGTCGCCATACCCGCATCGCTTCGCGCGACGCTGATCGCCAACGCGGGACAATCGGACGGCAAGACGATCGTCGTCGGGGTTCATCAGAAATCGCGCTGCGCGGTCGCCTTCGAGCCGGGGTATCTCGACCGGCTGGCCGAAGATCTCGACCGGCGCGAGCGCGAGCACACCGCCGAGGACGGCGAATTCGATTACAGCATCAAGCGCAAGGGCAGCCTCGCCGCGGAGGCGACGTCGTTCGACGCCAGCGGTCGCTTCACCCTGTCCGGCTTTCCGCGGTTCCACGCAGATATCGGCGCGCATGCGTTCTTCTGGGGATCGATCGACGTCATCGAAATCTGGAATCCGAAGCTGGTCCTGAGCGCCGCCGATATCCCCGAAGTGATGCTGTCGGCGTGTCGTTATCACCTTGCGGAAAAGGGCATCGCGCTGTGACCGCCCCGGCCCCGCATGTCCCCGTGCTGCTCGACGAAGTCGTCGCCGCGCTCGCCCCCGCCCCAGGCGAGACGATGGTCGATGCGACGTTCGGTGCGGGCGGCTATGCGAAGGCACTCCTCGACAAGGGCACGCGGGTCATCGCGTTCGATCGCGATCCCGATGCGATCGCCGCCGCGCATGCGGACGATCGGCTGACTCTCGTCGAAGCGCCGTTCTCGGCGATGGCGGCGGAGCTCGAGGCGCGCGATGTGGCGCCGGTCGACGGCGTGACAATGGACATCGGCGTGTCGTCGATGCAGCTCGACCATGCCGAGCGCGGCTTTTCGTTCCAGGCGGACGGGCCGCTCGACATGCGGATGAGCCAGGCCGGCGAGAGCGCGGCGGATTTCGTCAACGAGGCCGACGAAGGCGAGATCGCCGACGTGCTCTATCAATATGGCGAAGAGCGGCAGTCGCGGCGGGTGGCGCGCGCGATTGTCGCCGCGCGGCCGATCACGCGGACCGGCGAGCTGGCGCACGTCGTCCGCAAGGCGCTGGGCCACAAGCCGCACGACAAGAAGGATCCCGCGACGCGGAGCTTCCAGGCGATCCGCATCCATGTGAACCGGGAACTCGGCGAACTCGCCGACGGGCTAGCGGCGGCGGAGCGCGTGCTGGCGCCGGGCGGACGGCTGGCGGTGGTGACCTTTCACAGCCTCGAAGACCGTGTCGTGAAGCATTTCCTGCGCGAGCGTTCGGGCGCGACGCCCGCCGGATCGCGGCACCGGCCCGCCGCCAACGATGCGCGGGCGCCCAGTTTCGAGATCATCGCCCGCGGCATTCGCGCGGGCGAGGCGGAGGTCGCGCGCAACCCGCGCGCGCGCTCCGCGACATTGCGGACGGCGCGGCGAACGACCGCGCCGGCGTGGGGCGTGTTGAGTGGAGAGACGGCATGACGGCGGCATTTCGATGGAAGAGCCTGGGCTGGTTCGGCGGTTGCGTGATCGTGACGCTGGGTTTCTATCTCGTCTCGTTGCAGGTCGCCGCCGAGCGTAAGAGATTGGAGCAGGTCGACGCCAGGATCGTCTCGGCGGAGCGCGACGTGCGCGCGCTGGAAACCGAATTCGATACGCGCGCGAACCTCGTCCAGCTCGAACGCTGGAACGGCGACACGCTGGCGCTGGTCGCGCCGACCGCGGGGCAGTTCGTCCGCAGCGAGGCGCAGCTCGCGTCGATCTCGTTCGATGGTAGTTCTTCGCAGCCGGCGATCCAGACCGCGGCGCTCGTCGTGCCGACCTTCACCGCGCAGGCGCCGCGCGTGATCGAGGTCGCGAGCCCCGTTACCATCGCTCCGGTCGTGACGACCAAGGTTGGGGCGGTGGAGCCGGTTCGCCGGTCCGCTCCGATCGCGGTGGCGTCGGTCGTAAACGCGGTCGAATCCGCGCATGACCGCGCTGCTTCGGCGGGGACGGCGGCGGCCATCATCGCCTCGATCGCCAAGCCCGCGGCGACGCGAAAAGCGCAGGCGGTGGCGATGCTCGATCGCACGCTGCTGAGCGATTCGACGCTGGGCGATCTGTTGAGTGGTGCGCGTAGCGAAGCCCGCTTGCGGTGACCGCGGCGGTCGCCCGGCCGATCCAGGGCGTGCGCGGCGCCGCCGCGCAACGCGGCGCGCTGCTCGCGACACAGCATATGCGGCTGATGATCCTGATGCTGTTGTTCGTCGCGGCGATGCTCGTCGTGACGTTCCGGCTGGCGCTGCTCGGCGTGCTGAGCGAGGCGGGCGGGCGCTCGCCGACGGTCGGACACGTCGCGCGCGGCGATATCGTCGATCGCAACGGCACGCCATTGGCACGGACGATCGACGCGTGGACGATCGGGGTCCATCCCGATCGCCTGCTCGGCGATCGCGGCGAGATCGCCAAGAAGCTCGCCGATCTGATGCCCGACATCGGCGATCAGGCGTATTTCTACGCGCAGATCACCAAGACGGTGTCGTTCACCTATCTCAACCGTCGCGCTTCTCCGTCGCTGGTCGAGGCGGTCAATGCGATCGGCGAGCCGGGGATCGTCTACGCCGCCGAGCCGCAGCGGCTCTACCCGCAGACGGTACTCGCGTCGCATGTCCTGGGCTATATCGGGACGATCAAGGATGATTCGACGGTGCATGGCCGCTCCGGCATGGAACGGGCGCTCGACGACAGGCTGACGAACCCGGCGACCGCGGGCGCGCCGGTGGCGCTCTCGATCGACAGCCGCGTGCAGGCGGCGATGGAAAGCGAACTCGGTCGCGCGATGGCGTCGTTCCAGGCGCGCGGCGCGGCGGGGATCGTCCTCGACGTCGCGACGGGCGAAGTGATCGCAATGGCATCGTTCCCGTCGTTCAATCCCAATCGCGTCGGGATGGCGGGGACCGACGAGCTGCGCAACAACGTGACGCAGAGCGTCTACGAACTGGGGTCGACCTTCAAGCCGATCACGATGGCGGCGGCGATGGACACCGGCGTCGTGACATCGATGGCGCGCCGGTTCGACGCGACCGCGCCGATCCAGGTCGGCCGCTACACCATCCACGACGATCGCGGGCACGAGCAGCGCCGCTGGCTCAACATCCCGGAAACGCTGATTCATTCCTCGAATATCGCAACCGCGCGGATCGCCGACGAGGTCGGTGCGGCGCGAATGCAGGCGATGTTCAGGAAGCTTGGCTTCGACACCAGGCCCGACATCGAGATCAAGGAGAAAGGCGGCCCGCTGTGGCCGACCTATTGGGCGCGCACGACGGTGATGACGACCGCCTACGGCCACGGCATCGCGGTGACGCCGCTGCATCTGGCGAGCGCCTATGCCGCGCTGGTCAATGGCGGCGTCTGGCGCCCCGCGACGTTGCTGAAGGTCGCGCCGGGCCATGCCGCCAAGGGCCGGCGCGTCATCAGCGAGGCGACCAGCGCCCGGATGCGCCAATTGCTGCGGCTCGTCGTCCTCCAAGGCACCGGTAAGAAGGGCGAGGCGCCGGGCTACCGCGTCGGCGGCAAGACCGGCACCGCCGAGGCGGCGGCGGCGGGGGGCTACGACCGGCATCGTAACGTCTCGACCTTCGCCGCGGCCTTTCCGATGGATAGCCCACGTTATGTCGTCATCGCGATGCTCGATTCGCCCAAGGGCAACGCCGAATCGTTTGGAATCACCACCGCGGCCTGGACCGTCGCGCCCGTCGTCAGCCGCGTCATCACGCGAACCGGCGCGATGCTCGGCGTCATCCCCGACGACCACCGCGATATCGACGAGCGCGATCTGATGCCGTTGCTCTGGCACGCTCCGGGGCCGAACACCGACAAGGCGGGGGCCGAATGAAGCTGGGCGCGCTGACCGGCGGGGCCGAAACGGCGCAAGTGACGGGCTTCGCGATCGATCACCGCAAGGTCGCGCCGGGCAACGTCTTCGGTGCGTTCGAGGGTGCGCGAGTCAACGGCGAGGATTTCATTCCCGCTGCGGTCGCTTCTGGTGCAGTCGCCGTGGTCGCACGACCGGAGACTGAGGTCGCGGGCGCGGTGCATATCGCCGCCGACAATGCGCGCGGCTGCTTCGCCGAACTCGCCGCGCAATTCTTCGCGCCGTTTCCCGCAACCTCGGTGGCGGTGACGGGCACCAACGGCAAGACCTCGACGGTCGAGATGACGCGGCAATTGTGGCGAATGGCGGGGCATCACGCCGCCTCGATCGGGACGCTCGGCGTCGCAACCGCCGACGAGCGCGTGACGACGGGGCTGACGACGCCCGACATTGTGACGTTCCTGTCGAACGTCGCGGGGCTGGCGCGTGAGGGCGTCACGCATGTCGCCTTCGAAGCGTCGAGCCACGGCCTGTCGCAATATCGCACCGAAGGCGTTCCCGTCGCGGCCGCCGCCTTCACCAACCTGAGCCGTGACCACCTCGATTATCACGGCGACATGGCGTCGTATTTCACCGCCAAGCTCAGGCTGTTTTCGGAAGTGCTGGCGGACGACGGCGTCGCCGTGGTGTGGGTCGACGATCCGCAATCCGAGCGCGTGACCGATCTCGCGCGCCAACGCCGCAACCGTCTGATCACTGTCGGCGAGCATGGCGATACGATCCGTCTCGTCTCCCGCGATCCGACCTTGCTGGGGCAGGGCTTGGTGATCGAGGCGGACGGCAAGCAGCATAAGGTGACGCTGCCGCTGATCGGCGCGTATCAGGCGGCGAATGCGCTGGTCGCGGCGGGTTTGGTGATCGCGACGGGGGGCGATACCAGCGCGACGCTGATGGCGCTCGGCCGTTTGCAGCCGGTGCGCGGGAGGCTGGAGCGCGCGGTGATCGCGCGGAGCGGCGCGCCGGTCTATGTGGATTACGCGCATACCCCCGATGCGCTCGAGGCGGCGATCGCGGCGCTTCGTCCGCATGTGACCGGGCGGTTGATCCTCGTCTTCGGCGCGGGCGGCGACCGCGATCAGGGTAAGAGGGAACCGATGGGGGCGATCGCCGCCGCGCTGGCGGACGTCGCGATCGTCACCGACGACAATCCGCGCGGCGAGGACGCAGGCGCGATCCGGCGCGATGTGATGGAAGGCGCACCGAATGCGACCGAGATCGGCGACCGGCGCGCGGCGATCGGGGCGGCGGTCGGGATGGCGCGCGCGGAGGATATCGTGCTGATCGCGGGCAAGGGACACGAACAGGGCCAGATCGTCGGCGATCTCGTCCTTCCGTTCGACGATGTGAGTGTGGCAAGGGAGGTTGCGGCGTGAAGCGTAAGATTGTGATCCCGACGAAACCATCGGTCCGGCGCGATAGCGGGCAGCGCCCGCGTGAGCGGCGGACGCTGGGCATCCGGTTCGATTTGCTGACGGGCGAAACTGTGAGCGGGTTGCGGTAAGGCGCGATGATGGTCGCGTTTCTCCTATTTTCGTCATCCCCGCGAAAGCGGGGACCCATCTCCACCGGCCGGAGATGGGTCCCCGCTTTCGCGGGGGTGTCGGCAAGAGAG
>JBBSTE010000041.1:0-21773 GCA_038236185.1 Sphingomonadales bacterium | reverse complement strand
TCCCGTCGACGCCCCCGCCTCGCCGCCGACCGCGCGCGGCGACGGGCTGGTGCTGGCGATGCGCGCGGGTGCGAAGCTCGGCAACATGACCAGCGCGTGGTGGGCGCCGACGCTCGCCCCGCCGACGAGCCGCTGGGCGGATGGCGAACAGCGCGCCTCGCCGTTGCTGATCGAACGGACCGTGCCGCATTCGCTGATGGTGAACCGCAAGGGCGAACGCTTTTGCAACGAAGCGGCGAATTATTCGGCGCTCGCGGGCGCGTTCCACCGCTTCGACCCGCAAAGCTACGATTACGAGAACATGCCCGCCTGGCTGGTGTTCGACGCGCAATATCGCGCGCGCTATCCGATCGACACCGTAATGCCCGGCGACGCGCTGCCCGACTGGGTGGTCACCGCCGACACACTCGCCGGGCTGGGCGACGCGATCGGAATACCCGGCGACGCGCTCGAAGCGACCACCGCGCGCTTCAATCGTCACGCCGAACGCGGCGAGGATCCCGATTTCGATCGCGGGACGAACACTTACGACCATTTCTACGGCGATCGCTCGCGGCAGGGCGCGGCGATGACGCTGGGGACGGTCGCGCAGCCGCCGTTCTTCGCGGTCGCGGTCCACATGGGCATGCTGGGAACCAACGGCGGTCCGCAAACCGACGGCGAGGCGCGCATCCTGGCGCACGATGGCGTCCCGATCGCCGGGCTCTATGGCGCGGGCAACGTCATAGCCTCGCCCACCGGCGGAATTTATGCCGGAGCGGGGGGCACCCTCGGCCCGGCGATCACCTACGGCTATATCGCCGGACGCAGCGCCGCGCGCGCCTGACGCTCCGCCGGGAGATCAGTCGGCTTCGTCGCCGGCTTCGTCGGGGTCCATATAATCGCGATAGTAAGTCAGCTTGCCTTCGGCGATCCTGTAGAGGCCGCAACCGCCGCGCGTCCCCTCCGGCGAGTGCATCGTCCAGCGCGACCATGCGGCATGATCGTCGCCGCAGATCTCGTCGATCGTGAAGCGAATTTTGCGCTCGCCCATGACCGCGACCATCGTCGTCATGAACCGACCGATCTCCTCGCGCCCGCGGTAGGTGCCCCAGACCGGGTCTTCGACCAGCGCGTCCGCGGCGAACAGGTCGACCAGTCGCGTGTAGTCGCCGCTGTCCTGCACCCGCCAGAAATTCGCGATCACATCGTGCGCTGCCCCGGGCATCGTTCAGGTCTCCTTGCAAAAACGTGTCAATTCACCGCCCGGTTCTTGCCATCCCAATGGCGCGCCAGCGCGCCGCGACGGGGGTCGCGGGGTCGCGTTCGTCGTGATAGCCGCAGGCGCCTTCGGGCATCGCGGACAGGTTCGCCGCGCCGATCTCGCGATATTCGCGCCAGTCGTAGAGACCCTGACGGCGGGCGATCCGCCATTCGCTGCCGCGTTTTTCGAACCGGTCGACGTAGCGTCCGGCGACGATCGCCGCATAGGTCTCGCCGCGATCGGCGAACACATCGGTCAACGGATAGCCCGCAGGGACGACGTGCATCGCGGTCATATAGGTCTCGCTGATCGCCACGTCGGGCGCATCGCCGCCGATCAGCGTTTGGCCGAGCTGGTGCTGGGTCGCCAGGCAGGGGTCGATGATCGCGCGCGCCTGGGCGAGGAAGTCGCGCCAGCCGCCTTCCACCGGACCGAACGCGAACGTGGCGTCGGGATGGAACAGCGCGGCCATCATGCCCCAGTCGCGGCGGTCGATCGCATGAGCATAGGCGGCCACGACATCGCGGATCGCCTCCTTGTCCTCCAGCGTCAGCGCCATCCTGTCCTCGCTCGCGTCGCTTGCCGCATGGTCCTACCCGATCGGACGATCGTCTTCGGCTATCCATTTCGTCCAGCGGTTTGGCCCTGCCCTGCCTGGCCGCTATTCGGCTGCTTCGGCGACGGCGGCGAAATCGGCCTTGCAATCGCGGCCGAACAGTCCGCGCAGTTCCTCGTCGTCGGCTTCGACGATCTTGCGCGCCCATTCGTGGAAGACCTGCCCGCCGCGTTCGTTGCGACCGAACAGCACGTGATCCATCATCCCCGATTGCAGCGCTTCGTGCTGGCGCCGGCCGGTCAGATAATCCTCGTCCTGGACCACGGTCTTGAGGAAGGCGAACTGGTCGTGCGCGCCCTGGCGCACCGCTTCGTCGGTCGGCGCGTGCTCCATCACGTAGAATTGCGTGGTCACGCTTTCGTCCACGGTCTTGCCGGGAAACAGTTGCGAGATCAGCGCGCCGCGGCCGCCGCCGCCGTAGAAACTGGCGATCGAGATATGCGGGAAGATCGTCCACACCCCCTGCAACAGCGCCTCGAGCGGCCAGTCGCCTTCGTCCATCTCGGCGAGATGAAGCGTTTCGTCGCTGCCGATCTTCTGCACGCTGGTAGCCGGGGCGGACAGGCGCTGGTGCGGCCCCCAAGCGAAGTAATTGGCGCGGTTGAAAAAATCGGCCCCGAAGGTGTTCGCGTGAAGCACCGGCAGATGGTAGAAATCGAGATAGCCGTCGTACGCGGTCTTCCAGTTCGGTCCGGCGAGCTGGCGCGAATCGAACAAATGCCAGTCGGCGAACCCGAAATGCTCGAGCAGATGGTCGTAGCCGCACAGATAATCGGCGATATCGAGCCGCGAATGCGGGTCGAGGGTCGCCCAGATCAGCCCGGCGCGCTCGAGCACCGGGAACTTCGTCAAACAATGTTCGGCCTTGTCGATCGCGCCGAAATCGCCCGGCGAGGCGACCCCCAGCAACGAACCATCGTTCTTGAACGTCCACCCGTGGTAGCCGCACACGAAGCGCGAGGCGCTGCCCGATCCTTGCGCCACCGGGTTGCCGCGGTGGCTGCACATGTTGAGGAAGGCGCCGACGCTGCCGTCCTTCTTGCGGGTGAGCAGCACCGGGATGCCCATCACCTCCATCGTCTTGTAATCGCCTGGTTCCTTCAATTCGCATGACGGGGCCATCATCAGCGGCACGCGCTTGAAGATGCGCTCCTTCTCGCGTTCGAACAGCTCGGGGTCGGTGTAGGAGGCGGCGGGCACCTTCACCACCTCGTCGGCGAGTTCCATGCTGTTCCGGCTACCATAGTCGATCAGCGACCTGGTCATTTCGATCAACTGGCGTTTCGACATCGTGGATCCTCATACGTTCGCCGTCGCCGTCTCAGGAATCGCGGCGACACATGCGCGAGGATATTCGACGGGTCGGCGCATGCGCGCAATTGTCAAAAATGCGTGGTTTTCGAACGCCCGGCCTGCCTCAGGTCCGATCATCGCCGGTCCGCCCGCAGTTGGTGACGTGGACGGCTAGGGCCCAGACTCTGGAAAAGCGCCTCGAAAGCTGTTCGTCATTGCCGCGCACGTAACGCGGGCGAGGCGCGATGCGGTAGGGTCCACCGGGTCACTATCGGTTTTGCTAATGTGTTCGTCGCGGCGCCCGCGTAGAATGGAATCGCACTCGAAGGCGTGTGCGGAACAGTTCGGGCACCGACACGTGGCGCTAAAGCCACGACGCCCCGGGGGGAGGATAAGCATGATCGATATTATGCCAAGAGGCCGTCTTGCGTGGAGACTCCGCCCGATTCTGCTCGGGTCCGCGTTGGGGCTGGCGATGCTGGCCGCGCCGCGCGTCGCGCTCGCCCAGGACGCCACGCCACCCGCGCCCACGACCGGCGAGCTCGCGGCGGACACCCCGGCGGCGAACGGCAATGATATCATCGTCACGGCGAGACGTCAGGAAGAAACCCTGCAGAGCGTGCCGGTCACGGTCACCGCGATCGGCGGGCCGACGCTCGAGAAATACAACGTCACCCAGGTCGCCGATGTCGTCAGCCGCGTTCCGACGCTCAACGTCCAGGTCGGTGGATCGGGTTCGGGCGGGCAGCTATCGCTGCGCGGTGTGGGGTCGTCCGCGATTTCCGCCGCGTTCGATTCGGCGGTGGCGTTCGATTTCGACGGTGTCCAGGTCAGCACGATGCGGCTGGTCCAGTCCGCCTTCGTCGATCTGAAACAGATCGATATTCTCAAAGGTCCGCAGTCGCTGTTCTTCGGCAAGAGCGCGACCGCCGGCGTGTTCTCGATCCGCTCGCAGGATCCGACTTCGACCTGGCAGGCCGGGGGCAAAGCCAACTACGAATTCGAAGAACATGGCTACACCGTCAACGGTTACGTCTCGGGCCCGCTCACCCCCACGCTCGGAATTCGCCTCGCGGGTGAATACAACGATATCAAGGACTATATCAGACTTCAGGCGGATACCCCGGCGGTCAACCGGACCCGTGGGCTGACCAACTTCGTCGCGCGCGGGACGCTCGACTGGAAGCCATTTTCGGGTTTCGAAGCCAACCTCAAGGCCCAATACGTCCGCAACACCAACGACGGTGCGATCCAGCAGGCCGACCTTTTCTGCGGCGCCAACGGGATCGCCGATCCGGTGTCGCTGCTTGGTGGCGTGATCATCATTCCCGCAGGGTACGACTGCAAATCGAAGGACGGTCGCTACTTCCTGCCCGACACCGCCCCCCCGCTCGCGGTCTCGGTGCCGCGACCGTCCGGGGCGGTGGGTTACAACGGCGTGCCGTTTGGCAAGACCGATCTATGGTTCACCCGACTGTTGCTCAATCTCGACCTTACCGACAAGCTCACCCTGACCTCGACCAGCGGCTTCATCGATCTCGATGCACAAGATGTCGACAATTACAGCTACGCCGGAGTCGGCCCGGCATTTTCCCCGACAGGCTTGCCGGTCAGTGCGATCGCTCCGGCGCTTGGCGCGATCAATGGCCCGGGCGTGCCGCTCGGCGTCGGAACCAGCGACCCGCGCAACACGCTCAGGCAATATAGCCAGGAAGTGCGCCTGACGAGCAATTTCGACGGCATGTTCAATTTCATGGTCGGCGGGTTTTACGAACACCGCCGGTTCGGCTTCGACACCGCGCAGAATGCGGTCAATATCGCACTGATCGCGCCCGATCCGATCACCGGCTTCACCTTCGACTACAAGCGGATTCACGTCACCAAGACCAATGCCTATTCGGTCTTCGGCAGCGCGATCATCAATCTCACCGACAAACTCGAACTGTCGGGCGGCGTACGCTATACTAAGGAAAAAAAGGTCAACACGATCACCGTGCCCTATGTGCACGCCTTTCTGTCAGCCACGCCGGCTTTCATCAGCAGCGGATTCTTTTCCGGCCCGATCCAATTCAGGGACAATAACTTCTCCCCCGAGGTGACGCTCAAGTACGAATTCACGCCCCGGGTCAACGTCTTCGCCTCGTACAAGACCGGCTATAAATCGGGCGGGATCGACAACAGCGCGTTGCCGACCAATTCGCTCCTCGGTTTCAACGATCCCGATCCGGCGGTGCGCGCGGCGGTCGCCAGCGGACTCATCTTCAAGTCGGAGAAGGCCCGCGGCGGTGAAATTGGCCTCAAGTCCGAGCTGGCGAACCGGACCTTCACGTTCAACGCGACCGCGTTCTACTACACGTTCAAAAACCTGCAGGTGCAGAACTTCGACCCGATCGCGATCCAGTTCATCACGCTCAATGCCGGTGAGGTCACCACCAAGGGCGTGGATGTGGAGATGGGCTGGCGCACCCCGGTCGAGGGACTCAACCTGTCGAGCAACCTGTCGTTTCTCGACGCCAAGTTCAGCAAGTCCTTTCAGACTTCGCCGGGCGTCGATCTGAACGGACGCGACGCTTCCAATGCTCCGAGATTTTCGGGCAACCTCGCGTTCGACTGGGAAGTTCCGCTGAGCGATTCGCTCAAGATCGGGCTTAGCGGCAACGCGCTTTACAGCAGCAGCCGCTTCACCGCGCAGACCGCGCTCAATGACTACAAGCAAAACGCCTTCGCCTCGTTCGACACGGCGATTTCGATCGGTCATCCCGAAGGCAAGTGGAAGCTGTCGCTCGTCGCCACCGATCTGACCGACAAGATCTGGGTGACCACATCGGGCGGGCGCCCGTTCCTGCCCGGGGCCAATCCCTTCGGCATCCCGGTGGGCGACGACGTCATCCTCAACCAAAACCGCGGCCGGCAGGTTTTCCTGGAAGCAAGCTTCCGGTTCTAATTCCTCTCTCCTGAGGAAATCCTGGCGCCCGCGAGCCACCGGTTCGCGGGCGTACTTTTTACTGTGGTCGATGTGGCCGCAGGGACCCGCTCCGCCCGCTCGTCAAGCGAACGCTGACCTGCTCCCGAGAATTCATGCCGTTGGTAAGTCTGCTCGTCAGACGGAGACGAGTGACCACGAAGCGGATCACCCCCGGCGAGGAGTTGAAATACCGAAACTGGCTGGCAGGCGCGCGAGAGCAAGGCGTCGCGGCCCGCTAGTCTAAAGGAACGCGCGGACCTCCGCCATGAAGCGATCGAACTGGTCGTGGTGGAGCCAATGGCCCGCATTCTCGAACTCGATCACCTCGGCGTTGCGGAAATGCCCGGCGCGGCCATCGGTTGCGGGGTTCGACGCCCAGCTGTCGGCGCCGTAAAGCAGCAACGTCGGGCAGGTCACCGCGTGCCACAGCGCCTCGATCTCGTCCTGCGGCAAATCCCAGAATGGCCACACGTTCAGGTGATTGTCGAACTTCCAGCTCCACGTCCCATCCTCATTGCGGTCGACGCCGTGGATCGTCAGATGCCGCGCCTGTTCCTCGGTGAGGTACGTGTTCTCCGCGCGCATCCGCGCCAGCGCCTCGTCGATCGTCGGATAGCGTTTCGGCAGCCGTCCCGCGGCGTTCCGCTTGTCCGCGATCCATTTGCGCCAGCGTGTCGCTAGCGGCGTCGCGGCGCGCTCCTCCAGCACTTTCGGCGATGGGCCGAGCCCCTCGATTGACACCAGTTTGCGGACGTTCTCCGAATACAGCCCCGCGTAACGCGTGCTGATATTGCCGCCGAGCGAATGCGCGACGATCGTCACCGGCCCCGCATCGAGCTGATGCACCAGCTGCGCGAGATCGTAGACGAACGCGCTCATCTCGTAATTGCCGTCGGGCGACCACGCGCTGTCGCCGTGCCCGCGCAAATCGGGTGCGATGATATGCCAGTCATCGCGGAACTGCTCGGCAACCCAGTCCCAGCTACGGCAATGATCGCGCCCGCCGTGGACGAGCAGCAGGGGCGGCGCGCTCGCATTGCCCCAGTCGGCGTAATGCAGCCTGAGCCGCTGCGAGATGAAATTGTGCGAGGTCGGGCCGGTGAGCGTCATGCGGTTTCTCAACCGCCTGACACGCCCGCCGTCAACCGAGTCATTTTTCAGTAGCAATGACTATCCGATAGCGATAGCTTCCGTTCGATCGACACAGAACAAGGGGGCTGGCGATGAACGGGAAGAGGATGATCTTGGCGGGCGCGGCGGTGATCGCCTTGACCGCGGCGACGCCGGCGATCGCGCAGGTCGCGGCGGGAACCGCGCCCGATGCGGGGCAGCCGGGCACACCGGGCGCGCGGACCGAACAGGCGAACGGCGCACAGCTCGAAGACATCATCGTGACCGCGCAGAAACGCGAGCAATCGCTGCAGGACGTGCCGATCAGCATCAACGCGTTCAATGCCGAATCGATCGCGGCGCTGTCGGCGGAAACGATCGGCGATCTCGACACCTTCACGCCGGGTCTCAGCATCAACGACACCTCGGTGACGCAGCCGAGCTACGCGATCCGCGGCGTCCAGACCGACGATTTCGGGATCGGCACCGAACCCTCGGTCGGCATCTTCATCGACGGCGTCTATTCGGGGCGATCGGGATCGTCGCTGATCTTCTTCAACGATGTCGCCCGCGTCGAGGTGCTAAAGGGACCGCAGGGGACTTTGTTCGGCCGCAATACCTCGGCGGGTGCGATCTCGATCGTCACCAACCAGCCGAACGCGACGCCGGAAATGCGCGCCAATCTCCAGATCGGCAATTACAACAAGGTGCGCGGCGAAGTGACCGCCAACACACCCATCACCGACAATCTGTTCCTGCGCCTCAACGGCGTCGTCAACCGGCGCAGCGGTTACCTGACCGATGCGATCACCGGCAAGGACCGCGAGCAGGAGAACAATTCGTCGGGCCGCGCCGCGCTGCGCTGGGAGCCCGGCGCATCGACCGACATCACACTCGCTTACGACCACGACGACACCAACAAGGACGGCCCGGCGGCGGTCGGCATCAGCACCTCCGCGCTCAGCCTGTCGCCGTTCGGCCCGTTCTCGAACGACGTGATCAACGACAAGGAGACGCGGCTGCTCAACGCGGTGACGCTGACCGCGAACCATCACATCGGCAATCTGACGCTGACCAGTATCTCCAACTTCAAGCATTTCAAGACGCACAACCGCGAGGACGAGGACGGCACCGCCGACCCGCGGCTCTACCTCGACACCGAGAATATCGAGAAGAATTCGAGCGTCTATCAGGAGCTTCGCGCGGCCTATAATTCGGAACGGATCAACGCGATCGTCGGCGGCAGCTATTTCCACGAACGCGGGCGGCAGACGAGCGCGGTGACGCTGCTGAGCGATTCGGTCGACAATCTGCTCGGCGCGGTGGCCGATTTCCCGATCTTCACGATCCTCGATTCGGTCGGCGTGCCGAACGTCTTCGGCCAGCAATATCAGGAGGACATGAACAACCGCGCCGCCAACGAAAGCTTCGCCGCGTTCGGCGACGTGACCTTCCACGTCAACGACCGGCTGAGCGTGATCGGCGGCATCCGCTACACCCATGACGACAAGAAGTTCACCTGGTTGAACGGCGGGTTCGACGGCCACGGGCTGGAGACGACCGGCGCCGACGGATCGCTCTACAATGCGATCCTCGGCGCGGATGTGTTCCCGGCGGGCACTTTCATCAGCGCCGCCGATTTCTTCCGCGCGACGGTTGGGCCGAACGGGCTGATCTTCGATGTCGGTCCTCTGGAGGGCGTGCCGTTCACCCGGCACGAGAAATTCAACGACGTCAGCCCGCGGTTCGTCGTGCAATATCAATACGACCCCAACCTGCTGCTCTACGCCGGGGCGACACGCGGCTATAAGGCGGGCGGGTTCAACTCGGTCGAGATCAACTCGTTCTTCGCGCCGGAGAATGTCTGGAATTACGAAGGCGGCTTCAAGTCCGAACTGTTCAACCGCCGGCTGCGGTTCAACCTCAGCGGCTATTATTTCAAGTACAAGAACCGCCAGTCGATCAGTCTCGAGGATACTGGCGGCCAGTTGCCGCAATACATCACGCGCTCGGGCGATTCGAAGGCATATGGCGTCGACCTAGAAACGCAGTTCGTCGTCAGTCGCGATCTCACGCTGTCGGCGGTCGCTGGCTATATCGATTCGACCTGGGTGACCCGCACCGAACGAAATATCGACATTTCGGGTCAGCCGACCGGCGAACCGAAATTCCGCGGCATCCTGTCGGGCCATTTCGATCACGAGATCGAAGGCGCGGGCACGCCGTTTGCCGACGCGAGCTGGAGCTACACTTCGCGCGTTCGCCTCAATGACGCGGTGCGCGATCAGAACGCCGCGATCGCCTCGGTCGTCGATTTCTCGCAACTCGGCAAACTCTACAGCGCGCGCAGCGTGGTCAACGCCAAGGTCGGCTGGCGCTTCCCCGGCGATCGTTTCTCGATCGCGGTCTACGGCGAGAACATCCTCGACGATCAGCGCCCGCGCACGCTCAACACAATCAGTGCGGACATCTTCGGCACGCCTTACGTCAGGCTTGACCGCCCCGCCTTCTACGGTGTCGAACTGGGCGTGCGCTTTTGACGATGACATCAGGAGAGGTTCGATGAAGACGCAATTGCTGGCCGCAGCCGCCACGCTGACCCTGCTCGCCGGATGCGGTGCTAAGACCGGGGTGAACGACCCCGATTTCGAGAAGAACCTTCAGCAGAAGCTGCTCGACGCGAAGCCCGGCGATGTGATCGACGTGCCCGCGGGCAAATATTCGCTCTCACGCAGCCTCAGCCTCGCCGCGAACGGCGTCACCGTCCGCGGCGCGGGGATGGACAAGACGATCCTGTCCTTCGCCAACGCGATCTCGGGCGCCGAAGGCCTGCTCGTCACCGGCGACGATTTCACGCTCCAGGATATCGCGCTTGAAGACACCAAGGGCGACGCGCTCAAGATCAACGGTACGAAGAACGCGGTCATGCGCCGCGTCCGCGCCGAATGGACCGGCGGCCCCAAGACGTCGAACGGCGCTTACGGCCTCTATCCGGTGCAGGTCACCAACGTGCTGATAGAGGGCAGCGTCGTAAAGGGCGCGTCCGACGCGGGCATCTACGTCGGGCAATCGACCAACATCATCGTCCGCAACAACCGCGCCGAAGGCAATGTCGCGGGAATCGAGATCGAGAATTCGACCGGGGCCGACGTCTACGGCAACACCGCGACGGGCAATGCCGGCGGCATCCTGGTCTTCAACATGCCGAACCTGCCCGTCCCCGGCAGCAAGACCCGCGTCTACAAGAACATGGTCAAGGCCAACAACCACGCCAATTTCGGCGCGAAAGGGAGCGCGGTCAGCAGCGTGCCGCCGGGCTCGGGCATCATCGTCAACTCGAACGACATGGTCGAAATCTTCGACAATGACATCACCGACAACCAGACCGCGAACGTCATCATCTCAAGCTATTATTCGACCGGCTTCGACACCAAGAACGGCATCGCCAAGGCGTACGATCCCTATCCGCAGGACATCTACGTCACCGGCAATCGCTTCTCGGGCGGCGGCGACAAGCCGGGCAAGGGCTACGCCCCGCTCGCGAAGCTTTCGGGCGGCGCGCTCCCCGCGGTGCTCTGGGACGGCTTCGTCGATCCCAAACGCCCGAACCCCGGCATCTGCGTCCAGAACGGCGATGCGAAGACCCTGAACGCCGACGGCCCCGGCAAGTTCGCGGGCGCGAAGATCGACACCGCGGTGGATTGCGCGCCTGCGACGCGGTTGCCGGAGATTTCGCTGCCGGCGGCGATGACAAGGGACAGCGGCACGGCGAAATGATCCACCGCCTGCTCGGTTTCCTCGCGGCGCTGCTGCTGTTCGGGTGCGCCCACGCGCCCGAACAGGTGACCTTCCACGCCGACGGCAATCCCGGGAAGCTGTCCGAATGGGGCCTGTTCACCGTCGCGAACGGCCGGATCGTGCCGCACGACGGCATGGTCACCTACGAGCTCGCGACCCCGCTGTTCAGCGATTATGCGCAGAAATGGCGGACGGTGTATCTGCCCAAGGGCGCGTCGACGAAATACGATCCGGAAAAGTGGTTCGATTTCCCGGTCGGGACGATCGTCACCAAGACCTTCTATTACACCACGCCCGCGACCGCCGCCGATCCGAAGATCAGCGGCGACATCGTCAAAATGACGCCCGCGAGCTACCAGACCGGGGTCAAGGGGCTCGATCTCGCCCACGTCCGCCTGATCGAAACCCGCCTGCTGGTGAAGCGCGCGAGCGGCTGGGTCGCCTTCCCTTATGTCTGGAACGCCGACGGCAGCGACGCGACGCTCGAGCGGACCGGCGCCGAAATCCCGCTGACTTTTCACGACGGCGCCGCGACGAAGCGCTTCGTCTACTCGGTCCCCAACCAGAACCAATGCGCCGGCTGTCACGCACAGGATTATCGCACGCGCGCAATCACCCCGATCGGTCTCAAAGCGCGCCACCTCGACCGCAACTTCCCCGGGGTCGGCGGCGACGTGAATCAGCTGGGCCGCCTCGTCGAGCTGGGCTATCTGACCGGCGTTCCCGGCGCGGCGCTGCCGAAGAACGCGAACTGGCAGGACGCGCACGCGCCGCTCGATGCCCGGGCGGGCGCCTATCTCGATATCAATTGCAGCCATTGCCACAACGAACAGGGCGCTGCGCGCACCTCGGGTCTGTGGCTCGACGCGAAGACTCAGGATGCGCGCATCCTCGGTCTGTGCAAGCCGCCGGTCGCGGCGGGGCGCGGCACCGGCGACCGCTCGTTCGATGTCGTCCCCGGCCATCCCGAAGCGTCGATCATCGCCTATCGCATGGAAAGCACCGATCCCGGCGAGATGATGCCCGAACTCGGCCGCGCGCTCGAGCACAAGGAAGGCGTTGTGCTCGTCGAGAGCTACATCCGCGCGATGAAGGGTTCGTGCGAAGAGGACGACGGACCGACCGAGACGGCGTCGCGCTGATGGCGATGCGCGCGAAGCCCACGCCCGGCGAATGGACCAACTGGTCGGGCAGCGTGAGAAGCGGCGCGGAAATCATGCGGCCGCGAAACGAGGCGCTCCTTTCTCGCGCAATTGCGACGGCTCGATCGGTGCGCGCGACCGGAGCAGGGCATTCGTTTATGCCGCTTTGCGCTTCGGACGATTTGATCCTCAGCCTTGAGGACATGGACGACGAGATGGCGATCGCCGCCGACCGTCAAACCGTCCGCGCGCCCGCTGGCTGGAGCCTCAAGCGCCTCACCGCTGCGCTCTGGGACGAAGGCTTAGCGCTCGCCAATCAGGGCGACGTCAACCCGCAGTCGCTTGCCGGATCGACCGCGACGGGCACGCACGGCACCGGACGCGATCTCGGTTCGCTCTCGACCTTCGTGCGCGGTGTCCGGCTGATCGGCGCGGACGGCACCCCGCGCTGGTGCAGCGCGACCGAAAACTCCGATCTGTTCCAGGCCGCGCGGCTGTCGCTCGGACTGTTCGGCATCGCCACCGAGATCGAGATCGCGGTCGTCCCCGCCTTCCACCTCGCCGAACGGATCGAGAAGCGCCGATGGGCCGAGGTCCGCGAGCAGTTCGACGACCTCGTCGACCGACACCGTCACGTCGAACTCTGGTTCTTCCCGCATTCGGACGACGTGATCCTGAAGACGCTCGACCCGTGCGACCCGTGCGATCCGCCGCCCTCGACCACCGACATGGAAGAAACCGCCTTCCGCCGCGTCCTCGGTGTCGGCGCGGTCGTACCCGCGCTCATCCCCTTCCTCCAGCGGATGATGATGAAGACAAGGATGCACGGCCGTCGCCGCGGCCCGGCGCATGCGATCTTCCCGTCGGACCGAACACTCAAGTTCGAGGAGATGGAATATGAAATGCCGCGCGCTGTCGGGCTGGAAACGCTCGACGCGGTGGTTGGGTGGATCCGTAAGAACCGCCTGCCGGTCTCGTTTCCGTTCGAATATCGCGTCGTCGCGGCGGACGATATCTGGATGAGCCCGATGCACGCCGGCCCGGTTGGGTCGATCTCGATGCACCAATATGCCAAGATGCCGTGGCGCGACCTGTTCGTCGAAGCGGAGGCGATCTTCCGCGCGCACGGCGGCCGCCCGCATTGGGCCAAGCGGCACACGCTGGCGCGCGCGGATGTCGATGCGCTCTATCCGATGGCGGAATGCTATCGCGCGGTGCGGCGGGAGACCGATTCCGAGGGCAAGTTCCTGAACCCGCATCTGGCAGCCTTGTTCTCGTGATGCGCGCAACGATAGCCACCGCGTCGCCCCGGACTTGTTCCGGGGTCCACGTCGCCGCAAGACGCGCGGCGGATTGGCTGGCGGCACGGTGGATGCCGGAACACGTCCGGCATGACGGGGTGGCAAAATGATTGACGAGGAACTCCACGCGCACCTCCTCGGCCAGCAAGGCTCGCGCGCCAGCCTCAACACACCCGTCCTCGTCCTCGATGTGGATGCGCTCGACCGCAACATTGCGGCGATGGCGACGCTCGCCAAAACGCACGGTGTCGCGCTCCGCCCGCACGCCAAGACGCACAAGAGCGTCGATATCGCACGCCGCCAGATCGCCGCCGGTGCGGTCGGCCAATGCTGCGCCAAGATCGGCGAGGCCGAGGTGCTCGCCGACGGTGATGTCGAAGGGCTGCTGATCACCTCGCCGGTCGCCGCGCCCGCCGCGATCGTCCGCCTCGCCACGCTCGCTACGCGATCGCCCGGATTAATGGCGACAGTGGATCACCCCGATGTTGCCACCGCGATCGATCGCGCGTTGGCGGAGGTCGATGCGACCCTCGTCGTCATCATCGATATCGACCCCGGCATTCGCCGCACCGGCGTCGCGTCTGCGGAAGCGGCGGTGGCGCTCGCTCAAACGATCGCCGCGCTGCCCCGCCTCACCCTGCGCGGCGTCCAATTCTATTGCGGCGCGCAGCAGCATATCGAGGAATACGCCGCGCGCCGCACCGCGATCGAGGATCGCACCGCCTATCTCCAGTCCGTGATCGCCGCGCTCACCGCCGTGGGCTTCGCGCCGGAGATCGTCACCGGCGGCGGCACCGGCACGCACCGGATCGACCTCGATCGCGGCGTCTTCACCGAGCTCCAGGTCGGTTCCTACGTCTTCATGGACAAACAATATCTCGATTGCGACCTGACCGGCGACGACGCCCCGCCGTTCGAAACCTCGCTCGGCGTCGATGCACGCGTCGTCAGCGGCAACCATGCGATGCTCGTCACGATCGACGCGGGCTTCAAGTCGCTCTCGACCGACGGCGGCGTCGCGACAGTCCGGCGTGGCGCCCCCGCCGACAGCAAATTCGCCTTCATGGGCGACGAGCACGCCGCACTGATCGGCGAAGGCATCGGCGAAACGCTCAGGCCCGGCGATGCGGTCACGCTAACCGTGCCGCATTGCGACCCGACCGTGAACCTCTATGACACCTATCACGTTGTCCGCGGCGATACGCTGATCGACCTATGGCCGGTCGGCGCGCGCGGGCGGGCGCGATGAGCGCGGGTTTCACCCCGGCGCAGCGTATCGCGGTGCTCGCGGTCGGCGTCGTCGGCGTGCTGATCCCGGGATTGCAGCCGCAATTGCTCGGCGCGCTGGCGACCGAGGGACGGGTCAGCGCGAGCCTGCTGGGCCATGTCGCGACCGCCGAATTGCTGGCGATGGGAATCGCGGCGGGCGGCGCGGGGTTCGTCCTGTCGATCGCGCGGCTTCGCGCTATCGCGGTTGCAGCGATCCTTGCATCGGTCGCCTTCGACCTGCTGACTCCGTACGTTGGTGGCGGCTCGCTGGTCGCGGTTCGCGCGGTGGCGGGCCTGTCCGAGGGCGTGCTGATCTGGATTGCGATCGGCCTGATCGTCCGCGCCGCGCAGCCCGCGCGCTGGTCGGGGATATATCTTGCCGTCCAGACGCTCGCGCAGTTCGCGGTTGCGACGCTGCTCGGGCTGTACATCGTTCCCGCCGCCGGATCGGCGGGCGGCTTCACGACGCTCGCGATCGTCACGGCGGCGGGATTGATCGCGGTGCCGTGGCTGCCGCGTGCTTACGCATCGCTAGTCCAAGATGAAGCGGACACCGCGCCAACAGCGATTCCGATGCGCGGCATCGTCGCACTGGCGGGAGTGCTGGTCTACATGGCCTTCATCGTCGCGGTCTGGGTCTATGTCGAGCCACTGGGGCTGCAGCGCGGGATCGACGCGTCGACCGTGGCGCTGGTCGCGCCCTTGTCGCTGGCGATGCAGGTGCTCGGCGCAGGGCTGGCGACGCTACTCGCGGGACGATTGCCGGTGCTGCCGACCTTGATCGCGGTCGGCCTCGCCAATCTCGCGCTGCTCGCGGTGATCGGCGCACCGCCCTCGTCCGCCGCCTTCCTGATCGCGACCGCACTGTTCGGCTTCCTGTGGCTGTTCGCGCTGCCGTTCCAGGTTCCCGCGGTGATCGCCGCCGATCCCGGCCGCCGCGCCGCCGCGCTGATCGGCGGCGCGCAACTCGTCGGGGCGAGCCTCGGTCCGTTCGCCGCCGCGTTGCTCGTCGGCGAGGGCGACGTGAGCGCGGTCCTGCCGTTCGGCGCGGTGTGTATCGTCGTCGCGCTCGTCCTGATCGCCGCCGCGGCGTGGCGCCGTCCGGCGATCGCGGTGGCGCGATGACCGCCGTCGCCGCCCGCTCGCGCCCCAAGCAGGAACGCGCGCAAGCGACCTACGACCGGCTGCTCAATGTCGCGGGCGAATTGCTCGCCGAGGTCGGCATCGACCAGATTTCGACCAATTTGATCTGCGCCCGCGCGGGCATGACCCCGCCCGCGCTCTACCGCTATTTCGGCGACAAATATGCCGTGCTCGAAGCGCTCGGCCGCCGCCTGATGGACCGCCAGAATGTGGTGCTCGAACGCTGGATCGCGCGGCATGTCGAGGGCGGGGTGCACGCGCTGCGCGACAATATCGAGGAGCTGCTGCGCGAAAACGCCGCGGTCACCGCCGCGGAGCCCGGCGCGATCTGGATCCTGCGCGCGCTCCACGCCGCGCCGCGGCTCGCGCACGTCCGGATCGAATCGCACCGTTATGTCACCCATCGCCTGACCGACGCCTATGCGCGCCATCTCCCCGATATGAACCGCGAGGAATTGTGGCAGCGGTTGCGGATGTCGGTGGAGATGGGTTTTTCGGTCGACGAGATGCTCTACGAAGAGCCGCGTATCTCGGCCGACACCGCGTTCCGCATCGCCGCCGACATGCTGCGTGGAGACTTGCCGTGAACCTCCTCTGGCCCATCGCGCTCGTTGCCGCTGCCGCGCCAAATCCGGCACAGGAGCGCGCCGCGATTCTTCAGGTGATCGCGTCGATGGAAAGCGCTTGGAACCGCGGCGATTTCCGCGGTTATATGGCGGGCTTCAAGAACCCCGATGTCGTCTTCGTTTCGGGCGGCAAGTTTCAGGACGGCTGGCAGGGGACGCTCGACCATTATATCCGCGATTACGGCGCGTCTCCCGCGACGCGCGGCACGCTCCATTTCTACGATATGAGAATCGACATCCTCGCGCCCGACGCCGCGATGCTGATCGGCCGCTATCACCTCGAACGCTCCGAGCACGCGGTCGAAGGCGTCAACACCCGGCTATTCCGCAAGGTCGGCGGCAAGTGGCGCATCACGATGAACCACGTCTCCGCTTACGAGGTGCCGTCCGCTACCGCTCCGTCCGCGCCAGAAGATCGGCGAGATCGCGCTTCCAATTGACCGCCCAAGTATGCGTGCCGTGGCCGTGCGTGTCCGCGGTCTCGGCGATCAGCCGGAAGCGCGCGTTGGACATCCGCTTCATCGCCTGCGCCGGGTAATCGAAATTGCGCGGGTTGATAAAGTCGTCCGCCGAATTGATCCACGTCATCGGCGTGGTGATCGCCTCGAGCCGCGGCCAGGGATCGTAGGTGCGCGAGGCATCGACCTGATAGATCAGATCGTTGGCGTCGATCTTGGGCAGCGCCGCCGCGACGCGCTCGCGGACGTACCCCGCCGCCTTGTCGCGATCGGGATAGAGTTTCTGCAAGTTCATCGGCGCGCCGCCGACGAGGAACAGGATCGACTCCGCGGTGCGCAGCCCTTGCATCGGCTCGGTCTTGTATTCGCCGCCGGCCCAAGCGGGGTCGGCCTTGATCCCGTCGATGACGAGCTGCCGCCACATCCGGTTCAATCCCGCGAGTTCGATCGGCTCGCACGCCAGCGGCATCAGCGCACGCGCGAAATCGGGATGCGTCTCGCCCCAGACGAAACCGTGCATGCACCCCATCGACGTGCCCATGATGAGCCGCATGTGCTTGATGCCCAGCGCGTCGGTCAGCAGCCGGTATTGCGCCTCGACCATGTCGGCGTAGTCGTAATTGGGAAAGCGCATGTGCATCCCGTCGGACGGCTTCGACGATCCGCCGTGACCGATGTTGTCGGGCAGGACGATCCAGTATTTCGTGATGTCGAGCGGCTGGCCGGGGCCGTAGAGCTCGTCGGCGAATTGCGGCACGAGGAATTGCCTGCCGCTACCGCCGGTGCCGTGGAGCACCATCACCGCATTGTCGATCTCGCCCTTCGCATCGCGATGCGGCCGGCCGAGCGTCGTGTAGTGGATGCGCAGCTCGGGCAGGCTTTGGCCATTCGCGAACCGGAAATCGCGGATGCGAAAATCCGCTTCTTGCATCGGCCAGCGGGTCGCGGGTTCGCTGCGCGTCGTCCCGGTTGCAACGGGGGCGGTCGCGACGGGGGCGGTCGCTGGAGCGGCCGCGGCCTGGAGCGCGAGGGTGGCGAGAACGATAAGCATCGGATGCTCCGTGATAATGTTCGGCTTCGGTTTGGACGGTAAGCCAAGGATCGCACGCTGACGAGAGCGCCGGTGATGTTCGCTCGATTGCGACACGCGACACGCCCTTGTGCGCGATCGGCGTGAAGGGGGGACGACAGGGAACGGCAGGGACCGTCACGGCGGCGATCGCAGGCGGCGATCGACAACATACGCGCCGCCGCGCGAATGCGGGTCAGCCGTCGCTGGCGCGTTCGATGTCGGCACCGACCGCGCTCAATTTCTCCTCGAGCCGCTCGTAGCCGCGATCGAGGTGATAGACGCGGTTGACGCTGGTTTCGCCGTCCGCCGCGAGTCCGGCGAGGATCAGGCTCATCGAGGCGCGCAGATCGGTCGCCATGACGGGTGCCGCGATCAGTCGATCGACCCCACGCACCACCGCGGTCCGCCCACGCACCTGGATATCCGCCCCCATTCGCGCGAGTTCGGGGACGTGCATGTAGCGATTCTCGAAGATCGTCTCGGTCAGCACGCTCGCGCCGTCAGCCTTCGTCAGCATCGCCATGAACTGCGCCTGCATGTCGGTGGCGAAACCGGGAAACGGCGCGGTCGAGAGCGTCAGCGGCTTGAGTAGACCGTCGGCGGAGATCCGCACCGATTTCTTCTTTTCCTCGACGCTGACGCCCGCATCGCGCAACGCCGACAAGGTCGCGCCCATGTCCGCGGCGCAAACATTGGTCAGTTCCAGGTCGCCGCCGGTGATCGCCGCGGCGCAGGCGTAGCTGCCCGCCTCGATCCGGTCGGGCATCACCGCATAGGTCGCGCCGTGGAGGCGATCGACGCCCTCGATCTCCAGAGTCTCGGTGCCGATGCCATGGATCTGCGCGCCCATCGCGACGAGGCAGTTGCAGAGATCGACGATCTCGGGCTCGCGCGCGGCGTTCTCGATGCGGCTGGGACCCTTCGCGGTGACCGCGGCCATCATGACATTCTCGGTCGCGCCGACCGAGACGATCGGGAAGCTGTATTTGCCTCCCGGCAAGCGGCCACCGGGCGCGCGCGCGGTGACATAGCCCGCGCTCATTTCGAGATCGGCACCGATCGCCTCCAGCGCCTTCAGATGGAGATCGATCGGACGGTTGCCGATCGCGCAACCGCCGGGGAGCGAGACGCGCGCCTCGCCCGCGCGCGCCAGGATCGGGCCGAGGACGAGGATCGACGCGCGCATTTTCCGCACGATGTCGTAGGGCGCCTCGGTCGAGGTGAGTTGCCCCGCGCGGATCGTCATCACCCGTCCGAAATCCTCGGGCCGCGTCCCCTCGATCGCGGTCGAGGCGCCGAGCTGGTTGAGCAAATGCCCGAAGCCGTCGACGTCGGCGAGCCGCGGCAGGTTGCGCAAGGTCAGCGGCTCGTCGGTCAGGATCGCGCAAGGGAGGAGGGTGAGCGCGGCGTTCTTCGCGCCTGAAATCGGCAGCTTGCCCTTGAGGCGATTGCCGCCGCGGATGAGGATACGGTCCATGTCCCGCGTCTAGCGAGCCGCCCGCGCGCCGCCAAGCTACCGATCTCGAAGGGCTGCCGATGGCGCGATAGCCGCCCCGTGATGGTGGGGAGCCAATTCAGGGCTGTCGCGCGCCGTGATCTGTGTCAAAGACATAGGCGATGATTTTGCGATCGGAGAAGCGACGGTGACCGCGATCGGCATATACGGCAGCGCCGGGCGGATGGGGCGCGCGATCGCGGGCGTCGCCGAGGCGGAGAATGTCGTGATCGCGGGGGGCGTCGACGCGGGCGACGATCCGCTGCCGCTGGCGAAGGCGGCCGGCGTGCTGCTCGACTTCTCGACGTCGAACGCGGTCGAGGCGCATCTTGCCGCCGCGATCGAAGCGGGCACGCCGATCGTCGTCGGCACGACCGGGCTGACCGCGAAGCACCACGCCGCGATCGACGCCGCGGCCGCGCATATCGCGGTGCTCCAGACCGGCAACACCTCGCTCGGCGTCACGCTGCTCGGCATCCTGGTGCGCGAAGCGGCGGCGCGGCTCGGCGCCGATTGGGATATCGAGATCGTCGAGATGCACCACCGTCACAAGGTCGATGCGCCGTCGGGGACCGCGCTGCTGCTCGGCGAGGCGGCGGCGGCGGGGCGCGGCACGACCTTGTCGGAAACCCGCGTCGATGGCCGCGCCGGGCTGACCGGGGCGCGCAGCGAGGGGACGATCGGCTTCTCCTCGTTGCGCGGCGGATCGGTGATCGGCGATCACAGCGTGATCTTCGCGGGCGACGGCGAGCGGATCGAGCTCAACCATCGCGGTGACGACCGGGTGATCTTCGCGAAGGGCGCGGTGCGCGCGGCGCAATGGCTCGCGACGCAGCCGGCGGGGCGCTACCATATGGGCGACGTGCTGGGGCTTTAAAAGTCGCGGACGATTCCCCTGGCCGTTCGGGCTGAGCTTGTCGAAGCCCTGCTCTTCCACCCACTCTCGGGAAAGAAAAGCAGCCCTTCGACAGGCTCAGGGCGAACGGAGATAGAATGAAAAAGGCGGACGTCGTCGAATTCTACGCGCGGCTGGCGGCGGAGAACCCGCATCCCGAGACCGAGCTCGAATCGGGCAACACCTATCAGTTGCTCGTCGCGGTGGTGCTGTCGGCGCAGGCGACCGACGCGGGCGTCAACAAGGCGACGCGCGCGCTGTTCCGCGAGGTGAAGACCCCCGCCGGGACGGTCGCGCTCGGCGAGGCGGCGCTCAAGGACCACATCAAGACGATCGGGCTGTTCAACACCAAGGCGAAAAACGTGATCGCGCTGTCCGAGGCCTTGATCGCGAACCACAATGGCGAGGTGCCCGCCGACCGCGACGCTCTCGAAGCGCTCCCCGGGGTCGGCCGAAAGACCGCCAACGTCGTGATGAACACCGCGTTCGGCGCGGAGACCTTCGCGGTCGATACCCACATATTCCGCGTCGGCAATCGCACCGGGCTGGCGCGCGGCAAAACGCCGCTGGCGGTCGAAAAGGCGCTCGACAAGGCGACGCCGCGGCCGTTCCGGCTTCACGCTCATCACTGGTTAATCCTGCATGGCCGCTATGTCTGCAAGGCGCGCAGGCCCGAATGCTGGCGATGCATCGTCCGCGACCTTTGCGCGTTCAAGCCGAAGACGCCCGAGCCAAAACGCCCGGCGCCGCAGAAGGAGTGAGCCCCATGCGTGCCCCAATTCTCGCCGCCCTCGCGCTGGTCGCCATCGCCGCCCCCGGCGCTGCACGTGATCGCAACGCGATTCCCCTCGCGACCCCCGATGGCCCGGCGAAATCGTGCGTGCCGCTGACGCAGCTCCGCGAGAGCCTGGTGCGCAGCGACCGGATCATCGACTTTCGTATCTCGGGAAACCATTATTACCGCGTCGAACTTCCCCAGGCATGTCCGGGGCTGAATTTCGAACGCCGCTTTGCGTACGAAACCTCGCTCAGCCAGCTCTGCGCGCAGGATATCATCACCGTCTTGCAGGAAACGCCGCTTCATCGCGGCGCGAGCTGCGGGCTGGCGCCGTTTCAGCCCGTGACGATCGCGAAATAGTCGCGCGGCCGAAACGGCTGGCGCGTGCCGAACGCGTTTGCTACGCGGCGATTCACACGCACCCGTAGCTCAGCTGGATAGAGCGCTGCCCTCCGAAGGCAGAGGCCACAGGTTCGACTCCTGTCGGGTGCGCCAACAATCCCGCGATTCTATTTCTGCGCTAAACGGTGAAGCTCTCGCCGCAGCCGCAGGCGCCCTTGGCATTGGGA
>JBBSTE010000040.1:0-25276 GCA_038236185.1 Sphingomonadales bacterium | reverse complement strand
CATCTCGACGTCTTTGCCTGGAACAGCCGGGGCCGTCCCGGCCATCCCGAAGGCGGCGAGGCGCAGAGCCTGCGCGCCGCCTATGCCATGCTGAAGGCGCGATATCCGGGCTGAGCCCATGCCGGTCGGTGGTCGTCGGCGGATGTCCGGGTGGGACGCTTCGTCGCCCCGCGCGAGCGAGGGGCTCGCGCCGACCGTCTCGAGGTCAGCGCAGCGACCACCCGTCCCCGCAGCATCGCCGCCTGTGTCCGCGCGACGCGAAGGCCGTTGGTCGCCAGGATCGCTCCAGTGATCAACAGGGCGTCGACGAAGACCCCCACGTCGAACATCGCGAACCAGACCAGGGTGTCGGGCAGGAGGAGGCCAAACAGTCGCGCGCCCTCGAATTCGAACACCAGGGTCAGCAGCAGGCCGAGGATCGCCAGCCCGAGATAGAAGGCCGCCTTGCCCCGGTGGACGCGATTCAGAATCCGCGCCGGCGCATTGACCAGAGCCCGTCTCAGCCCCTGTCCGATCGACGTATCCGGAAACGCCAGCAGCACCGCGACGACCGTGATCAACAGTCCCAGAACCAGCAGCATCCGTCCCTCCGCGATTACGTCGATCTGAACTGGCGTTTCCACACCGTGATTCATATGTGGACGCCCCCTATGGCAAGGGCTTTTGTCGGGATGGGTTTGATCGGTTGCTTTCATATGTCCGGCCTGTTTGTGCGGCGTGGTAGTTGCCGCTGGCCCTGATGGAAATCCGCCGGTGAGGTCCCTGATCAAGATGACAGCGTTTGTGAAGCGCATTGAATCAGACGGGTTGGCCTCGCCATTGGCTCGATCGTTACTCATCATCGACTGCCGTTACCAATTCGGGTTATCTGTATTGTGTCAGGCGACCGGCGCGTAGGGTCGATACGCTTCCTTCCTCGTCAGCACGACCCATGCGATCCGGGCGAGCTTGTTGGCGAGCGCGACGGAGACGACCCGGAACGGCTTCTTCTCCATGAGCTTCCTGATCCAGACCGCCATGGGCGTCGTTTTGTCCTTAGTGTGGCGCATGACGGCGGTGGCACCGATAACGAGCAGCCTGCGCAGATATCTGTCACCCTGCTTCGATATGCCGCCCAACCGGGCCTTGCCTCCGGTCGAATGTTGTTGCGGGGTCAACCCCAGCCACGCGGCGAACTGCCTGCCCGAGGTGAACTGATCGGGATCGGAGACGGTCGCGGCGATAGCGGTCGCCGTGATGATGCCGAGGCCGGGGATGGCGGCGAGCCTGCGGCTGGCTTCGCTCTCGGCATGCCAGGCGGCAATGCATCATGATCAGACAGCGCCTGCTCTGCCAGCGTCGCCAGATGGCCGAGGACGGCGGGCGATGCTACTCCCAAGCGGCAGGGCGGTGATCGCCGCTCGGGCAGGATCGAGGCGCATGCCGCTATGATACTGGATGCCTTGGAGAGGAAGTCGGACATCACCCTGGCCGACCTGCGTGCCGAGCTTGCCGGGTGCGGGGTCGGCGTCAGCATCGCCGGCCTGTGGCGCTTCTTCAAACGCCGACGGATCACGCTCAAAAAAAGACCGGGCATGCCGCCGAGCAGGATCGTCCCGACGTTCTGAGCCGGCGCGAGGCATGGTTCGAGGAGCAACTCGATCTCGATCCGCATACGCTGGTGTTCATCGACGAGACCGGCGCCAGCACCAAGATGGCCCGCCTGCACGGAAGGGCGCCGCGCGGCGAGCGGCTACGGGCGGCGATCCCGCACGGGCATTGGAAGACCACTACCTTCGTCGGCGCGCTCAGACTCACCGGCATGACCGCGCCGATGGTGCTCGACGGCCCAATGACCGGCGAGTGGTTCCTTGCCTACACCGAACAAGTGCTCGTGCCGACGCTGCGGCCCGAGCACTTGTTCGGTGTGGTGATCCTCGACAACCTGCCCGCCCACAAGGGCGCCGCCGTCCGGGCTGCGGTGGAGGCAGCCGGCGCTATCCTGCTGTTCCTCCCGCCGTACTCGCCCGACTTCAACCCGATCGAAAACGCCTTCTCCAAGCTCAAAACGCTCCTGCGCAAAGCCGCCGCTCGAACAATCGACCAACTCTGGCGCGTCATCGGCGACAGCATCGACGCAGTCACGCCACACGAATGCGCCAACTACTTCGCCGCCGCCGGGTATGACGCATACTGATCGAAAAATGCTCTAGCGCATAGCGTGGACAAAGGCTCTCCGTCATCCCCGCGGAGGCGGGGATCCATAAGCTCGATCGTCTCGAACCTTCGCCAACACCAGCCAATATGGATTCCCGCCTTCGCGGGAATGACGAGTAGGTTTCGCTGACTGGCAATCTCCGCCCTAATCATCTTCGTCCTCGAACCCCAGCAGCGCCAGCGCGCGCGCCTTGATCTGGCGGGTCATGCACCAGTGGATCAGCGCCTCCTCGCGGCCATGCGTAACCCACACTTCTTTCGGCGCGATCTCGATCAGCGTGTCGGTGAGTTCGTCCCAATCGGCATGATCTGAGAGGATCAGCGGCAGTTCGACGAGTTTCTGCCGCGCCCGTCCGCGAACCCGCATCCAGCCCGAGGCCATCGCGGTGATCGGATCGGGCAGCCGCCGCGACCAGCGGTCGTTGAGCGCCGACGGCGGGCACAACACGATATGCCCCGCCATCTCGGCCTTCGATGCGCCGGTCGCGGGGAGCAGGTCGCCGAGCCGCACGCCGTGATCGACATAGAGATTGCACAGCCTTTGCAGCGCGCCGTGGATGTAGATCGGCGCCTCGTGCCCGCGCTCGCGCAATTCGGCGATGACGCGCTGCGCCTTGCCGAGCGCATAGGCGCCGACGAGGACGCAACGCTCGGGATTGGCGTGGAGCGCGGCGATGAGCTTGTCGATCTCGTCGCCGGTTTCGGGATGACGGAAGACGGGGAGCGCGAAGGTCGCCTCGGTGACGAAGACGTCGCATTTGACCGGCTCGAACGGTGCGCAGGTCGGATCGGGGCGGCGCTTGTAGTCGCCCGATACGACGATTCGCTCGCCGCGATAGTCGAGTACGATCTGCGCCGAGCCGAGGACGTGGCCCGCCGGGACATAGCCGATATCGACCTTCCCTAGCCGGATCGTTTCGCCATAGGCGACCGGATGGCCGGGCTGCTCGCCGTAGCGCGCGTCCATGATCGCAAGCGTTTCGGGCGTCGCCCACACTGCGCCGTGTCCGCCCCGCGCGTGATCGGCATGGCCGTGGGTGACGAGCGCTTTGGCCTGCGGCGTCGACGGGTCGATCCACGCGTCGGCGGGCTTGACGTAAATCCCGTGCGGGTGGGGTTCGAGCCAGTCGCCCAATTTTCCCGAAACATGTTTGGACATGACGCCTATATGGCCGGGATGCCGCGCGGTTCCCATTCCTTCTTCACCCCTCCCCTTCAGGGGAGGGGTTGGGGGTGGGGCAGTGCCGCAGATGCGGCGCTCACGGATAGGCTCCACGCCAACCCCTCCCCCGAAGGGGAGGGGCTTTTTTGATCGCCCTCCCCCAACCCCTCGCCGACTGGTTCGCCACGCGCGGCTGGACCCCGCGCCGCCACCAGCTCGCGATGCTGGAGGAGGCGCGCGCGGGGCGGCATGCGCTGCTCGTCGCGGCGACGGGGGCCGGCAAGACGCTCAGCGGCTTCCTGCCGACGCTCGTCGAACTGATCGAAGCGCCGACCGACGGCCTCCACACGCTCTACGTCTCGCCGCTGAAGGCGCTGGCGGTCGATATCCAGCGCAACCTCGTCACGCCGGTCGATGAGATGGGTCTCGCGATCCGCGTCGAAACGCGCACCGGCGACACGCCCTCCGACCGCAAGGCGCGCCAGCGCGTCCGGCCGCCGCAAATCCTGCTCACCACGCCCGAATCCTTGTCGCTGCTGCTGAGCTATCCCGACAGTTTCACGATGTTCGCGGGGTTGAAGACGATCGTCGTGGACGAGGTCCACGCCTTTGCGACGGGCAAGCGCGGCGACTTGCTGAGCCTGGGCATGGCGCGGTTACAGCGGATCGCGCCGGATGCGCGCCGCGTCGCGCTGTCGGCGACCGTGGCTGATCCCGACGGTTACCGCGCCTGGCTCGCGCTCGATGGCGATATCGACACCGTCAGCCTGGTGGTCGGCGAGCCCGGCGCCGATCCCAACATCGCGATCCTGCTGCCCGAGGGCCGCGTCCCCTGGGCGGGGCATTCGGGGCGCTACGCCGCCGAACAGGTCATGGCCGAGATCGAGACGCACAAGACGACGATCGTCTTCTGCAACACCCGCAGCCTCGCCGAATTGATCTTCCAGGATCTGTGGAAGGTCAATGCGATGAACCTGCCGATCGGGGTGCACCACGGGAGCCTCTCGCTGGAAGCGCGCCGCAAGGTCGAGGGCGCGATGGCGAGCGGACGGCTCCGCGCGCTCGTCGCGACCGCGAGCCTCGATCTTGGGGTCGATTGGGGCGACGTCGATTGCGTCATCCAGATGGGCGCGCCCAAGGGATCGTCGCGACTGCTGCAACGGATCGGGCGGTCGAACCACCGGCTCGACGAGCCGAGCGAGGCGATTCTCGTGCCCGGCAACCGCTTCGAATATCTCGAGGCGCGCGCCGCGCTCGACGCGGTCGAGGCGGGCGAGCTCGATCCCGATGTCTTCCGGATAGGCGCGCTCGACGTTCTCGCGCAACATCTGATGGCGTGCGCCTGCGCCGCGCCGTTCGACCAAGACGTGATGCTCGACGAAGTGCGCGGCAGCCTGCCCTATTCGGCGCTGTCCGACGATCTCTTCGTGCAGGTGCTCGGCTTCATTCGCGACGGCGGCTATTCGCTAAAGGCGTACGACCGCTTCAAGCGCCTGTCGCAGGACGCCGATGGGACGTGGCGCGTCACCCACCCCCGCTTCGTGACGCAGCACCGCCTCAACGCCGGCATCATCGTCGAAGCGACGATGCTCAACGTGCGGTTCAAGAACGGCCGACATCTCGGCAAGGTCGAGGAGGCGTTCGCCGCCTCGATGCGCAATGGCGACACATTCTTCTTCGCCGGGCTCAGCCTCGAGGTCGAAAAGATCGACACCGAGGACCTGATAGTCCGCGCAACGACGCGCCCCGCGCGCATCCCGACCTATGGCGGCAGCCGGATGCCGCTCTCGACCAACCTCGCCGACCGAGTCCGCGGTTTCCTCGCGAGCCCGCAAGAATGGGCGCGGTTCCCCGCCGACGTCCGCGAGTGGCTTGAGGTGCAGATGCGCCGCTCCACGCTCCCCGAACCCGGCCAATTGCTGGTCGAGACGTTCCCGCGCGAGGGACGCAATTACATGGTCGCGTACAGTTTCGAAGGCTGGAACGCGCATCAGTCGCTCGGTATGCTGGTGACGCGGCGGATGGAGATGCTCGGGCTGAAGCCGCTCGGCTTCGTCGCCAACGATTATGCGCTCGCGACCTATGGAATCGAAAAGGTCACAGAGCCCGCCGCGCTTTTCTCCGCCGACATCCTCGAGGACGAATTTGTCGATTGGGTCCAGTCGTCGCACCTGCTGAAACGCGCCTTCCGCGAGGTCGCGGTGATCGGTGGCCTCGTCGAACGCCAGCATCCGGGCAAGCGCAAATCGGGCAAACAGGTCACCTTCTCGACCGACCTGATCTACGACGTGCTGCGCAAATACGAACCGAGCCATATCCTGCTGCAGGCGGCATGGGACGACGCGCGCGCCAAGATGACCGACGTCGGCCGCTTGGCCTCGCTGCTCGATCGCGCCGCCGCGACGATGGTCCACATCGAGCTGCCGCGCGTCACGCCACTCGCGGTGCCGGTTCTGACGCTGATCGGCCGCGAGCGCGTCGCGACCGGAACCGCCGATGACGCGCTGCTGATCGAGGCCGAGACGCTCGCGATCGAAGCGATGCGGGTGGATTAGGTCGGCAGCGACCTTCTTAGCCCTCTCCCGCTTTCGCGGGAGAGGGTTGGGTGAGGGTTTTCTTCTTTCCTCTGGCCAAGCAAGAAGAAGACCCTCACCCTCCCACCGCTACGCGGCGGCCCCCTCCCTCTCCCGTGAAGAACGGGAGAGGGTTAAGAGCGGACGATTCTCTTTGGCAAAGGCCCGGACCGGGCGTAGCCTCTCGGACATGAATATCGCCGTCGCCTTGTCGCTTCTGTTGGCGGTGGCCGCCGCGCCCGATCCGTCGCCGCAGCCGATCGTCGAACCCCCGCCTGTCGCATCGGCGCCCGCGCCGCTCATCGTCGCGTTCGGCGACGAGGGGACGCGGATGACCGTGCCAGTCACGATCGCTGAAAGCGGGCCGTTCCGTTTCATCGTCGATACCGGCGCGCAACGCACCGTCATCTCGCGCCAACTCGCGATGACACTCGGCCTCGCCGCCGGGCGCAATGTCCGGGTCACCGCGATGGCCGACACGGTCAACGTCGGCACCGCCATCATCCCCTCGATCAGCCTTGGCGATATCGGCGGCAAGGCGATCGAGGCGCCCACGCTCGAGGCGGGGAATCTCGGCGCGCCGGGCATGCTCGGCATCGACACCTTGCAGAATCACGCGCTCGCGATCGACTTCGACAGACAGGAAATGACGGTGACGCCGTCGTCGAAACGTCGGCAGAAGAACGATTACGGGCCGGACGAGATCGTCGTGCGCGCGAAAAGCCTGTTCGGGCAGCTCGTCGTGACCGACGCCTTCTACGGCGGGACGCGCGTCCGCGTCATCATCGACACCGGCTCGGCGGTGACGATGGGCAATCCGGCGCTGAGGAAACGCGTCGCGCGCAACGTGAAGATGATGACGCCGATTGCGCTGATGAGCGTCACCGGCACCTATCTCAACGCCGATTACACGCAGGTGAGCCGCATCAGCCTCGGCAATATCCAGATGGCGGACATCCCCGTCGCCTTCGCCGACGCCTTGCCGTTCCACCGCTTCGGGCTGACCGACAAGCCCGCGTTGCTGCTCGGCATGGACACGCTGAAGCTGTTTCGCCACGTCAGCATCGATTTCGCCAATCGCGAGATTCGCTTCCAGCTCCCGCGCAACGTCCACCACGCACTGGACGAGGGAATTTCCGCGCGGCGTTGACCCTTGTCGCGGTGACCTCGCGCCGATAGCGTGCCCCGAAACAAGGGGAGCGAGCATGCGGACAATCGGAAAACTGATCCTGGCGGCGCTTGCTTTCGCGCCCGGCGTCGCGACGGCGCAGGACCGTCCCGACCAGAAGGCCTTCTTCGGCCTGTACAAGGAACTCGTCGAGACCAACACCGTGGTCGATGTCGGCAGCTGCACGCAAGCGGCGCAACAGATCGCGGCGCGGCTGAAGAACGCGGGCTATGCCGACAGCGATATCACGCTCTTCTCGGCGCCCGAGCATCCCAAGGACGGCGGACTCGTTGCGATCCTGAAAGGCAGCACTGCCGCCGCCAAGCCGATGCTCCTGCTCGCGCATCTCGATGTCGTCGCGGCGAAGCGCGAGGATTGGGTCCGCGATCCGTTCAAGCTGATCGAGGAGAACGGCTTCTATTACGCGCGCGGCACCGTCGACGACAAGGCGATGGCGGCCGTCTGGGCCGATGCGATGATCCGTTTCAAGACGAGCGGCTACAAACCCAAGCGCACGATCAAGCTGGCGTTGACCTGCGGTGAGGAGACGACGTTCGCGTTCAACGGCGCGCAATGGCTGGCGGCGAACAAGCCCGATCTGATCGCCGCCGAATTCGTCCTGAACGAGGGCGGCGGCGGACGGCTCGACGCGAACGGCAAGCGCCAGGTGCTCGCGGTTCAGGTCGGCGAGAAGGCGGCGCAGAATTACACCTTCCTCACCACCAACCCCGGCGGTCATAGTTCGGCGCCGACGCCCGCGAACGCGATCTACGAACTCGCCGATGCGCTGAAGGCGGTGCAGGGTTACGAATTCCCGATAAAGTTCACCGATACGACCCGCGCGTTCTTCGGTGCGATGGCTCAGACGCCGACGACGCCCGCGCCGGTCCAGAATGCGATCAAGGCGCTGCTCGCCAATCCACAGGACAAGGCCGCCGATGCGATCGTCAGCAAGGACAAGACGATGCATTCGACGCTGCGCACGACCTGCGTCGCGACCTTGCTCGAGGCGGGCCATGCCGAAAACGCGCTGCCGCAGCGTGCCACCGCCAACGTCAATTGCCGCATCTTTCCCGGCGAGACCGTCGATGCGACGCTCGCGAAATTGCAGGAGCTGGCGGGTGCGAAGGTCAAGGTGACCGCCAACCAGCCCGTTCGCCCGGTCGCGGTGCCGCCTGCGCTTGATCCCAGGATCATCGGCCCGATGAAGGCCGTCGCGGCGAAGCATTTCCCGGGCATCCCGATGCTGCCGCTGATGTCGACCGGCGCGACCGACGGCATCTTCTTCGAGGCGATCGGCATGCCGACCTATGGCGCGCCGGGGATTTTCCTCGAGCCCGATCTGAACGGCATCCACGGTCTCAACGAGCGGATTCGGGTGAAGTCGCTGTACGACGGGCGCGATTATTTGTTCGATCTGATCAAGGCGTACGCAGGCTGATTCCTACCGCCCTCCCGCGTGGCGGCAGAGGAAATTGGGATCGACCGACATTCAAGGCTTCCGTCATCCCCGCGAAGGCGGGGATCCATAAACTCAAATGATTCGATCCTTCGCCAACACCTGCCAATATGGATTCCCGCGTTCGCGGGAATGACGGAGTAGGTCGGCTGGATGTAGATCGACCCTCGGCCAACCTTGATCCCCCTACTCGCTTGCGGCATGGCGGGCGGATGGTTCCCCATTCGTTCGCCAGCCTCTCTTTCGGGAATCACGATTTCCTCGCGCTGCCGCAGGGTGCGCTTTTCTGGCCGACGCGGCGGGCGTTGCTCGTCGCCGACCTGCACCTCGAAAAGGCAAGCTGGTTCGCGGCGGGTGGGCAAATGCTGCCGCCGTACGATTCGATCGCGACGCTGGTCGATCTGACCGCGCTGGTCGCCGCGACCGCGCCCGCGGAGGTCTGGTGTCTCGGCGACAGTTTCCACGACGCGGGCGGCTGCGAGCGTTTGCCCGAGCAGGCGCAGGCGATGCTGCGCACATTGACCGAACGAACCCGCTGGACGTGGATCACCGGCAACCACGACCGCGTCTATGTCGATCACTGCGGTGGCGACGTCATGGATGAGGTGTTGGTCGACGGCCTCGTCCTGCGTCACGAAGCCGACCCGGGCGAGACGCGCCCCGAGCTATCGGGGCACTTCCATCCCAAGTTGCGCGTCCGGATGCGTGGACGGCTCGTTTCGCGGCGCTGCTTCGTCGCGACCGGGACCAAGCTCATATTGCCCGCGTTCGGATCGCTGACCGGCGGTCTCGACGCCGGCCACCCAGAAATCGTCCGTGCGGTCGGGCCGGCGGCGGAGGCGCTGGTAGCGGTCGAGGATCGGCTGCTGCGCTTTCCGATCGCCGCCTAAATCCCGAACTTGAGCGTCACCCGGATGTCGCGACCGGCGAGCGGCGCGAAATCCTTGAGGAAGCTTGCGTGGCGGCGGGCATCGACATCGAAGATGTTGTTCGCGCTCAGCAATAGCGACGTCTTGCTGTCGCGGCCGAACGGGCTGAGGCTGATCGAGGCGTTGACCATCGTATAGCCGCTGGTCGGCGTCTCGAAGGCGGCGGTGCGGTTCTGGTCGAACGCATGCTCGACCTCGGCGCGCGCGGTGAGCAGGTCGCTCTGCGCCTCGATACCGCCGAGCGCGCGAGCGGGCGGGATGCGCGGGACGGGGCCGAGATCGACGATATTGGCGTGAACGTAATCGCCGAGCACGTCGCCGTTGATGCGATACCCACCAATCTCGAACAGATGCGCGGTCAGGTCTGCCTCGGCGCCGTAATACCGCGCGCTGACCTGCTGGCTCTGGAAACAGGGGAGATCGACGACGCGCCCCGACGGGTCCGCCGCCGCCTGGCAGATCGACGGATCGACCTGATTTTCGGAAATATAGTTCCTGAACGTGTTGTAATAGACCGACGCGTCGAAATTGACCGGGACGCTGTGGTAATGAAACGTCCCCTCGAACCCCCAGCTTTTCTCCAGCCGGAAATCGGGATTGCCGAGTTCGTATGCCTGCGTCCCCGCGTGCGCGCCGTTGGCGAACAGCTCTTCGGCCGATGGCGTTCGTTCGGTGCGCGAGGCGTTGACGCCGACGCGGATCGCGTCGGTCACGCCGTAGGACGCGCCGAGCGAAGCCGAGACAGCATCGAACGCCCGCTGCCCGCTGAAGAAGCGTAGATCGGTGACCGGCGCGCGCGACGCGACGTAGGTGTGTTCGTAGCGGGCCCCGGCCTCGCCCTTCAGCGCGCCGCCGTCATATTGCTGGAGCGTGAAGATGCCGGTCTGGTTGGTTTCGTTGCGCGGCAGGAAGGCCTCGTCGCCGACGACGTTGAACAGGCGGTTAAAGAACTGGACGCCCGATGCGCCCTTCCAGCCGTTGTGATTGGCCTGGACGAGTTCGACCCGCCCCTCGGTGCCGTTGTTGTAAAAAGCGGTGCCGATCGCGCCCGTTGGATCGAGTTCGAAATGGCGATAGGTCGCATGCGCCGCGCGGATGCGGATACTGTCGAGGAAACCGCCGCCGGTCTCGACTTCGCCACGCAGGTCGTAGCGGTTCTGGACGACGTCGAGCCGCGGCGCCTCCTGCGTCTGCCCGACTTGCGTCGCATAGCGGACCGGGACGCCATAGAGACTGTCGTAATGGCTGTACGACACGCCGAGATTGCCGCCGTCGGTGATCAGCGCCGCGCCGACCCCCGCGGTCCAGGTCTCGGCCCGGGTGTTGGGGAGGGTGCCCCGAATCGCGGCGGAAGCGGCGAAATCGATCGGGTCGTCACCCTCCTGCGGCAGCCAGGCCTGGCTCAATGCGGCGGCGCGCGCGGCGGGCGACAGCGCGTAGCCGCCAATGTGGAGGTCATCGGCCTTCAGATACGAGGCATCGGCGTGGACGACGAACTGGCTCCCGATTTCGGCATCGCCCGCAGCGGCGATCGAGCGTTCGTTGGCGGCGCTGCCATAGGTCGCGATGCCGTTGAGGCGATAGCCCTTGTCGGGAGTCGTGCGCGGGATGCGTGTGTCGATGACGTTGACGACACCGCCGACCGCCGACGATCCATAGAGCAGCGCGGCGGGACCGCGCAGCACCTCGACGCGCTCGGACAGCAACGGATCGATGATGACGGCGTGATCGACGCTGGTGTTCGAGACATCCACCGATCCGATGCCGTCGGTCAGCACGCGGATGCGGTCGCCCTGGAAGCCGCGCAGGATCGGGCGCGACGCGCTCGGCCCGAACGACGTCGCCGAAACGCCGGGCAGGCGCGCCAGCGTCTCGCCGATCGTCGGGCGCAGATCGCGGGTCAATTCCTCGCCTTTCAGGAGCGAGGTGCCCTGGAGGACGTCGGTCTCGCTCTGCTGGACGACGCCGGTGACGATGATGTCCTGCGTCGGCGGCGGATTTGCGGCGGTCGGGTCGGGCGCTGCGGCGGGAGTCTGGGCGATCGCCGGGCCCGCCAGCAAGGCTCCGGCGCCGACACCGATGAGATACAATTTCATTCGTTCGCGCTCCCTGGAACAGCGGGATGCGCCTAGCCTTGATGGTATGTTGTATCAAGACACTATTGTGCGGCGCAGCGTCGAGTATCGTGCGAGGAGGGCGCTTCGACGCCGAGCCGACCATCCGAGAAGAAGGGCAGCGCTTCGACAAGCTCAGTGCGAAAGGATCGGATTAAAGGCTCGACGCCTGAAGCCGCGCGCTCAGCCCTCCAATCCAGTCAGCAGGCTCGCGACGTTCGCGCCGAGCGCACCGACCGCATAGCCGCCTTCCATGACGACGACGGTCGGCAACGCGAGCGCGGCGATGTCCGCCGCCAGCACCGCATAATCGGGCATCTTGAGCGCGAAATCGGAGATCGGATCGCCCTCCCAGGTATCCGCGCCGAAACTCACAACCAGCAGCCCGGCGTCGAAATCCGCGATGGCGCCCAATGCTTGTCGCTGTACCGCGCGGAACGCATCGAGCGTCGTCCCATGCGGCATCGGCAGGTTGAGCGTCGCGCCCGCGCCATCATCCTCGCCGGTCTCGTCGGCATGGCCCCAGTAGAACGGATAGTCGCGCGCCGGATCGGCATGAACGCTCGCGTAGAACACGTCGCCGCGCGCCCAGAAAATGTCCTGCGTCCCGTTGCCATGATGATAATCGATATCGAGGATCGCGACCTTGGCGATGCCCGCGTCACGCGCCACCTGCGCCGCGATCGCGGCGGTGTTGAGGTGGCAATATCCGCCGCAATAATCCGCGCCCGCGTGATGCCCCGGCGGGCGGCACAAGGCGAAAGCGGCACGCTCGCCGCCGAGCACCGCGTGCGTCGCGGCGAGCGCCGATTGCGCGCTCCAATAGACGCTGGTCCAGGTATCGCGCGTGATCGGCGTCGTCGCGTCGAAGGCGTGCGCGCCCATCAGCGCGTCGATCCGGTCGAGCCTGAGCGGTCGCCGCCCGACCACCGGGAACGCATAGGGGATCGCGTCCCCCGGCCGCCCCGCTGCCGCCCACAGCGCGGGCGCGTTCTTCAGGAAGGCGATGTATTCCGCCGAATGGACCGCCAGGATCGGCGCGAGCCCACGATCCTCAGGCTGCTCCGCCCCGCCGATCGCCGCCAGGATCACCTCCGCGCGCGATGGCGTTTCGGCGTAAGCGGTGAAGGCCCCGTTGTGGAGTTCGCGGGCGGGGGCGTGGACGAGTTGCGCGGGCGAGAAGAACCGCCGCATCACGCCTTCTGCGGCGCGAGCGCCAGCACCGCGATTCCCGCGAGCGCCGAGGCGATCGACCCCGCCAGCACGCCAATCTTGACCTGTTCGACCAGCGCGCCGTCGCCCGGAAAGGCTAGGCCGCCGATGAACAGGCTCATCGTGAAGCCGATCCCCGCGATCAGCGTCATCCCGTAGAGCTGCGGCCAGGTCACGCCGCCGGGCTTGCCCGCGAGGCCGAGCCGCACCGCCCCCCAGATGCTGCCGAAGATGCCGATCTGCTTGCCGAGGAACAGCCCCGCCGAGATGCCGAGCACCAGCGGCTCAGCCATCACGCTCCAATCGAACCCGCCGAGCGCGACCCCGGCGTTGGCGAACGCGAACAGCGGCACGATCGCATAGGCGACCCACGGGTGCAGCGCGTGCTCGAGCCGGTGGAGCGGCGATTCGGCGCGGTCGGGCGCCCCCGGCGACGGCGTCACCGGGACGCACAGCGCGGTCACCACGCCCGCGATCGTCGCATGGACCCCCGATTGCAGGACGAACAGCCACAGCGCCGCGCCGACCGCGAGATACGGCCAGAGTGCGGCGACACGGCGCTGCCCCATCACGTAGAGAACGACCGTCGCGACTCCCGCGAGCGCCAGCGGCAGGACGTGGATTTTCTCGGTATAGGCGACCGCGATGATCGCCACCGCGCCGAGATCATCGACGATCGCGATCGTCGTCAGCAGTAGCTTGAGCGTCGATGGCACGCGCTTGCCGAGCAGCGCCATGACGCCGATCGCGAAGGCGATGTCGGTCGCCGCCGGGATCGCCCAGCCCGGCTCGAGTTCGGGCGCCTCGCCGACGATCGCGAGGAAGACGAGCGCGGGCACGCCCATTCCGGCGGCCGCGGCGATGATCGGCAGGCGGCGCCTGTCCCACGACGCCAGCCGCCCGTCGACGAACTCGCGCTTAATCTCCAGCCCGACGAGCAGGAAGAACAGCGCCATCAGCCCGTCGTTGATCCACAGATGCACCGTCATCGCGCCGAGCTCGGGCGACAGTATCGGCCCGGTCGTCGCGTGGAGGATGTCGTGATAGAGGTGCGCGGTCGCGGGCACATTGGCGGCGATCATCGCGAGCGCCGCCGCCGCGATCAGGATCAGGCCTCCCGCCGCCTCGCTCGCCAGGAAATCGCGCAGCGCGGAAATCGGCTTGGTCGGCAGGAGCGCGGCCAGGGTCGGTTGGTCGTCCATCGCCATCTCGCGTACCCGCTGGCAAGCGGCAGGCAAAGCCCGTAAGCCGCCGCGTCATGGCCGACGCCCGCCTGTCCCAGATCCTCGCGCATTATTGGCGCGACCATATCGTCGTGTCGGTCGATCATGTCGAAGTGAACGAGCGCGTCCACGAAGATGCCGGGTTCAGCGCGCGCTATCTGTTCATGACGACGATGTCGGCGGGAATCGCGGTCATCGGCCTGCTGCTGTCGTCGCCGGCGGTGGTGATCGGCGCGATGCTGATCTCGCCGCTGATGGGGCCGATCATCGGATTGGGCTTCGCGCTCGCCACCGTCGATGCGCGCCAGATCCGGCGCGCCGCGATCGCACTCGTGGCGGGAACGCTGGTCGCGATCCTGTTCTGCGCGGCGCTTGTCGCGGTCTCGCCTTTGCAGAACGTGACGAGCGAGATCGCCGCGCGCACCCGCCCCAATCTGTTCGATCTCGCGGTCGCGCTGTTCTCCGCGCTGGCGGGCAGCTACGCGACGATCCGCGGCCGCGCCGGCACGATCGTCGGGGTCGCGATCGCCACCGCGTTGATGCCGCCGCTCGCCACCGTCGGCTTCGGCCTCGCCACGTGGAACAGCACGGTTTTCCTCGGCGCGTCGCTGCTGTTCGTCACCAATTTCGTGACGATCGCGCTGACCGCGGCGGTGATGGCGCGAATCTACGGCTTCGGCCCGCGGCTGTCGCCGCATCAGACCGCGCTGCAGACGCTGGCGATCGTCGCGACGCTGGCGCTCCTGGCGGTGCCGCTCGGGCTGTCGCTGCGGCGTATCGCGTGGGAGGGGGTCGCCAACCGAATCGCTCGCGCTGTGGTGTCGGAGACGTTCGGCGCGCAGTCCCGGATCAGCCAGCTCGATCTCGATTTCCACACCGATCCGATCAAGCTGACCGCGATCGTGCTTACGCCACATTACCGCGCCGACGGGCAGCGCGCCGCCGAGATCGCGTTCCAGAAAGCGGCCGGACAGCGCGTGACCGCCAAGATCGAGCAATATCGCGTCGGCACCGGCCCCGGCGCGGCGGAGGCGGCGGCGCTGCAGGCAGCGTCGGCGAATTCGGCGGCGAGCGTCGGCGATGCTCAGGCCGCCGACCTCATCTCTCGCCTCGCGCTCGTCGCGGGTGTCAATTCGGCGCAGGTGCTGATCGATCGCGACACCAAACGCGCGCGGGTGATCGCGACGCCACTGCCGGGCGCCGAAATCGGCACCTATCACCTGCTCGAGACGCGCGCGGCAGCCGTGGCACCCGATTGGACCGTCGATCTCGTCCCGCCTGCGGTCGATCTCGCCGACGTCACCTTCGACGGCGATGCGCCCGATCAAGCGGGCCGGTCCGCGCTGACGGAAGCGATTTGGGGCGCGAAGCGGCTCGGCCTCGCGATCAACGTTCGCGGTCCGGCTACGCAGAGCAAGACGGTGATCGACGCGCTCACCGCCGCCGGCGTGTCCGCGAACCGCCTCGGCGGCGGTCGGACGCTTAGTCTGTCGTGGGCGGTCGCGCCGCCGGTGGCCGTGCCTACGCTCCCCGCGCCAGCGCCGACGCGATGAGCGCGCGGGTGTTGGCGATGCCGTAGAGCTTGATGAAGCTTCCCATCCGCGGGCCCTGCGACGATCCGAGCAGCGTTTCGTAGAGCGCGCGGAACCAGTCGCGCAGTTCGGCAAAGCCCCCCAATTCTCCAAACTGGCTCTTGCCGATCTCGTAGACGATGGTCTGGATGTCCTCGACCGGCGCATCCTCGGGAAGCGCGGCGAGTTCGGCATCGAGCCGTTCGAGCGCCGCGACCTCGATGCCCTCGGGCGCGCGGCGATGCAGCGTCGGCGCGATGAAGTCGCGGTGGTAGGCGAGCGCATAGCCGATCAGCCGGTCGAGCTCGGGATAAAGCTCGGCCGACGCGTCGGGCAGGTAATTGGCGAGATAGCCCCAGACCTGATCCTTCGACGCCTCGCCCATCACCCCGACGAGGTTGAGCAGCAGCCCGAACGTCACCGGCAATTCGCCCGTCGGCAGCTTGCCGTCGTGGATATGATGAACCGGGTTGCCGAGCCGCTCCTTCGTCGCCTGCCCGGCGTAATTGCCGCGGAACTGCCAATAATCATCCACCGCGCGCGGAATGACGCCCATGTGGAGTTGCTTCGCCTTCTTCGGCTCGCGATAGATGTAGAAGGCGAGGCTCTCGTCGGGGCCGTAGGTCAGCCATTGCTCGATCGAGAGACCATTGCCCTTCGATTTCGAGATTTTCTCGCCGTGCTCGTCGAGGAACATCTCGTAGTTGAAGCCCTCGGGGGCGCGCCCGCCCAGCACGCGCGCGATACGGCCCGACTGGACGACCGAATCGATCAAATCCTTGCCCGCCATCTCGTAATCGACCCCGAGCGCGACCCAGCGCATCGCCCAATCGACTTTCCACTGCAGCTTGGCCTGTCCGCCGAGCACCGATTGCTCGATGCGCGCGCCGTCCTCGTCGGTGAAGGCGATCATCCCTGCGTCGGCATCGACCACCTCGACCGGGACCTGCAACACGACGCCGCTCTTCGGACTGATCGGCAGCACCGGCGAATAGGTCGCGCGGCGCTCGGCGCGGAGCGTCGGCAACATGACCTCGAGGATCGCCTGAAAATGACGCAGCACATTCCGCAGCGCGTCGTCGAAGCGGCCGCTCGCGTAGGTTTCGGTCGACGAGACGAATTCATAGTCGAAGCCGTAGCGGTCGAGGAAATCGCGCAAGGTCGCATTGTTGTGCGCGGCGAAGCTCTCGTGCGTTCCAAACGGATCGGGGATGCGCGTCAGCGGCTTGCCGAGATGTTCGGTCAGCATCGCCTTATTCGGCACATTGTCGGGAACCTTGCGCAACCCGTCCATGTCGTCCGAGAACGCGATCAGCCGGGTCGCCTGGTCGCTGAGCGCATGGAAAGCGTGGCGCACCATCGTCGTGCGCAGCACTTCGTTGAATGTGCCGATATGCGGTAGCCCGGAGGGGCCGTAGCCGGTCTCGAAAATGATCGCCTCACCGCCCGGTTTCCCGTCAGGCCAGCGCTTCAGCAGTTTGCGCGCCTCCTCATACGGCCAGGCCTTGGACTCGAGGGCGGCGGATCGGAGATCGTCGGTCATGCTGCACTGCGACGTAGCGCCGCTTCGCGCGCATGGCTATATCGCCCGGCATGAGCCCATTCGCCGGCATCCTGCTGTTCCTCGCGACCGTCATCGGCATGGAGGGTTTCGCGTACGTGATGCATCGCTGGGTGATGCATGGGCCGGGCTGGTTTCTCCACGAAAGCCACCACCGCACACGCACGGGAACATGGGAGTTGAACGATCTCTACGCGATGATCTTCGCGATCCCCTCGATCACGCTGATCGCGGGCGGGGTGCAATTCGGCTGGTGGCCGGGTTCGACCTGGATCGGCGCGGGAATCGCGGCGTATGGCGCGATCTATTTCGGCTTCCACGACATCATCGTCCACCGCCGCCTGCCGACGCGCTATCTGCCAAAATCGTCGTATATGAAGCGGATAATCCAGGCGCACCGGCTCCACCATGTCGTCGAAACCAAACACGGCACGGTCAGCTACGGCTTCCTCGTCGCGCCGAGCCCGGAGGCGCTGAAAGCGGAGTTGAAAAAGCGCGATAATCGCGGAATTCGCCGCGCGGCGTTTGCGGAAAAGTAACCTTCCGGCGCGATAACCCGGCCTTATGGAACAGGCCATTCCTCTGCCGACCTCTTCGGAAACCGACGAAAGCCGTCACGCGCTCCGCAAATCGGTCAAGATGCGCGCGCATCTGCGCGATCGCGGGACGACGCGGTTCGAGATCGAAGTGATCGATCTGTCGGTCACCGGCTTTCGCGCGCAGACCAGCTTCACCTTGTGGCCAGGGACTACGGTCTGGCTGACGCTCCCGGGTCTGGCGGGGCTCGAAGCCGTCGTCGCCTGGCGCGACAAGACGCTCTACGGCTGCGCTTTCTCGAAGCCGCTGCATCCAGCGGTGTTCGACCATATCGTGGCGCTCTCGAACCGCTGAAAAATTCCGTCATGCCAGCGCAGGCTGGCATCTCAGGCGACAAGAACGAAACAGGTGTCGCGAGCGCGGGCTGAGACCCCAGCCTTCGCTGGGGGGACGAATCCGTTCAGTCGAACAAGCTCGAAACCGAACTCTCGTCCGCGATCCGCTTGATCGCCTCGGCGAGCAGCGGCGCGATCGTCAGATGTCGGATGTGTTCGGCGTCCGCGATGACCTCATGGCTGCCGATCGAATCGGTGATGACGAGTTCGCGCAGCACCGACGATTCGACCCGCGCCACCGCCCCGCCCGACAGCACGCCGTGGGTGACATAAGCTACGACCTCTTCGGCGCCCGCTTCCTTGAGCGCCGCCGCTGCGTTGCACAGCGTCCCCGCCGAATCGACGATATCGTCGATCAGGATGCAGAACCGCCCCTCGACGTCGCCGATGATGTTCATCACCTCCGATTCGCCCGCGCGCTCGCGGCGCTTGTCGACGATCGCGAGCGGCGCATTGTCGAGCCGCTTGGCGAGCTGTCGCGCGCGGACCACGCCGCCGACGTCGGGCGAGACGACCATCAGATTCTTGCCCGCGAAGCGCGCCTGGATGTCCGCCGACATCACCGGCGCGGCGTAGAGATTGTCGGTCGGGATATCGAAGAAACCCTGAATCTGCCCGGCGTGGAGATCGACCGACAGCACCCGGTCCGCGCCCGCGATGGTGATGAGGTTGGCGACGAGCTTCGCCGAAATCGGTGTGCGCGGCCCGGGTTTGCGATCCTGTCGGGCATAGCCGAAATAGGGCAGCACCGCGGTGATCCGCTTTGCCGACGCACGCTTCAGCGCGTCGATCATGATCAGCATCTCCATCAGATTGTCGTTGACCGGATACGACGTCGACTGGAGCACGAACACGTCCTCGCCGCGGACATTCTCCTGGATTTCGACGAAAATCTCCTCGTCGGCGAAGCGGCGGACGAGTGCCTCGGTCAACGGACTTTCGAGATAGGCCGCGATCTCGCGCGCCAGCGGCAGGTTCGAATTGCCGGTCATCAATTTCATGGACGCGCCCCTTGCCGAGGATCGGTGCCTTAGCCAAGCGCCAGCGTGTCGCCAATCCTTGCCGCGTTTTACACTTTCGGCTAGTTTTCTGGCCGGAAGGATCGGATCATGCGCCACGTACCCATTGCCGAGTTCAAGGATCAGCTATCTAGGGTCGTCGCGGCCGTCGAGGCGGGAGAGGAGGTCATGATCACGCGACACGGACGAGACATCGTGCGGCTCGTGGCAGCGGATCAGGATATCGTCGCCCGGCGCCGGGCCGCGATGGAAGGGCTGTTCGCGTTGCGGGAGGAATTGCGCGCCAAGGGCGTCGGGGCAACGCGTGAAGAAATAAGAGAATGGATCGATGAGGGTCGGCGTTGATCCGATGATCGTCGTCGATGCCTCGATCGTCGCGCCGATGCTGCTCGACGACGAACCGCCCTTACCGTCCGGGATCGCAGCGCGGCTTGCCGCTGGGCCGCTACTCGCGCCCGCGCACTGGCCGCTGGAGATAGTCAACATGCTGCATGTGGCGGAACGCCGCAAACGGCTGGATCGGGTTGCGCGCGACCTGGCGATCGGCTTCGCCCAGGCGCTGGGCGTCACGATCATCGGATCATCGACCGACCGCGCCTGGGATGCGATCTCACGGCTCGCCGACGACCATCGCCTCACGCTTTACGATGCGAGCTATCTCGATCTGGCGCTTCGGCGGCAAGCGGCGTTGGCGACGCTCGACAAGGCAATGATCGCCGCCGCCCGCGCCCGATCCGTCGAACTGGTAACCTATTGATGACCGTCGTCACGCGTTTCGCCCCTTCGCCGACCGGCCGACTCCATGTCGGCAATATCCGCACCGCTCTCCACAACTGGATGTTCGCGAAGCAGCGGGGCGGGCGCTTCCTGCTGCGGATCGACGATACCGATGCCGAGCGGAGCGAGGCGCGGTTCGTCGAGGCGATCCGCGCCGATCTCGCGTGGCTTGGGCTGATCCCCGACGCCGAGGTTCGTCAGTCGGCGCGGTTCGCGCTCTACGAAGCGCGGTTCGCGGCGTTGCGCGCGGCGGGGCGGGTCTATCCGGCGTATGAGACGACGCAGGAACTCGATCTCAGGCGCAAAATCCAGCTCGGGCGCGGCTTGCCGCCGGTCTACGATCGCGCCGCGCTGGCGCTCAACGACGTCGAGCGCGCGCGGCTGGAGGCCGACGGGGTCCGGCCACACTGGCGCTTTCGTCTCGATCACGATGCGGCCATCGAATGGACCGACCTTATCCGCGGGCCGCAGCATTTCGACCCGAAGGCATTCAGCGACCCGGTCATCCGCCGCGCCGACGGATCGTGGCTCTACATGCTCCCCTCGGCGATCGACGATCTCGACATGGGGGTCACGCATGTCGTCCGCGGCGAGGATCACGTGTCGAACACCGCGCTTCAGCTCCAGATGTTCGCCGCGATGGACGGTGTCGCACCTAGCTTCGCGCACGAGGCATTGCTGACCGGCGCGGAAGGCAAATTGTCGAAGCGGCTCGGCTCGCTCGGCGTCGAGCATTTCCGCGACGTCGGGATCGAGCCGGCGGCGGTCATCGCGCTGCTCGCGCGGATCGGGACGAGCGATCCGGTCGAGCCGGTCGCGACGCCCGAGCCCTTGATCGCGACGTTCGATTTCGCGCGGTTCGGGCGCGCCCCGGCGCGGTTCGACGAGAACGAACTGGCGCAGGTGAATGCGCGGATCGTCCACGGCCTCGATTTCGCCGCCGTCGCGGACCGCCTGCCCTCGGGCATGACCGAAGCCGAATGGCATGCGGTGCGGCCCAATCTCAGGACCGTCGCCGAGGCCGAGGATTGGTGGCACGTCATCGAGGGACCGATCGCGGCGCCCAATCGGGGCGAGGATGCGGACTATCTCGCCCAGGCGGCGCGTGTCGCGGGCGAGATCGATTGGGACGCCGATCCCTGGCATACACTGACCAGTGCGTTGAAGGTGACCACGGGCCGGACCGGCAAAACGCTGTTCCTGCCGCTGCGCCGCGCGCTCACCGGGCGCGAGCACGGCCCCGACATGGCGGCGTTGCTGCCGCTGATCGGCCGCGAACGCGCGATCGCGCGGCTGAAGGGTTAGGACGGATCAACCTACAGCACTTCGTCATCCCCGCGGAGGCGGGGATCCAGACACTCGAACGTTTCGTCCCTTCGCCGACACCAGCCAGTATGGATTCCCGCCTTCGCGGGAATGACGAAACGCATTTGCGCGAAAATTACACCTTGTTCCATTCCATGTAATGATGTAACATTATATTCCTCAAAAGGAGAAACGTTTCGAGAGGATCAAGGCCATGTACGCGGATCGTTACGCCCGGCCGGAGGGCATCAAGCCCGGCAGCCTGACCATCGCCATCGCGGTCAACGCCGCGATTATCGGTGCGCTGATATTCTCCGCGCCCGAGGTGCTAACGAAGCTTCCTCCCTCGCCCTTCACGACGAGCAACATCCCGGTAGATCCGCCGCCGCCGCCAGATCCGACCAAGCCCGAGGCGAAGCCGCAACCGCATCAGAAAACCCTCCCGACCGAACCGAAGCCCGACCTGACGCCGAAGGTCGCGGAGGCGGGCGAATCGCCCTACACCATTCCCTACGTCGATCCGGTCGGTTCGTCCGGGACCGGCGCCGGCCCGATCGAAATCGTCGTGCCGGCGCCGTCGATGCCGGTCCTGACCGAAGCAACCGTCGATCCGCGCTACGCGAACCTGTTCCAGCCGGAATATCCCGCCGGCGAGCGCCGCGCCGAGCATTTCGGCAAGGTCGTCATCCGCGTGTTGATTGGCACCGATGGCCGCGTAAAGCGTGCCGAGCGCGTTTCGGCGGCGAGCGACGCCTTCTGGGTCGCGACCGAGCGCCGCGCGCTGGCCAAATGGCGCTTCCGCCCGGCGACGCGCAACGGCGTGCCGGTCGAGGCGTGGCGGACGATGACGGTGCGCTTCGAACTGGAGGGGTAGAAGGCAAGGGCTGGCCCTGAGCCGCGAGCCGCCCTATCTTGGCGGGCGATGCCGTTCTTCGCCCGCCTCTCGCCGCTGCGCGCCTACCGCGATCTGCGGTTCTTCCTCGCGCAGCGCCGGCCGTACGAACTCGGCTTCCTCGCGCTCGCGATCGTCGTCACCGGGCTGCTGCTGATCGGCTTCGTGCGCGACTCGCAGGTCGAGAAAATCTACAAGCCCGACATCATCTATGTGCAGCAATGGCGGCTCGACCGCAGCGAGGCGGAGATCCTCGCGCAGCAGAACATCGACCAGAAGAAGAAGGATGCCGACCAGGCCGAGATCAAGAAGCAGCAGGCGGCGGATCAGGCCTATTTCAAGCGGCTCGACGACAAGCTCAAGAAGTACGGCCTCTGAACGAGGACGCGCGCTGGATGGGCGCGGCGCTCGCGCTCGCCGAGCGGACCCGCGGGCGGACCGCGCCCAACCCCAATGTCGGATGCGTGATCGTCAAGCCAGAAAAAGGCGGCGCGCGCGTCGTCGGGCGCGGCTGGACCCAGCCGGGCGGACGGCCGCATGCCGAGGCGATGGCGCTCGACGCCGCCGGAGACAAGGCGCGCGGCGCGACTTGCTGCGTCACGCTCGAACCGTGCGCGCACCCGTCGCCGCGCGGACCGGGGTGCGCGGACCTGCTGATCGCGGCAGGGGTGGCGCGCGTCGTCGTCGCGATGCGCGATCCCGACCCACGCACCGACGGCGCCGGAATCGCGCGGCTGGCCGCCGCGGGCGTCGCGACCGAGGTTGGTGCTCGCGAGTCCGACGCGCGGCGCGCGATGGCGGGATTCCTGACGCGGCGGCGCGAAGGGCGGCCGTTCGTCACTTTGAAGCTGGCGACGTCGCTCGACGGCTGCATCGCGACCGCTGCGGGCGAAAGCCGATGGATCACCGGCGCGGAGGCGCGCGCGCATGCGCATCTCGAACGCAGTCGCCACGAGGCGATTCTCGTCGGGCACGGGACGTATGAGGCGGATGCGCCCGCGCTCGACGTGCGGCTGGCGGGGCTGGAGTTGCGGAGCCCGCAGCGCATTCTCCTGACCCGTCACCCCCGCGAAAGCGGGGGCCCATCACCGGACCGTGTCGTGCGCGATGCAGCGCAGGAGATGGGTCCCCGCTTTCGCGGGGATGACGGGAGAGAATGGGTAACAATCGCCTCCCCCCAGGCCATCACCACCCTCGACACGATCGATCATCTCCTCGTCGAAGGCGGCGCGCAGACCGCATCCGCGTTCCTCGCCGCCGACCTCGTCGATCGCCTGCTGCTCTACCGCGCGCCGATCCTGATCGGCGGCGGCAAAGCCGCGCTCGGCGACATCGGGCTGGCCAGCCTCGCGGACGCGCACGGAGGCTGGCATCTGCACGACGCGCGCATGCTTGGCAGCGACCGGCTCGAAGTCTACGAGCGCGTCAGAAAGTAGGCACATGTTCACCGGCATCGTCTCCGACATCGGCATTATCGATCGCGTCGAGCAGCGCGGCGATGCGCGCGTCGTCGTGACCACCGCCTATGATACCGCGACGATTGATCTCGGCGCGTCGATCGCCTGTTCGGGCGTGTGCCTGACGGTTATCGATAAGGGGGTCGGCTGGTTCGCGGTCGATGTCTCGGGCGAGACGGTCAGCTGCACCGCGCAGGGCCAGTGGACCGAGGGCAAGCGTCTCAACCTCGAACGGGCGATGAAGCTCGGCGAGGAACTCGGCGGGCATATCGTCACCGGCCATATCGACGGCATCGCCGAAGTTCTCGGGGTTTGCACAGAGGGCGATTCGAAGCGCGTCGGCTTCCGCGTCACCCCCGATCTCGCGCCGTTCCTCGCGCCCAAGGGGTCGATCACCATCGATGGCGTATCGCTGACGGTCAACGACGTGTCCGACAAGGACGATTCCACCCATTTCGCGGTCAACATCATCCCGCACACCCAGAAAATGACGACCCTCGGCGACCTCGAAACCGGCACCGGGGTCAACATCGAGATCGACGTCCTCGCCCGCTACCTCCAACGCATGGAGCATTATCGTGCAAAAGCCCGCTGAACTCGCCCGCCTCCGCCACGGCTATCTGTCGTCGCCCGAGGAGATCGTCGACGAAGCCAAGAACGGCCGGATGTTCATCCTGGTCGACGACGAGGACCGCGAGAACGAGGGCGATCTCGTCATTCCCGCGCAGATGGCGACCCCCGACGCGATCAACTTTATGGCGAAGCACGGCCGCGGGCTGGTCTGCCTCGCGCTGACCAGGCGGCGCGTCGAGGAACTCGGGCTCGATCTGATGAGCCGCCACAACGGCACCCGCCACGAAACCGCCTTCACCACCTCGATCGAAGCGCGCGACGGCGTCACCACCGGCATTTCCGCCTCGGATCGCGCGCGCACCGTCGCGGTCGCGATCGACGCGTCGAAGGGCAAGGACGAGATCGTGACGCCGGGCCACGTCTTCCCGCTCGTCGCGCGCGACGGCGGCGTCCTCGTCCGCGCCGGGCATACCGAGGCCGCGGTCGATGTCGCGCGTCTCGCCGGACTAAACCCCTCGGGCGTCATCTGCGAGATCATGAACGAGGACGGCACGATGAGCCGCCTCGACGATCTCGTCGCCTTCGCGCAGCTCCACAACCTCAAGATCGGCACGATCCGCGACCTGATCGCCTATCGCCGACGCTACGACCATCTCGTCGAGAAGCGCGCCGAGATGAATTTCGACTCGCGCTGGGGCGGCCAGTGGAAGGCGATGACCTTTCACAACAAGGCGACCGGCGACGAGACGATCGCGCTGGTCAAGGGCAAGATCGATCCCGCGAAACCGACTCTGGTGCGGATGCACACCGCGAGTTATTTCGTCGATATGTTCGGCGAGCAATCCGAACGATCGGGGCTGCTGTCGCGGTCGATGGAATTGATCGCGGAGGAAGGCGCCGGCGTCATCGTCGTCATCAACCGGCCGATGAAGGATTCGGTCAGCCGCTTCATCAAGGCGCGCGGCGAGGGCAAGAGCGCGGGCGCGCCCGAGATCGAGGAACTCCGCGATTACGGCGTCGGCGCGCAGATTCTGGCCGAGCTGGACGTCGAGGTGCGCCTCGGCGACCCGGTGGCGGAACTCACCGGACGACAGCTGGCCGTCACCTTCGCGCCGGTACCGGGCTTCGCACGACGTAGCTCGCGCCTGGAGGT
>JBBSTE010000039.1:0-26644 GCA_038236185.1 Sphingomonadales bacterium | reverse complement strand
TTCTTCTCTTCTTCGATCCGAGCAAGGAAGAAGAAGAAGAAGAAGAAGAAGAAGAAGAAGAAGAAGAAGAAGAAGAAGAAGACCCTCACCCTCCCGCTTCGCGGGTCCCTCCCTCTCCCGCGAAAGCGGGAGAGGGTTAAAGGCGACACGCGTTCGATCAGGTTACGCTCACGATCCTTTTCGCCGCGTCGTAATCGGCCTTGCCGTTGGGCGCGCGGAGCGAATCGCTGGTCGCAACGATAAGCTTGGGCAATTTGTAACCCGCGAGCCGCGTCCGCAAATCCGCGCGCGCCGACGCTTCGTCGAATCCGCCGGAGACCTGCACGACGGCGGTCACCGCCTGGCCCCATTTCGGATCTGGCGTGCCGAAGACGAGCGCGTCGTCGACCGCGGCGCACAGCTTCAGCGCTTCCTCGACTTCCTCGGGAAAAATCTTCTCGCCCGCCGAATTGATGCACGCCGAGCCGCGGCCGAGCAGGACGAGCGTGCCGTCCACGTTAACCTGCGCGAAGTCGCCCGATATCGTGTAGCGGATTCCGTCGATCTCGCGGAAGGTGCGCGCGCTCTTTTCCGCATCCTTGTGATAGCCGACCGGGTTGGGCGGGCCGAGCACGACCTTGCCCGTGACCCCCGAACCGGGGACCACATCGCGGTCATCATCGTCGAGGACGCGGCAGCGCGGGCCGACGACGAATTTCGCGGTCTCGACGGTCCCTTCGCGGGTGGTGATCGAGGTGCCCATGCCGATCGCCTCGGACGAGGAGAAATTGTCCTGACAAACGCCAAGCGGCATGTGGCGGATCAGGCCGTCCTTGACCGCCTGGCTCCACATCACGCCCGAGGAGCTCATCAGGCGGACGCTTGAGACGTCCCAGCGGGTCGGCTCGGCGTCGAGCGCTTCGAGGATCGGGCGCGCGAAGGCATCGCCGACCACGATGATGCGATTGGCCGCCCAGCGATCGACCGCGTCCAGCGCTTCTTCGGCATGAAAAGTAAGGCTCGGCAGGGTCGCGACGAAGCCACCGCCGAGCAGCGCGCCATAGGCGCTGAGGAGACCGGTGCCGTGCATCAGCGGAGGGCCGCAAACCGTCCTGGCGTAATCGGGATTGGCGGCGGCGAAGGCGGCATATTGCGCGATGCTCGTCGGCACCGGCAGGCCGGCGTATTCCATCGCGAGCAAGCCGAGCATATTAAGATTGCGGTGTGTCCAGACGACGCCTTTGGGCATACCGGTGGTTCCGCCGGTGTAGATGAAGAAATGGTCGTCGGGGTCACGCACGATGCCAAGGGGGGGGCCGTCGCCGGTGATCAGGTCGTCGAAGCGGTCGGCGAAGGCGGGAGGGTCTCCACCGCCGATCTCGACGAACGTCCGGACCTGCGGCGCGCGATCGACCACCGCGGCGACCGCATCGCGCAAGGGTGCGCCATAGACCAGCACCGTCGCGTCGGAATCGTCGAGGATATAGGCGAGTTCGTCGGCGACGTAGCGGTAGTTGACGTTGACGTGGGTGGCGCGCGCTTTCCAGCAGGCCATCAGCGCGATCAGATAATCGGCGCTATTGTAAGCGTAGAACGCCATTCGGTCGCCGGGTCGCAGTCCGCGTTCGATCAGCGCGCGGGCGAGCGCGTTCGAGCGGCGGCGCAGCTCGCTCCAGTCGACGATTTGGTCGCCGTGCGCGAGCGCGATGCGATCGGGCGGAATGACGGCCTCGACCGCTTCGATCAGATCGCCGAAATTCCAGCTCATGCGGAAACCGGCGCCTTGCCCCAATATTCGTCGCGGAGTTGGCGTTTGTAGAGCTTGCCGGTCTCGTGGCGCGGCAATTCGTCGCGGAAATCGAAGCGGCGCGGCGTCTTGACGTGGCTGAGGTTGGCGCGCGCGAAGGCGTCGAGTTCAGCGGCGAGCGCATCGCGGTCCGCAGCCAGATCGCGCGGCTGGATCACCGCGACGACCTGTTCGCCCATCTCGTCGTGCGGCGCGCCGATCACCGCGACGTCGGCGACGTCGGGGTGGGTGACAAGAAGATTCTCGATCTCGGCGGGATAGATGTTCACGCCGCCCGAGATGATCATGAAGCTCTTGCGGTCGGTGAGGTAGAGATAGCCCTCCTCATCGACCCAACCGACATCGCCGAGCGTGGTCCAGCCGTGGCGGTTGGCCGACGCCGCGGTTCTCGCCGGATCCTTATGATATTCATAGGCCGGGCCGCCCGCGAAATAGATCGTGCCTTCGGTGCGCGGCGGCAGTTCCTCGCCGTCGTCGTCGCAAATCTTGGTCTCGGCGGTCAGGTTCTTGCCGACCGAACCCTGATGCGTCAGCCATTCGGCGGTCGAGATTGCGCAGAGGCCATTGCCCTCGGTCCCCGCATAATATTCGCCCACGATCGGACCCCACCAGTCGATCATCGCCTGCTTGACCGGGATCGGGCACGGCGCGGCGGCGTGCCACACCGCCTGAAGCGACGAGACGTCGTACTTCGCGCGGACCTCTGCGGGCAGCTTCAGCATCCGGATGAAATGTGTCGGCACGAACTGCGCGTGGGTGACCTTGTAGCGCTCGATATGTTCCAGCGCCTTCTCTGGATCGAACCGATCCATCACGACGACGGTGCCGCCGAGGTTCTGCACTGCCATCGTCCAGCGCAGCGGCGCGGCATGGTACATCGGCGCGGGGCTGAGATAGACCATGTCGGGCGTCCAGCCGTAGAGCCCGACGCCGAGCCTGACGAGTGGAGTCACCTCCTCGCCCATCCCCTGTTCGGACAGCCGGTATTTGACGCCCTTGGGCTTGCCCGTCGTCCCCGACGAATAGAGCATGATGCCGCCGGGCGAGCGATCCGCGGTCGGCTCCGCGGGCATCGCGTCACGCGCCGCCTCGTAACTTTCGTACCCATCGATCGTGCCATCGACCATGAAACGCGCGAGGTCGGGAATCATCGGCAACAGCGCCTCGGCGACCGCGGCGGTGCCCTTCGAAACGATCAGCGCGCGGCAATCCCCGTCACGGATGATATATTCGGCCTCCGCCGCGGTCAGCTTCGACGAGATCGCGGTGCAATAGACCCCCGACCGCTCCACCGCCCAAAGCAGCTCGTGATAACGCGGCGAATTGTCCATCAGCAGCGCCATGCCGTCGCCGCGTTTCATCCCCAGCGAGCGGATCAGCTGCGATCCCCCGTCGGCGCGCGCGTCGAGTTCGGCGTAGGTCACCGTCTCGCCGCTGCCCGCCATGATATAGGCGGGCTTGTCGGGTGTCGCCTTCGCGTGCGCTATCGGATGGAGCATCGCGCCCGTCAGACGCGCTCGACGATGATCGCGGGGGCCATGCCGCCCGCGGCGCACATCGTGACGAGGCCATAGCGCTTATTCTGGCGTTCGAGCTCGTCGACGATCGTGCCGATCAGGATCGCGCCGGTCGCGCCGATCGGATGGCCGAGCGCGATCGCGCCGCCGTTGACGTTGACCTTCGACCGATCGAGATCGAGATCGCGGATGAATTTCTCCGCGACCACCGCGAACGCCTCGTTGATCTCCCACAGATCGATGTCGTCCTTGGTAAGGCCCGCCTTCGCCAGCACCTTTTTGGCGGCGGGGACCGGCGCGTTGAGCATCAGCGTCGGATCGTCGCCGATATTGGCCATCGCGACGATCCGCGCGCGCGGTTTCATGCCGTGCTTGTCGGCATAGTCCTTCGAGGCGAGCAAGACCGCCGCGGCGCCATCGACCACGCCCGACGAATTCCCGGCGTGGTGGAAATGCTCGATTTGGAGATCGGGATATTTGGCGTTGATCTGCTTTCGGAAGGTGCTGCCCTTCGCGTCGTACGGCATGTCCGCCATCGCCGCGAACGACGGCTTGAGTGCGGCAAGCCCTTCGGCGGTGGTCTGCGGGCGCGGGAATTCGTCCTTGTCGAGCACGACGTTGCCCGCATCGTCGGTCACCGGGACGATCGACTTGTCGAAGCGGCCCTCGTCCATCGCAATCTTGGCCTTGCGCTGACTTTCGAGGCCGAGCGCGTCGAGCGCTTCGCGGTCGATGCCTTCCTGGCTCGCGATCGCATCACCGCAGATGCCCTGGTGCGATTGCGGGTGGCTGAGGTTGAGGCGTTCGTTGTCCGAGCCCATGAGCCGCGGTGGCTTGCCGTCTGCCATATCCTCGGCGGCCATCGCCATCGTCAGCGACATCATCTCGGTGCCGCCCGCGATGACGAGGTCTTCCATCCCCGACATGATCTGTGCCGCGGCGAAGTTCACCGCGGTGATGCCACCGCCGCAAAAGCGGTCGAGCGTCGTGCCGCTGGCTTTCACGTCATAGCCCGCGTCGAGCGCCGCCATCCGCCCCATATCGCCGCCCTGCTTGCCGCGCTGCGTCGAGGTCGACCAGATGATGTCGTCGACCTCGGCGGTGTTCAGATTGTTGCGCTCTTTGATCGCCTTGAGCACCGTCGCCGCCAGATGCTGCGGGTGCATGTCGGCGAGCGCGCCCTTCCCTTGTTTGCCGATTCCGCGCGGCGTGCGGCAGGCGTCGATGATATAAGCGTCGGGCATTTCACTCTCCAAAAGTCATGCGCGCGCGGCGCCTTTACCGCTTCGCGTTTCCGGCATAACCTTCGTTATGGTGGAAGTTATGTCAAGCGTATCGCGAGCGGCCGCAACCCCGGCGCGCCAGCCCGATCTCACCCCGCGCGACTGGCTGGAGGCGGGGCAATCGCTGCTGCGGCGCGGTGGGCTGAGGGCATTGAAGCTGCGGCCGCTGGCCGATGAATTGCGCGTCTCGACGGGCAGTTTCTACCATCATTTCCCCGATTTCGACACCTATCAGGGCCAGCTCGCGCAATATTTCGCGGAGCCGCATCTGACCGAGATGATCGTGTCGCTGAAACGGTCGACCCAGGATCCGATCGGGCGCATCCGGCTGCTCGGCCAGACCGTGCGGCGGCGCGGGCTGTCGCGGCTCGGCATCGCGATGCGCGCCTGGGCGGAGAGCGACTCCCGCGCACGCGTCGCGGTCGAGCACCACGACGACGAACTGCTTGGCTTCATCGGCGACTGTTTGGAGGATGCGGGGTTCGATCGCGCCGAGGCGAATATCCGCGCCTATGCGCTGATGATGCTTGGCCACGGCAAGCTGCACGCGCCGCATCTCGACATGGAGACTCTGTTCGAGCAGCTCCTCGAGATCCTCGCGGTCCCGCTGCGTCGGGCATGAAGGCGCTCGTCATATCGGCGCTGTCGCCCGATCTTTCGGGAGCGGCGCTCGCCGATGTCGCGGATCCGGTCGCGGGCGACGGACAAATGCTGATCCGGGTGAAGGCGGCGGCGCTCAATTTCCCCGATCTGCTGATGACGCGCGGCGAGTATCAGATGAAACCCGACCTGCCATTCACGCCGGGGATGGAAGTGGCGGGCGAAGTGATTTCGGGAGAAGGGTTTGCGGTTGGCGAGCCGGTGGTCGCCGGGACGCGGCTCGGCGGCATGGCCGAGATCGTCGCGGTCGATGCCAGCGCGGTACGGCGCAAGCCGGGGCATCTGTCCTTCGCGCAAGGCTCGGGCGTCGGAACCGCGTATCTCACCGCGTATGTCGCGCTTGTCCGGCTCGCGCGGGTCCAGCCCGGTGAATGGGTGCTCGTCCACGGGGCCACAGGAGGCGTGGGGCTCGCCGCGATCGATCTCGCCAAGGCGTTCGGCTGCCGCGTGATCGCGACGTCGCGCTCGACCGACAAGCTCGCGGTGGTGACGGACGCCTATGCGCCGGACGCGGTGATCCCGGCGCCGGGGTTTCGCGAGGCGGTCAAGAATTTGACCGGCGGCGGCGCGAACGTGGTCTACGATCCCGTCGGGGGCGACGTGTTCGACGAATCGACCCGCTGCATCGCGTTCGGCGGGCGGTTGCTGGTGGTGGGGTTCACGTCGGGCCGGATCGCGAGCGTTGCGACCAACATTCCGCTGATCAAGGGGTTTTCGATCGTCGGCGTGCGGGCGGGGGAATACGGGCGGCAGTTTCCCGAGCGAGGCCGCGAGAATCTGGATGCAGTTTGGCAGCTGGCCGAAGAAGGCAGGATCAAGCCGCGCGTCCATGCCGAATATGCGCTGGCCGATTGGCGGAGCGCGTTCGAGGCGATGACGCGAAGCGAGATGGTCGGGAAGCTGGTGCTGGTGCCGTGATCTGAGGACAAAGACATCCGTTCGTTTCGAGCGCAGTCGAGAAACGCTGCGCAGCGCTCGTGACACGTTTTTCGACTTCGCTCGAAACGAACGGTGAGTGTGGAGAGGTTGGAATGCCCGGATACGATTACGTCATCATCGGCGGCGGCTCGGCGGGGTGTACGCTTGCGGCGCGGCTGTCTGAAGACCCCGCGGCCAGCGTCTGCCTGCTCGAGGCGGGCGGGCCGAACACGGGGATGATCGTGCGGATGCCCGCCGGGGTCGGCACGCTCATCAAGAAGAAATCGAAGCACAATTGGGGGTTCTGGACCCAGCCCGAGCCGCATCTCGACAACCGCGAATTGTGGTGGCCGCGCGGGCGCGGGCTCGGCGGATCGTCGTCGATCAACGGGATGGTCTACACGCGCGGACATCCGCAGGATTACGACGAATGGCGCCAGATGGGGCTGACCGGCTGGTCGTTCGACGACGTGCTGCCCTATTTCCGGCGGCTGGAGGGGCATCATCGCGGCGGCGACCTGCACGGCGCGGAAGGGCCGTTGCGCATCTCGGCGGGTGAGAGCGACAGCCCGTTTCACGATGCGCTGATCGAAGCGGGCAAGCAGGCGGGCTACCCGATCACCGAGGATTTCAACGGCGCGAGCCAGGAGGGGTTCGGGCGCTACGACCTGACGATCGCCAACGGCGAGCGCTGGTCGACCGCCGCGGCGTATCTCCGGCCTGTGCTGGAGCGCGAGAATTTGACGGTCATCACGGACGCGCGGACGACGCGGATCGTGATCGAGAGGGGCCGCGCGGTCGCGGTGGACTATCGCGTCGGGCGCAAGCGCGATCGCGTCGAGGTGGCGGGCGAGGTGCTGCTGTGCGCGGGCGCGGTACAATCGCCGCAAATCCTCCAGCTATCGGGGATCGGCGATCCGGCGCGGTTACAGGAAGCGGGCGTCGCGACGGTCCACGATCTTCCGGGAGTCGGCGAGAATTTGCAGGATCATCTCGACATCATCATGAGTTGGCGGTGCCATGATCTGCTCACCGCATATTCCGCGACCAGGGGGCTGAAGCAACTCACGGTCGGGCTGCAATATGCCTTCAAGGGGACGGGGATCGGGCGGCAGCAATTCCTGGAGTCGGGCGCCTTCGTCCGGTCGCGCGAAGGACTGTCACGCCCCGACGTGCAGATTCACGGTGTCCTCGGGATCATGAAGGATCATGGCAAGGAGCGGGTGAAGAAGGACGGCTTCTCGTTCCATCTCTGCCAGTTGCGGCCCGAAAGCCGCGGGCGGATCGGCATTGCGTCGGACGATCCGATGGCCGATCCGCGGATTTTCGCGAACTATCTCGCGACCACCGAGGATCGCCGGGTGATGCGCGAGTGCGTGAAGATCGGTCGCGACATCGCGTCGCAAGCGGCGCTCGATCCGTATCGCGGCGACGAATATTTTCCCGGCCGGGACATACGCAGCGACGCCGAGATCGACGCCTGGGTGCGCGCCAACGCCGAGACGATCTATCACCCGGTCGGCACCTGCAAAATGGGCGCGGCGGGCGACCCGATGGCGGTGGTCGATGAACAGTTGCGGGTGCGCGGCATCGCGGGGCTGCGCGTCGTCGATGCCTCCGTCATGCCGACTTTGGTGGGATCGAACACCAACGCGCCGACGATCATGATCGCGGAAAAGGCGGCGGACATGATCCGGGAGCGGACGGCGGTGGCGGCGTAGCTGTTCTAACCCTCTCCCGCTTGCGGGAGAGGGAGGGGCCCACGAAGTGGGAAGGTGAGGGTCTTCTTCTTCAATCAGCGCAACGAAGAAAGAAGACCCTCACCCAACCTCTCCCGCAAGCGGGAGAGGGCCAGAAGAAGTAGCGATATTCACGCCTTGTTGATCCGGCACGACTTGATCGTCGCCGGGTCTGGCCTCGGGCCGACGGGACGAAAGGTCGCGAGATAACCGCCCGCCGACGGCATCTCCTGCCGGTCGACTTGCGTATAGCCGACCGCGGCGAATTCGCATTTCAGCAAGCTCGGCGGGGTGCCGTGGTCGCGCGTCGGGCGGTCGGCATCGACGACGACGACCAGACCGTCGGGCTTGAGCGCGGGCCGCAGGCGCCACAGGAATTCATAGGGTTGCGCGATCTCGTGATACATGTGGACCATGAAGACGCGGTCGAAGCTCGCGTCGGGCAGGCTGGGGTCGTCGGGCGTGCCGAGCTTCACGCTGACGTTGGCGAGCCGCTCGCGCGCGACGCGGTCGGCGAGCGTGTCGCGGACGGCTGGAACGATGTCTTCCGCGAGGACGCGGCCGTCCTTGCCCACCTTCTGCGCCAGCCGGATCGTGTAATAGCCCTCGCCCGCGCCGATATCGGCGACGGTCATGCCGGGCTTGATCGCGGCCTTGGTCATGACCTCGCTCGCCTCGTTAAGACGATCGCGCGCCTCCTCGGTCGACCAGCGCGCGGAGACGATGCTCGCGACGGGGCGGTCGGCCATCGGGAACGGGCCGGGTTCCTTCTGGGTATGTTTGATGAGCGGTTTGGAACCGTCGCAAGCGCCCACCAGCAGGACGAGCGCCCCCGCGAAGGCGGGGGCCCAGAACCGCGAGCGCTGCGCTGCTCGACTCTGGATTCCCGCTTTCGCGGGAATACGATGGGGTCGGCTCACCACCTTAATCCACGTCCTCCACCTCGACCGCTTCACCGGTGACGCGCTGTGATAGCGCGGCGGCCATGAAGTCGTCGAGGTCGCCGTCGAGGACATCGCTTGGGGACGTCGAGGTCACGCCGGTGCGCAGGTCCTTCACGAGCTGATACGGCTGGAGCACATAACTGCGGATCTGATGGCCCCAGCCGATGTCGGTCTTGGCCGCGTTCTCGGCGTTGGCGACCGCCTCGCGCTCCTGCAATTCGCGTTCGTAGAGCCGGGCGCGGAGCTGGTTGTACGCTTCGGCCTTGTTCTTGTGCTGGCTGCGCTGGTTCTGGCACTGGACGACGATGCCCGTCGGCAAATGCGTGATCCGCACCGCCGAATCGGTGGTGTTGATGTGCTGACCGCCCGCGCCCGATGCGCGATAGGTGTCGATGCGGAGTTCGCTCTCGTTGATTTCGACTTCAATGTTGTCGTCGATCACCGGGTAGACCCAGACGCTCGAAAAGCTGGTGTGGCGCCGCGCCGCGCTGTCGTAGGGGCTGATCCTCACGAGGCGGTGGACACCGCTTTCGGTCTTGGCATAACCGTAGGCATTCTCGCCCTTGATAAGCAGGGTCGCGGACTTGATCCCCGCCTGTTCGCCCGCATGATAGTCGATCAGTTCGACCTTCATCCCGCGGCGCTCGGCCCAGCGGGTATACATCCGCTGAAGCATTTCGGCCCAATCCTGGCTTTCGGTGCCGCCCGCGCCAGCGTTGATCTCGACATAGCTGTCGTTGGCGTCGGCCTCGCCCGCGAGCAGCGCCTTGACCTTGTCGCTGTTGGCGCGCTTGGCGAGTACGCCGAGGCTGGCGACCGCTTCGGTTTCCATCTCGGTATCGCCCTCGGCCTCGGCCATTTCGATCAGCTCGACGGTGTCGCTGAGTTCGCTTTCGATCGCGCGGGTCGCGGCGATCGCCTCGTCGAGGCGGCGGCGTTCGCGCATCACCTCCTGCGCGGCCTTGGGATCGTTCCACAGCGCCTGATCCTCGACACGCGCGTTAAGTTCGTCGAGACGGCGGAGCGCACGATCCCAGTCGAGGAAGCGGCGGAGCAGCGCCAGCGCCTCGTTGATCCGATCGACATGGGCCTGCGCTTCGGCGCGCATCGTTATCTCCAACCTCCAGCGTCATTCCCGCGAAAGCGGGAACCCATCTCCAGCGCCATCACCGACATGACGGTCGCGTTTTGCGGAAACCGTAGGAGATGGGTCCCCGCTTTCGCGGGGATGACGATATGGGAACCGGCGCTAGTAGATTCCGCCCTGCCTTTGCAAGAAATCGCTTTCGCCCGGCGTTGCCTTGGGCGCGGCGGACGCGCTTGGCGTGGGTGTCGGGCCGGGGCGGCGCGCGGCCCGTCGCGCCTCGGTCTCGGGCTTGAACGCCTCCCAAATCACCGCAGCCTTGGGGTCGCTGGTCGGCCAGGCGCCATAGACCGGGCGACCCGAGGCGCGATCGATCCGCACCATCCGGATGCCCGAAGGCGCGCGGAACGGAATTTTCTCCATGCCCTCATACGCCTTGACCGCCCAGGCCTTGAAGATCGGCGCGGCGACCGTGCCGCCCTGCGCATAGCCGCCGAGATTCACCGGCGCGTCGTAACCGATGTAGACGCCGCCGATCATCTGCGGCGTGCCGCCGATGAACCACACATCCTTCGGCCCGGTATTGGTGCCGGTCTTGCCAAACATCGGCCGATCGAGATCGCGCAGGATCGTCGCGGTGCCGCGCTGGATGACGCCCTCGGCGATATGGACCATCTGATAGGCGCTCATCGCGTCGAGCACCTGGCGCCCGCGGATCGGTGGGCGCGGCATCGCTTTGCCGTTCCAGTCGGGCGCGTTGCAAGCGTCGCAGGCGCGCCAGTTCTCGGGCCAGATCACCTTGCCGTGGCGGTCCTGGACGAAATCGATGAGACTAGGGTCGTGCCAGCGGCCCTGGTTGGCGAGGACGGCATAAGCGTTGACCATCTTCGATACAGTCGTCTCGCCCGCGCCGAGCGCGTAGGAAAGGTATGGCGCGTAATCGCCGACCTGCATCTTCTTCATCAACGCGACGACGTTGGTCATGCCGGTCTGCGCGGCGGCGCGGACGGTCATCAGGTTGCGCGATTGTTCGACACCCCAGCGCATCGTGTGCGGTCCGGAACCGCCGCCGCCGCCGAAGTTGCGGAAGCATTTCTGCCCGAGCCGCGCGCCCTGATAGACGCAGAACGGGCCGTCGATGATGATCGAGGCAGGCGTCATGCCGTGCGACAGCGCGGCGGCGTAGACGATCGGTTTGATCGTCGATCCCGGCTGGCGCATCGCCTGCGTGGCGCGGTTGAACGATTGCAGGCTGGCGTCGAAGCCGCCCTGCATCGCGAGGACGCGACCGGTCTCGGGCTCCTCGACGACGAAGCCGCCCGAGATGCGCGGCACGGCGCGCAAGCCGAACCCCGATCCTTCGGGCGCGACCGCGATGACGTCGCCGGTCTTTATCGCCGCGAAGGCGGTGCCCCCCTTACCGCGTACGGGCATCTGCGCAGCGTAGCGCGGCATCGTGCCGGTCTCGCCGGTGGCGAAGCCGAGTTGCGCGACCGATCCGTCGACGCCGGTCACGATCGCGACGCGCCAGTCGTCGTAATCGAGCGACATGTTGGTGTTGAGCAGCGCGGGCAGCCAGGAATCGCCGTCGAAATCGACATGTTTGAGCGGCCCCGACCAGCCGCGCCCGCGATCGAAGCGCAGCAGCCCGGCGCGCAATGCGTCCTGCGCATAGCCCTGAAGCTTGGGATCGAGCGAGGTGCGGACCCACAGACCGCCCGAATAGACGCTGTACGGGCCGTCGCGCGCGCTCTCGCCGAACTTGTCGAGCAACTGGCGGCGGACCGCCTCGACGAAATAGCCGCCGACGCGCTCGAACTTGGGTGTGCGACGCAGGATCGCGCCGATCGGTTCGCGCTGCGCCCGGGCACGCTGGCCTGCGACGATGAAGCCGTTGCGCTCCATTTCGCCGAGCACGTAATTGCGCCGATCGAGCGCGCGTTCGGTGTTGCGGAACGGTTCGTAATTCGCCGGGCCTTTGGGCAGGATGGCGAGGTACGCCATCTGCGCGAGGCTCAGTTCGTCGAGTTCCTTGTCGAAATAGGCATGGCTCGCCGCCTCGACGCCGAAGGCGTTGCGGCCGAGCGGGATCTGGTTGAGGTAGAGTTCGAGAATCTGCGGCTTGGTCAGCGTGTCCTCGATCTTATAGGCGAGGATCGCTTCCTTGATCTTGCGTGTCGGGGAATACGCGTTGCCGATCAGCAGGTTTTTCGCGACCTGCTGCGTGATCGTCGATCCGCCTTTGGCGCGTTTGCCGGTGCCGAATTTCGACGCGTAGTCAATCACCGCGCCGGCGAGACCGGGATAATCGACGCCGTGATGTTCGAAGAAGGTCTTGTCCTCGGCCGCCAGGAAGGCGCGGACGAGCAGCGGCGGATATTCGGCGTAGCTCAGTTCGACACGGCGTTCGCGCGCGTAGGAATAGATCGGCGCGCCGTCGATGCCGCGGACGTTGGTCGGCAACGGCGGTTCGTAGGTGCGGAGTTGATCGACCGACGGCAGATCGCGGATGATCAGGAACCACAACACCGCGTAGGCGAGCGCGGCCAGCCCGGCGAGAATCGCCAGAGCCTTGACCCACCATCGCGCCCACAGCCGCGACATCGCACCCCGCAAGCCATCGACATCGCGGCGCAGCTTCAGCTTCATCGGTTCGGAGGGGGAGGACGCCATACGAGGCGTCAGCGTCTAAGGTTCAAACCCGATCACCGCAATGGTCGTCACGGTGTTCCGGCAACCGGGATGTCGGCGGCAGAGCGAGCGCCGGTCAGCCGCTCGCCGAGCCGCACACGCCTTTCGGGAAGAGCGCTGGACGCCGCCAGCAGCAGCAGCGGCGTTAGAAAGGCGCGGTGCCGTTCGCCGAATTCGAACCAGACGCCGAACAGCGCGGTCTGTGCCCAACATGCGGCGATCAACAGCACCAGCGCCGATGCGAGGCGCCGGTAGCGCGAACCCAACGCTATGGCGGACCCGGTAAGGATCGCCAGATGTGTACCTTGCGCCAGAGGCATCCACAGCGCAGTCAACGCCGGCGACGGATGCGGCATCATCAGCGCGAGGCGCTCGACGCCGAATTGCCCGACGCCCAGCGCCCGGACGAATTTGGTCGCGGTCAGCCGCACGAATTCGGCAGGATGTTGCGCGATCCATTCGCGTGCGACGGCGCCGGCCTGACGACCATAGCCGAGTTCGGTCGCGCCGGGCGCGGCGACAGGCGGAGGAAGCCAGTTCCCGGTGGCACCGGGGTTGTTGCCGATCCACAGGCTTATCGGCCCGGCGGAGGTCAGCGGCACGAAGGCGCCGAAGACGATCGCGTTGCGAAGCCACCAGGGCAGCATCACCGCCACGGCGAATGGGATGGCGCGCAGGCCGATCGCCAGGATCGCGCGCACCGACGACAGCGGAATCAGCGCCAGCCCGAACAGCGCACCGAGCGGCGCTTCGCCGGGTTGCGTCAGCGCGAGCATGCCCGTCAAGGCGCCGATGGTCGCCACCGCCGTCCAACGCGCCGCGCCTGTGTCGATCGCGCGAAGCCATGCGACGGCCAGCGCGAGGATCAGGAGGTTGCAGAGCCCTTCCTTTTGCGCCAGCGGCGCCGACATCAGCACCGACGGCCAGATGACGTAGAGCCACGCCGCGCTCCGCCCGACATCCTCGCGGCCGATCCGTTTGCCGAGCATGTAGAGCAGCCACGCCGTCGCGCCGTCGATCGCGGCATTGAGCGCGATCAGCGACACCGTGGATGCTCCGGCGAGAGCGATCCACGCGGTCAGCGCGACGGGATAGAGCGGCGGGTACAACGCCTGGAAGGTCAGCCCGATATAGGGTTCGTGAAATTGCAGGCCGCCGCCGTGCAACAGGCGCTCGGCGATGCGGACATAGGCGGCGGCGTCGCCCGACGGGATGCGATCGTTGAAGCACAGCGCGACCAGCGCGCGAAACGCCAGTGCGACTGCGACCAGCCCGGCGGCGAACCACCGCGACGGGACGGTGCGTGCCAGCGGAACCGCCAAACCCGCGGCCGCGAGCCAAGCAATGACGAGCACAACCCCGGCGAAGGAAAATCCGAACCGCTCGATCAGGCCGGGCGTCGAATAGGCGCCGTAGAGCGCGAGACCGCCGCACAGAACGCCGATCGCCTTTGCCGAACCCTCGGGAATCAGGGCGATGATTCGGCGCGGCATGATGCCGTCCCTACGCCCACACCGCAGTCGGATTCGTTAACGCAGCGCGACGCTTTGCGTCATCCGTTGCGCGAAATGGATTTCGACCGCGTGGCGGACGCTTTCGGCGATGCGCTCGCGACCGTTGCGGCTGTCGAGGAAGGCGGCGTCGGCCGGGTTCGAGATATAGCCGGTCTCGAACAGGATCGACGGCATGTCGGGCGCCTTCAGAACCATCAGCGAGGCCATACGGTGGAACGCCGCCTTTACCGGGATGAGCGGTTTCGCCTCGCGGCCGAGCAGGCGCGCGAAGCCCGCTGAAGCGTTCATCGTCTCGCGCTGCGTCAGGTCGATCAGGATCGACGAAACGTCGGAATTGCTGTCGAGATCGACGCCCGCGATCACGTCGGCCTTGTTCTCGCGCGCGGCGAGACGCGCGGCCTCCTTGTCGGAGGCGACTTCGGACAGGGTGTAGACCGAGGCGCCCGTGGCATCGGGGGTGCCGACGCTGTCGCAGTGGATCGAGATGAACAGATCGCCGTGCAGCCGCCGCGCGATGCCGTAGCGTTCGCGCAGGACGAGATAGCGGTCGTCGTCGCGGGTGAGCGCCACGCGGACGCGGCCCGAGGCGAGCAAATCGTCGCGGATCGCCTTGGCGATTTTCAGCGTGACATCCTTCTCGCGCAGGCCGGCGGCGGGATTGATCGCACCGGGATCGACCCCGCCGTGGCCCGCGTCGATCACAACCAGCGGGCGGCTGTCGTCGCCCTCGACGCGTGGCAGTTTCAGCCGCGTCGGCGGCGGCACGGGGATCGATATCTTGTATTTCGGGCGCGCCTTGTCGAAGGTGAACCGCAGGAAGCTGAGCGGCGAGGCCATGCTGGCCTGGGTGAAGCGGGGTTCGTCGACCGGCTTCAACTTCAACTCGAGCGAGCGGCCCTCGTCGCCGAAGGCGCCGTCCGCAACTATCATCGGATAGGCGAGATCGAGCACGATCCGCATGCCGTCATGGCCTAACCACCCTTGCCGAACTTTCGTGACGACACCCGACGGGTCCGCCCTGCGACCGGGACGCGCGCCGCTGACGTCGATCGCGATCCGGCGGGGACCGTTCAGCAAAAAGCTGGAAGCCTTGTCCACCGCATCGTCGAAGTGGATCACCACACGGCCGTCGCCAACCTCGACGCCCTCGACCGTCGCTGCCAGTCCTGGTGTACCGAACAACAGACCGACCAGAAAAGCGAACAGCGCGGACACACGGACACCATGCCGCGCCGGCGGGTTGCCGGTCCAGCGAAAAGCCATAATCAATCCCTTTTCGGCCCTGAACCACGGGCTTAGCCCGCTGCGCGTCAAGCCATGGTTGCCCGACAGGGTTAATTCGCCGTTCGGCATGAATTTGCCGCAACCCGGCAGGAACCTGCCAGTTGATGCGCACCGATCGGGGTGCTACGCCCCATCGGGACCGGATCGGCGCGATTGTGCGCGCGCACTCCGGCTTCACCGCTTGCCCGGCTTTTTTCGGGTGGAGCGACATCAGGTTGACGTTCGCATGTCGTATTTTTCCCGCTCGCTGAACCGACTGGCCTCCGCCAGCGGTCGCGCGACAGCGGGCTTTGCCCCGGGCGCTTTGTCCCGGCGTACGGCGCGGACGAAGGCAGTTCCGCTAACAATTCGCATGCCCGGGCTTCGGGCATCACCCCATCATCGCGCGCAGGCGTCGCCGCCAGGCGGCCTGCGCGCGTGGAGATATATCAATGACCACGCGTATGCTGATCGACGCACGCCACCGGGAGGAAACCCGGGTGGCGGTCGTCAAGGGAACCCGGATCGAGGAGTTTGATTTCGAAAGTGCCGAGCGCAAGCAGCTCAAGGGCAATATCTATCTAGCCAAGGTCACCCGGGTCGAGCCGTCGCTACAGGCGGCGTTCATCGATTACGGCGGCAATCGCCACGGGTTCCTGGCGTTCAGCGAAATCCACCCCGATTACTATCAGATCCCCAAGGAGGATCGCGACGCTTTGCTCCGCGAGGAAGCCGAGCATGCCGCCGAGGAAGCTGCACTCCGCGCCGAGCAGGACGCACATGACGACGAACATGGCGCCGACGACGAAGCGCAGGACATCGACGAGGAATCGATGGAGCGGTTCGAGGACGACGGCGGCCACGACGACGATGGCGAATCCGAGGAGGATACCGCGCCGCGCAAGGGTTCGAACGGCACGGACGATCAGGTCGAGGCGCTGCGCCAGCGTCGCATGAACCTCAGGCGCCGCTACAAGATCCAGGACGTCATCCGCCGCCGGCAGGTGCTGCTCGTCCAGGTCGTCAAGGAGGAACGCGGCAACAAGGGCGCGGCGCTGACGACGTATCTGAGCCTCGCGGGGCGCTATTGCGTGCTGATGCCCAACACCTCGCACGGCGGCGGGATCAGCCGGAAGATCAGCAATGCCGGCGACCGCAAGCGGCTGAAGACGATCATGGCGGAACTGAAGCTGCCCGCGTCGATGGGCTGCATCGTCCGCACCGCCGGGCTCCAGCGGACTAAGACCGAGATCAAGCGCGACTTCGATTATCTCGCGCGGCTATGGGACGGGATTCGCGAGGAAACGCTGAAATCCGCGGCGCCCGCGCTCGTCTATGGCGACAGCGACCTGATGAAGCGCGCGATCCGCGACATCTACAATAAGGACATCGACGAGGTGATCGTCGAGGGCGACGACGGCTATCGCCAGGCCAAGGATTACATGAAGCTGCTGATGCCGAGCCACGCCAAGCGCGTGAAGCATTACAGCGATCCGGTGCCGCTGTTCCAGCGCGCGCACGTCGAGGATCAGCTCGCGGCGATGTACCACCCCGTCGTCCAGCTGAAATCGGGCGGCTATCTCGTCATCAACCCGACCGAGGCTCTGGTGTCGATCGACATCAACTCGGGGCGGTCTACGCGCGAGCACAATATCGAGCAGACCGCGACCGCGACCAACCTCGAGGCGGCGCAGGAGATCGCACGCCAGCTTCGCCTCCGCGACATGGCGGGGCTCGTCGTCATCGACTTCATCGACATGGACAACAATTCCAATGTCCGCAAAGTCGAGAAGGCGATGAAGGAGGCGCTGAAGGACGATCGCGCGCGCATCCAGGTCGGGCGCATCTCGTCGTTCGGGCTGATGGAAATGAGCCGCCAGCGGCTGCGCACCGGCGTGCTCGAAGCCTCGACACGGGGCTGCCCGCATTGCGAGGGGACCGGGCTGGTCCGGACCGCGTCCTCGGCGGGGCTTTCGGCGCTCCGGCTCATCGAGGACGAGGCGGCGCGCGGGCGCGGCTCGCTGCTGACCTTGCGCGCCAGCGTCGAGGCCGCGGTCTATGTGCTCAACCGCAAGCGCTCCGACATCGCCGAGATCGAGGAGCGTTACGGCGTCCGCGTCGAAATCCTGCCCGACGGCGAGCAGGAAGGCGCGCGGATGTCGGTCGAGGCCTCCGGCCCGCCCCCCGCCTATGCGCCCAAGTTCGAGGCGCTCGTCGAGGAAGAGGACGACGACATCCCCGAGGACATCGAGGATGAGGAGGACGAGGCCGAAGAGACCGAGGGGCGCGACGACGCACCGCGCGGCGAGAAGCGCGAGAGCGAGGAAGGCGGCAGCCGCCGTCGCCGTCGCCGTCGCGGGCGTCGCGGCAAAAGCCGGCCCGAAGGCGACGAGGCACCGCGCGAGAGCGGCGAGGAAACGGTCGCCGACGAGGCGCGTAGCGAGAGCGAGGACGCTGCCGAAGCGCCCACCGAGAAGCCCGAGGGCGAGAGCCGTCGCCGCCGCAGTCGGCGGGGACGACGTGGCGGGACGCGCGACGAGGTGCCTTCGGTCGATGCGGGCGGCGATGCCGACGCCGCCGGGACTCCCGAGTTCGTCGGCGAGGCTCCGGTGAGCGAAGCGGGTGTCGAGAGCGAACCGGCACCGAAAACTACCCGTCGCCGTCCCCGCGCGCGCGCTGCCGAGGCAGCGCCGGTGGCGGTCGAGCCCAAGCCGGACGCCGAAGAAGCGCCCAAGCCGAAGCGCTCGCGCCGCAAGCCCGCCGCGACTGCAACGGCTGAGCCGAGCGAGGGCACCGCCCCCGAGACGGTCGCGCCGGACGCCGAGGCGCCCAAGCCGAAACGTCGCGCGTCGCGCAAGCCGCCGATCGAGCATATCGAGGAACCCCCGGTAGGTCCGGCAGCAGCGGCAACGTCGGTCGCAACCAACGACGCGGCGCCCCCTGCCCCGCCCGAAGCCGGTAACGATACCGACGATGATGGCGAGCCGCGGCGCGGCTGGTGGCAGCGGACCTTCGGCGCCTGATCCCGATGGCCGGGCTTCAGCGGCGGTTCAGCGGAATCGTCGCAGAGGCCCGGTCGCCCCGGACGCAAGGAATGAACCCAAGATGCTGAAGCGCCTGATCGCCGCGGCAAGCGCCGCGATGCTGCTGTGGGTCCAGCCCGCCGCGGCGCAATCGATCCTGCGCGATGCCGAGACCGAGGCGTTGCTGAACGGAATGTCGGCGCCGCTGATCACCGCCGCCGGTCTGCGGCCGCGCGACGTGCAGATAGCGCTCATCAACGACGATTCGATCAATGCCTTCGTCGCGGGCGGACAGATCGTCTATATCCATACCGGCCTGCTCCAGGCGGCGGACAACGCCAACGAAGTGCAGGGCGTGATCGCGCACGAGTTGGGCCATATCGCCGACGGGCATGTCGCGCTGCAGGACGCGGCGCTGAAACCGGCGCTCGCCATCACGCTGCTCAGTATGGTGATCGGGATCGCCGCGATCGCGGCGGGCGCGGGTGAGGCCGGTGCCGGAATCCTGGGGGCGGGGCAGCAGGCCGCGCTGGGCAAGTTCCTTGCCTTCAGCCGCGTTCAGGAATCGACCGCCGACGCCGCCGCCGTGCGCTATCTCAACACCGCTGGGGTGACGGGAAAGGGCATGCTGAGCTTCTTCAAGAAGCTCCAGGCGCAGGAATTCCGCTATGGCCTCGGCAACATCGATCCGTTCATGCAGACGCACCCGCTGTCGGGGCAGCGCATCCAGACGCTGACCGCCGACCTTCAGAGCTCGGCGGCATGGAACAAGCCCGCCGACGCCGCGCAGCAGGAGCGGTTCCTGAGGATCAAGGCGAAGCTCAACGGCTATTTGCTCGAACCGCCGCAGACGCTGAACAAATATCCCGACACCGATCAGACGGTCTATGCGCATTACGCGCGCGCCTATGCCTATCACAAGGGCGGCTATCCCGCGAAAGCCGATGCCGAGGCGAATGCCCTGGTCAAGGCCGATCCCGCCGATCCGTATTTTCAGGAGATCAAGGGACAGATATTGCTCGAAGCCGGCAAGCCGCGCGAGGCGCTGGCGCCGCTCCGCCTCGCGACCGAGGGGACGCGCAACAACCCGCTGATCGCGACGACATTGGGCCACGCGCTGATCGCGACCGAGGACAAGGCGAACCTTCCCGAAGCGACGCGGATCCTGCGTAGCGCGGTGGCGCGCGACGACGAGAATCCGTTCGCGTGGTTCCAGCTCGGCACCGTCTACGAGCTGACTGGAGACGAGCCGCGCGCCGCGCTCGCCACCGCCGAGCGCGCCAGCATGAACGGCGACGTCCGTACCGCGGTGCAGAGCGCGCGTTATGCGATGGCGGGCATCCCGCAGAACACCCCCGACTGGATCCGCGCGCAGGATATCGCGCTCACCGGCCAGAACGAGATCGACGACAATCCCAAGAAGTATAAGCGCCGGTGAGCCGGCTGCTGCTCGCGGGACTGGTAATTCTCGGCGCATTGTTCGGGGCGGGCGGGACGTGGCTCGCCGAACGCGTCGCGCCGGGCGATCTCGGCACCGCCGACAAGACCCGGATCGGGCGCGTCGTGCGCGATTATGTCGCGGCCAACCCCGAACTGGTGTCAGACGCGATCCAGACACTGCGCGACCGCGAGACGGGACGGTTGATCTCCGCCAGCCGCAGCGCGATCGAGACCCCGCTCGGCAGCGCTTGGGCGGGCAATCCCAAGGGCGACGTCACCGTCGTCGAATATTTCGATTACAATTGCGGCTATTGCCGCGCGATTCTGCCGGTCGTCGATGAACTGGTGCGGACCGATCCCAAGGTCCGCGTCGTCTACAAGGAGCTGCCGGTCCTCGCCCAGTCGAGCCGCGACGCCGCCGAGGCTTCGATCCGGGCGGCCGAGCAAGGCAAGTTTCCGCGTTTCCATCAGGCGCTCTACGCGGCGGGGCCGGTGACGCCGCAGACGATCGCGGGGGCGGCGCGGACCGCCGGGGTCGATCTCGCCAAGCCAAGCGCCAACACTGCCGAAGAACTCGACCAGAATGTCGCGATCGCCGGGCGACTCGGCATTTCCGGAACGCCGGGATGGGTGATCGGCGACCGCGTCCTGGTCGGCGCGCAACCGCTCGACCAGTTGCGCGAGGCCGTGGCGGCGGCGCGCGCGCGCTGATTCCCGGGGGTTGCGGCGTTCGGCGGGCGACCCCATTTCCGCGGTCTCCGAGGGGGCTTCATGCCAGAACCGATCCTGATCGTCGCCGGCGTCTCGAAGACCTATGCCGGCGGCACAATTGCACTTCACAGTGTCGATCTCACCATCGAAAAGGGCGAGATTTTCGCGCTGCTCGGGCCGAACGGCGCGGGCAAGACGACGCTCATCAACATCATCTGCGGGATCGTCACGCCGTCGTCGGGGACGATCACGGTCGACGGCCATGACGCGATCGGCGATTTCAAGAGCGCACGGCGGCGGATCGGGCTGGTCCCGCAGGAATTGTCGGTCGACATGTTCGAGACGGTGCTGGCCACCGTCACCTTCAGTCGTCGGCTGTTCGGGCGATCGGGGCATAGCGCGTATATCGAGCAGGTGCTGCGCGACCTGTCGTTGTGGGACAAGCGCCACGCCAAGATCCGCGAGCTTTCGGGCGGGATGAAGCGGCGCGTGCTGATCGCCAAAGCGCTCTCCCACGAGCCCGAAATCCTGTTCCTCGACGAACCGACCGCAGGGGTCGATGTCGCCTTGCGCAGGGACATGTGGAAGCTGGTCCACCGGCTGCGCGAAAAGGGCACGACGATCATCCTGACGACGCATTACATCGAGGAGGCCGAGGAAATGGCAGACCGCGTCGGCGTGATCAACGGCGGGAAGCTGTTGCTGGTCGAGACCAAGGCGGCGCTGATGACCAAGCTCGGCAAGCGCGAGTTGGAGCTTTCGCTGGCCGAGCCGATGAGCGAGATACCCGACGCGCTTGGGGAATGGAATTTGGCGCTGGAGGACGAGGGAACGCGCTTGCGCTACGTCTTCGACGCGCGCGCCGAGCGGACCGGAATCCCGTCGCTGCTGCGGAAGCTCGCGGATTTGGGGATCGGCTTCAAGGACCTCGAAACCTCGAAATCCAGCCTCGAGGATATTTTCGTCGATCTGGTCAAGGACGGCCGGGGGGAGGCGGCATGACCATCACGACGAAAATTCCCGTCATTCCCGCGCAGGCGGGAATCCATACGGGCTGGCCTTGCGGCTCGATCACCAACGCTGCGGTTATGGATTCCCGCCTCCGCGGGAATGACGGATGCGGAAGGTACGTATGAACACCCACGGCATCTGGGCGATCTATCGCTTCGAAATGGCGCGGTCGTTGCGGACGATCTGGCAGAGCCTCGTCACTCCCGTCCTCACCACCAGCCTCTATTTCGTCGTGTTCGGCGGCGCAATCGGTAGCCGGATGCAGTCGGTCGGGGGGGTCGGCTACGGCAGCTTCATCGTGCCCGGACTCATCATGCTCTCGTTGTTGACGCAGAGCATCTCGAACGCGTCGATCGGCATCTACTTCCCCAAATTCACCGGCACGATCTACGAACTGCTCTCCGCCCCCGTCTCGGCGATGGAAATGGTGATCGGCTATGTCGGCGCGGCGACGACCAAATCGGTGATCCTCGGCCTCATCATCCTCGCCACATCGACGCTGTTCGTGCCTTTGCGAATCGAGCATCCGGCCGCGATGATCGCATTCCTGCTGCTGACGTCGATCGCGTTTAGCCTCTTCGGTTTCATCATCGGCGTCTGGGCGGACGGGTTCGAGCAATTGAGCTTCGTTCCCGCGCTGCTCATCACCCCGCTCACCTTCCTCGGCGGCAGCTTCTATTCGATCGACATGCTGCCCGAGCCGTGGCGGACGGTGAGCCTGTTCAACCCGGTGGTCTATCTCGTCAGCGGGTTCCGCTGGAGTTTCTTCGGGCAGGGCGATGTCGGCGTCGGGGTGAGCCTGACGGTCATCTTCGCGTTCCTGATCCTGTGCCTCGGCTTCATCGCGTGGATCTTCAAGACCGGGTGGCGAATGAAAAGTTGAATTTCATTGACGTTCGGCGCGAGTGACGCGGCCTGCCATTGCGTTGATACGCAGATTTGTGATCGCACGCGCGACCAGAGTCCCGGGCAAGGTGCCGATGATGATCTCGCCGGATTCATCCGGGCGAATATCGTAACCCGGCCATACGAAGCTGTTATATTCTCGCGTTACAATCCACGAACGGTCTTCGTCCAAGCCCAGCCGTCGCTTGGTCGCGATCGGCAACTCGACCGCGAGATCGGTTGCGGCCGGCTGGACGTGGGTGATCGGCATGACGATCAGAACGTCTTTCCCGTTACCGTCGGTAAGCGTAACAACGACGACGCAGGGTCGATTCTTCAAGCCCTCCCGCATTCCGCGGTGGGCATCCGCGGCCCAGAGATATCCGTAACGGATGACCGCGCCGACGCCAGGCTGTCTCACCCGACGTGACGTCAATCGACTTCGTGATCGAAGGCTTTCGCGGCCTCCGGTATGTGAACCTTGTCGAGAAGCGCAAGAATCTCGTCGGGCATGTCGGCCGCCAAGACCGCTTGCCGGTCGCTCTGTTTCAGCCGCCGGTATTCATCCGCCGACAGTATGACCAAGTCCTCGCGGCCATGATTGGTCACGATAACCGGTTCGCGCTGTGCGATCGCGCGAAAACGTCCGAATTCACGCTGAAACTCCGCTGACGTTGCTTGGGGCATATACACATTATCCGGATTTTACCGGGTTTTGCAATCCCATATCATCGCTCGATCCGGTGCTCGCCCTTTACCCAGCGGACGGTACCGCTCGACGCGCGCATCACGACGCTTTCGGTGGTCATCTTGCCGCTGCGGCGCTTGACGCCTTCGAGCAGCGAGCCGTCGGTGACCCCGGTCGCGGCGAAGATGCAGTCGCCTTTGGCTAAGTCCGACAGATCGTATTGGCGGTCGAGATCCTCGATTCCCCACTTGCGCGCGCGGGCGCGTTCGTCGTCGTTGCGGAACAGCAGCCGCCCCTTGAACTGGCCGCCGACGCAGCGCAGCGCGGCGCAAGCGAGGACGCCCTCGGGCGCGCCGCCCGAGCCCATATAGACGTCGATCGTCGTGTCGGGATCGGTCGTCGCGATCACGCCCGCTACGTCGCCGTCACCGATCAGCATAACGCCGCAGCCGATCTTGCGGAGCTCGGCGATCAACGCTTCGTGGCGCGGGCGATCAAGGACGCAGGCGATGATGTCGCTGGGCTTCACGCCTTTGGCGGCGGCGATCGCGGCGACGTTCTCGGTCGGCGTCTTGTCGAGATCAATGATATTGTCGGGTAGCCCAGGGCCGACCGCGATCTTGTCCATATAGACGTCGGGGGCGTTGAGCAGCCCACCCTGTTCGGCGATGGCGAGGACCGCGAGGCTGTTCGGGCCGGCCTTGGCGCAGATCGTCGTGCCCTCGAGCGGGTCGAGCGCGATGTCGATCGCAGGGCCGGTGCCGGTGCCGACCTTTTCGCCGATGAACAGCATCGGCGCCTCGTCGCGCTCGCCCTCGCCGATGACGACGGTGCCGTCCATGTCGAGCTCGTTGAGCGCGGCGCGCATCGCCTCGACCGCGGCGGCGTCGGCGGCTTTTTCGTCACCGCGCCCGACGAGGGTCGAGGCGGCGATCGCGGCGGCTTCGGTGACGCGCACCATTTCGAGCACGAGGACGCGGTCGAGCACCTGGCTTGCCGCGGTTGGGCTTGCGGTGATGGTCATGGAAATCCCCTTTGTCTTGGGTGGCGCGATAGTCTGCCAGGAACAGGATGCCTAGGCTCGATGTTCGACGTTATCCCTCTCCCGCTTTTCGCGGGAGAGGGAGGGGCCCGCCGCGAAGCGGTGGGAGGGTGAGGGTCTTCTTCTTTCTTCGAGCGTCGAAAGAAGAAGGAAGAAGACCCTCACCCAACCCTCTCCCGCGAAGGCGGGAGAGGGCAAGAAGAAGGTCGGTCTACCCCTTCGGCGGCGCGATCTGGAACATCACTGGCCACATCTTGCCGGTAACGTACAGGCGGCGGTGGCGCACATCCCAAGCAATGCCGTTGGGGACCGCCTCCGGATCGCTCGCGTCGATTTCCGCGACGAGCGCGGAGAGGTCGATGACGCCGATGACCTTGCCGCTGGCGGGATCGATTCGGATGATCCCGGCGCTGTGCCAGACGTTCGCCAGAATCTCGCCGTCGACGATCTCGAGTTCATTGAGGTTCTGGAGCGGCTTGCCCTTGAGGGTGACGGCAATCCGGCGCGTTACCGCCAGCGTCTTCGGATCGAGCACACGGAGCGTCGGCGTGCCGTCGGACATCACCAGCATCCGGCCGTCGCTGGCAAGCGCCCAGCCTTCGCCGGTGTAGCGGAACTCGCCGAGTTTCCTGAACCTGTCGGCGGACCAGCGGAAGCCGATGCCGTGCTGCCAGGTCAGGCTGACGATCTGGTTGCCGACCTGCGCGATGCCCTCGCCGAAATAGGGCGGCGGGACGGTGACTTGGCGGACGATTTTGCCGGTCGCGGGATCGACCCGGCGGATCGAGGAACGGCCGACCTCGCCGGTTGATTCGTAGAACGCGCCGCCGGCGAAAAAGAGGCCTTCGGTGAAGGCGGTCGGGTCGTGCGGCAGGCGGACGATGACCTGCGCCTTGGTGACGGGGAGTTCGGTTTGCGGGACGGCGGCGGCGGGGATCAACGCGATCACCGCGGCAATCGACCATTTCGTCACCCCGGCGAATGCCGGGGTCTCTGGGTTGGAGAGCGTACCGGCCCGAACCGGGCGATCCCGGCCTCCGCCGGGACGACGAGAGAGGTTTGTCTGCATCAGTCGCGCAGCAGCTCGTTGATGCTGGTCTTCGAGCGCGTCCGTTCGTCGACGCGCTTGACGATCACCGCGCAATACAGGCCGAGGTTTCCGCCGGTCGATCCCGGCACCACCACCGCGTACGGCGGCACCTCGCCGCGGAACACTTCGCCGGTCGCGCGATCGATGATCTTGGTCGAGGCGCCGAGATAGACCCCCATCGACAGCACCGCGCCTTCGCCGACGCGCACGCCTTCGGCCACCTCCGCGCGCGCGCCGATGAAGGCGCCGTCGCCGATGATGACCGGATCGGCCTGGAGGGGTTCGAGCACGCCGCCGATTCCCGCGCCGCCCGACAGATGCACATTCTTGCCGATCTGCGCGCAACTGCCAACGGTTGCCCAGGTATCGACCATCGTCCCCTCGCCGACATGGGCGCCGATGTTGACGAAGCTCGGCATCAGGATCGCGCCCTTGCCGATGAAGGCGCCGCGGCGGACGATTGCTCCCGGCACCGCGCGGAAGCCAGCCGCGCGGAATTGCGTCTCGTTCCAGTCCGCGAACTTGAGCGGCACCTTGTCCCATCCGCCGTTGGCGCCGGTGAGTTGCCCGTCGTTCAGCCGGAACGAGAGCAGCACCGCCTTCTTGAGCCATTGGTTAACCCGCCAGCCGCCCTGCTCGTCGGGCTCCGCCACGCGCGCCTCGCCCGAATCGAGTAGCGCCAGCGCGGCATCGACCGCTTCGCGAATCTCTCCCATCGTATCCAAGCCTATGGTGTCGCGCGCATCCCAGGCGGCGTCGATCGTCGTCTGCAGCGTCATGCGGTCTCCAGTATTTCTTCGAGCCATTCGGTCAGATCGGCGACGGTATAGTCGACATAGCCGCGATCCGCATCGCGTGTCTGTTCGGAGCCGTTGTCGACCCAGACGGTGGTCATGCCGATCGCCTTGGCGGGTTTGAGGTTGCGCGCCATATCCTCGACGAACAGCGCGCGGGCCGGATCGATCGCCAACGCGGCGCATAGGCCGGCATAGGCGGAGGGATCGGGCTTCGGCGTCAGATCCATCGCATGGATATCGTGGACCGCCTCGAAACTGCCGCCGAGACCAAGCCGGTCGAGCACACGCAGCGCGTAGGGCGCGTCGCCGTTGGTGAAGACGACCTTGCGCCCGGGCAGCGTCGCGATCGCGGCGGCGAGCGGGGCGTTTTCCTCGAGCACGTCCATCTCGATATCGTGGACATAATCGAGGAAGGTGTGCGGATCGACCTCATGCTCGGTCATCAGCCCGGCGAGGGTGGTCCCGTGGCCGAGAAAATACGCCTTCTGGATGCGGTGCGCCTCTTGCGCGTCGATCTTGAGGAAATCGGCGATGAACGCGGTCATCCGCGCATCGATC
>JBBSTE010000038.1:0-27623 GCA_038236185.1 Sphingomonadales bacterium | reverse complement strand
TCGGGCAATTATGCCAAGGCGGTCGAACTATACCGGCTCGCACTCCAGAAAGGCGGCGCGAACACCGACAACGTCAACACCAGAGTGGGCATCGCGCTTGCGATGACGGGGGACAAGGCGGGCGCGAAGACCGCGTTCAGTGCGGTGACCGGGTCGCCGAGCGGGGACATCGCCGCGTTCTGGCTTACCTATCTCGACCAGGGTTCGCCTGCCACGGCGCCTGCGCCCGCGGCGACTCCGACGGGATGACGGCTCCGGGGCGCGGCGGTATTTCCGCTCGCTCCGGATCAATCGCTTACCGGGACGCCCGACAGCGATTTCGCGGTGCGGATCGTCAGCGACGTCTTGACGCTCGCGACGTTCGGCGCGGGGGTCAGGTGCGTCGTCAGGATTTGCTGAAAACCGCGCAGGTCGGCGGCGACGATCTTCAGGATGAAATCGATCTCTCCGTTAAGCATATGGCATTCGCGCACCTCGGGAATCATGGCGACATGCTCCTCGAAGGCGTGGAGATCCGATTCTGCCTGGCTCTTCAGGCTGACGAGCGCGAACACGGTGATCGGAAAGCCGAGCTGAGCGGGTTCGAGATCGGCGTGATAGCCGCGGATCGCGCCCCCTTCCTCCAGCGCGCGGACGCGGCGCAGGCAGGGCGGGGCGGTCAATCCGACACGCTCGGCGAGTTCGACATTGGTCATGCGGCCGCTGCCTTGCAGCAGCGCGAGTATCTGACGGTCGATTCGATCCAATTCGATTGCGCTCCCGCGGCGAATCGCTTTGCTTTGCAAGCCTTCGCGCCGCTTTCAGAATAAGAAGATTGCGCACGAACGCAATTGTCCCACATCGCGACGACGCCGAAATAAGGAGTTTCCCGTGGGCGTGAGGGCCAGTAGGAATCGTCCACGACGCGGCGGTCCCGCGGGCGTGACAAGGGGCGCTGCGGGTGCGGTTCGACGACAGCTTGAAGACCGTGCTGGCCGCCGACACGTCGAGCGCGTTCGGCGCGCAATCCGCCTTTCGCCAGATCGTCGATTTGATGGGCCGTGGCCGAATCGCGCCCGACGACGAAATTCTCGACCGTTTGCGCACGTTGCGCGACCAGGTGCCGGCAGCGATTCGTGCGGCGAGCGCGCGGGCGCTCGCCCTGGCCGCGCCGCCGGCGGCGCTGGTCGCCTTGTTCGCCGAGGACGATCCCATGATCGCCGCGCCGGTGCTTCGCATCGCGACGCTTGCCGATGGCGAATGGGAAAAGATCGTCCCTGCGGTCGGCCCGGCGGGCCGATCGGTGCTGCGCGCGCGCAAGGACGTGACGCCCGCGGTACGACGCGCGCTCGAAAGTTTCGGCGCCACCGATTTCACGATTTCATACGATGCCCCGAGGCTCAAGCCCGTACGGGTCGATCAGCCCTCGACGCCGTCATCCGGTCCGGGCCCGTTCGTCGCGCTCGGCGCGGTGGCGCGCGAAATTCCGCTTGTCGCCGAAGCGTTGCGGCGCTCGAAGGCTTCCGCGCCGCCGCGAACGGGCGAGGCGCCGCGCTTCGAAATCGCGGAACTCGTCGATCGCATCGAAAATTTTCAGCGTGATCGCGAAGGCGGCGCTGTCCCGCGCGATGCGCCGCAAGCCGAGGCGACGGGCTTCCGCTTCGAAACCGATTCGATCGGAACGGTCGTCTGGGTCGATGGCGTCGTGCGTGGTCCGGTCATTGGGCTGTCGCTTGCCGGTGGCGGCGAGGCGGCGGTCGATGGCGTGGCGTCGGGGGCGCTCCGCCGACGCACGGAGTTCCGCGACGCGCGGCTTGCGATCGGCGGCGCCTCCGCGGCGGCGGGTGACTGGCGAATCTCGGGCGCGCCGATGTTCGATCCGGCGAGCGGACGATTCCTCGGCATTCGGGGGCTCGCGCGGCGGCCGCGGACCGACGAACGAGCGGGTCCGCCCGCGACCCCTCGCGCCGGCGCGGAGGCGTTAAGGCGGTTGGTCCACGAACTGCGCACCCCGACCAACGCGATTTCGGGGTTCGCCGAACTGATCGAAGGTGAGATGCTCGGCCCGGTCGCGCCGGTCTATCGCGATCGCGCCGGCGAGATTCGCGCCAGCGCCGCGGATCTGGTCGCCGCGATCGACGATATCGACATGGCTGCGCGGATCGAGAGCGGCGCGCTCGAGCTTCGGCCCGGCGTGGCGCCGCTCGCACCGATGTTGACCGACGCGCGGGGTTCGCTGGCGCAGCTGGCGGCGTTGCGCCAATGCACGGTCGAGATCGGCGGCGATATCGATGCTCTCGTGGTGGCGAGCGACGATCGTGCTACCGCGCGGCTGATCACGCGCTTGATGGCGGCTCTGGTGTCGGCGAGCGGCAAGCGCGAGCGTATCGCGGTCGAGGCGCGCGCCGCAGACGAATGCGTCGAGATCGCGTTCACCCGGCCTTCGGCGCTCGCGACCGTCTCCGACGATGCGCTGTTCAGCATCGACGCCGAGCAGGACACGGTGGGGCCGGGGGCGCCCCTGCTCGGCACCGGCTTCGCCTTGCGGCTCGCACGCAAGCTGGCGCGCGAACTCGGCGGCGCGCTGACGATCGGGACGGAACGCTTGACACTGCGGTTGCCCGCGGGGTTGAACAACGGGGTGCAGGCTTCGAACCGCTGGACGTGACGGCCGACGCGCCACCGACGCCGCATCGGCCCGTCACGGGTGTGCCCGTGCGCTGGCCCGACGATTTCGGCCGGCGCTTCGCGATCTTCGTCGATGTCGAGGAAGAGTTCGACTGGAACGCGCCGTTCCCCGATCGCGCCCCTTCGGTGGAGGCGATCAGGGCTTTGCCTGCCGCGCAAGCGCGTTTCCGCGACCGCGGCGCAAGCGTCACCTATATGGCCGACTATCCAGTCGCGACCGACGCGCGCGCGATCGACATCCTGCGCGAGATCGCCGCGACGCCCGGGACAGCGATCGGCACGCAGCTCCACCCCTGGGTCAATCCGCCGCACGAAGAGGCGCGCTCTGCCTTCACCAGCTTCGCGGGCAACCTGCCGCGCACGCTGGAGGCGGCGAAGCTGGACCGGCTGACCGAGGCGATCACCGCAGCTTTCGGCGCGGCGCCCCGCGTGTACCGCGCCGGTCGGTACGGCATCGGACCGGACACCTTCGCGCTGCTCGCCGAACGGGGTTACGTGCTCGATACGTCGATGCGCGCGCGCCATGACTATCGCGCACAGGGTGGCCCCGATTTTCGCGACATCGGCAACGCGGCGTTCCGGACCGGCCCGGAAGGGGCGATCGTCGAGCTGCCGCTTTCGACCGTGTTCACCGGGCGTTTGCGCGGCGCCGGCCCAGCGATCCATCCGGCGCTCGGCCGCATTCCGTACGGCCGCGGAGCCTTGGCGCGATCGGGACTGCTCTCGCGCGTGCCGCTTACACCCGAGGGTACACCGCTGGGTGAGGCGATTGAGGCGATCCGGGTCGAAATCGGCGAGCGCGCGCGCGTCCTGAATTTCGCGTTCCATTCGCCGTCGCTCGTGCCGGGCAATACGCCTTACGTTCGCGACGCGGCCGACCTTGCGGAATTCCATGCGTGGTGGGACGGCGTCCTCGATACGCTGGACCGGCTCGACGTTTCCGCCGCATCGCTTGACGACCTGATCGCGGCCTCGCGGTGACGCGAATTGGTGGGCCCGGCAGGACTCGAACCCGCAACCTAGCCGTTATGAGCGGCCAGCTCTAACCATTGAGCTACAGGCCCCACCCGCGGCTTGCCTAGCGGAGCGCCGCGCGAGGTGGCAAGAGCGGGAGGCGCGCGTTGCTGCCCATTCGCCGACCGTCGCGACGACGCCGCGCCGTCGGGCCGCTGGTGCGCGCCGGCCGGGCCGGTTGCGTATCGCGGAGAGCTTCGCTACCGCGTGCGCCTCCGGCCGGGGAGTGGCGCAGTCTGGTAGCGCGCCTGCTTTGGGAGCAGGATGTCGCAGGTTCGAATCCTGTCTCCCCGACCAATTTTTCGCCATTTCGAACGGAGTCCGGATGACCTTGCGCGTGAATGGAAAGGCGTTTCTTCTCGGCGTGGGTTGCCAGAAGGGCGGAACGTCTTGGCTGCACGACTATCTCACGCAATCGGCGCAGACCGATTTTGGTCCGATGAAAGAATATCACGTCTTCGACGAACTCGATCTCAGGAATGAGCAAGAGCAAGAACAAGCGATGATGAGACTGAAGCGGAAAATGGAGCGAAAAAATGAAGAAGGTGCAGAGTCCAATAGCGGGCTTAGGTATAACTTCCGCATAGACACCAATAACTATTTTGATTATTTTACAAATATATTGTCATCCGAACAAATCATGTTGACCGGAGACATTACGCCGTCATATAGTGGCCTATCAGCGGATCGTTACCAGCTCATAAAAAATGGCTTTGCGTTGCGAGGCATTCCCGTCAAGGTGATTTTTTTGATGCGGGATCCGGTCGAGCGGATCTGGTCTTCGGCGCGTATGAAACTTTGGGGTGAGAAGACGGCGAGGCGTCAGGCCGACATTGTCAGAACCGGCGATGAAACGTTGCTGCTGAGAATGTATAAGCAGCGTCCGGTTCAATTTCGTACGAACTACCATTTGACGATCGAAGCGCTCGAACAGGTCTTCGAGTCGGAGAACATACTTTACGAGTTTTACGAACAACTTTTTACGCCCGAGGCGACCCGTCGTATTTGCGACTTTCTACAACTCCCTTATATTGAGCCGAAGTTCGAAAAGGCAGTCAATTCCTCTCCGAAAACAAACGAGATTTCGGCGGAGGTCGCGCGCAAGGTAGCGCGGGCCTATTCCGACGTTTACAGCTTCGTCACGGAGCGGTTTGGCGCCGACTTTGTAGCGAGCATCTGGCCGCACGTAAAATACGCCCAGGTCTGATGGGAGTGATCGCATTCGTGTCCTAGGGGAGCGAATGGGATATACAGCCTATGCCGTTGAGTTTCCAGCGATCCTTACCCGATGGAGAATGTTCTTCACCGCTCGAGCGTGACCGTCGCAGGATGATGCCGGTCGAGATGGCGTTTGATCGTCTTCAGGTTGCGCGTGTTCGATCGATAGAAGAAGTCGGCGGCGTCGCCGATCAGCGGCACCGCGCCGAGCAGTGCGTCGAACCCGACGCGCCCGCCCATCCGGAGCAACTGGAACTTGCTCATGCCCAGATTGCGCGCCTCCCATACCAGCCACACGCCGAGCGCCGCCGCGGCAATGTCGCCGACCACCGGCACCAATCCGAGCAGGAAATCGAGTCCGACGCGGCGGTTGATCCCGGGAATGACGAACATTCCTTCGAGCAATTGCTCCATCGCCTCGACGCGGCGACGCACCGACTCGGGATCGCGCCCGAGTGAAAGCTGATCGAGAAATGGGGCGGGTTCGATACGCGTGGCTTGCTGATCCATGCGCTTCACTTGGTGTCGGCGCGGAGGTGGTTCAACGGGTGCCAGGCGCGCGCGTTAGGCTGCCAGGCGTGGAGGCGGAAGGCGACGAGCGACCAGCGGAACGGGCGCGCGATCGGGATGAAGCCGACGTCCTGTGTCAACGCGATGTCGGCGGCGGCATTGGCGACGGCGCGCGTCTCGATCGTGTCGGCGGTGCGCGCCGTTTCGATCGCATCGGTCGCCTCGCCTCTGCAATCGACGCAGGCGTTTACGAGATACCAGCGGGCGCTGTCGTAAGGCGCAATCTTGTCGATCAGACGGAGGTCCGCGTCCTCGGTCCAGCCGACCCGCACGGGCGTGATCCCGATCGCGATCAGATCGGCGGCGAGCCGTCCCCAAAGCAATGTTCCCCCGGGCCCGCCCGGCAGCGCCAGGCGCAGCGACAGTCCGTCGGGATGCTTTTCCTTCCAGGCGGCCACGACACCGCGCCCCGCGGCGCGCCGATCCGCGAGCGGAAGAGTCGTCCAGTCGGGGAGGGCGGCGGACGCCGCGGAATCGAGTTGCTCGGGAAGAATTTGCTCGGTCGGCGCCCAGTCGCTCGAGAACACCGCGGTCAGTGCGGCACGGTCGAACGCCTGCGCAACCGCGGCGCGCGCGCGCGGGTCGGCGAGAAAGCCCGATCGATCGACGACCGCGAGACCGAACAGCCCGGCGGCGGGATCAATCCGGACGTTGCTCGGCGCGAGTTCGGCCTGCTGAACGAGCGGCCAATCGGACAGCGTGCCGCCCGCGACCATGTCCGATCGCTTCGCGGCGAACCGGACGATCGCCTTCGCGGCGCGCTCGCCGATCAAGCGGACGTTATCTTCGGGCGTCGGTGCGTCTTGCGCGTCGCCGGCGCGATCGGGATCGGCGACGGGCGCGAGCAGCGGCGCCGCGCCCGTCGCCACTATGCGAAACGGGCCGCTGCCCGCTGCGGGTTTGGTTTGGAGGATGCCGAGTTCAGGTTGCGCGAACAATTTCAGCAGTTCGGGACGCGGTCGGCTGAGGTCGATCTCGACGACATCTGGGGTCATCTCGATCACCTGGTCGATCGCGGTGAGATACGGCGCGAGCGGATTGCGCGATCCCGGCGCGATCTGCCGCTTCAAGGCCGCGACGACGCCGCCCGCGGTGACCGTATCGCCGTCGGGCCAATGCGCGTGACGCAGCCGAAAGATGTAGGTCCGCCCGCCATCGATCACGATCCAGCGTTCGGCGAGGCCGGGTTCGATCTGGCCCGAGGCGTCGAACCGGACGAGTCCCTGCGCGATCGCGCCGGTCAGCACGCGATCGGGGTCGGGGCGCGCCGGACGATGCCGGTCCGCGAGAGTGGGGCGAGCGCCGACGACGCTGACGATGACCGAGCCGACGTCGGGCCGACGATCGCAACCGGTGATCAGCGTCATTGCTGCCACGATGCACGCGCGGATCGTCGGTTTCATGACGACACCCTGCCATCGCGCGCGCGCGCGCGCCACCCGTCCGGAGTCGGCGACGCGGTTGGTGCGGACGGCGGGACTCGAACCCGCACGCCCAAAAGGGCAGAAGATTTTAAGTCTCCAGCGTCTACCGGTTCCGCCACGTCCGCGCCGCCACCGGCGAAGCCGATGCGTCGCTCAAGGTCAAGCGTTCAGGAGAGGTCTGCTCAGACGTTGAGCCGAATCCGCATTTCCTTGCCGGGCTTGAAATAGGGCACGCGCTTGGCGGTGACCTGGACGGTCTCACCAGTACGTGGGTTGCGGCCCTGGCGCGCGTCGCGCGCGCGGGTGGAGAAAGCGCCGAAGCCGCGCAGCTCGACGCGGCCGTCCGCCGCCAGCCGCTGCATGATCTGGTCGAAGAACGTATCGACGATCGTCTCGATGTCCCGATTCGTCAGGTTCGGATTCTCGTCAGCGAGCTTCTGGACGAGTTCGGAGCGAATCATCGTGAGTTCCCCTAGCCTTCACCGGACGGACGACAACGCATTTCGATACACGCAAAACATTGCTCATAATAGGACCGAAACGACCTTTTTCGTCATCCACGGCCGAGTCGGCCCCGAAAGCATGTCGCTCGCGGGGCCGAAATCGTCACTTCTTGTCGTCGTCGTTCTTAGCCTTCAACGCGGCGCCCAGGATGTCGCCGAGCGACGCACCCGAATCGGACGATCCGTATTGCGCGACTGCCTGCTTCTCTTCGGAGATCTGCATCGCCTTGATCGAGAAGGTCGGCTTCTTCGAACGATCGAAGCCGGTTACCATCGCGTCGAACTTCTGTCCGACCTGGAAACGCTCGGGACGTTGTTCGTCGCGGTCGCGGCCGAGATCGGTGCGCTTGATGAAACCCGCCGCGCCGTCGTCGCCCTGCTGAACCTCGAGGCCCGCGTCGCGGACTTCGAGGACGGTGACGGTGACGACCTGGTTCTTGTTGAGCTTGTCGCCAGCAGCCGCGGTGCCGCCTGCTGCCGGGCCGCCACGCTCGAGTTGCTTCATGCCGAGCGAAATGCGCTCCTTCTCGGCATCGATGTCGAGCACCACCGCCGAGACGGTCTCACCCTTGCGATGGAGGTTGAGCGCATCCTCGCCCGACACGCCCCAGGCGATGTCCGACATGTGGACCATGCCGTCGACGTCGTTGTCGAGGCCGATGAACAGACCGAATTCGGTCGCGTTCTTGACCTCACCCTCGACGGTAGAGCCGACCGGATGCTCGGCAAGGAAAGCCTCCCACGGATTGGCCTGCGCCTGCTTGAGACCGAGCGAAATCCGGCGCTTCTCTTCGTCGACCTCGAGGACGATGACATCGACCTCCTGAGACGTGCTGACGATCTTGCCGGGATGGACGTTCTTCTTGGTCCAGCTCATCTCGCTGACGTGGACGAGGCCCTCGATCCCCGCTTCGAGTTCGACGAACGCGCCATATTCGGTGATGTTGGTCACGCGCCCGGTCAGCTTCGCACCGATCGGATACTTGGCCGATGCGCCATCCCACGGATCGCTCTCGAGCTGCTTCATGCCGAGCGAGATGCGCTGCGTGTCCTTGTTGATGCGGATGATCTGCACCTTCACGGTGTCGCCGATGTTGATCATCTCGCTCGGATGACCGACGCGCTTGTAGCTGAGGTCGGTCACATGGAGCAGGCCGTCGATCCCGCCGAGATCGACGAACGCGCCGTAATCGGTGATGTTCTTGACGATGCCGTCGATAATCTGGCCCTCGTGGAGCGACTGGATCAGCCCGGTGCGCTGCTCGGCGCGGGTCTCTTCGAGAACCGCGCGGCGCGAGACGACGATGTTGCCGCGCTTGCGGTCCATCTTCAGGATCTGGAACGGCTGCGGGATGTCCATCAGCGGGGTCACGTCGCGGACCGGCCGAATATCGACCTGCGACCCTGGCAGGAACGCGACGGCGCCCGAAAGATCGACGGTGAAGCCGCCCTTCACGCGACCGAAGATCACGCCTTCTACCCGTGCGGTCTTGGTGAATTCGGTTTCCAGCTTGTCCCAGGCGGCTTCGCGGCGGGCGCGGTCGCGGCTGAGCATCGCTTCGCCATGCACGTTCTCGACGCGGTCGACATAGACTTCGACTTCGTCGCCGACCTTCAGCTCGGCCTTCTGGCCGGGGGCGGCAAATTCGCGCAGCGGCACGCGGCCTTCGCTCTTCAAGCCGACGTCAATGACCGCGAGATCGTTCTCGATCGCGGTGACGGTACCGTGGACCACGCGGCCCTCGAAACTGTCGGTCTCGCCGAACATCTCGTCGAGCATGGCCGCGAAATCGTCGCGGGTCGGCATTGCCTGGGTTGCCATAGAAAATCTGTTTCCTGTGTCGTCGTTGCTGGCCAGCCGGTTGAGTCCGGCGGTCTTGGCCTATCCGCCGTGAACGCGTCATACGAACACGGCATCCGCGCGTTCAGGGGTTCACGGAAGCCTTTACGCTAAATGCGAAAAGGGCGCGTGAGGAAACCCTCCGCGCCGAGCCTCCGCGAGCCCTTGCCCGCCGGACGCGTGCGCCTTTAGCGGAAGTGAGGGTGGGGAGCAAGGTTGACAAGGATTGCCATTTTTGCCACGTTAAAGGAAGGAGATCGGAATATGGCCACGATGAACATCTCGCTTCCCGACGATATGAAAACTTGGGTCGAAGCGCAAACAGCGACCGGTCGCTACGGCAATTCGAGCGACGTCGTGCGCGACTTGATCCGCCGCGCACAAGTGCGGGCGAACAAAATCGCCAACATGCAGCGGCTCGTCGACGAGGCGCGGGCGAGCGGGATATCCGAACGCTCGTTCGAGGAGGTGATCGCAGCGGCGCGCGCCGAGTTCCTGAGCGGCAAGAGTCGCGATGCCGCTTAGACTTTCGCGCGAGGCTGTCGAGGACTCGCGGCAGATCTATCTCTTCGGCGCGGCGAAATTCGGCGTCGCCGTCGCCGATCGCTACGCGGCAAACATCGACCGGGCGCTCGCATTGATCGCCGACCACCCGAATATCGCAAGGCTTCGCGACGAAGTCGACGATCGCACCCACGCCTATCCGGTCGGATCGCACCTTATCGTTTACGAGATCGAGAACGCGACGGATGTCGTTGTTTTGCGTATTCGTCATTCACGCGAAGACTGGCAGCACGACGACTAGGCGGAGGTCGATCGTACCCGCCCCTCGACCAGCGCGATCGCCTTTTCCACCGATGCCTCGATCGACAGGAAGCTCGTGTCGAGCAGCGCCGCGTCGCTCGCCGGGACCAGCGGCGCGGTCTCGCGTGAACTGTCGCGCGCATCCCTCGCGCGAATATCCGCCAACACCTTGTCGAGGCTGAGCGTCGAGCCGTGCGTCTGCAACTCCGCATGCCGGCGTTTGGCGCGGATCGTCGGAGTGGCGCGGACGAACAATTTCACCTCGGCGTCGGGCGCGATGACGGTGCCGATGTCGCGCCCGTCGAGCACCGCGCCGCCGGGCTGATGTGCGAACCTCTTCTGGCGCTGCATCAACGCCGCGCGGACGAGCGGGTGCGCCGATACGATCGAAGCGAGCTTGCCGACCTCGTCCTCGCGCAAGCCAGGATCGGCGAGCGTCAGTTCGTCGAAATCGCACGCCGCGACCGCATCGGCCTCCTTCGATGGATCGAGTTCGAGGCGGCGGACGGTCGAGGCGACCGCGCGATAGAGCAAGCCGGTGTCGAGATGCGGCAGCCGGTAATGCCGCGCAAGCGCCTTGGCGATCGTACCCTTGCCCGACGCCGCGGGTCCGTCGACCGCGATGATCATGCCGCCGCGTCCTGTCGTGCGAGCCAGGCGCGGAGGATCGACACCGTCTCGACCGGACGATCGGTGAAGATGCCGTGCGCCGCGCCGGGGACGACCGCGAATTCCGCGCCGGGAACCCGTGCCGCGAAGCCGCCGATCGTCGCCGGGCGGGCCTCGTCATACTGGCCGCAGATAAAGAGGGCGCGCGCGCCGTCGAGCTTCGCCAACAGCGGTTCGCCGTCATAGTCCTTGAGCGTGCCGGTCGAGACGAACTCGCTGTCGCCCCACATCGTGCGATAGATCAGCGGGTTGAATCCGCGGCCCGACGCGATGCGGTTGTAGGCGATCCGGCCCTCGCTCGTCGGTTCGCGGCCATTATAGGCGCGGTAGAATGCGTTCGTCGCTGCCTCGCAGGTCGGTGGCGGTTTGGCGAGGTCGAGCGCCTCGCAGCGTGCGATCTCGGCGCGGATCGACGGGGGGAGCTGACTGACCAGGATACCCGCATCTGACAGCCAGCTCTTGGTCGAAACCAGCGGGCTGGCGAGGCCGAGCCCCGCGAGCGCCGCGCCGCGCCGCGCGCCATATTCGAGTGCGACGGTTCCGCCCCAACTATGCCCGAGGACGTGCCAGCGCTCGATTTTCAGCGCTTGGTGGATAGCGTCGAGCTCATCGACGAAACGCGCGACGCGCCAGTTCTTCGGATCGTTTGGCCGGTCCGATTTTCCCGAATCGAGCTGATCGTAGAGGATCACGGCACGCTCGTCGGCCAGCGCCAGCGCGTCGAGATACGCGCTGTGGGTGCCGCCGGGTCCGCCGTGGAGAATGACCAGCGGCGCGCGCGGTGCGCGCAGATCGCCGTTGACGCGGACGTAGATTTGTCCCCCTTCGACTGGGACCATCAGTTCGCGCGTCGGCGTCGGGTAGGAGGCGGGGCCGCGCGCGAAAATGGGCGGGGCGAGCGCGACCGCCGCGAGGCCACCCAGCAATGTCCGCCGATCGATCGCCCTCATCGTGCCCGGCCCCCAAGCGATTCCAGCAGCTTGAAGAAACCGGGAAAGCTCGTCCCGATCGGCGCCGCGTCGTCGATGGTGACCGCGCGCTTCGCTTGAAGTCCAGCCACGACCATGCTCATTGCGATGCGATGATCGAGTTTCGAGGCGACCTGTGCGCCGCCCGCGATCGGCTCCCCGCCGGTGCCGTCGATCGACACGCCGTCGTCATGCTCGATGCACACGACGCCGGTCGCTTCAAGCGCCGCGCGCATCGTCGCGATCCGATCCGATTCCTTGACGCGCAGCTCGTGCGCACCGCGGGCGACCGTCCGGCCCTTCGCGAAGGCGGCGGCGACGAACAGCACGGGATATTCGTCGATCATCGACGGGGCGAGGTCGTGCGGTACGTCGATGGCGGTCAATGCCGCGTGCCGGACGCGAAGGTCGGCGACGGGCTCGCCGCCGATGGTGCGGCGATCGACTTCGGTGATGTCGGCGCCCATCATTCGGAGCGCGGTGAGCAGGCCGGTGCGCGTCGGGTTGAGACCGACATTCTCGATCGTGAGGTCGCTGCCGGGGACGATCGTCGCGGCGACGATCCAGAACGCCGCCGAAGAGGGGTCCCCGGGTACGACGATATGCTGCGGCCGCAGTTCGGCCTCGCCGGCGATCGAGATGATCCGGCCGCGATTTGTCGTTTCGACCGTCAGGTTGGCTCCGAAACCCGCGAGCATCCGCTCGCTATGATCGCGCGTCGCGATCGGCTCGATGACGCGCGTGATCCCCGGCGTATTCAGCCCGGCGAGCAACACCGCCGACTTCACCTGCGCCGATGCGACCGGCAGCGTATATTCGATCGGCACCGCCGGGCTCATCCCCCGCACCATCAGCGGCAGTCGCCCGCCGGGGGATGCAGAGATGTCCGCCCCCATCGTCGCCAGCGGATCGATCACCCGCGCCATCGGCCGCGACGACAGCGAGGCATCGCCGACGAAGGTCGCGGTGATCGGATGGCTCGCCACCAAGCCCATCAGCAGCCGCGTCGAAGTCCCCGAATTGCCCATGTCGAGCGCGGTCGCGGGCTGCAGCAATCCGCCGACCCCGACGCCGTGGATGCGCCAGGCGCCGTCCCCTTCACGTTCGATCGTCGCGCCCATCGCGCGGAGCGCCGTTGCGGTCGCGAGAACGTCCTCACCCTCGAGCAATCCCTCGACCCGGCTCTCGCCCACCGCGAGCGCGGAAAACATCAGCGCACGGTGGCTGATCGACTTGTCGCCCGGTACGCGGATGCGTCCTATGAGCGCCGTCGCGGGTTCGATCGTCACTGGTGTCGGAGGGGAATGCGGCATGCGCGCGGTGCTTTGACAGCCGCCTTGCGCTATGGCAATGCGCGCTCCACTTCGCCGGGGACACCCCGATGAACCATCATCCGAAAGGCTTTGAACGGCATGATCCAGCCGGAATGGGGCACGAAACGTACGTGCCTGAAATGCGGTACGCGTTTCTACGACCTGACCAAGGAAGACCCCGTCACCTGCATCAATTGCGGGCATGCGTGGCTGCCCGAAGCAATCCTGAAATCGAAGCAGCCGCTGCCGTTCGAGGCCGCCAAGCCCGAAAAGGAAAAGGCGGATTCCGATCTGTCGGGTGACGACGACGAAGAAGATATCGACACCGGCGAGGACGATGAGCCCTCCGCCGACGACGAGGTCGATCTCGGCGGCGACGACGATCTCGGTGTCGAGACCAACAAGAAAGACGACGATAATTGATAGGTTAGGGCAGGCGGCCTAGGGTCGCTTGCCAACCTGTCGGGCGCCCGCTAGGTGGCGCCTTCCCAAGACGGGACGCTTTCTCAGGAAGGCATGGGGCCGTAGCTCAGCTGGGAGAGCGCTGCAATGGCATTGCAGAGGTCAGGGGTTCGATCCCCCTCGGCTCCACCATTCCCCTGAGATCGCGGGTCTACCGCGGCTCGGTCTGATCCTCGCGCAGTTCCTGTTTCGCATCGCGCAGGTCCTCGCGCTGCTCCTGAACGTCGCGGCGGTCGCCGTAGCGCTTGGCGTCGCGCAGATCCTGGCGTTGTTCACGCACCTCACGACGATCGTTTCGAAGTTCGGCGCGGCGCGTCGTCGCGCAGGCCGAAAGGGTGGTTGCGGTGAGCAGAGCGATGATGAGGGTGCGGCGCATGGGAGGTCCTCCGTGATGTGACCGCCGAACGGCCAGGCGCCGCGAACGATCCGGGGATCGTTTCACTTACGTGACGAAACGATGGTTTCGACCGACAGAACGCGCAACGCCGCCGATTTTCCGTTGAAATCGACCGTCTCGCCGACCTCACTGCCAATCAATGCGCGGGCGAGCGGCGCGGACCAGGAAATGCGATCCGACGCTGGATCGGCTTCGTCGTCGCCAACGATCTCGATCACGCGGGTCCGATTATTCAGCTGGAAGCCGACGCGCGACCCGAAACCCACGCTGCCGTCCGCCATAGGCTCGGTCGGTTGAGCGGTGGCGCGCCGCGTGTGCCAATAACGCAAGTCGCGGCGGAGCGCCTCTACGCCATCCGGTTTAGCCGCCGCCACCGCCGCTTCAAGCTCGGCGATCCGCGCCTCGATCATCGCCAGCCCGCGCGCGGTAACCAGGTTCGGTCCGGCGGGAAGCGGGATCTCGAACTTCGGTTCCTTATGCTCTTCGTCGCTTTCGCGCCGGAATGCCACGCTCACGCCAACCTCCTGAATTCCGTCCCATCTTCGGACAGCGCCACGTTAAGCATCTTTGCGGCTGGCCCGAAACCTGAACAGCGCGTTTATCAGCCTTATGAACAGACCGTTAGTCATGACCAACGAAGCCGCCCGCCATCCGTTTCGGCGATCCTTGCCGCCGCCCGCCGTTCCGGTCGCACCGCGTGGCGACGATCACGACCTGAAATTGTTCGTGCTCAGCTTCACTGCCTTTTTCGTCTGCTTCTACACGCTCATCATGTGAGTTAGTCGCAGGCGCGGTGGAGCTTCTGCGCGAGCCAGGCCGCGACGAGGCACATACCGACGACCAACAGCAGTAACTGACCGGTGGTGACGCCGGTCGCGGTAGCCGCCGCGACCGCGAGCGATCCGAGCGTCATTGCGCCCGAATTCACGACATTGTTCGCCGCCACCGTCCGCGCGGTCTTGTCCTTCGGTACGGTCGTCGTCAAAAAGGCATAGAGCGGAACGACGAACATCCCGCCGAAGATCGCCACGAACAGCAAGGCCCCGAGCACAAGCGGCGCATGCGGGTGCGCGATGAACGCCCAGATGTCGTAGAGCTGACCCGCCGGCGCGGGGGTCCAAAGCCCGATGACGCCGTAGAAAACGAGAACGGTCAGTCCCATTGCGATGACTGACACAGGGGCGAACCGCGCGGAGATGTCGCCCTTGAGCAGAAGGTTGATGACGACCGATCCGATTGCCACGCCGACCGAGAAGATCGCCAGCACCAGGCTGGCGACGCTGGCGTCGGCGGTCAGCACGTTCTTCACTAGCGGTGGGAAGACGATAATCAACACCGATCCGATCGTCCAGAAGAAGCTGATCGCGACGATCGCGAGGAACAGCCGCGGGATGTGCATCGTCGCGTTGATCAATCGCCACGACGATCGGAACGGGTTCCAGTCGAGTTTGATCGGCGGGCCGAGCCGCGGGGCAGGGGGCACCGCGTGCGCGGTCAGCAGTCCGAGAACCGCGACCAGCAATGTCGCGGCGACCACGACGACGGTCGAGCGGTAGATGAAGCCCGCGAAGATCGTGCCCATGAGTATTGAAAGGTACGTACCGGCCTCGACCAGCCCGGTGCCGCCGAGGACGTCCTCGGCCTCCAGATGCTGCGGCAGTATCGCGTACTTGATCGGCCCGAAGAAGGTCGAATGGACGCCGAGCATCGTCACCGCGGTCAGCATCAGCGCGAGCGGCGCGGTGACCGCGCCGGTCCGCGCCAGCAACAGCCCGGCGCCGCCGACGATCATGATGCCGATCTCCCACACCTTCACCAGCCGCATGATCCGCGCCTTATCGGTCGTGTCGGCGAGTTGCCCCGCGATCGCGGAGAACAGGAAGAATGGCAGGATGAAGAGCCCGGCGGCGAGCGCGTTGAAGAAATTTTCCTGCCTCTCGTCGGCGAACACCTCGTAGGTCGCGAACAGCACCATCGCGGTCTTGAAGAGATTGTCGTTGAAGGCGCCGAGAAACTGGGTCGTGAACAGGGGCAGGAAATTGCGTCGCTTGAGAAGCCCGAGGGCATTGATCATGACGGGAAACGGCCCGGTTGTGGCGTGATGACCGCCGCATAGCCGAGCGATCCGCCGCGCGCCAACGCTAAGCGCAACGCGCGACCTGCGAGGGCATTGCCGTGCACCGATCGCGATCCTAGAGCGGGGCATGCTCACCCTCCCCAATATCGTGACGCTGTCGCGGATCGTGACCGTGCCGCTGCTCGTCGCGTGTCTGTGGTGGCCGCGGTGGGAGGTGGGCTATGCGCTCGGCTTCGTGCTCTACTGCCTCATGGGCGTCACCGATTTCTTCGACGGCTATCTCGCGCGGGCGCAGGGCGCGGTGTCGAAACTCGGCGTGTTTCTCGATCCGATCGCCGACAAGATCATGGTCGCGGCGACGATTCTGATGCTAGTCGGCACCCGGTTCGAGGATCGCGCGATCATCACCGGGGTCCATCTCATCGCCGCGTTGGTGATCCTGCTGCGCGAGATCGCAGTATCAGGGCTGCGCGAGTTCCTTGGCGGCATTCAGGTATCGATACCGGTGTCCCGGCTCGCCAAGTGGAAGACGACGTTGCAGCTCGTCGCGCTCGGCGCGCTGATTCTCGCGGGGGCGTTGCCCGCGATGGTGTGGATCAAGACGGTCGGGCTCGCGTCGCTCTGGGCCGCCGCGGCGCTGACCTTGATTACCGGCTGGGATTATCTGCGGGTCGGCCTGAAGCACATGGATTGAGCGTGCGCATCCTATATTTCGCCTGGGTCCGCGAGACGATCGGCACGGGAGAGGAGACGATCGACCTTCCTCGCGACGTCACGACCGTCGATGCGCTGATCGACTGGCTGGCGACGAGAAGCGCCGTCCATGCCGATGCGTTCGGCGATCTTTCACGGTTGCGCGCGGCGGTCGATCAGGCGTTCGTCGCACCCGACGCATCGATCTTCGGCGCCGAAGAGATCGCGATCTTTCCGCCGGTGACGGGCGGATGATCCGGGTTTCGGTCCAGTGCGAGCCGATCGATGTAGCGGCGGAGCACGAACTGCTCGAATCGAACGGCGCGATCGCCACGTTCACCGGGCTGGTCCGCGCCGACGACGGCGTGACGAGGCTCGAGCTCGAACATTATCCCGGTGCGACCGAAGCCGCCTTGCGATCGCTTTGCGAGACCGCGTCGGCGCGGTGGACCCTGTCGGCGGCGACGATCGTTCACCGTGTCGGCGCGATGGCGCCGGGCGAACGGATCGTCTTTGTCGGCACCGCCTCGGCCCATCGCGCTGCGGCGCTGGAGGCCTGCGCGTTCCTGATCGACCGACTGAAGACCGACGCGCCATTCTGGAAACGCGAAACGCGCGGTGAGAACCGAACCTGGATCGACTCGCGCCCGAGCGATAAATCCGCCGCCAAGCGTTGGGATGGATAAGCTGAGGATTTGGAAGCGGGAATTTCGAATTTTTAACCCATATGGAAGTGATTGGTGCTTTCGCCTTCTCGCACGAGAGCGATGTCGACCTGTATCGATCGCGATGACGGGGCGATACTCTCCGACGCCTGCCGCTCGTCGCTCGACAGAAATGGCGAACTAGCGAGTGGCGCCAATTTCCCCAGTCGTCAGCGATCTTGCTCGCGTTCCAGCGAATCGAGGATGCGCGCGCCCGCCATGAACACCGCGAGCGGGCACACCGCGAACAGCATCCAGCCGCCCCAGCCCGGATATATCTGAAGGTAATGGACGCCGCGTTCGACCGCGCCGAGGCCGAGGCCATAGATGATCAAGAACGCCTCGAACTTGGTCTTGATCACGAAAAGTCTGAAGAAGCGCCCCAACATGTTCGTGATTTACGCAAGGACCGCGCCAACGCCCGATTTCGGCGTGGTCCGGGTTAAGCGTTACGGTTACCTGTCAGTTAATCCGACAAGATCGAGCGTTTCGAGCAGCGCGGCGCGCGCGCCTTCGATCCGCCGGATCAGCGTCGCGTCGCCGATCGCATCGATCGCGATCTGCTCGGGCCAATGATTTTCGATCACCGCGGTGATCGCATCGAGTTTCGCGTCATCGACCAGGAAGCGCGCGTCGATCGTCGCAGGGTCCGCGACGACGCGCAACCTGAGGCACGCCGGGCCGCCGCCGTTCGCCATCGATTCGCAGACATCGACGACCTCGATCCGGCGGATCGGGCCATTGCCCGCGACATGCTCCTGCAGCCAGTTCCACACGCGAGAATTCTCGCGCGACTCCCCCGGCACGATCAGCGTCGGCGCGCCGTTCGCGGTGACGAGTTGGGCGTTGAAGAGATAGGAGGTGGTCGCGTCTTCAAGGCTGATGCGATCCGCCGGAACCTCGACGATCTCGACTTCAGGGAGGCGGGCGCGGAGGCTTTCGTAGAAGCGCGCGGGCTCGGCAAAGGCCTGTTCGTGCGCGAAAAGGACTCGCTGGTTGGCTACCGCGACGACATCGTTGTGAAACGCCCCTGACGCGATCGCGGCTTCGGATTGTTGGACGAAGAGCGTGTCCGCAGGATCGAGCCGGTGTGCGCGCGCCACCGCCTCGCTCGCCTCGCGGTGCTGGCGCGCGGGGAAGGGGCCGCCGGTGACGCCATAGACGAAGACCTCGACGCCCGACGCGGCATGATCGGCACAGAGTCGCATGTGGTTCGCCGCGCCCTCGTCGCCGAGCGGGGCGGGGACGGGGCCGTGCACCGCGAAGGCGGCATCGGCGAAGGCGAGTTCGAGTTGGGCCAGCGTCGCGCGCCATTCGTGGCTGCGGTGCGGCATCGTCACGAGATTGGCGACGGTCAAATGGCATTTCCCGTCGGCGGCGTCGGGCGCGGGCGACACCGTCGCCGCATTCGCCGCCCACATCGCCGAAGCGGACAGCGCCTGCGCCTGCAAATGCGGCGCGGCGGCGGCATAATCGATCGCAAGATCCGTCAGCCAGCGATGATCGGGGCGCGGGTGTGGCAACAGGATGCCCTGCGTCAATCCAAGCGCGAGATTGGCGCGCATCTTGGCGATACCCTGGAGCGCCGCGGCGCGCGGATGCGACACCGCGCCCGCGTTCTTCGTCGCGGCGAAGTTGCCCGGGCTGAGGCCGGCGTAATTGTGGCTCGGCCCGACGATCCCGTCGAAATTGATCTCGCGCAGCATCAGCGTCTCGCCACCCTTTGCTCGTCACCCCAGCGTCGGCTGGGATCTCTTGCGGCTCCTGTCCCGCCCTGCAACCGGGAGACCCCAGCTTTCGCTTGGGTGACGAAGTTGGTCAGCTTCTTGCGACGTGATGGACGCGGTCGTCCTCGCGGACGTGCAACGCCGCGGCGGACCGCCGATCGAGCACGATCCGGTCCTCGACTTCGCGGACCGTCCCGACAACGCAGCGGAAATCCGCGAGCCGTCCCGCCGACACGAGCGCCTGCTCTCCGCCATCGTCATCGATCGCGATGATCGTCGCCTCGCGGGTATTGGCGACCGATCGGACCTGATCGGTCTTCGCGGTCATCGTCGGGCCGCCGTCGAAAATGTCGACGTAATTGTCGAACGCGAAGCCCTCGTGCTCGAGCATCCGCATCGCCGCCCGGCCCGACGGATGCGGCAGCCCGATCGCGGCCCTCGCGGATTCGGACAGCATCGCGGTGTAGATCGGGTGTTTGGGCATCAGATCGGCGATGAACTGATGGCCGTTGGTCGCATTGAACTGGTCGGCGTCCTGAAAATTCATCCCGAAGAAACGCCCGGCAAGGCCATCCCAGAACGGCGATCCGCCCGCCTCGTCGATCACGCCGCGCAATTCGGCGACGATCCGTTCGGCGAAGCGCGCGCGGTGCGTCTTGATGAACAGATAGCGGCTCCGCGCGAGCAACATGCCGAGCCCGCCGGCGCGCTCGCCGGGATGGAGGAACAATCCGCCGACCTCGCTGGCGCCTTCGAGATCGGTCGCGAGAGTCAGCATGTCGGCGCGGAACGTCCGGTCGAGTTCGCTGCTGTGCTGCGTCAGCGTGCCGATGCGGTAGCTGTAGAACGGGTGGTGCTGCCCGATCTGGCTGAAAATCTGGCAGGTGCCGCGCACCTCGCCGGTTTCGAGGTTTTCCAGGATCAGCACGAACTGATCGTCGCTAAGCGTGTCGTCGCCTCGCGCGAAGGCGGCGGCGGCGCGATCGACTTTCGTGCGCAGCGCCTTGCGGTCGGGCGGCAAATTGGTGAAGCCGCCACCGGTCAGCTTCGCCATTTCATAAAGGGGGGCGAGATCGTCCTCGCGCGCGGCGCGGATGACGAAGGTCATAGCCCGCGCTCCGCGATGCGCAGGATAGTGACGGCGGAAAGCGCGGCGCGCTCGGCAAGGCTGTCGACGATCAGAAATTCCTCCGGTGAATGGATCGCGCCGCCGCGCGCGCCCATCGTATCGACGACGGGCACGCCGCACGCGGCGATATTGTTGCCGTCGCACACCCCGCCGGTCGCGCGCCAGGCGACGTCGAGGCCGAGATCGCCGCCGACGGCATGGACGAGGTCGAACAATTTCGCCGCGCCCGCGTCGATCGGTTTGGGCGGGCGGTTGAAGCTGCCGTGGACCTCGATCTTGACGTCGCGCTCGGCGGCGACGATCGCGACCGCCGCGTCGATATGGCTGCGCGCGCGATCGATCTCTTCGAGCGTCGCGGGGCGGAAATTGACGCGCAGCACCGCGAGATCGGGGACGACGTTGTTCGGCCCGCCGCCGTCGATCCGCGCCGGGTTCACCGCGAGCCGCGGTCCCGCGACCTTGGCGAGGCGGAGCGCGATGTCCGCCGCCGCGACGATCGCGTTGCGCCCGTCCTCGGGGTTGCGCCCGGAATGCGCCGAACGACCGCGAACGACGATCGAGAAATTGCCGGTCCCGCCGCGCGCGCCCGCAAGTGTGCCGTCGGGCAGCGCGGGCTCGTAGGTGAGCGCCGCGGCCTTGCCACGCGCCGCTTTCGCGAGCAGCGCGGCGGACGAGAACGATCCGGTTTCCTCATCCGAATTGATGACGACCTCATAGCCGATGCGCGCGGCGAGCGGCGACGCCTCGACCGCCTCCAACGCGGCGAGCATCAGCGCCAGTCCGCCTTTCATGTCGGCGACGCCCGGGCCATTGATCGTCCCGTCATCGCGATCGGTCAGGCGCTGGAACGGGTGATCGAGGGGATAGACGGTGTCCATATGGCCGGTGAACAGCATCTGGACCGGGGCTTTGGCGCGAACCCGCAGGTGGAGATGCTTGCCGTGATCGATCACGACGACGGCGCCATCGGCACGGACCGCCTCGGCGGCTTCGGGGGTGACTAGGTTGAGGTCGCCGGGCAGCGCCGAAAACGCATTGGCGAGCTGCCCCGCAATGGTCGCGAGCCCCGCGATATTGCCGGTACCGCTGTTGATCGCCGCCCAAGCGCGGACGTGATCGAGCATCGGCCCGGCGCGCGCGCGCTCGATCGCATCACGCTCGACGGAGGTGAGTGGTTGCATAGGAGACCATTAGCCCGGATGCCGCCCGTCGCGCCACCCCACGGCGACTACCCGAGATAACGCGCGAAGACGCGCAGGATGTCCTCGTACAGCGTCTTCTTGAACGGCACGATGAGCTTCGGCAGATCGGCCTGGTCCGACCAGCGCCAGGCGCGGAATTCGGGGTATGCGGTCGCGATGTTCACGTCGCTGTCCTCGCCGGTGAAACGGTACAGGAACCAGCGCTGGCGCTGGCCGCGGTATTTCCCTTTCCAGATCTTGCCGATCATATCCTCGGGCAGGTCGTAGAACAGATCGTCGGGGGCTTTGGCGACAAATTCGACATGCTCTGGCGCAATCCCGGTTTCCTCGCCGAGTTCGCGGATCGCGGCGTCGCGCGGGGTCTCGCCGTCGTCGATCCCACCCTGCGGCATTTGCCACGCCTCGAGAATCGTATCGATGCGCTGGCCCACCAACACCTTGCCCTCGCGATTGACGAGCATGACGCCGGCGCACGGGCGGTAGGGGAGGGTGGCGGGATCGATACTTAACCCGCCGCCTGCGTCATCACCCGCGCGGCTTCGGCCTCGACGATCGCCGCCTTAACCGCGCTTAGATAGCCCGCGACATCGCCCTGGCTCGACGGGATGCCCTGCCGCAAGGTGATGAAGCCGTGGACATTGCCGACCGCCTCGCGGAAGGTCACCGGTACGCCGGCAAGCACCAGAGCGGCGGCATAGGCGCGGCCTTGGTCGCGGATCGGATCGAGGCTGGCGGTGACGATTACCGCGGGCGGTAGCCCGACGAGGTCGCCGACCATCGGCGAACCGCGGAAGTTCGCGATATCGGCCTGATACTGATCGGCGAACCAGATCATCCCGTCCCTGGTCAAAAGAAAGCCGTCGGCGAAGTCGTTGAACGACGGATAATCCTTGCTCATGTCGGCGGCGGGATAGATCGGTGCCTGAACGATCACCGGCACCTTGGCGGTCTCGTCGCGCAGCGCCATCGCGGTGGTGATCGTCAGCGTGCCGCCGGCGCTATCGCCCGACAGGACAAGGCTGGTCGCGACCCGCCCGAGCTCCGCCGGATTGCCCGCAACCCAGCGCGTCGCCGCCTCGCAATCCTCGGGCGCGGCGGGCCATTTCGCCTCGGGCGCAAGGCGATAGTCGACCGAAACGACGGGCAGGTCGAGCTGCCGCGCCATCTCTGCCGTGAAGCTGGCATGCGTGTCGATATCGCCGATGACGAAGCCGCCGCCGTGAAAGAACATCACCACCGGACCGGGTTCGCGCGTTTCGCGCGCGTCAAACAGCCGCGCCTTGATGTCGCCGCCGGGACCGGGGATCGTCAAATCCTTGATCGTCGCGAGTTCGCCGACCGGCGGATCGGCCAGGTCCTTCATCGCGAGATATACCGCCCGCGCCGAGGCCGCGTCGAGCTCGTGCATCTTCGGCCCCGGCACGTTGTTCACATAATCGAGAAAACCCTGCACGTCGGGGCGGACATAAGGTTTGGTGGCGGTCGCCAGGGTATCGGATGGACGCTCGATCGTCGTGTCGGTCATGCGGGCTCTCCTCTCGTCTCGATTTACCACCTATCTTAGCGTCGTGATCCTCGTCGTCCACCATCCAAGCTATGTCGCCCCCGCGCCGTCGCGCAGCGGTTACCGCTGGAGCAAGAACGGCCTGATCCGCGATCTCCTCCGCGCGGAGGGGGACGCGATCGAGTGGCACGTTCCCGAAGCGATGCCCCGCGCGTGGATCGAGGCGGTCCATGACGCCGATTACGTCGCCGAAGTGCTCGCCGCGCGCGTCCCGCGCGACAAGGAACGCCGCATCGGCTTCCCGGTGACGCAGGCGGTCGCGGACCGTTCGGCGCACGTCATCGGCGGCACCTATCTCGCCGCGCGCCTCGCGATCGAACATGGCTTCGCCGCGAACAGCGCGGGCGGGAGCCACCACGCGCTGGCCGATACCGGCGCGGGCTATTGCGTACTCAACGACCTCGCCGTCGCCGCGGTGCGGCTGGCCGACGAGGGGCGGCGCGTCCTGATCGTCGATTGCGACGTGCATCAGGGCGACGGCACCGCCGCGCTCACCGCCGACCGCTCCGGCATCGCGACCTATTCGATCCACGCCGACAAGAACTTTCCCGCGCGCAAGGCGCGTTCGACGCTGGACGTGCCGCTCGCCGACGGCATCGGCGACGACGCTTATTGCGGAACGCTCGAGGCGACGCTCGCGCCGCTGATCGTCGCCGAGCATCCCGACCTGATCCTCTACCAGGGCGGGGTCGACCCCCTCGCGGGCGACCGGCTCGGCCGGCTGGCGCTGAGCGACGAGGGGCTCGCGCGCCGCGACCACATCGTCGCGCGCCTCGCGTTCGAAGGCGGCATCGCGCTCGCGAGCACCGTCGGCGGCGGATACGGCGACGACACGATGGCGATCGCGCGGCGCCACGTCGCCGTCATCCTTCGCCTCGGGGCGGCATTTGGGGCCTTGAAAGCTGCGGTTGCACTGTCCCACGATCGTTCTACGTTGGCGGGACCGCGTCCCACCGCTTAGAGGACGCGCTCGATGTGTCCGACAGGAAGTGTTTGAATGGCGACAGCCGCCCATGAAGTGACGCCCACCGAGGCGTCCGCAAATCCGCCCGCAGAATCGATCGTCGTCCGCTTCGCCGGGGATTCGGGTGACGGGATGCAGCTGACCGGAGGACAATTCACCTTGTCCACCGCGCTCGCGGGTAACGACCTGTCGACCTTTCCCGATTTTCCCGCCGAGATCCGCGCCCCGCTCGGCACGTTGTTCGGAGTGTCGGCGTTTCAGATCAACTTCGGCTCGACCGCGATAGAGACCGCGGGCGACATGCTCGACGTGCTCGTCGCGATGAACCCGGCGGCGCTCCAGACCAATGTCGATGCGCTGAAGCCGGGCGGGCTGATCATCGCCGATACGGGTGAATTTACCGCGCGCAATCTCGACAAGGCGAAATATGCCGCGAACCCGGTCGAGGACGGCAGCCTCGCCAAATGGCAGGTGATGGCGTTCGACATCTCGCAGCTCACCGTCGATGCGGTCGCGCCGTTCGGGCTGGGGCGCAAGGACGCGCTGCGCTGCAAGAACATGTGGACGCTGGGGCTCGCGCTCTGGATGTTCGACCGCGAGCGCGCGCCCCTGATCGACTGGCTCAAGGCCAAGTTCGCGAAAGCGCCCGAACTGGCCGAGGCGAACATCGCCGCGCTCAACGCGGGCCACGCCTACGGCGAGACCGCGGAGATCGGCGGCGAGGGGCTGCAACGCCATTATGTACCCGCCGCGCCCGCCGAACCGGGGCTGTACCGGACGGTGACGGGGGCGGAATCAATCTCGCTCGGGCTGGTCGCGGGGGCAAAGCTGGCCGGGCTACCGATGTTCTTCGGCGGCTATCCGATAACTCCGGCGTCGGCGATCCTGCATCATCTGTCGCGGTTGAAGGAATTCGACGTCACGACCTTCCAGGCCGAGGACGAGATTGCCGCGATCGCCAGCGCGATCGGGGCGAGTTACGCCGGAAAGCTCGGCGTGACGTCGTCGTCGGGGCCGGGCATCGCACTAAAGGGCGAGGCGATGGGCCTCGCGATCATGACCGAGCTGCCGCTGGTCATCGTCAATTCGCAACGCGGCGGCCCCTCGACCGGCTTGCCAACCAAGACCGAGCAATCCGACCTCTATCAAGCGGTTTATGGCCGCAACGGTGACGCCCCGATGCCGGTGATCGCCGCGCGCAGCCCCGCCGATGCGTTCGAGGTCGCGATCGAGGCGGTACGGATCGCGACGCAATATATGACGCCGGTGATGATCCTGACCGACGGCTATATCGCAAACGCCGCCGAGCCGTGGAAAGTCCCCGATAGCGACACGTTCGCGCCGTTTCCGGTGAAGTTCCTGGAAGAAGCGTCGGCCGACGGGTTCGAGCCGTACGCCCGCAACGCTAAGCTCGCGCGACCGTGGGTCAGGCCCGGCACCCCCGGCCTGCTCCACCGCATCGGCGGGATCGAAAAGGCGCAAGGGTCCGGCAACATCGATTATTCGCCCGCCAACCACCAGGCGATGACCGACGCGCGCCACGAAAAGGTCGCGGGGATCGTGGTACCCGACCAGCAGGTCGAACTCGGCAAGGTCGGCGGCAAGCTGGCGGTGGTCGGCTGGGGTTCGACCTTCGGGCCGATCCACCAGGCGGTGCGCCGGGCGCGGAACGCGGGCCGCGACGTCAGCCATATCCACATCCGCCATATCTGGCCGATGCCGAAGAACCTCGGTGCGTTGCTGAAAAGTTACGAGAATACCCTCGTTCCCGAAATGAACATGGGGCAGCTCAAGACGGTGTTGCGCGACCAGTTCCTCGTCGATGCGACCCCGCTCAACAAGGTGTCGGGCCAACCCTTCCAGATCGCCGAGATCGAGGCGGCGATCGGCGCATATTTCGGCGGCAAGGGCGACGAAGGCGGCACCGTGCCGGCCAACGACGCACAGCTTCCCAGCACCGAGGCGGTGAATCCATGAACGACATGACCCCTATCCGCGCCACGACGCCGAAGGATTGGGAAACCGATCAGGAAGTCCGCTGGTGCCCCGGCTGCGGCGATTATGCCGTTCTGAAGGCGGTGCAACGGACGATGCCCGAGATCGGCGCGCGCCCCGAAAACACGGTGTTCGTCAGCGGCATCGGCTGCTCGTCGCGCTTCCCTTATTACATGGAAACCTACGGCTTCCACACCATCCACGGCCGTGCGCCGGCGGTGGCGACGGGGGTGAAGCTCGCCAATCCCGATCTCGATGTCTGGATCATCACCGGCGACGGCGACGCGCTGTCGATCGGTGGCAACCACACGATGCACCTGCTCAGGCGCAACCTGAATTGCCAGTTCCTCTTGTTCAACAACGAGATCTACGGGCTGACCAAGGGGCAATATTCGCCGACCAGCCGCGTCGGCACGACCAGTCCGTCGACCCCGTTCGGCTCGGTCGATCGCCCCGCCAATCCGTGCGCCTTCGCGCTCGGCAGCGGCGCGCGCTTCGTCGCGCGCGCGATCGACGTCCACAAGAATCTCGTCGGCGTGCTGAAGGCGGCGTATGCGCATCAGGGCGCGAGCTTCGTCGAGATTTTCCAGAATTGCATCGTCTACAACGACGATGTCTTCGCGCCCTTCACTCAAAAGGCCAACGCCAGCGCGAACCAGATGTGGGTCGAGGACGGCGCGCCGTTGCTCTTCGCGGGTGGCGCCAAGGGTCTGACGATGGACCGCGAGCGCCTTGTCCTCAAGATCGTCGACATCGCGGACGGCGACTGGCAGGCGGCGGAGGTGATCGTTCACGACAAGACCAATCGCAGCGTCGCGCACATGCTGGTCGAAATGCGCTTCGGCGACTTCCCGATGGCGCTTGGCGTCCTCTACGAAGACCCCGCGCCGACCTTCGAAAGCGCGGTCGTCGCGCAGAACGCGCAAGTCAGCGCGGGCAAGACGCCCGACCTCCAGAAACTGCTGTCGAAGGGCCAGACCTGGATGGTCGAGAAAGAGCCGCGGGCGGAGTAGTGCGTCACCCCGGACTTGTTCCGGGGTCCACGGCACCGCGATCCGTCAAGTCTAGGCTCAGGACGTATAAAATCGGTTGTGTTGGCGGTGATTGGTTGATTCAATAGCGGCGCTGAGGAGGCGCTGTCATGAGCGATCTGATCTGGTTGTCGGAGGCGCAGATGCGCCGGATCGAGCCGTATTTTCCGTTGTCGCATGGGGTGTCCAGAGTGGATGATCGGCGCATCGTGAGCGGGATCGTGTTCGTGATCAGGAACGGGTTGCGATGGCGCGATGCTCCGGCTGATTACGGCCCGCACAAGACGATCTACAACCGCTTCATCCGCTGGAGCAGGCTTGGCGTGTTCAACCGTATCTTTGCCGGGCTGGCGGCGGAAGGCGGACCGCCCGATCAGCTGATGATCGACGCGACCCACCTGAAGGCGCACCGGACGGCGGCAAGTCTCTTAAAACGTATGGCCCGCCCCGTCCGCAAGGGGTTTGTCAAAGACAGCATGATGGTCTGCATCAACGTATCCGGTCTCAAGGCTGATGCCTTGGCCAAGATGGATATCCGCGCAGTCTGGTCCTCATAAAAGCGCCGGTGCCGAGCACCACATTTAAGACCAGGTTTCCAGGCTGCCGGTACGACCCGTTATGCCATCTTCAGTTCACCTCACGCAGACATTGTGAGCAACCGGCGTTGGTGCCGCCCGCTATCTCTGAC
>JBBSTE010000037.1:0-28714 GCA_038236185.1 Sphingomonadales bacterium | reverse complement strand
CATTCGTACACGTTTCTCGACTTCGCTCGAAACGAACGGGACTCTGGAAGTCACGATCCGCTGAGCGCCCGACCATAAGCGGCGACATCGACATTGCCGCCCGACAGGATCACCAGCATCCCCGGTTCGGGCGCGACCTTCCCCGCCAGCACCGCTGCAAGCGCCACCGCGCCGCCGGGCTCGATCACCAGTCGCAGCATCTCCGCCGCCCAGCGCTGCGCGGCGGAGATTTCGGCTTCGTTGACCGCGATGCCGGTCGCGTCGCGGCGCGACAGGACGTCGAAGGTCAGCGGCGAGACCTGTTTGGTCATCAGCGCGTCGCAGGCGGTGGGCGGGGGATTGTCGCCGACCGGCTCGATCCACGATGCTTCCAGCGAACGCCGCATGTCGTCCCAGCCTTCGGGTTCGACGACGGTGATTCGCGCGTCGGGCAGGCCGAGCGCGATACCCGAGGCGAGACCGCCACCGCCGCATGGGATCACGATGTGCGTCGGGGCGTCGAGGCCGATCGCCTTCATCTGCGTCTCGGCCTCAATCCCGGCGCTGCCCTGCCCCTCGATGATCCACGGGTCGTCGAAGCTCGGCACCAAAGTCGCACCGCGCGCTTCCGCCAGCCGCGCCGCGATCGTCTCGCGCGATTCGGTGGCGCGGTCGTAATCGACCACCTCGGCGCCGAGCGCGAGCGTCGCCTCGCGTTTGGCGCGCGGCGCGTCGGACGGCATCACGATCGTCGCCGAAATCCCGAGCCGCTTCGCCGCCCAGGCGATTCCCTGCGCGTGGTTGCCGCTGGAAAAGGCCACCACCCCCTTCGTCCTCGCCGCATCGTCGAGAGCGGTCAGGCGGTGCCATGCGCCCCGGATCTTGAAGGCGCCGATCGGCTGCAGCGATTCGGCCTTGAAAGCGACCGGTACACCTTTGATTTCCTGAACGAACAGCGGCGTCGGGGGCAAAATGGCGGCGATTTTCGCCGCGGCGTCGCGCACGCCGGCGCGGGTGGGCTGTCGTACGATGGTCACGCTTCGTCCTTGCCGGAATTTCCTCGCGCGGAAAACTCTTTACATCGCGGACCGCCGACCATATCTCGCGCCTCCGCTGCCCCATGGGACTTCCACCGCAAGGCAGTGTTTTTCAACTGAAGACCGGAGGGCTTGCCCTTTGGCATTGGAGGTCCCTTGAATTGCACCAGGATCATCACGCGCTGGGGCTAGCCGCCCCCTCGACCGCCGACGGACATATCCGCGGCATCGATATCGCCAAGAGGTCGCCGGTCCAGCCGGTAACGCTCGTTCGTCCCCACGCCGCGGCGCGGGCCGCCCGCTACTTCGTCGAGAAGTTTCCGGGCCGCTCGATGTATGCGGTGAAGGCGAACCCGAGCCCCGAGTTGCTCCAGATCCTCTGGGACAACGGCATCACGCATTACGACGTCGCCAGCCTCGCCGAGGTGCGGCTCGTCGCGCGGACGCTTCCGCAAGCGACCTTGTGCTTTATGCACCCGGTCAAGGCCGAGGAAGCGATCCGCGAGGCGTATTTCACGCATAACGTCCGGACGTTCAGCCTCGATTCGCTCGAGGAGCTCGACAAGATCATGCGCGCGACCGCCACGAAGGACGGGGGCGACGCGACCGACCTGACGCTCTGCGTCCGGCTGCGGGTATCGTCGGAGCATTCGAAGCTCAGCCTCGCCGCCAAGTTCGGGGCGGCCCCGCATGAGGCGAAGGCGTTGCTGTTCGCGGCGCGGCAAGCGGCGGATGCGCTCGGTATCTGCTTCCATGTCGGGTCACAGGCGATGACGCCCGAAGCCTATGCGCAGGCGATGGAGCGCGTCCGCGCGGCGATCGTCGAGGCGGCGGTGACGGTCGATGTCGTCGATGTCGGCGGCGGCTTTCCGTCCTGGTATCCCGGCATGGCGCCGCCGCCGCTGGAGCTGTATTTCGACACGATCCACCGTGCCTTCGAATCTTTGCCGGTCAGCTATTCGTCCGAATTGTGGTGCGAGCCGGGGCGCGCGCTGTGCGCCGAATATGCCTCGCTGATCGTCCGCGTCGAAAAGCGCCGCGGCAACGAGCTGTACATCAACGACGGCGCCTATGGCGCGCTGTTCGATGCGGCGCATATCGGTTGGCGGTTTCCGGTGACATTGCTCCGCGAGCCGGAGTCGAATGTGCGCGACCATCCCTTCTCGTTCTACGGGCCGACGTGCGACGATCTCGACCATATGGCCGGACCGTTCGAATTGCCCGCCGATATCCAGGCGGGCGATTACATCGAGATCGGCATGCTCGGTGCTTATGGCTCTGCGATGCGGACCGCGTTCAACGGCTTCGGATCGGACGAGACGGTGATCGTCGAGGACGAGCCGATGGCGTCGCTGTACATCGAAATGGAACGCGAAGTCGCTTCCAACGTCGTGAAGCTGTAACGACACCGCATCATATTATCCGTCATTCCCGCGAAGGCGGGAATCCATAACCGCTATCGTCGCGACTCCATCGTTGCGCCGTGCGTATGGATCCCCGCCTCCGCGGGGATGACGTCGCCATTTGGAGACGCAAGTGACCGACACCCTCGCCCCCGCCCCCAACGACACCCGCAAGGCCGAGCTGCTCTCGACCAAGGTCGAGCATATCGACATCACCACATTCGACGCGCGCCCGATCGTTGATGCGATGGCGAAGATGAGCTTCACCAGCCGCGATCTCGGGCGGGCGACGAACATCTACAATCAGATGCTCGCCGACAAGGACTGCACGATCGTTCTGGTGATCGCGGGCAGCACCTCTGCGGGTGGGTGCATGGACCTGTATGCCGAGCTGGTGCGTTCAAACATGGTCGATTGCATCGTCGCGACCGGCGCGTCGATCGTCGATATGGATTTCTTCGAAGGGCTCGGCCACAAGCACTATCAAGCTCTTGAAGTACCAGACGACGATACGCTGCGCTCGCTCTACATCGACCGGATCTACGACACCTATATCGACGAGGAGCAGCTGCAGGATTGCGACCACACGATCCTCGAGATCGCCAATTCGCTCGATCCGAAACCCTATTCGAGCCGCGCCTTCATCCGCGAGATGGGCAAGTATCTCGTCGAGCACGGCAAGAAGGACAATAGCCTCGTCAAGCTCGCCTACGAACATGACGTGCCGATCTTCTGCCCGGCGTTCGTCGATTCGTCGGCAGGCTTCGGGCTGGTCAAGCATCAGGTCGATGCGGCGAAGGCGGGCAAGCCCTATATGGTGCTCGACGCGATCGCCGATTTCCGCGAGCTGACCGACATCAAGATCAAGGCGGGGACGACCGGCCTGCTGATGATCGGCGGCGGCGTGCCGAAAAATTTCGTCCAGGACACCGTGGTGTGCGCCGAAATCCTCGGCCACGAGGATGTCGAGGTCCACAAATACGCGGTGCAGATCACCGTCGCCGACGTCCGCGACGGGGCGTGCTCGTCCTCGACGCTGCAGGAGGCGGCGAGCTGGGGCAAGGTCAACACCGGGATCGAGCAGATGGTGTTCGCCGAGGCGGGATCGGTGATGCCGTTGCTGGCGTCGGACGCGTATCATCGCGGGGCTTGGAAGGACCGCGCCAAGCGGAAGTGGGGCGCGATCTTCGCGCGTTGATCAATCGATCTGGACGCGGCGCGGCTGTTGACGCACACTTCCGCCGAACGCGGGACACTATGTCGAGTTGGATTGTGGCATTGGCCTTGCTCGGAGCGGCGCAGACTTCCAGCGCCCAAACTCCAGCACCATCGAGAGCGGCAACGCCTGATGCCACGACGGCGGCCGGCGCGGACGTTGGGTTGGTTGCCCGAATGGCCGCGCTTTACGACGAGGTCTGCCTGAAGACCTTTCCGGCCGATAGCGACGTCGATGCCTTGATGGCAAAGAAGGCGGCAGCTCCGCTGCCCGCGGAGGATGTCAAGGTTTCACTGGGAAACGACCCTGGACGGGGGTGGACGGTTAAGGATGGCAATCACGCATTTATGGTGCTGCTTGAGTTACCGCCATTCCACGCCTGTTCGGTCCGTGCCTCACCCGGCAGCCTTGGCGGCAAGCCTGACCTGACCGCCTATCACTCCGTCGTTGAGGCCTTCAAGGCGATGCACAAAGGCTTCGTAACGCAACCATCGGTGAACGCGGACCGCGGCGGAATCCACATGCACGCCGAATTGGACGCGCGTACCCTACCCGATGGAAGCGGCGAACTGCTGATCGCGATCGATCAGCAGATCATCGATTCAAGCCGCCTTCCTAGCGGTCAAACGGCAACGCCGCTAAGATTCGTACACCAGATAAAAGCGGCTAATTAGTTGGGTGGGCGTATGATGACCAAGGGCGAAATCTTCGAGCGTCACCGCCAACCGTGGACGACCGACGAGATCCAAAAGCTCCACACGCTCGCCAAGAAAGGCATGGCGTTGAAGGCTATCGCCAAGGCGCTGAAGCGCAGCGAGGAATCGACCAAGGATCGGGCGAAGGCGGACGGCCTGAACATCGCCAAGCTGCGCTGAGCGGTCGCTTCGCGCCGAATCCGGGATCAGCCCTCTCGCGCCGCCTTGGCGGCCTGATCGAGCTGGAGCCGCGTGCTGCCCATCGATTCGAAATAGTGAACGAGCGGGCTGGACAGGCGATAGGCGGTGATGACGCCCCACCCCGGCCCCTGCTCGCGAAGGATCGGGCGCTTCACGAACCACGGGTCGCCGGGCAGCGCCGCGACGTCCGCGAAGGCGAGACCGTAGCGGAACAGCCGCCAATCGACGTGCCCGCCGACGCCGTCGCGCCCGATCGCGGCGAGCAGCTTCCGGGCGCCCTCCGGGAACAGCAGATAGCCGTCGCCGCCGACGCTCGCCTGCGGCGGGGGCAGCGCCGCCTTCACCGGCAGGATCGAGCGGAGCGACCGCACCTCGGGCTCGCCGCCCGCGCCGTCCGCCATCCGCCCGTTGACGAACAAGAGGTCCACGTCGGGAGGAATCCGCACGTCGAACAGGCGCTCAAGGTCGATCGGGCGAACGTCGTCCTCGATGACGAGCGCCGGGGCATTGGCGTTCGCGACGCTTTCCCACGCCGTCACGTGCGCGAGAAAACAGCCGAGCGTGCCCGGGCCCGATCGCGTCGTTTTGGTGAGCAAGGGAAAGATCGCTTGGGGAAAAATCGAGCCGTGCAGGCCCGGCGACCGGACCAGTTCGAAGCCGTCGAGCGCGCCGAACCGCTCGCGAATCCTGTGCATCCGCTCGACTTCCTCGTCGAGGTTGACGCACAGTATGCGAAGCGGCTGGGGTAGGAGGGCGGTCTGGGTCACGATCGTTTCATGCCGCAGCATAGGCCCTATTCCAAGCCGCGCGGGAAGGTTCAGCCGAACAGCCGCTTGAGGCTGCGTTCTAGCATGACGAACTGCCACAAGGTGCGGCCATGCTCCTCGCGGCCGGCGCGATGCGCCTCGGCGAGGCGGGCGAGCGCGGGCATGTCGAACCAGCAGGTATCCGCGAGCGTCCGCGATCGCGCGAGCGACGCCGCCTCCTCCGCCAATGCGCCGCGGAACCATTCCGCGACGGGGGTGACGAAGCCCATCTTCGGCCGATACAGAATGTCGCGCGGCAGATAGCGCTCCATCGCCTTTTTCATCAGCCATTTGCCCTCGCCTTTTCGCAGGCGGAGCGAAGCGGGAAGCGTGGCGGCGAACTCGACCAAGCGATGATCCAGCAAAGGCTCGCGCGCCTCCAGGCTGACCGCCATGCTGGTGCGGTCGGTCTTGGTCAGGATGTCGCCAGGGAGCCAGATTTTCAGGTCGGCATATTGCGCGCGGTCGAGCGCGTCGCGGGCGGGGGCGTCGCGCATTGCGGCGATGTAACGATCCTCGGCACGGTGGCCCGAAAGCGCGCGTTTTGCGGTATCCGAAAAGAGCATGGCGCGGATTGCGGGAGCGGTGACGCCGACCGCGCGCGCGTACGCCTCGGTGCCATCTTCGGCGAGCGCGAGCAATGTCGTCTTGGCACGCAAGGGGCGCGGCGCCCAATCGACCTTTGGATAGTATTTTCCGAGCGTTCCGAACACCGAAGTACGCAGGTTCGCCGGGAGCAGGCCCCTCACCCGCTCTTCGGCGGCCTGAAAGCGATAGCGGCGATATCCGGCCATCGCCTCATCGGCGCCGTCGCCCGAAAGCGCGACCGTCACCGTCTCGCGCGCGAGCTTGCAGACCTGATAGGTTGCCAGCGCCGAGGCGTCGGCGAAGGGTTCATCGAACGCGGTGACGAGCGTGTCGATGAGCGCGAACTCGTCGGATCGCACGACTTGGCTGCGGTGATCGGTGGCGAAACGTGCCGCGACCTGGTCGGCGAAGGCGCGTTCGTCGTGGCCCGCCTCGTCGAAACCGATCGTGCAGGTCTTGACCGCCGATCGCGAAGCCTCCGCCATCAACGCGACGACCGCCGAACTGTCGACTCCGCCCGACAGGAATGCGCCGAGCGGCACGTCCGACACCATCCGCGAGCGGACGCCTTCGCGCATCCGTTCGACGAGTTCTTCCTCGAGCGCATCGGTCGATCCGCGCGCGCGATCGGCGAAGCTGACGTCCCACCAGCGCGTCGGCGCGGGGACGGGCTTGCCGCGTTCGATCAGCATGTACGTGCCGGCGGGAAGTTTCCTGACGCCCGCGATCAGGCAGGCGTCGTCGGGGACGTAGCCGTACGCCAGAAAGTCCTCGACCGCGCGGATATCGGGTTCGCGACGAACGAGAGGATGCGCGAGCAGGCCCTTGAGTTCGCTGGCGAAGGCGATCGCGCCGTCGGACAGTGTTACGTAGTGCAGCGGCTTTACGCCGAGCCGGTCGCGCGCGAGGAACAGGCATTGCCTCCGCGAATCGTGGATCGCGAAGGTGAACATGCCGACCAGCCGGTCGAGCATCTTCGGTCCCCATGCTGCCCATCCCGCAAGCAGGACTTCGGTGTCGCCATCGGTGCGGAACTGCGCGCCCTTCGCGGCAAGTTCGTCGCGCAGATCGATGAAATTGTAGATTTCGCCGTTGAAGACGATCGTCAGCGCTTCGTCGGCGCTCGCCATCGGCTGCGGCGATCCGGCGACGTCGATGATCGAAAGGCGGCGGTGGCCGAAACCGACTCCGGGCGCGGTCCACACCCCCGATCCGTCGGGGCCGCGATGCGCCATGACGTCGGCCATCGCACGAATGCGCTGCGGATCCACCGGCTTGGGCGTGGCCGGGTAATAGAGCCCGGCGATGCCGCACATTTTTAGGAACCCGTTCGGACTGAGCGTGTCGAAGTCCGGCCCTTATTGTCGGCAATGGGACGCTCTTCGACAGGCTCGGGGCGAACGGTAACAGCGTCGGCCAGCCTCGCGAGCGGGCCGAGCGCAGTCATGAAGCGCGAAATCGCAACTTTCGGATCGTGGCCGGATATCGCCACCGCCGAAGCGTGGATCGCCACTGCCGCCCGATCGCCGCCCAGCAGATGCGCCTTCATCGTCGCGAATTTCACCGCTGCCTCGTCCGCCGTCGTGATCCCGCCGACGCAATACCATGTCGCGGCGACGCGCTCCACCGTCGCACCGCGCTTGTCGCTGGTGACGACACGCATCGCCGAACCGCCGGCGAGCGCGGGGAGATCGGCGATGCGGACCCAGCGGTCGCCTTCACGCAGCACGCCGGTGCCGAAGGCGATCAGTTCGGCGCCCTCACGTTGACGACCGAAGACGGCGATCGACAGATCGACTTTGTCGCCCGATGCGTCAGCGTAGCGGCCGAGCAGAAAATGATCTGCGGCGGGATAGTAAGGCGACCAAGGAGCGGCGGTATCGACATCGACGCGGGTCCAGCCCGGAATATCGGGCAAGTCGATGTGCGCCGGAAGCGGCGCGCTGCGTCCGCCGATCGCGGCGCTCCAGACAGGAAAAATCGCAGCGCTCGCCAACACCAGCGCGGCGGCGGGCGCCAGGCCCAGCGTTCGCGAAGGTTTCGCCTGCAAGGTCGCGGGATCGAACACCGGATCATCGGGCGCGCGATCGAACCAGCGCCAGCCGACCGCCATCACCAGCGCCATGACTACGCCGAAGAAGACCCAGCCATAGACGATATGATCGAGGCCGGTGGCGCGCTCGACCGAGGTCAGGTCGGCGGCGTAGATCGTTCCGAACGCGCGCACCGCGTTGGCGATAACGGGCACGACCAGCGCGACCAGCATGAAGATCGCGCGGCGCGGCCATGAGCGGAAGCAGACGTTGGCGACGAGCGCGCCATAAGCGAGCATCGCGATGACGAACTTCGCGCCCGAGCAGGCTTCAGCGACCTCAAACCAATAGCGGCCCGCGTGGATCAGCACGCCGTCGACCACGGCGGGGACGCCGACCGCGTGGAGCATCGGCATCACCATCGCGGCGGTGAGATTCTGGAGCGGGGGCTCGAGTTCCTCGCCGAACGGCACCGCGAAGAAGAGATAGGCGAGCGGGAAGGCCAGGCCGCGCGCGACATTGGGACCGAGGATCGTGACGACCGCGCCCTGAAGCATCATCGCGAGGCCGAGCTGGCGCGCGAGCGCGACGTTGGCGGCGTCGCCGAGCAGCCAGCCGAAGCCGCCCGCGAGGATGATCGCGAGGCCGGGCCACCAGGCGACCGGCGTCAGTTGCGCGACTTCGCGGCGGCGCGACCAGACGAGCCAGGCGATGACGGGCAAGATGAAGAGGCAATGGCCGAAGGTGGTGCTGGTCCACCAGATGTGCGTCAGGTCGGCGACGTCGCTGCGGAAGGCGACGAAGATCGCGGCGGCGACGAGCGCGAGCGCGGTGAGGTGGCGTTGCCACGTCGCGGCGCGGGGCGCGGTGAATTGCGCGGGGGGGATCGCAATGGTCATGCCACCACGTCCGTTCGGGCTGAGCCTGTCGAAGCCCTGCCCTTCTTTCCAACTGTCGAGAAGAAGGGCAGCCCTTCGACAGGCTCTGGGCAAACGGAGTAATGGGGAAGGTCTAGAATTTCGTCGAGCGCAGCCAATCGCGCGCGCCATCCATAGCGCGCGATCGCTCGTGCGCGCGCCGCCGTACCGAGCGCCTCACCTCGTGCCGCATCTTCGAGCAGCGCGATCACCGCCTGCGCCGGATCGTCCGCCACGACGATCGTCCCGGCGTGGTCGATCCCCTCGGCGGCGGCGCTGCTCGCCACGACCGGACGGGCCATCGCCATCGCTTCGAGCACCTTGTTCTGGATGCCGCGCGCAAGTTTCAGCGGGGCGACAACGACTCCCGCCGCGGCGAGCCCGCCGCGGACGTCGGCGACTTCGCCGGTGACGATCACCGCATCGCTCGCGAGAGCACGGACGGCGGTGGTCGGCGCGCGACCGACGATGGCGAAGCGGGCAGCGGGGTGCTTCGCGCGAATCGCGGGAAGCGCGTCTCGCGCGAAGGCGGTCGCCGCGTCGATGTTGGGGCGATAGTCCATCTGGCCGGTGAACACGATCAGCGGGCCAGACTCGTCGATGCGATCGAATACGGCGGCAGGATCGTAGCGGACGGTGTCGATGCCGTTTTCGATCGCGATTGTGCCGGGGAGCAATGCCGCCTCGGCCGCGCTGACGAAAAGGCTGGCATCGAAGCGCGCCGCCACGGCGCGCTCATACGCACCGAGCAACCGTGCCTCGCGGCGCATCAGCCAGCGCATCGGGCCTTGCGCGTCGTCGGCATAGGCGGCGAATTTGGCCGAATCGAGATCGACGAAATCCATGATCGCGCGTGGGCGGTCGGCTGGGACGTATTGCGCCATCTGGCCCGAGAAGGCGTAGATCGTGTCGATCGGGCGATCGCGCAGGATGCGCGCGACGGCGGTTGCGATCCGCGCATCGGAGAAGGCGGTCAGCGACATCGGCTTGCCCGTCGCGAGCGCCTCGATCGCGGATCGCACGCGCGATTTGGTGCGCGGGACGACTATGCAATTACCGAGGATCGCGCGGAACTCCGCGGGCGGATCGAGGTCGCGCGGATCGTCGGCGAAAGCGACGAGGTGGACGGTCGCACGCTCGGCGAGGTGCTTCAGGATATGGAAGCTGCGGATCTTGTCGCCGCGGTCGGGCGGGAACGGGACGCGGTGCGCGAGAAACAGGATGTCCACTAGCCGAGGCCCCGGCTGATCCACGGGCCGATCAGGTTGGCGATAGGGAGCGGCAGGCGCTGCCACGTCCGCACCATCAGCGCGTATTTCGGGTCGAGCGGATTGACCTCGCGCGCCGGGCCGTCGCTGCGCTTGGCGTACGCGAGCGGGCGGGGTTCGAAGCCCCAGTTCTTCTTGAACGCGGCGGGGCCGGTGCCCGCCTTCGACCGGCCGAAATCGAACCGCGTGCAGCCGCGGGCGCGGGCGTGCGCCATCAGCGCGAAATACATGCGATCGTTGGCGCGCAGGCCGCGCGCCGCTGCGGTCCCGCCGCCCCAATAGGGGTAGACGCTGCCATTGAGGTAGAGGCTGAGAACGCTGGCGACGGCTTTGCCTTCGTGGCGAACCATGAGAATGTCGGCGTCCATCGTCTCCAGCACCGTGCGGAACAGCGCGCGCGGGAAGACGGGGGTGCCGAGATTGCGGACCGATTCGGCGTAGATCGAATAATGTTCGTCGGCGAGGTCGCGTGTGCCGGTGACGATTTCGAGGTCGCCCGCGAGCGCCTTGCGAACCTCGGCGCGCTGTTTGCGCGGGATAGCGAGGAGTTCGGCCTCGTCATCGGCGGCGAGATCGCGTGCGAAGCCTAGGTAGGTGGTGTCGTCGATTGTCCAGCCTTCAGGCGCGGGGCCACCGCGGAGTTCGACCGAGGGGATGCCGCGATGCCGCGCGAGCTGCCAGGCGGCGGCGGCGAGCGCTTCGCTTTCCTCGCCGAGGACGCCGCCATCGACCGCGAAGCCGGCGGAAACGAGCGCCTTGCCGAACAGCGGGGATTTGCTGGCGGTGAGCGGGAGGAGGCCGACGATCGCGCCGTCTCGGTCGGCGATAAGGGTATGGGCGCGCTGGCCGCAGCCGCGCTCGACCGCGCGGGACCAGGCGGGGAGGTGGAACGGGGTGGCGTCGGGATGCGCACGGATGAAGGACTCAATGCGGGGGTCGTCGGACCAACTTGTTTCTCTAATTTCCGTTGAGGCTGAGCCTGTCGAAGCCCTGCCCTTTTCTTCGCCGGTAGGGCAAAAGAAGGACAGCCCTTCGACAGGCTCAGGGCGAACGGGGAGCGGAGTGTGGGCGTTCATGGCCGCGCCGCCTCGTTCGCGATCACCGCGTCCACCCTGCCCCATTCGTGGCGTTTCACCAGCCCGCGCAGTTTGCCCGCCATCGCGCCGAGGCGTGAATAATGGCGCAGGCGCGATTTGAACGGCGCGTCGGATACGCGGGGCTGTGCGGGATCGACTTCCCACGGGTGGAAATAGAAGATCGCCGGGCGTCCCTCGCCCGCGACCTGCCGCACCGCGAAATCGGTGAGCGCGGCGGGGAACAGACGGAAGAAGCCTCCGCCCGTCGCCACCCGGCGTCCGGCGAATTCGGCGACCGTCACCGGGAGCTCGATCAGGGCGCTGTCGGCGAGCGGCTGCCATGCATAGCGCGGCGATTCCCGCCAACCGTAGTGATCGTGTCTAACCGGCGCCACGCTGGAGGAGTAACGATAGCCTTCCTCCGCCAGCACCGCATGCGCCCAGGGCGTGCGGGTGTCGATCGAGAAACTCGGCGCGCGGTAGCCGGTGACCGCGATACCGGCGGCCTCCTCCAGCGCGGTACGCGCGCGTTTCAGGTCGGCGCGGAAATCCTCCGCGGTCATCGTGAAGACGCGTTGGTGGTCCCAGCCGTGGCTGGCGATCTCATGGCCCTCGGCGACGATGCGCCGGATCAGCGCGGGGTGGCGCTCGGCGACCCAGCCGAGCGTGAAGAAGGTCGCCTTGACCCCCGTCTCGGCAAACAGATCGAGGACCATGCCGGTGTTCGCCGCGACGCGCGATTCGAGGGTCGGCCAATCGCGCTTGTCGATCGTGCGCTCGAACGCGCCGACCTGGAAATATTCCTCGACGTCTACCGACAGCGCGTTGAGCATCGCTACGCCGCGGCGCTGCGCACCGCCTCCTGCTTGGCCTCGGACCATCCGGCCTCGCTTTCGACCCAATCGACGAGCAGCGTCAACACGCGGCGCAGCGCGGCGTCCTGTTCCTCGACGCGCACCTCAAGCGAGGCGACGCGATCGGCGAGCGCGGGACCTTCGGCCGGCGTCTCGGTTGAAGCGACGATGGGCAGTTCGCGCGCCGCGTCGGCGATCACCTCATCGACCATCTCGGCATCGACCAGTTCCGCGCCCGTGACCGCGGCGTGGAGCATCACGCGGCCCATCAGCTGATTCAACCGGCGCGGCACGCCCGCGGTCGCCTGGTACAGCGTCGGAATCACATCCTCGGCGAAATCGGGGCGGCCCTGCCAGCCCGATACCTGAAGGCGGTGCCCGATGTACGAGGCGATCTCGTCCTCGCCCATCGGGTCGAGATGATGGACCGCGATGACGCGCTGGCGGAGCTGTTCGAGCCGGTCCGATCCGTTGAGCCGGTCGCGGAATTCGGGCTGGCCGAGCAGGCAAATCTGCACCATCGCCTTCGCGCCCGACTGGAAGTTGGAGAGCATGCGCAGCTCTTCCAACGCCGAGACGGGGAGCGCCTGCGCCTCATCGACGATCAGCAGCGTCTGACGCCCGGTGCGCGCGACCGCCTGCAACCCGCGCTCGATCAGCGTCAGCAGTTCGGCCTTAGACTTGCCCTCGCCCGAAATGCCGAGGCCGATCGCGACGACGCGGAGAAGATCGTCGCCTTCGATCGCGGTCGAGACGATCCGAATCGGGTTCAGCCGTGACGGATCGATCTTTTCCATCAGATGGCCGACGAGCGTCGTCTTGCCCGCGCCGATGTCGCCGGTGACGACGATGAACCCCTCGCGCTGCGCCAGGCCATAGCCGAGATACGCCATCGCCGTCTTGTGCGTGGCGCTATCGAACCAGAATTTCGGGTCCGGCGTGAGCTGGAAGGGCCGATCGGTCAGCCCGAAATGATCGTCGTACATCGCTGCCGCCTTGTTCAGAACTGATACCGCGCGCCGAGCAGCGCCTGCGCCGACCATTGCGCGTCGAGATTGTCCTGGTCGAAGGTGTAGACCCCGACCGAGGCGATCGTGCCGAGCCGCCCGAAGCTGTGGCTGTAACTGCCCGTCGCGCCCGCGCCGAACACGCCGTTGCTATCGACGCCGATGCCGGTGAGGCCGCTGTCGTAGTAATTGACGAACAGGTTCGCATCGAAGCTCGACACGCGGCTGAGCGCGCGGCCGTAGAACGCCTGCCCGTAATAGCTCTCGTCCGACGTGCCGATGACCGCGACACCGGGCGCGGCGCGCGGCGCGTAGAGCTTGCGACGCGCATAGCCCGCGCCGAAGCCGTAGCTGGTGCGGCCGCGTGTCGCCGAGATCACCGCGTCGATGCCGCGGGCGCGGTAGCTCGCGGTGGAGATCGACTGGAAGGCGTCGTTGAGGCAACCGCCCGCTCCATTGCCACCCTGTCCCGGCTTGCTACCGAAGACGCAGCCGCCGAATTGCTGGCCGAACGGATCGGGCTGGGTGGTGAAGCTGGTCGGCAGATCGGCAAGGCCGTCGCGGAGCTGGCGCCCGAAGGTCTGGATGCCGTCGTAGACGACGACCTGCAGCCCGATGTCGCGGCTCATCTGATAACTGAGCGAGCCGGTGTAAATTTCGCTGCCGTAGCGCCAGCCGGCATTCGCCTGGAGCTGGAGCCGTGGGCTCGGCCGCCAGATGACGCCGGCGTCGTAGATCAAGCCGTCGGTGTTGTAGGCGATCCGCTCGGGCGAATTGGGATCGGTGACGAAGCGGCCGTTCTTGTCGAGCACCGGATTACCGGCGGCGTTGACGAGCGCGTCGCGCTGCTTCGCCTGAATTTTCTCGTAACCAACGCCCGCGCGCACCGCGACGGTACGGCTGACCGGCAGGACGACGTCACCGCGGACGTATTTCCCCTCATAGCTCTGGTCGAGCTGGCTCGCGTCCTCGCGCTCGTAGGCGCCGCTGACGGTGACGCCGACGGGGAGCACCGTCCCCGCCGCGACGCCGACGGTGGCGGTCGCGACGTGACTGGTCGAATCGCCGAAAAAGTCGCGCCGCAGCTGGTTGGCGCGGACGCCGGTCGCATTGGGCGCTTCGACCTTGGTGTAGCCTAAGCGGTACGCCGCGCCGATTTCGACCGGGCCCTTCTTGGTCGCAAAGGTCGGGCCGGCGTAGACCGAATAGACCTGGGTGATGTTGTCGACATTGCCCGCGAGGACGCCGGGCGCGGCGCCGCGGATGTCGCTGCGGGCGCGGGTGGCGAGCGCGCCGCCCTCGACGGTCAGTTCGCGGCTGATCTTGTAGGCGCCGCGCGCGAGGCCAGAATGGACGTCGTAGTCGGCGACATTGTCGTCCCAGGCGATGCGGCGTTCGTAGCGGTAGCTGACCTGACCCTCGGCGCGCGCGGTGGCGATGCCCGCGTCGATGCCCGCGGCGACCTGCGAATAGGTCAGCACGTCGTAGCCATTGGTGAGATCGGCGGTGACGGTCTGGGTCAGCTCGATATAGGGCGAGACGTAGGTGCTGCGCGCCGACCCGCGCGACGGTTGATCGGAACGCGACGGCTCGGCCGTCTGGGTCGATCCGTCGGCGAGCGTCTGGGCGCGCGCCTGATGCGCGACGAGGATCAGCGCTAGGCCGATGCCGCATTCGAGCGCGTTGATGTAAGGCCTTTTCACCTTAATTCTCCTGGCCATAATAGCTGCCGAACCTGCCCCCCCCGGGCTCGTACGACACAGCATTGAGGACGAGGCTGATGTGATCGCAGCCGTCGAGCAGGCTCACCGCCTCGCGCACGTCGGCCTCGGTGGTGCGATCGGCGCGGACGACGAGCATGACCTGCCCGACGAGCGCGGCGAGCACCGACGCAGGCGACGCGGCGAGCGTCGGCGGCGTATCGAATATGAGGATGCGTTTGGGATTCGACGCGAGCAGGCGATCGATGATTTCGCCGGTGCGCTTGCTGGCGAGCAATTCGGTGTCGGCGTGGGTCCGCTTGCCCGCGGGCAGCAGGCTCAATTGCGGCACGTCGGTGCGAATGATGCACGATTCGGGATCGAGCGTCTGATCGCCGAGGATATCGAGCAGGCCGAGCGGATCGTCGAGACCGAGCGTCGCCATGACATCGGGCTTGGCGAAATCGGCGTCCACGAGGACGATCTCGACGTCCTTTTCGGCGGACAGCGAGAGCGCGAGGTTGATTGCGCAATAGGTCTTGCCGTCGCCGGGCTTGCCCGATCCGACGAGGATCGTGCGCGCGCGCTGCGCCATCGCGCCGTCGGCGACGGCCCGCGCGGTGGTCAGCAACTGGCGCTTCACGAGGCGAAATTCCTCGGCGAGCGCGCCGATCGGCGCACCGGGGACGAGCATGCCCTTTTCGGCGAGCATCACACGGTCGATCGCGGCGATATTGGTCGGCGCGGCCCATTCGGGGAGCGCGAGCTCGGCGGCAGGCTCCGATTGCACGCGAACATCCGTTCGCCCTGAGCTTGTCGAAGGGCTGTCCTTCTTTTCCGGCGCTGGAGAAGAGAAGGACAGGGCTTCGACAGACTCAGCCCGAACGGGTTTGAGGGTCGGAGCAGATTCTACGAGGGGCGCGCGACCGCGCAGCGCCGCGCCGAAATCATACACCTCGGCGGCGCGTTCGATCAGCGAGAGTTCGCGATCGGCCTTGGGCCGCGGTTCCATCTTCATGCCGCCATCCCCCGCTGGAGCATCTCGACGCCGAGCAGCAGGACGTAGCCGCCCGCCAATCCTGCCGCGGCGCCCGCGAACCATTTCATCCGGCGCCGCCTCGCGTCGGATTGCGCGCGCGTGAGCATCTCGCCGATCGAGCCGATGACGGGCATCCCCGCCGCCTTTTCGAGCCGGCCCTGCGTCGGGAACGTGCTCTGCACCTGCGCGATGCCGAAGGCGCCGCCGATGCCACCGAGGATTCCCGCGATCAGCACCGCGGTCAGCAGCAGCGGCCGGTTCGGCGCGGTCGGCTTGCGCGGCGTGGTCGGCGGATCGATGACGCTGAACTTCACCGCGTCGGTTTGCGTCGCCGCCTGACCGCGCAGACTTGTCTGCTCGCGCTGGGCGAGAAGCTGATCGTATTGATCCTTCAGCACCTGATAGTCGCGGTCGATCTTGCCCTGCTCGGCGGCGACGGCGGGATTGCCCGCGATCTTGGCGTCCAGCGTGTCGAGATCGCCCTGAAGCTGGCGCTTGCGCATCGTCAGAGACGCGACGGTCGCCGCCTTGTCGGCCTGCATCGACTGGAGCGAGAGATAGAGCGGATTGGGCACGCCGCCGCCACCCGCGGGCAGCGCTTCGCCCTTGGCCGCGGCGGTCGCCTGCGCGAGTTGCGACTTCAGCGCGACCACGTCGGGATGGTTTTCGGTATAGCCCCGCGCCCGCGCGTCGGCGAGCTGACCCTGGATCGTCGCGAGCCGCGCGCGCGCCGGCCCGAGGCCGGCGGTGGGCCCGACGCCCGCCACCGACTGCGGCGTTCCCGCCATCTGGCCGTTGACCGCGGCGAGGCTCGATTGCGCGGCTGCGAGATCGGCGTCGACCTGGCTCATCTGCGCACGTGAGGCACCGATCCGGTCGGCGACGCTGCCGGTGCCGGGAAGCGAGCCGAGATAGCGGTTCTGGAAATCGGCGCGCTTCGCCTCGGCGTCCTGCAACGCCTTCTGACGCTGCTGGAGTTGCTGATCCAGAAAGGCGAGTGACTGCGAATTCTGGCTGCGATCCTGCGACAGATTCTGCTCGACGAAAACGTCGATCAGCTTCTGGGTGATCGTGCGCGAGAGCTTGGGGGTCGAGGCGGTCGTCGTGATCTCGAACAGATTGTTCTGCTGCGCGACGACCTTGATCGCGGTCTGAAGGCCCGCGACGCGATCGGCGATGTCGCGGTCGCTCGAGACGGTCTGCGCGAGATCGGTGCCGCGCACGACCTTTTCGAGATTGACCGCGCTGGTCAACGTCTGGCGGATCGAATCGACGTCGTCCTGCGCGCTGTTCGCGCCCGGGTCGGTCCCGACCGGCAGCACCGAATGCATTTGAACGAAGACGCGGGCACGTGATTCGTAGCGGCTCGGCACCTGGCTGACGACCAGCCAGCCGACCATGCAGACGCCCCAGGCGATCGCCATCGCGAGCCACCGGCGCGTCCAGACCGCGTGGAGCGCGATCCTGAGTTCGTCGTACAGGCCGTTCACTAGAACATGCTTTCCGGGATGATGATGACGTCGCCGGGCTCGAGCCGGACGTTCGCGGTCGAATCGCCGTCGCGCAGCAGGCGCGAGATTTTGAGGTTGTATTCGCGCTGCTTGCCGGTCGCGCGGTCGTAGCGGACGAGGCGCGCCTTGTTGCCCGCGGCATATTCGCTGAGGCCGCCGACCGCGATCATTGCGTCGAGCAGCGTCATGTTGGCGCGATACGGCAGCGACGCGGGTTTCGCGGTCGCGCCGACGATACGGATCTGCTGGCTGTAGGTGCCCGAGAAATTCTCGACGATGACGCTGACGATCGGGTCCTTGATATACTCGCCAAGCGCCAGTTTCATGTCGGCGGCGAGCATCGCCGGGGTCTTGCCGACCGCGGGCATGTCGTTGATCAGCGGGGTGGTGATCCGGCCGTCGGGGCGGACCTGCACCTTCGCCGACAGTTCGGGGCTGCGCCACACGAAGATGTTCAAGGTGTCGAGCGGGCCGATGACATAGGTTTCGCCCGGCGCTTCCTTGCTGGCGACGAAGGCGGCGGGCGGGAGTTCGGGGCGGTTGCCGCCGCCGGTCATGCACCCGGACAACGTCGTCGCGCCGAGCGCGCTCACCAGGATCGCCTTCGAGAAACCGGAACGCATCGCTTGACCTCCTTCGCGCATGGGACACCGGCGGCGGGCCCCTCCCGCAGACGGCTACGCTCAGGCTCGGCTATGGAAGCGAGAGGTAAAGATAGCGTTTAGGAACTCGGATTTGGCGCGGAAATCAGGCATTCGCGAGGACTTCGACGGGGACGGGATGACCGAGAAAATTCACCGGACTGGCGGTGAGGCCGTAGGCGCCCGCGAGGAAGACCGCGATGACATCGCCTACCTCGATGTGGGGCAGCGCGACACGGTCGGCGAGGCGATCGAGCGGGGTGCAGAGGCAGCCGACGATCGAGACGGTCTCTTCTGGCGCGGCGCCCATCCGGTGCACGACGGCGACGGGGTAGTTGCGGCGGACGACGGCGCCGAAATTGCCGCTCGCCGCGAGCTGGTGGTGGAGACCGCCATCGACGATGACGAAGGTGTCGCCGCGGCTTTGCTTCATGTCGATGACGCGGGTGAGATAGACGCCAGCCTCGCCGACGAGCCAGCGGCCGAGCTCGATCGCGAAACGCGTATCGGCGAGGATCGCGGGACGCGTTTCGAGGGCTTCGGCGAGCGCCACGCCGCCCGCGGAAACATCGAGCGGCGTGTCGCTCGAGAAATAGGGGATGCCGAAGCCGCCGCCGAGATTGACGAGAGGTGGTGGTTCTCCGACCTCCTCGGCGAGCCGTGCGGCGAGCGCGAGCGTCGCCGCCTGCATTTCGATCACCGCCGCGGTGTCGAGCGCCTGCGATCCGGCGAAGATATGGAAGCCGCGCCAATCCGCGCCGCCGTCGCGGAGCGTGCGAACGAGCGCGGCGGCGCGTTCGGAATCGACCCCGAAGGGCGAGGGGCGACCGCCCATCTTCATGCCGCTGCCGCGGAGTTCGATGTCGGGATTGACCCTGACCGCGAGCCGGGGCGCGATGCCGAACGTGTCGCCGAGCGCGAGCGCGCGCGTCCCCTCGCCTTCGGACTCGACGTTGATCGTCACACCCGCGCAAATCGCGGCGGCAAGTTCGGTATCGCGCTTGCCCGGGCCGGCGAAGCTGATCGCGGTGGCGGGCTTGGCGGCAAGCGCTTTCGCGAGTTCACCCGCCGACGCCACGTCGAGGCCATCGACCAGCGGCACGATGGCGGCGATGATTGGCGGATAGGGGTTCGCCTTGATCGCGTAGTGGAGATCGACACTTGGGAATGACGAGCGGAATGTCGCGATCCGATTGGTGACGATGGCGGCGTCGTAAACGAACAGCGGTGAGCCGTGTTCTGCGATCCAGTCCGTTGCGCGACGATCGGCGATAACTAGATCACCGTTCTGACCTGCGAACTCAGGCGGGGGCGGGCCGAAGGGCTTCACGCCGCCTCGATGTGTCCCCGCGACGGCGGGGACCCAGACTGGGCTCCCGCCTTCGCGGGAGCACATTCCTCTCGCGCATCGACCGCTACTTGCGCGCGATCCAACTTCCCATTGGCGTTCCGGGGCAATGCGTCGCGCCATTCGATCCGCGCGGGTTGCATGAAATTCGGCAATTGCCGTTTCAGCCGCGCCCGCAACGCCGCTTCGTTGGCAGCATCACCCCGCGCCACCACAACGATCGCCTGGCCGAGCCGCCCGTCGGGGACGCCGACCGCGACCGCCTCCGCCACTTCGCCGCCCGCGACGACGGCTTCCTCGATCTCGGCGGGACTGATGCGGTTGCCGGCGGATTTGATCATCTCATCGTCGCGCCCGACGAAGCGAAGCAGGCCGTCGGCATCGGCGACCGCGGTGTCGCCCGACCAGACCGCGGTGCCGCCATGCTTCGAGAAGGCGGGTGCGGGGCGGAAGCGCGCGGCGGTGCGCTCGGCGTCGTGCCAATAGCCCTGCGCAACGAGCGGCCCGGCGTGAACGAGTTCGCCCGGCTCGCCTGACGCTACCTCGGTGCCGTCGGGACGGACGATCATCACCTCGGCGAAGGGGATTGCGCGGCCGATCGATTCGGGGTGCGCATCGACCAAGGCGGGCGGAAGGTAGGTCGAGCGGAACGCTTCGGTGAGGCCGTACATCGGGTAGAGATCGGCCTTCGGGAAGCGTTCGCGCAAGGCCCGAACCATTCGCACCGTCAACGCGCCGCCGGAATTGGTGAGACGGTTCAGCTTGGCTGCGGTTTCGGCAGGCCATTCGGCTTCGAGGAGTTGGACCCAGAGCGGGGGCACACCCGCAAGCGTGGTGGCGGCGGTGCGATCGACCGCCTTCACGACATCGCGCGACATAAGGTAGTCGATCGGCGCGACCGATGCGCCCGCCGCCCAGGTCGAGAAGAGCTGGTTCTGGCCGTAGTCGAAGCTCAAGGGGAGGACGCCGAGGACGCGGTCCTCACGTTCGAGGCCAAGGTAGTGCGCGACCGAGATCGCACCGAGCCAGAGGTTGGCGTGGCTGAGCATTACGCCCTTGGGGCGGCCGGTCGAGCCGGAGGTGTAGAGGATCGCGACGAGGGTGGCGGTGTCCACTTTCTCGCCGTCATCCCCGCGAAAGCGGGGACCCGTCTTGTATCCTTGCTGGCCGGCGAAACGATCGGGAGATGGGTTCCCGCCTTCGCGGGAATGACGAAGGAGGTCGTGTTCCGCCGTTGTCGCGCAATCGTTCGGAACATCGGCCGACTCCAATGTCCCCAACCGCGCGTCCTGCGACACGAGCAGCCGCGCCCCACTGTCCTCCAAAATATGCGCCGCCTGCGCACGTTTCAGCAGCGGATTGATCGGGACGTGCACCAGCCCAGCGCGCGGCACGGCTAGCGGCATCAGGCACGCAACGCGGGTTTTGGGGAGCCAGGTCGCGACGCGGTCGCCCGGCGCGAACCCCTGCCCCACCAGCCAGCCGGCGAGCGCCGCGACGTTCGCCTCGAGATCGGCGAAGGTCAGCGTCTCGTCGCGCAACACCAGCGCGACATCCTCCGGCCGCCCCATCGCGGGCAGCTGGTCGATCGGGCGCGGCACGGGATCGAGGGCGATCATGCGCCACCATAGCCGCAAGACGTTGCGGAATTCATCCCCCGGTTCTACCGCACCTGCGAACGGTTTGGGGGCAGGCTTGATTCCCGAAGGTACTGGCGCAGTCGATGCGACGATCCGCGCGGTTTTGCGCGACATTCTCGGCCTGTCGGACGCGCGCGTCGCGGCGTTCGATGACACGACGCCGCTGTTCGGCGCGCTGCCCGAACTCGATTCGATGGCGGTCGCGGGGGTGCTGACCGAAATCGAGGACCGGCTCGGCATATTGATCGAGGACGACGAGGTCGATGGCGAGATGCTCGAGACGTTCGGGGCGTTGAAGATGTTCGCGGTGACGAAGGCGCTGGTGTAGCGTCGGCCGGATGACCGGCCTGCGGATCGACCATTACGACTGGCGCGGCGGGCGCGAGGCGATGTTACGCTTCGGGCCGGACGACGGCCCGGTCGTGATCGCCGCGCTGCCGCTGTTTGAGGAAGCGAACCGGACGCGGGCGGCGGTTGTGGACGTGCTGCGACGGCTAGCGGCGCGCGGCATCGGCGGCGCGTTGCCCGATCTGCCGGGGACGGGCGAAAGCCTGGTCGCGACGTCCGACGCGACGCTTGCCGATTGGCGCGCCGCGTTCGCGGCGGCTGCGGCGGCGCTCCCGGGACCGGTGCACTTGATGGCGTGGCGCGGCGGCGCTTTGGTGGGCGCTGAGGCGAACGTCGCGTCGGGCTGGTGGCTCGCGCCGGTCGATGGGGCGGGCGTGATGCGCGATTTGCGGCGGGCGCAGGCTGTATCGGACGACAAGCACTTGTTCGCGGGCAATGCGCTTTCGGCGGAGTTGATCTCGGAATTGGAGGGTGCCGCCCTCCCCGCTCTCGATCGGACGCGCACCATCCGCCTCGACACTGATCCTCGCGCCGCCGATGCACAGATCGCAGGCCGCCCGCTGTGGCGTGCGGCAGAGCCCGGCGCAGACGACGCGCTGCAGACCGCTGTCGCCGACGATGTCGCCGCATGGATCGCCCGATGCGACGGTTGATCGCGTTCGATTGCACGGGCGACACGCTGATCGGGACGCTGGACGGATGTGTCCCCGCGGAGGCGGGAACCCAGTCTGGACCTCCGCCTCCGCGGGGGTACATTTCGACGACCGGCCTCCTCATCGTCTCCGGCGGCAACGAAATCCGCTGCGGCGCGCATCGCGGGATGGCGTTGCTCGCGGCGGACCTCGCCGAGCGCGGCACTCCCGTCTTTCGCTTCGATCGTCGCGGCATTGGCGATTCGACCGGGGAGAATTGCGGCTTCCGATCGAGCGCGCCCGACATCGCCGCCGCCGCCGCCGCCTTCCGCGCGGAGACCGGCATCACGCGCCTCGTCGCATTCGGCAATTGCGACGCCGCGAGCGCGCTGGCGTTGTTCGGTCGCGCCGCGGGCGTGGACGCGGTGATCCTCGCCAATCCCTGGGTGATCGAGACGACCGACGACCTCCCCCCGCCCGCCGCGATCCGCGCGCGTTATGCGGATCGGTTGCGCGATCCGGCGGCGTGGCGGCGGTTGCTGACCGGTGGCGGTTCGCCCGGCAAGCTGGCGCGCGGGCTGATGCGGATTGCGGCGCCGGCCCCTCCCCCGCAATCCGATGTGATCGAGGCCATCGCGCATTGGGGCGACGCGGCAAGCATCATCCTCGCAACCGGCGACGCCACCGCGATTGCTTATGCCAACGCCGCGCGAAGCGCGAACCATCCATCACCGACGCGGATCGAGACGACGTCGCACAGCTTTGCCGGGGAGGGCGAGAGTTTGATCGAAACTATCGCACGACTGGTCGAAGGAATCTGACGGTCCGCAAGTGAGGGATTCTTGCCAGTCTGCTTTAGGACGATCATGCTTGTTGAGCTACCGTTCGCATAAGGGAGCGAGCGTTCCGATAACTTAGTGGGGGCGGCATGATAATCTCCGATGCTCAGAAGGATTTGAGACGCGCCTATGTCGGAGGCGGTCCCGGCGTCTTGATCTCCGGGCTGATATGGGTGGTGGCTACGCTGGTGCAGCATAATCAGGGCGTCGCGGCCGGGTTTGCAGCTCTGTTTTTCGGCGGCATGGCGATCTTCCCCTGTGCGAAGCTGGTGTGTCGGACGGTCTTCCACCGGGAGAATGAGTCCTCCAGTAACCCGTTCGGCATTACCGTGCTGGAAAGCACGATAGCCATGATCGGCGGGCTCTTCGCCGCTTGGCTGTTTTTGTCATCAAAGCCCATGCTCGTGTTTCCACTCGCGGCGATCGCGGTCGGCACGCACTATTTCGTTTTCAAGACAGTATATGGCGATCGTCTGTTCTGGTTGCTCGCGGGCATCATCGTCGCGATCGGGCTTGGAGACATCTTTGCCTCGCAGATGCGCGGTTCAACGGCCTTGCTCGTAGCCGTTACCGAGTTGGCATTCGGGCTGGTTCTAACCCGTCGCGCGACGGGCTTAAATGAGACCGCCATCGCACCGGTCAATTAGGACGAGGGCAGGTTTCGGGAGGCAGGCCCGGACGCCCCCGATGACCGAGGTTGTGCGAAAGCAGCCGCCCTACTCCGCCGCCTCGCGCATCCCCTCGAACTCCGCTTCGGCGAGGAACTTCTCGGCATCGAGCGCGGCCATGCAGCCCGTCCCCGCGGCGGTCACCGCCTGGCGGTACACCTTGTCCATCACGTCGCCGCACGCGAACACGCCCGCGACGCTCGTCCGGGTCGAGCCGGTTTCGACAACAATATAGCTGTCCTTGTCGAGATCGAGATGGCCGCGGAACAGCTCGGTCGCCGGATGATGCCCGATCGCGACGAAGCCGCCGTCCACCTCGATCCGCGATTGCTCGCCGGTCTGGGTGTCCTCCAGCTTCAGCCCGACGAGCCCGGCGTTGCCGCCGCCGTCGATGAACTCGCGGACTTCCTTGTTCCACAGCACCTTGATGTTGGGATGCGCGAACAGTCGCTTCTGCAGGATCTGCTCGGCGCGCAAGGTATCGCGACGGTGGATCAGCGTCACGTCGTTCGAATGGTTGGTGAGATACAAAGCCTCCTCGACCGCGGTGTTGCCGCCGCCGATCACCGCCACCTTCTTGCCGCGGAAGAAGAAGCCGTCGCAAGTCGCACACGCGCTCGCGCCCTTGCCCTTCATCGCCTCCTCGCTGTCGAGCCCGAGCCATTTCGCCTGCGCGCCCGTCGCGATCACCAGCACGTCGCCTTCATAGACATCGCCGCCGTCGCCGGTGAGGCGAAAAGGGCGGCGCGACAGATCGACCTCGACGATCGTGTCCCACATCAGGCGCGTGCCGACATGGACCGCCTGTTTCTCCATCTGCTCCATCAGCCACGGGCCCTGAACGACGTCGGCGAAGCCGGGGTAATTCTCGACGTCGGTGGTCGTCATCAGCTGGCCGCCGGGCTGGATGCCCTGGACGACGATCGGGTCCATCGCCGCGCGCGCGCCGTAGATCGCGGCGGAGAGGCCCGCCGGGCCGGAGCCGAGGATCAGCATCCTGGTGTTATGGGTCGTCATGTTTTTCCGCTCGATTTGATTTGCACGCGATGTAGGACGGCGGCCTGCCGATGGGAACACGCCGCATGACCGACTTTGCCACCTTGCTCCACGCCGATCACGGGCAATCCGCGCGAAGGATCCATGTCGTCCACCCGGAAGATTTCGCGGGCTGGCTCAAGGCGCAATCCTCGCGGGTGCGGGCGGCGGTTACAGCCAACAAGGTGACGGGCAAGGCGGGGAATCGCGCGATCCTGCCTGGAGAAGGCGACGACTGGTCGTATTTGCTGGTCTGCAACGAGTGCGCCGATTCGCCGTGGAAGATCGCGTCGCTCGGCGAGAGCCTGCCGGAAGGGACATACCGGCTGGCCGAGGGCGAGCCGGGTGCGGCGATGCTCGGCTGGTGCCTCGGGCAATATCGTTTCGAGCGGTACAGGAAGGCGAGCGATACCGGCGCGCGGGTGCTGCTGACCGGGGAACCGGCGCGGATCGCGGAAACCGTGCGCCTGACGAAGGCGACCGCGAAGGTGCGCGATCTGGTCAACACCGGCGCCTCCGATCTCGGCCCCGGCGAACTCGAGGCGGAGGCCGCGGCGATGGCCAAGGCGATCGGCGGTACGATGACGGTCACGCGTGGCGATGCGCTAGAGACCGGCTATCCGATGATCCACATTGTCGGCATGGCGGCGAGCAAGGCCAATGCGCCGCGGCTGATCGAGGTCGAATGGGGCGACCCCGCGCATCCCCGCGTCGCGATCATCGGCAAGGGCGTGTGCTTCGATTCGGGCGGGCTGAACATCAAGCCCGGCGGCGGCATGCGGCTGATGAAGAAGGACATGGGCGGCGCGGCGCATGCGCTGGCGCTGGCGCGGTTGGTCGCGGAGGTGGGGTTGAAGGTGCGGCTCCACCTGCTGATCCCGGCGGTGGAGAATGCGATCGCGGGGAATGCGTTTCGCCCCGGCGACGTGCTAAGGTCACGCAAAGGTCTCACCGTCGAGAACACCAATACCGACGCGGAAGGCCGCCTGATCCTCGGCGATGCGCTGGCGAAGGCGGTGGAGGGCGAGCCCGCGCTGATCCTCGATTTCGCGACGCTGACCGGCGCGGCGCGGGTCGCGCTGGGGCCGGACATGCCCGCGCTGTTCGCCAACGACGAAGCGCTCGCGGAGGAGCTGCTCGCGGCGGGAACGGCGGCGGGCGATCCGTTGTGGCGACTGCCGTTGTGGGACGGCTACGAGGAGATGCTGAAGTCCGACGTGGCGGACTTGGTGAATTCCGCGGACAGCGGTTTCGCCGGGACGATCACCGCGGCGCTGTTCCTGCGGCGGTTCGTACCGGTGGAGGTGGCGTGGGCGCATCTCGATACGTTCGCGTGGCGGCCGAGCGCGAAGCCGGGACGACCGAAGGGGGGCGATGCACTGGGGATGCGAGCGGCTTACGCGGTGCTGAAGGAGCGGTTCGGCTGACGTAACGGCGCCGAATTGAGCCATCAACCAAAAGCAAATGTCGACTTTTTCGTTAGTTTTTCTTACGCTTTGGAACGGCGCGCTTGCGGAAATCTAAGTCCATCAGGGTCAATAATATCTATTATTTCTATTAATAGGTGCTGAATTGTGGTTAGCCTGGCTCTTGCTTGTTTAAGCATGGACGGAAGTTGTTTAATATTATCCTTCAGATAATCAATAATCTCATTATCATCGTAACTTAGCTCCTTTAGAAATCTTCCATATCCCATACAGGTTGTGTAATCTGCGTCTCCGACTATAAGCGCCTCGCCTAACGCTCTCTGCTCTCCTGCAAATAGGCGGAGCATCTGTGGCCATTTATCTGTTCCCCATGAATCATATACATCATCCTGCACTCGCAATAGTCGCTTCGTTGACCTTGAATCTTTTAGTTGGATAAAATTAATTTCCCGTCTAATAAGTTCAACCCAACATAAGAATTGCGCAATTAAAAACACTGTGTTCTCGACTGCATATGATTTTTCGCGTTCAGTACCATTTCTTAAGTAAATGCCTACGAAGTCTCGATGAAGTATGTTGAATATTCGACTTTGAAGATCAAATGCAGCCCGCGCCAGAGCTTCACTATAGATCGAAATTTCCTTTTTGTCCTCTGCGGCAATCCTTGCCTCTTCGCCTTCCGCCTTGATTCGCTCGATCGAACGAGCATTGAAGAAGTTGGCCGCTGTCGAGAGCAAGGCAACCGCTCCCGCCATTGCCCCAACAATGAGAGCTGTATCCGCCATGCCGGGCTCCTTCGGAAGCAGCGCGATGATACTCCCATACTCCTCTCGGCTGACCGAACAAGGAAACGGCACCCTTCGGCACACGAAACACGCTCAATCCGCCCAGGCCGCATCCTCGACGTGCAGCTCCGCCGCAGGTTTCGAGCCCCAATCGTCGATCTTCGCCCTCCCCGCGAGCCACAGCCGCCGGTGCGACGCCGCGCCGAGTAGCGCCTGCCCCAACGCGGTTTCGACGGAGCGGAAGGCCATCGCCTTGATGCTGCGGCCGTCGTCGCCGCTGACGATCGCGCGGACGTGGCCGTTGCCCACCACGTCGGCCTTGATCACGCGGACCGGACCGGCGACGATACAGGGGCTCGGCCACCCCATGCCATAGGGGCCGCCCGCCTCCATCGCGGTCACCAGATCGGGGTTGACGCCGCCGGGGGCGAGCAATGTGTCGACCAGCAGCGCGCGGTCGGCGGAAGCGCGGGCGACAGGTTCGGCGAGATGCTCCTCTATGAATTCGGCGAACTCCGCGATGCGCGCTGCGTCGATCGTCAGCCCCACCGCCATCGCGTGGCCGCCGCCTGCGACGAGCAGGCCGTGTTCCTTTGCCGCAAGCACCGCAGCGCCGAGATCGACGCCGGTGATCGAGCGGCCCGATCCCTTTCCCACGCCGTGCTCGTCGACCGCGATGACGATGGCGGGGCGATCGGTCTTTTCCTTCAACCGTCCGGCGACGATGCCGATGACGCCGGGGTGCCAGCCTTCGCCCGCGACGACGGTAACCGCGCGACCAGCGACCACCATCGCCTCGGCCGCTTCCTGCACGCCGCCCTCGATCGCGCGGCGTTCCTCGTTGAGGCGGTCGAGTTCGGCGGCGATGGCGCGGGCTTCGTCGGGGTCGCGCGTCGTCAGCAGGCGGACGCCGAGGTCGGAGCGCCCTACCCTGCCCCCGGCGTTGATCCGCGGGCCGAGCGCGAAGCCGAGATCGGCGCAGGTCGGGGCGCGGGTGAGGCGGGATGCCTCGATCAGCGCGGCGAGGCCGGGGTTGCGGCGCTGCGCCATGACCTTCAGGCCTTGCGCGACGAAGGCGCGATTGAGACCGCGGAGCTGCGCGACATCGGCGACGGTGCCGAGCGCGACAAGATCGAGCAGGTCGAGGAGTCTGGGTTCGGACGTGCTCGCGAAATGGCCGCGCGCGCGGAGGGTGCGGATCAGCGCGGCGGCGAGCAGGACGCAGACGCCGACCGCGGCGAGGTGCCCGTGCGCGGCGCCCTCGCCTTCGTCGAGACGGTTGGGGTTCACGATCGCGTGGGCGCGCGGCAGGCGCGTCTCGCATTTGTGGTGAGCGGCGACGATCACGCCGACCGGGGTCGCGTCGAGCGCCTCGAACGCCATCGCGCCGCAATCGACCGTGACGATCAGCGTCGCGCCTTCGTGCGCGAGGCGCTGCATCGCGGCGACGCTCGGGCCGTAGCCCTCGGTCCTGCGGTCGGGAATGTAGACGCGGGGTTCGGTGCCGAGGTCGCGCAGGAGGAGCGTGAGGAGAGCAGCGGAGGTGGCGCCGTCGACGTCGTAATCGCCGAAGATCGCGATCTGCTCGCGCCCGATCACCGCGTCGGCGAGACGGGCGGCAGCCTTGTCCATGTCGCGGAAGATCGACGGATCGGGCATGAAGCTGCGGATCGAGGGGGCGCGGTGATCGTCGAGCGCTTCGCGCGGGCAGCCGCGCGCGAGGAGGAGTTGGGTGACGAGATCGTCCGCCCCGAGACCCTCCGCCGCGAGTGCGCGCCACCGCCAGGCGCGACCGAGGATCGAGGACTGGATGTTGAGGACGGGGGTCATCGCAGGTTTCTTGTAGGGGCTTTCGCGATCAGATGTACCCCTCCCCTACAAGCGGGACGAGATATCGACATTCGATCGTCGTCAATCCTCCCCCGCCAGGGGGAGGTGGCGCGCGCAGCGCGACGGAGGGGGAGGACTCCCTACGTCAGACATCGCTGCCCGCCCCCTCCGTCAGCCTGCGGCTGCCACCT
>JBBSTE010000036.1:0-28795 GCA_038236185.1 Sphingomonadales bacterium | reverse complement strand
GCTGCGCTCGCAATGACGATTGAGGCTCTAAGTCGGCGCTCCGCCAACCCAGCCTTGGTGTGACCTTAGTGTGACCTTTGCCGCCCACGGCTTGCTTCGCAAGCCGGCTCCGCTGCTGCGATGTGCCCCCGGCACATCGCTGATCGCAGCTACGCCCCCTCCCGCACCAGCAATTTGTCGATCCGCCGCCCGTCGAGATCGATCACCTCGAACGTCCACCCCTGTTCGACGAAACTCTCGCCCTCCGCCGGGAAATGTTTGAACACCGCCAGCGCCAGCCCCGCGACGGTCGCATAATCGCGGTCCTCGGGCAAATCGATGCCGATCCGGTCGGCCAGCGCGTCCGCCGCCATCGTGCCGTTGACCAGCAGCGACCCGTCGTCGCGCTCGACGATGTCGGGGCTGCCGCCGGGATCGGCGTCGCTGGCGAATTCCCCCGCGATCGCGGCGAGCAAATCGGCGGGGGTCACGATCCCTTCGAAATGCCCGTATTCGTCGTGGATCAGCGCCATCGGAATGTCGGCGCGGCGCAGCTCGTCGAGCGCGTCCATCGCGTCGATCCGGTCGATCACCACCGGCGCCTTGCGGACGAGCTTCGACAGATCGAGCGTCTCGCCGCGGAAAAGCGCCGCCGCGATGTCGCGCGACTGGACCACCCCGATCACCGCGTCGATCGTCCCCATCGCGACCGGCAGCCGCGTGTGCGGCGTCTCGAGCAGCTTCGCCCGGATCCCCGCATCGTCGAGCGCGACGTCGAGCCAGTCGACCTCGGTGCGCGGCGTCATCACCTCGCGCACCGGGCGGTCCGCCAGCCGCACCACGCCCGAGATGATCGAGCGTTCATGCTCTTCGATCACGCCGGACTTCGAGGCCTCGGCGACGATCAGATGCAGCTCCTCGGCGGTGACATGCTCCTCCGATTCGCGCTTCAGCCCGAGCAGGCGGAAGATCAGGCGGCTCGTCGAATCGAGGAACCAGACGATCGGCTTGGTACCGATCGCCAGCCACGTCATCGGCAGCGCCATGATCGCCGCGATCGGCTCGGGCTTCCGAAGCGCGAATTGCTTGGGGACGAGTTCGCCGATGATCAGCGACACAAACGTCGTCAGCCCGATCACCACCGTGAAGCCGACCGTCCGCGCGGTATCCGCCGCCATGCCCCACGCCGCGAACCGGTCAGCGGTCGGGCCGCCGAGCGCTTCGCCCGAATAGGCGCCCGCGAGCACGCTGATGAGGGTGATGCCGATCTGGACGGTCGACAGGAACTTGCCGGGGTCCGCCGCCAGCACGATCGCGGCGCGCGCGCCCCGGCTCCACGGGACGGTGCCGGTCCGCGCCATCGCCTCCAGCCGCGCCTTGCGCGCCGAGACGATCGACAGCTCGCTCATCGCGAACACGCCGTTCAACGCGACGAGCGCGAGGATGATGAGGACGTCGATCCAGGGATAGGGTTGCATGGCGCGCCCCTCCTTTGGCGGCAAACCGCGGGCGCGACAATCCTCGTGTCTTTCCGGCAGCGGAACAATCGCCGATGCAGCCGGGTTTTCTATGAGATAACAGGGGATCGCCATGACGCCGAAACTGCTCGTTCTCGCCGCGCTCGCCGTCCTCGCCGTTCCGGCAACCGCGCAGAACGCCCCGGTCGGCGTCATCGGCGGCGGCATCGGCGGCTATCTGACCGGCGAACTCGTCGGCGGCCGGCACGATCGCACCGCGAAGATCGTCCGCGCGGGTATCGCGGGCGTCGCCGGGACGGAGATCGGCCCGTACATGGACAAGCAGGAACGCGATCTCCGCGCGCGCACCACGGGCACGACCGTCCAGGTCATCCGTCAGGGCGACGAGCTGCTGCTGACGATCCCGAACGGCGCCAACTTCGCCTACAAGAGCGTCGCGGTCGCGCCCGGCTTTGCGCGCACGCTCGATCAGGTCGCGATGGTGTTGGCGGCCTATCCCAGCACCTTCATCGACATCTACGGCCACACCGATTCGGTCGGCGGCGACGCGTACAACGAAGACCTGTCGCAACGCCGCGCCGCCTCGGTCGCCACCTATCTCGAATCGCGCGGCGTCCAGACCGCGCGTGTCGGCACGAAGGGCTTCGGCAAGACCCAACCGATCGTCTCGAACGAGACCGAGGACGGCCGCGCCACCAACCGCCGCGTCGAGATCAGGATCGTGCCGATTTCCGAGAGTGAATTGGGCTGACGCTCACCGCCGCGCCGCGAAAAACTTGCGCAGCATCGCCCCCGCCTCGTCCTCGCCAAGCCCGGCGATCACTTCGGGCCGATGGTGACAGGTCGGCTGCGCGAACACCCGCACGCCATGCTCCACCGCGCCCCCCTTCGGGTCAGCCGCCGCATAATAAAGCCGCGCGATCCGGGCATGCACGATCGCGCCTGCGCACATCGCGCACGGCTCGAGCGTCACCCACAGGTCGCAATCCTCCAGCCGCTCACGCCCAAGCTCGCGCGCGGCGATCCGAATCGCCAGCATCTCGGCATGCGCGGTGGGATCGTGAAGCCGCCGAGGCGCATTGGCGGCTGTCGCGATCACGCGGTCGCCAAGCATCACCACCGCGCCGACCGGCACCTCGCCTTCCGCCGCCGCGCCGCGAGCGGCGTCCAGCGCGAGGCGCATCGGGGCAGGGAGCGGAAACACGCCCCCGGCTAGTCCGGACGCGGCGCGGGCGTCCAGCCTTATTGCTTCGGCGCTTCGCCCGGCTTCTGAACGTCGACCGTCGGAACCTCGACGGTCTTGTTCTCGGTCCCGACATTCACCTTCGCGACGGTCGCTTCGAACTGTGGCGCCTGTCCGCCTTCGAGATGCGGCAACGCCGCGGTCTGGGTCTGGTCGAACTTGATGAAGCCCAGCGCCAGAGCGGCGAGAACGACGAGCGCGGCGATGCCGACGAGAACGAGCAGGGCCCGCATGATGATACTCCCTTTCGATACGATGGCGGAACAACGCCGCGTGATGAGCAAGATTGCATTGCGCTCGGGTTGACGCAAGCGCCCTCTAGCGCTATCCGCGCCACCTTTCCGGGCAACCGAAATTCAGGAATTCTAAGTCATGTCGCGTATCTGCGAGCTGACCGGCAAGGGCCGGCTGGTGGGAAACAACGTATCCCACGCCAACAACAAGACCAAGCGGACGTTTCTGCCCAATTTGCAGAACGTCACGCTCATCTCCGATTCGCTCGAAAAGAGCGTGAAGCTGCGCGTATCGACGCATGGCCTGCGTTCGGTCGAACATAACGGTGGCCTCGACAATTGGCTGGCGAAGACCGCCGACGACAAATTGTCGCTGAAAGCCCGCCGCCTGAAGCGAGACGTCGTCAAGAAGCGCGCGGTAACCGCCGCCGCCTGATTCGCGAAGGTTTTTGAAAGACCCGCTGGTCGAAGGACCGGCGGGCTTTTTCGTCTGAGCGGTGCGCCAACTGGCATGGCCGTGCTCCTGCGAAGGCAGGAGCCCAGGGTTAGAAGCGACTCGTCCGTGGTCCTGGACTCCTGCCTTCGCAGGAGCACACCTGACTTCCGCTCGGGTGTCGACCACCCGAGGCGAAGGATCAATCCAGCCGGAACTTCGCCAGCACGGTTCGCTGCAACAATGCCTCGTCTTTATCCGACACGAGCCACACGATCGTCGCGTCGTCCTCGCGCGTGATCGCGACGCCCTCCCAATTTTCGCCGAGCGCAGGCGCCCCGAGCGTCGCTATCTCACGCCCCTGCACGATTCGCCCGGGCCGGATCGCTCCCCGTGGCACGACCGTCAGCTTCGCCGAGAATCGGAACGGCAGCGAAAAGCGCCGGTTGAGCACCAGCAGATCGCCGTTCGGCAATTCGGTCGCGTCCGACGGATCGTACCCGTTCGGCGGTCGATAGCCGAACAGCCAGGGCCTCACTCCCGTCGTCGGATCGCCCGAGAAAACCAGCGCCGGTCGCGGATAGCGCCGCTTCACCCCGCGCTCGGCGATCGTGAGGAAGCGCCCGTCGCGCAATCGCACCAGCGTCTCGGCGCCGCCATTGACCGGCCACCCGCGCATCCCGGGAGGCCGCACCCTCGCCTCGGCCCGCGCGAAGCCGGGGGCATAGCGCCAGATCGCGTTCGCGCCCTCGAACCCGACCCACATCGCCCCCGACGCCGGATCGATCGCGAGCGATTCGCTGTCGCGGTCGCGCTTCTCCCAGCCGGTGCCGGGGCCGTTGGGCAGGAACCCCGCGCGCGCATCGACCAACCCGCCGTGCCGAATCCCGAACCGGATCCAATTGCCGCCGTCGCTGAGCAAGGTGACGCGCGCGCGCCCCACCGCGATCGCCGAAAAGCCGCCGAACGCCGGCGCCTCGCTCTTCAGCACCAGCGCGCCGATCAGCGTCAGCCGCCCGAACCGTCGCTGCGCCGGGGCGACCGCGATCGGCGTCGCACTCAGTTGCGTATCGCGATCGAGCAGCGGCAGGCGCGTGTCGCCGCTCCAGCCCGGAACGAGCAGCAGCAAAAGCAGGATCGACAGGACGATTCGCACCGCCCGTCCTAATCCGCCCGCGCCGCGCGCGACACCCTGAACGCGCGATAACCGACGCATTCAGTATTGGCTCAACGCGAATCGTGCAGAACGTCATCATCGCAGGTGGCGTCACGTCACCGGGCACGAATTCGGGAAACGAAACGCTGTTCAGATTGCTGACCTTCGCCGCCGCCCTCGCCGTTAGCGCGTCCGCTTTGGCCCCGTCAGCGGCCGATGCGCAGCGTCCGCATGGCCAGCGTTACGAGCGCAGCCACGATTCGCGACCGCAATATCGCGCCGGGCCGCGCTTCGACCGGCGGCAGGATCGCTCGCGCGTTCGACGCTGCGATTTACGCGGTAGCGGCGGGGTGATCGGCGCGAGCGCGGGCGGCCTGAGCCGCAGGTCCGTCGCGGACCGCGGCGTGCTTGCAGGACGCCCGATCGACCGGCCGGGCAATCCGAGGCGATGCCGCTAGGCAAAGGCCGAGTCGATCAGCGACCACCCACAAGCTCCCTGCCGCCAGCGTATCGGGCGGCAGGCAAGGACCCTCGCGTAGCGTTTGAGGGCGCGGGCCCGGTTCCGAAAGGAGCCGGGCCCGTTGTTCGTCCGGGGGGAGGGGCTTCCGACCCCCGGCTGTCCCGGTGTCGGGACGGTGGAACCGGTCGATGGTTGCCGATCGCCCGGTCTTTGGGCCATGCAGCCGCAATGCAGGGAACCATCGAAAGTCGCCTGTCGGTATTTTCGCGAGGAAGGCTCGCCGAACTGCCCACACGATCGACCGAAAATATCGCCTGGCCCGACCTCGTTGGCCAGTTGTTAATCATATTCTCGTCGCGGGTCGGGAGTACCTTCCTGTGCCGCCACATCGAAAAGACGCGCACCGCATCGCATGTCACCGAGGCGTTCAACCTGAAGCCGCTTCGGACGATCGAGGCGCGCCACAATCTCCCCTCCATCGAAGCCGCGGTCGCGTGGCGGATGGCGCGCGCAGTCGAGGCGGGATGGTTCGTCGCCAAGGCGGGCGTGCCGGGCCTCCCCACCGCCGAGCATATTGGCCATTTGGTTCGCTATGGCGACGTGACGCGTTTCTGGCTTGTCCTGCGGCGCGACATCGTTGCGCAGACGGTCTCGGTCGGCACCGCGCAACTCAGCGGCCAATTCCATAGCACCCAAACCGCGCGAAAGGCTCTTACCGCCGACGATTTCGACGCCCGAATGCTGACCAAGATTCTTCGCAACATCCTCAAGGGCAATGGGACCCTCGAACGCTATCTCGTCGCGGCGGGATGCGGCGCCGATGTGCTCTTCTACGAGGATTTCGCCAACGGCGATTTCGCTAAAGTGGATGCAATGCTCGACGCTATCGGGTTACCGACCCGCGTCGAGCCTCAGCCGCGACCGCCCGCCGACGTCCACCGCGTCACCCGCGACGTTTCCGCAGACTGGCGCGCGCGATTGCGCGACGCAGACGGCGTCCCGGCATTGGTCGAGGAGCATGAGCGGTTCATCGCGAACGTAATCAAGCGGTTCGGCTAGGGTCGGATTCGATCGAATTCGACTTTGGTGCAACGCCCGTCAGTACATATGCTGCCCGCCGTTGATGCTGAGCGTCGATCCGGTCACGAACCCTCCATCCTCCGAGCACAAAAACGCTACGCCGCGCGCGATTTCCTCGGCCTGCCCCAACCGCCCGACCGGAATCTTCGCGACGATCTTCTCTAGCACGTCATGCGGCACCGCCGCGACCATGTCGGTGTCGATATAGCCTGGTGCAATAGCGTTCACCGTAACCCCCGACCGCGCGCCTTCCTGCGACAAGGCCTTGGTGAAGCCGTGGATTCCGCTCTTCGCCGCGGCGTAATTGACCTGTCCGTATTGCCCGGCCTGGCCGTTGATCGAGCCGATATTGACGATCCTGCCCCATTTGCGCTCGCGCATCCCGGGAAACACCGCCTTGGCCATGTTGAAGCACCCGCCGAGGTTGGTGTCCATGACCTCCTTCCACATCTGGTAGGTCATCTTCATCAGCACGCCGTCGCGGGTGATGCCGGCGTTGTTGACCAGCACATCGACCGGGCCGAGTTCGTCCGCCACCTTCGCCGCGCCTGTCTGGCAGGCCTCGTGATCGGAGACGTCCCATTTGAACGCCTTGATGCCCGTGCGTTCGCTGAATTCGCGAGCGCGTTCGTCGTTGCCCGCGTAATTCGCCGCGACCGTCATCCCCATGTCCTTGAGCGCGATGCTGATCGCTTCGCCGATCCCACGCGTCCCACCCGTCACGATTGCCGTGCGTGCCATCAGTCTCTCTCCTTAGGTCGTTGACGCAACGCTACGGAAGGCGGACCCAGCCTTCAAGCTCCCGCGCAACGATGCCGCGCAGCATTTCAACGCCAATTGGACTATCATTCAAGCACGGTAGATAGGCGAAATCGGTTCCGCCCGCCGCGATGAACGTCTCGCGTCCGCGGATCGCGAGTTCCTCCAAGGTCTCGAGGCAGTCCGCCGAAAACCCCGGGGCGACGATCGCGATCCGCTTGATGCCACGTTCGGGAAGCGCCGCCAGCGTCACGTCGGTCGCGGGTTCGAGCCATTTCGCACGGCCGAATCGCGACTGGAAGGTCACGATCACGTTGCGCCCCAGCGCCTCGCCCAACAAACGCGCGGTTTTCTGGCAGTGGCAATGATAAGGATCGCCAAGTTCCAGAGTCCGCTGCGGCATGCCGTGGAAGCTGGTGACGATCGCGTCGGGTGTGAAATCGAGAGTCTCCAGCCCTGCCTCGACCGACGCCTTCAACGCGTCGATATAGACCGGATCGTCGTGATACGGCGGCAGCGTCCGCAGCGCGGGCTGCCAGCGCGTCGCGGCCAGCGTCTCGAAGGCCTTGTCGTTGGCGGTCGCGGTCGTCGCCGCGCAATATTGCGGATAGAGCGGCGCGATCAGGATGCGCTCGCAGCCCGCGTCCTTCATCGCCGCCAGCCGATCGCCGATCGCGGGATTGCCGTAGCGCATCGCCCAATCGACGATCACGCCCTCGCCGAACGCGCCCTGCAAGGCCACTGATTGCGCCTTGGTGATCGCGGCAAGCGGCGAGCCGTCGGGAGTCCATACCTGGCTATAGGCGTGCGCCGATTTCTTCGGCCGCGTGTTGAGCACGATCCAGCGCAGGATCGGCTGCCAGACGATCTGCGGGATTTCGACGACGCGCTTGTCCGACAGGAATTCGAGGAGATAGCGCCGGACCGACGCGACATCCGGCCCGTCGGGCGTGCCGAGATTGATCAGCAGCACGCCGATCTTGCGCGGGGCGACCGGCGGATGATCGGGCGGCATCATGCCGCGACCCGGAACGGCAACTCGCGGAACCTCTGTCCCGTCGCCGATCGCAGCGCGTTGGCGATCGCGGGCGCGACCGCGGGCACACCGAGTTCGCCAACCCCGCCCGGCGCCTCGCCGCTCGCGACCAGTTCGACGGTGATGTCGGGCGTGTCGGCAAGCCGTGGCAAATGCAGATCGCCGAAGCCGCGAGCGTCGGCGATGTTGCGCATATAGCCGGTCGATCCGCCGGTCGCGGTCGCCAGCCCCATGATCAGCCCGCCCTCGATCTGCTGGCGGACAATGTCGGGATTGATCTGGCGCCCGCAATCGACCGCGGCGACGAGCCGGTCGACCCGCACCTTCCCGCCGTCGAGCGACGCCTCCGCCAGCACCGCGATATAGCTTCCGCGAAACGCGCAGGCGGCGATCCCCTGCCCGCTTCCCGGCACGCCGCCGTCCCAGCCGCCGAGCGCCGCCGCGGTCGACAGGCACCGCGCCAGCCGGGCATTGCCGCCGAGCATCGCGATCCGGAACGATAGCGCCTCGGTCCCCGCGACATGCGCGAGTTCGTCGATGAAACTCTCGGTGAAGAAATTCGTATAGCCCGCCGCCCCGCCGCGCAGATGCCCCGTCGCGACACCGATATCGGCGGGATGATGATCGATCGCGTAAGCCGGAATGCCATAAGGCGGCAACGCGCCATCGACCGTATAAGCGTCACCGCCCGCAGGCAGTGCGAGCGCCGCGCCGATCAGCGGATCGCCCGGCATCAGCCGCGCCGCCAGCTCGCGCCCCGTCGCGGGCGCGGCGATCTTGGCGAGCCACCCGATGATCCGCCCGTCGGGCGAAAGCCGCGCGGTCATGCGTGCCGCCGCGGGGGCACGGACGCGATCCTGCCGCAACGCCTCGATACGGGCTCGCACGACCTGCACCGGCCGCTTGAGCGCGACCGCCAACGTCGCCGCCTGCACCGCGACGTCATGCTCTAGCGCCTCGCCGAACGATCCGCCGGTCAGCATCGCATGGACCGTGACCTGCGCGGCATCGACCCCGATCGCGCGCGCCGCCGCCGCGCGCGCCAGCCCCGCCGCATCGGTCGGCAGCCACAGTTCGAGCCGCCCGTTGTGCCAATAGGCGGTCGCCGCCGGCGTCTCAATCGCGGCATGCACCGCGGGCGCGGCACGATAGGTCGCCCCCACCACCTGCGCGCCGCGAAACGCCGCGCCGAGATCGCCCGCCGACGCCATCCGCGTCCCCGCGCCGTCGAGCGCGGCATCGAGCGCGCGCGCGATCGTCGCGGTATCGACCAGCCCGCCACGCGTCGCGAAGCGCGGGCGCAACGCATCGAGCCCACGGTTCGCCGCCCACCAATTCGTCCCGATCGCCGCGACCCAGCGTTCTGTCTCGACCACCTGGAGCACCCCCGGCACCCGGTCCGCCGCCGCCTTATCGCTGCGGATCAAACGACTGCCCCCGACGGGGCCCTCGCGAACGCTGGCGAAGACCATGTCGGGCAACCGCAGATCGCCCGCGAAATTGGCCGAGCCGTCGATCTTCGCAGGGGCGTCGAGCCGGGGCAAGGATTGCCCGATCAGCCGCCGCTTTTCCCCAGTACGATACGGCAGCGTCGTCGGCACTTTTCCCGACGCCGCCTCTTCGGCGAGATCGGCAAAGCGCAACTTGCGGTCGCCGTTGGAAACGAATCCCCCGCTCGCATCGCACGCCTGCCAGTCGACACCCCAGCGCGTCGCCGCCGCCTGACACAACAGCGCCCGCGCCGCCGCCCCCGCATCGCGAAGCGCGCCTTCGAACATCCGGACCGAGGTCGACCCCGCGGTCAGCATCACCGTCGCGCGCTTCGCCTGTTCGCGCCCGATCGCCGGGGGCAGCAGGTCGCCGAACAACTCACCCGCCGCGAGCGGATTGGCGTAGAGCTGGTTCTGTGGCGCCGCCTCGACCCCCACCGTCCGCCAGTCCGCGCCGAGTTCATCCGCGACGATCTGCGGCAACGTCGTATAGACGCCCTGCCCATGCTCGGTCTGCGGGATCGCGACGGTGACTTGCCCGTCGCGCCCGATCTTGAGCCAGGCGCCGAACAGCGTCTCGCCCTTCGACGCGGTCAGATTCGGCGCATAGCTCCGCGGCCATCCCGCCCAGGCGACGACGAGCCCGACGCCGATGCCGCCGCCGATCAGGAGCCTACGCCGGGAAACGCCGTTCGCCATTTCGCGGCCCTAGCCTGTTCCTCCGATCCTGGGCAGTTGCTTCAAGCCCGCGCGCAAAAAACCCCGACGTCATGCCGGGCTTGTTCCGCCATCCACCAAACCGGGGGCGATATCGCCAATGGGTGCGTGGACCCCGGAACAAGTCCGGGGTGACGGATAGGCCCGTCAGACGCGCCTGACGTTTGCATCGTGCTTGCTGGACCCAGACGAATCACGCCGCCGCCATCGCCCGGTATTTCGCCCTCAGCGAAACCTTGTCGATCTTCTCGGTCCCCAGCCGCGGCAGTGGCGCCGGCGAAATCCAGATCCGCTGCGGCACCTTGAATGCGGCGATATGCTGGAACAGGAAGGCGCACAGATCATCCTGCGTCAGCGCCGGGTCGGACAAATGGACGACCGCCCCCGGCACCTCGCCGAACTTCTCGTCGGCCAGCCCGAACACCGCCGCTTCGGCGACACCGGGATGTTCGTACAGCGCCGCCTCGACTTCCTGGCAGGAGATGTTCTCGCCGCCGCGGATGATGATGTCCTTCTTCCTGTCGACGATGAACAGATAGCCGTCCTCGTCGAGATAGCCGATGTCGCCGCTGCGGAAATAGCCGTCCGACGTAAACGCCGCCGCGGTTGCGTCGGGACGTCCCCAATATTCGCGGAAATTGCAGACCGACCGCATGCAAACCTCGCCGCGCAACCCTTGTGCGACAGGTGCCCCCACATCGTCGAGGATCGCGAGATCGACGAGCGGCGCGGACGGCCGCCCGCACGAATTGGGCTTGGCGAGGTAATTGTCGCGCCAATTGCCCGTTCCGACGCCGTTGGTCTCGGTCAGGCCATAGCCGATCAGCGGCGACCCTTCCATTTCCTCGTCGATTCGCCGGACGTGCTCGATCGGGCGCGGCGCGCCGCCCGCGGCAATATCGGTGACGGTCGACAGGTCGTATTCGTGCCGCTTCGGATGCGTCAACATCTCGAAGCTCATCAGCGGAACGCCGACGAAATAGGTGATCTTCTCCTTCTCGATCAGCCGCATCGCCTCCTCGGCATCCCATTTCGGCATCAGCACGAGCTTGCGTCCGATCGCGAAGCTCTGGAGCATCACCGGCACTTCGGCGGTGACGTGGAACAGCGGCACGTTGAGCAGGGTCGAGGGCTGGAGATCGCTCGTCGTCCCGTCCTCGGTCGCGAGCCCCAACATCATCACCGCCTGCGCGAGATAATTGAACACCCCCTGCATCACCGCGCGGTGATCGCTGAGCGCGCCCTTCGATTGTCCGGTCGAGCCGCTGGTGAACAGGATCGTCGCGAGATCGTCCGCGCCGAGTTCGGGGAGATCGCCCGATCCTTCGGCCAGAATCGGCGCGATCGCCGCGTCGAGCGGTTGCAGATCGTCGAACGCGAAGACGCGTGCCTTGAGGCCTTCGATCGCCGCCAGCCGCTTTTCGCGCGGCGCATCGGCGAAGACGAGGCCGCATTCGACATCGCCGATCGACGCGGCGAATTCCTCGGACTGCCACCAGCCGTTGAGCAAGGTCGCGACGCCCCCCGCCATGACGATCCCCATGTAGAGCACGATCCACGCCGGCGAATTGCGCGCCGCGATCCCGACGCGGTCGCCGCGCCTTACGCCAAATCCGCCGACGAGCGCATGCGCCACCTGCTCCGCCGCGGCATGGACCCGCGCATAGGTCAGCCGCTCCTCGCCCGCGACAAGGAACTCGACATCGGCATGCTGCGCGCAGAAATGCGCGAAATAGGCCGCCAGCGTCGGCGGCGCGGCAGCGATCGTCGGCAATGTCCGGCCACCGCGTTCGACCGACGCGAGCGCGAGCTGCCCGCCCTGGGCGGTCAGCGCGGTCATCATGGCATCCATCCGCTCGTCGAGTTCGGTGCGCATTCGCCTCTCCCCTTGGTCTTGTCGCCGGCCGCCACTATGCAGGGGCGAAAGCCGAGGGGAAAGCCTTGATCCTGCCCGTTCTCGCCGCGTCCACCGTCTCTGGCGCCGGCCCTATCCGCTTCGCCGATCTCGGCCTCCACCCCGATGTCTTCACGATCGGATTCTTCACGCTCAGGTGGTACAGTTTGGCGTACATCGCCGGCATCATCGTCGGCTGGTGGTATCTGCTGAAGCTAATCGCGCAGCCGGGCGCGCCGATGGCGCGGCGCCATGCCGACGATCTGGTGTTCTACGCGACGCTCGGCATCATTCTCGGCGGGCGGATCGGCTATGTGCTGTTCTACGCGCCCGAGATGATCCTGAACCCGCTCCGCATCCTCAGGCTTTGGGACGGCGGGATGAGCTTCCACGGCGGCGTCATCGGCACCTCGATCGGCCTCATCCTGTTCGCGCGCAAGAATGGGCTGAACTGGCTGCGCATCCACGATTATGTCGCCTGCGTCGTGCCGTTCGGTCTGTTCTTCGGGCGGCTCGCGAATTTCGTGAACGGCGAACTGTGGGGGAGGCCGACCGAGGCACCGTGGGGGATCGTCTTCGAGCGGACGGTGCCTTTCGGCATGATCGAGCCCGCGCGGCACCCGAGCCAGCTTTACGAGGCGGGACTGGAGGGCATATTGCTCTTCGCGATCCTGGTGTTCTTCTTCTGGCGGACCAGGGCGCGGTATAATCCGGGCAAGCTCGTCGGCATTTTCCTGATCGGCTACGGGTGTTTCCGCTTCTTCGTCGAAATCTTCCGCGAGCCCGATTCGCAATTCGCGGACACCTTTTTCGCGACGACTATCCACATGGGGCAGGTGCTGTCCCTGCCGATGATCGCGGGCGGCATCTACCTCGTCCTGACCGCCGCCGCGCGCCGCCGCCGCATCGAGCCGATCGCCGGGAGCGAAAGCGTCGCGTGAGCGAGGCGGCTTCGGCTGAATTGACGCTGGCCGATCACCTCGCGCGCGCCATCGCGACTACCGGGCCGATCTCGATCGCGCGGTTCATGGCGGTCGCGAACAAGGCGTATTACGACAGCCGCGATCCGCTCGGTGCGGCGGCCGACTTCGTCACCGCGCCAGAGATCAGCCAGATGTTCGGCGAACTGATCGGCGTATGGGTCGCCGACCTTTGGGACCGCGCCGGGCGCCCCGACATCGCCTGGATCGAACTGGGACCCGGTCGCGGCACGCTGACCGCCGACGCGCTCCGTGCGATGGCCAAGGCTGGGCTGACGCCGCCCCTTCATTTCGTCGAGACGAGCAATGCCCTCCGCGCCGCGCAGCGCGAGCGCGTGCCCAACGCTGCGTGGCACGACGACCTCACCGCGCTCCCCGACGATCGCGCGCTGATCGTCGTCGCCAACGAATTCTTCGATGCGCTGCCGATCCGCCAGATCGTCCGCGGCGCGCGCGGCTGGCACGAGCGGATGGTCGCGGCGCAGGAGACGCTGTTCCTCCCAGTCGCGGGCAACGTCATCTCAAACGACGTCATCCCCGCGCACCTCCGCGACGCCGCGCCGGGATCGGTGATCGAAACCTCGCCCGCCTCGGTCGCGATCGTCCGCGATCTCGCGCAACGTATCCGGGCGCAAGGCGGCGCCGCGCTGATCGTCGATTACGGCTACGAAGGCCCCGCGATCGGCGACACCTTCCAGGCGGTGAAGCACCACGCCTACGCCAACCCGTTCGACGCGCCCGGCGAGCGCGATCTGACCGCGCACATCGACTTCGCAACGCTCGGCATCGCCGCGGTCGCGGAAGGATGCGCGAGCCACGGTCCGGTCGATCAAGGCGCGTTTCTGAAGGCACTCGGGATCGACACCCGCGCCGCCGCGCTCGGCCCGGCGGTCGCGGCGGATCGCGACCGGCTCGTCGGGGACATGGGGACATTGTTCAAGGCGCTCGCGATCCGCGCGCCGGATTGGCCCGAACCGGCGGGATTCGCATGATCGCCTATCGCGACGCGACCCCGGCAGACGGCGCCGAACTCGACGCGATGGCGCGCGCGATCTGGCTCGAAACCTTCGGCCATTCCGCGCCGGCGGACGACATCGCCGCCTATCTCGCCGAATCCTACGGCCCCGAAGGCGCGCTGATCCGCGATCTGTCCGATCCCGCGATCGACTTCCGTCTCGCGACCGACAGCGACCGCATCATCGGCTACGTCAAACTCTCCGCGCCCTGGCTCCCTGACGGCGATTGCGAGCCCGGCGCGCTCCAGCTCAGCCAGCTTTACGTCGCGAGCGATTTTCACGGCGCGGGTATCGGCGACGCGCTGCTCGGCTGGACCATCGACATCGCGCGCGAACGCGGCGCGCATGCCTTGTACCTCACCGTCTGGGAGGAAAACCTCCGCGCCCGCGGCTTCTACGACAAACGCGGCTTTGTCCATGTCGGCGACTACGCGTTCCAGACGGGCAAGCAGATCGATCGCGACATGATCCTGCGGCTGCCCCTGGATCCGACAGCGTGAGCGTCGAGGTCATCCGCGCCGCCGCGCTCGGCGGCGTATCGCACGGCTTCCTCGGGCGGCGGGGCGGCATATCGGTGGGGATACATTACGGCCTCAACGTCGGAATCGGCTCCGACGACGAGGCGACCGCCGTCGCCGAGAATCGCGCCCGCGCGATCAATGCGGTGCTGCCCGGCGCGCAACTCGTCACGCCGTATCAAATCCATTCCGCCGATTGCGTCCCCGTCCTCGTCCCCTTCGAAGATCGCCTACGCCCCCGCGCCGATGCGCTCGTCACCGATCGCCCCGGCCTCGCGCTCGGCATCCTGACCGCCGATTGCGCGCCGGTGCTGCTCGCCGATCGCGACGCCGGCGTCGTCGGCGCGGCGCATGCAGGCTGGAAGGGCGCGCTCGCCGGAGTCACCGACACGACGATCCTCGCGATGGAGGCGCTCGGCGCGCGCCGCGACCGGATCGCCGCCGCGATCGGCCCGTGCATTGCGCGCGCCAGCTACGAGGTCGACGGTCCGTTCGCGCTCCGTTTCGAGCAGGCCGATCCCGAGACCGAACACTTCTTCGCCCCCGGCCGCGAAGACCGTCACCAATTCGATCTCGAAGCCTATGTCGCGCACCGCCTCGCCGCCGCCGGCATCCCCCGCGTCGAGGCGCTCGGTCTCGACACCTACACCGACCCCGATCGTTTCTTCAGCTATCGCCGCGCCACCCACCTTGGCGAATCGTCCTACGGACGCCAGATCAGCCTCATCGGCGTCGAATAGTCTCCCATGATACGATCGCCTGCGATAAGGCGCGGCGCGAGGAGATCATCATGACCGACCAATCCAGCGAAACCGAAGCCGATCTGACCGGCGTCGAGGCGCGCATTTCACCCAAGCCAGAGATCGATACGATCGGCGGGCGCAAGCTGAAACCGTCGACGCTGATGATGGGCCACGGTTACGATCCGACGCTGTCGGAAGGCGCGTTGAAGCCGCCGATCTTCCTCACCTCGACCTTCGTCTTCCCCAACGCCGCGGCGGGCAAGCGCCATTTCGAGGGGGTGACGGGCAAGCGTCCCGGCGGCAGCGAAGGCCTGGTCTATTCGCGCTTCAACGGCCCGAACCAGGAAATCCTCGAGGATCGCCTCGGCGTCTGGGAAGAGGCGGAGGACGCGCTCGCCTTCTCCTCAGGCATGTCGGCGATCGCGACCCTGTTCCTGGCGATGGTCAAGCCCGGCGACACGATCGTCCACTCGGGCCCGCTCTACGCCGCGACCGAGACGCTGATTTCGCGCATTCTCGGCAAGTTCGGCGTCAAATACGTCGATTTCCCAGCAGGCGCGACGCGCGAGGAAATCGACGCGGTGCTGAGCGAGGCCGCCAAGGGCCATGTCGCGCTGATCTATCTCGAAAGCCCGGCGAACCCGACCAACGCGCTCGTCGATGTCGAGGCGGTCGCCGCCAGCCGCGACGCGATCTTCGCGAACGCCGCGGTCAAGCCACCGATCGCGATCGACAACACCTTTCTCGGCCCGCTGTGGCACAAGCCATTGAAGCACGGCGCCGACATCGTCGTTTATTCGCTGACCAAATACGCCGGCGGTCACAGCGATCTCGTCGCGGGCGGACTGCTCGGTTCGAAGGAGCATATCAACACCGTCCGGCTGATGCGCAACACGATCGGGACGATCTGCGACCCCAACACCGCCTGGATGCTGATGCGCAGCCTCGAAACGCTCGAATTGCGGATGAGCCGCGCGGGCGAGAATGCGATCAAGGTGTGCGAATTCCTGCGCCAACATCCCAAGGTCGAGCGCGTCGGCTATCTGGGTTTCCTCGAAAGCACCGAGGGGATGGAGCGACAGGCCGACATCTACCGCCGCCATTGCACCGGCGCGGGATCGACCTTCTCGCTCCTGGTCAACGGCGGCGAAAAGGAGGCGTTCGCTTTCCTCGACGCGCTCAAGATCGCCAAGCTCGCGGTCAGCCTCGGCGGCACCGAGACACTCGCCTCGCACCCCGCGGCGATGACGCATCTTTCGGTCGCGCAGGAGCGCAAGGACGCACTCGGCATCACCGACAACCTCGTCCGGATCTCGATCGGGGTCGAGGACGCCGACGATCTGATCGCCGATTTCGAGGCGGCGCTGGCGGCGGTGTGATGCTGTGCCGCGGTTGCCGAGCAGTTGCGCGGAGCGATGAAGCGGTTCGGTACGCAGCCGTCGCCCCGGCACGTCTCTAGCCGATCACCGTCAGCGCGGCGGTCAGCGCGAGCGCGAAAGCGGTGAGCGTGGCGGCGAAAATCACCATCAGCGGGCGCGGCCCCGCCTCGAGCAATTGCGCGAGCGGAGAGCGGATCGCGGTGGCGGTGACCGCCGCGGCGAGCAGCGCGGCGGCGGTCTTTTCGGCGATCGACGCCGCGATCGCGGGGATGATCGCGAACGAGTTCACTCCCGCCAGAACGAAGAAGCCGACGACGAACCAGGGAATCCCCGGCCCCCGCGCCTTGCCGTCCCCAAGCGGCAGGAACATCGCGACGAGCGCCAGCACCGGCGCGAGCAACGCGACCCGCGTGAGCTTGACGATCGCGGCGATATCGCCGGCGTCCTTCGAATAGGAATAGCCCGCGCCGAGCGACTGCGCGACGTCGTGGATCGCCGCCCCCATCAGGAACCCCGCGCGCGTGTCGCTCATCGCGAGGGCGTGCGCGATCAGCGGATAGGTGACCATCGCCAAGGCGCTCATCGAGGAGATGCCGACGAGCACCAAAGTCAGGTGCGCCTGACTCACCCGCTTTTCGCCGAGTGTCGTCGCCAGCGCCATCGCCGCGCTCGCGCCGCAGATCGCGACCGCGCCCCCGGCGAGCGTCCCGAACGCCGCATCGAAACCGAGCCGCCGCGCCGCGAGGACGCCGACGCCGATCGTCAGCACGACGATCGCCAGAACGCACAGTAGCGCGACCGGGCCGAGCGCCGCGATCTGCCCGAACGTCACGCGCACGCCGACGAGCACGATCCCCCAGCGCAGCAACGATCGCGACGCGAACGCGAGGCCCGGCGTCAACCGCGCATCCGCCGACAGGAAATTGAGCGACAGACCGACCAGCAACGCCATCAACGTCACCGGGATGCGATAGTGATCCGAGATGAACCCCGCCGCCGCCGTCCCCGCCGCGACGACCATCAGCCCGGGCAGATAACCGCGCCAGTCGGTCTTGGGCGAAGGTTCGATATCGCCGTAGAGATCGGCCGCCATCGGCAGCGGGCGTTTGGTCCTGGCGGCGTTCATCGCGCCGCCCTAGCCTGACGGACGAAAAGCGCCAACCGGACCGGAGCCGCGTCGCTGTCCTCGCTGATCGGAGCAATCGATCGAACCGCGCGGGTCGGCCTGGAACTGCGCCGATGCAGCGGAGTTGGCCTGAGACTGGATACGCGACGGTCTTCGAACATGGTATCGCCCGCCGCAGGATGGAACATGAGGGTGTATGACGTCGCCGCCTTCGGTAGATTGCCGCCGCGACTGGGAGACGGAGAATGACGGAAAAGAAGGACACCGTCCATTATTCGGGAACGGAAGGCGGCTGGGGTTCGTTACGCGGGATCGCAGAGACCGCGTTCCGGGAACGCCCGACGCCGGGCGCGCTGAACACGCTCCGACGCCAGAACAAGGTCAAAGGGTTCATGTGCGTGTCGTGCGCTTGGACCAAGCCGGCGCAACCGCATGCCTTCGAATTCTGCGAGAACGGCGCCAAGGCGACGCTGTGGGAATTGACGACGCGGCGCTGCACGCCCGAGTTTTTCGCCACGCACACCATCACCGAGCTTAGAAGCTGGAAGGACCACGACCTCGAGCAGGAGGGGCGGCTCACCCATCCGATGCGCTACGACCGGGCAAGCGACAAATACGCGCCCTGTTCCTGGGAAGAGGCGTTCGGGGCGATCGGTGCGGAACTGAAGGCGATCGATCCGGGCGCGGCGGTGTTCTATGCGTCGGGGCGGGCGAGCCTAGAGACAAGCTATCTCTATGCGCTGTTCGCGCGGCTCTATGGGCACAACAACCTGCCCGACAGTTCCAACATGTGCCACGAGACGACGTCGGTCGCGCTCAAGAAGCTGATCGGCTCGCCCGTCGGCACCTGCGTCCTCGCCGACCTCAACCTTTGCGACGCGATCTTCTTTTTCGGTCAGAACCCCGGTTCGAACAGCCCGCGCCTGCTTCACCCGCTGCAAGAGGCAGTGAAGCGCGGCGCCAGGATCGTCACCTTCAACCCGATTCGCGAAAAGGGGCTGGAGGTCTTCAAGAACCCGCAAAGCCCGATCGAAATGCTGACGCCGAAAGAGACGCAGATTTCCACGCTTTATCTTCAGGTGAAGACGGGCGGCGACATCGCGGCGATCATGGGGATGATCAAGCACGTCCTCGCCGCCGAAGAGAAGACGTGGCGCGAGGAAAAGCGCCACATCCTAGATATGGATTTCATCGAGCAGCACACCGTCGGCTTCGCAGAAATGAAGGCGCAGGCCGAGGCGACGACCTGGAACGAGATCGAGCGCGAGAGCGGTCTCGCCCGCGCCGATCTGGAGCAAGCGGCGCAGATCTACGTCCAGGCGGACCGCTCGATCGCGATGTTCGGAATGGGACTGACCCAGCACGTCCACGGTTTCGAAAATCTCGCGGCGCTGACCAATCTCTGGCTGCTCAAGGGGAATGTCGGGCGCGATGGCGCGGGGATTTCGCCGGTGCGCGGCCATTCCAACGTTCAGGGGCAGCGCACCGTCGGCATATCGGAAAAGCCCGAGCTGGTCCCGCTCGACAAGATCGCCGAGCTATTCGGATTCGAGCCGCCGCGTGAGGAGGGGCTGAACACCGTCAGGGCGTGCGAGAAGATCGTGTCGGGGGAGGTGAAGGCGTTCATCAGCCTCGGCGGCAATTTCATCCGCGCCATCCCCGAACGCGAGAAGATGGAAGAGGCGTGGACAGGCATGCGCCTCACCGTCCAGATCGCGACCAAGCTCAACCGCAGCCACCTGATCAACGGAGAGGTCGCGTATCTCCTGCCGTGCCTCGGCCGCTCCGAGGACGACGTGCAGGAGACCGGCTCGCAGGCGGTGACGATGGAGGATTCGCTGTCCTGCATCCACGGCTCGCTCGGCAAGAACACGCCCGCTTCCAAGGACCTGAAGTCGGAAATCGCGATCGTCGCGGGAATCGCCAAGGCGACGGTGCCGCCCAACCCCAAGGTCAAGTGGGACGAATGGACCGGCGACTATGCCAAGGTCCGCGACCTGATCGAGGAAACTTATCCAGAACAATTCCACGATTTCAACGCGCGGGTGTTCACGCCCGGCGGCTTCTATCGCGGCAATTCCGCGCGCGAGCGCATCTGGAAGACCGACAGCGGCAAGGCGCAGTTCACCGCCCCCAAGACGATGACGTCGGTCGGCTTCGCGGACGCGGCGGGACGCTATCGGCTGATGACGCTGCGGTCGAACGATCAGTTCAATACGACGATCTACGGGTATTCGGATCGGTTGCGCGGGATCGAGGGTACGCGCGGCGTCGTGCTGATGAACCCGGAGGACATCGCCGCCGCGGGCCTGACCAATGGCCAAGTTGTGGCCCTCGCCAGCGACGCGGGCGACGGGGTTCACCGGCAGGTCGATGGGCTGACCGTGACCCCCTTCCTGCTGCCGCGCGGCTGCATCGGCGCTTATTATCCCGAAATGAACCCGCTCATCCCGCTCTGGTACCATGACGAGGAATCGAAGACCCCCGCCGCGAAGGGCGTCCCGGTGCGGATCGTGGCATAGCTGCGCGGCCGCCTGTGGATTCAGCCCGTCGAGCGTCCCGTTCCTGCCCGGAACGGCGGGTCGCCGCCGCCCGTTGAGGCAAGGAGGAGATCACGATGGCCGACACCAAACCCTTCGCCGACGGGCACCCGGCGGTCGATCCCGAACGAACGCGGCCGACCAATCCGTTCGATCACGACGCCGGAGTTTCGGGACAGAGTTATTCGCGCGAGCGCGACGAGCAGCTGCGGCGCGACGATCCGCCGGGCGCCGTCGCCGCGAAGCCCGGACCTCGCGAGGAGCCAAGCCGCGGGCGCGATATACCGCCTGAAAACGGGAGTCGCGCCTGGATCGATCCCAAGACGGGCGAAGTTCACGGCAGCGGCGCCGGCGCCGGCGGCGCACCCGGCGAGGACTATGATTCCGATCGTGCCGGCGGGGCCGATAAGGAACGGCCGAACCCGGACAGCTGAGCATGCCCGATCATGCGCGCGTATCGGCCGGGCGGGCGCGCGATGCTCAGGCGAGGCAGCATCGTTCCACCGACTGCGCCCGGCTTCACCGGCGAGGTGCCACTCAGCGCTTCAGCGTGATCGCGCCGCCGACCGGGACCGTCGCGGCGGTGGCGATCGCCATATTGGCGAGCGCGGTTTCGTTGGGCTGCATCGTCGGCGCCATATCATCGTCGAACGACGGCGCGTGATCCGAATAGATGAAGCCGTTGGTCGGATAGCTCGACGTGCCGAGATCGCCCTGCGGCGCGTACCAGACCTTGACCATGCTCCAGTCGCCCGCCGCCGAAACGTCTACCGCGCGGACATCGCGTTCGATGCGGCCGGGGCGCGACCAATTGGCGTGGGTCAGCAGGACTTCGCGGTCGCTGACGATCCGCGAGACAGTCGCGACATGGCCGATGCGCATCCGGCGGGTCGACTGGAACGACAGGACCGCGCCGATCTTGGGCGCATGGCCGCGCTCGTAGCGGCCCGCGGCCTGGCCCCACCAGGTGTTGGCGTTGCCGCGGATTTGGATGCCGGAGACTTCGCGGGCGTAGGGCGCACACTGCCAGAATTGGGCGGAAGCGGGCGTCGCCATCAGGGCGAGCGAAAACACCAGCGCGAATCGCGCTGCCCAAGCCTTGATCGTCATTTTTGTGCGACCCCCCTGAGGCCATTATTTTTCGTTGAGGCTTGGCTACGGGGGGCGGGCTAAAAAGAAAATCATCCGCGGAACCTTTTCCGATGAACGGTGTTGCGGTGCGGACGAGACGATCGAATCCCTCGTGAAACCCCACGGATTTGCGTCCGTCGACGCGCCGAATCGCTAGGGTTTGTTGGCCGCGGCGAGGCGCACGATCCGCGCCTCATGCTCGGCGCGGCCGAAGGGGAAACGGAGGAACAGCCATGCCGACAACAGTGCGGTCGCCATATAGAAGACGATGAAGATCAACGTCATGCGGTCGATCGTCGCAATCGGCACTGTTTCGGGTTGGGCACGTTCGGGAAAGCCTGCGAGCGCGAGAATTGCGCCTGCGCCGAAGATGCCGAGCCCCGAGGTGCATTTCTGGATGAAGAAGGCGCCCGCGAAAAACACGCCTTCGGAGCGACGGCCCGTCTTGATCTCCGAATCCTCGACGACATCGGCCATCATCGACGCGCCGATGATGAAGGCGGCGACGCCGAGCGCGACCGAGAGCGAGAGAATGCCGAGATAGACGGGAAACAATGTGCCGATCCCCTGTTGCGGGAATATCCCGGCAAGGCGGAGCGCGTACGGTGCGGTCGTCACGATTGCCGCGAGAACGGTCAACAACGCAGTGGGCTTGCGCTTGTCCGCGCCCTTCGCGATCCGCGGCGCGATGACGAAGGCGATGATCGCGCCGAGCATCAGCGCCAGGATCACTGCGATGAAATCCGCGCCCTTCAACCGCCAGACATAACCGTAATTGTAGTTCGACAGCGCGAAGCTGACGCCCTGGTTGGTATAGGCGCAGATCGACGCCGCCATCAGCACGAGGAAGGCGCGGTTTCGCGCGGTCTGGCCGAGTTCGCGGAAATTGTCTTTCAACCGTCCCTTGAGAACGCTCGCGCGGGGCAGATCGGGGATTTCGCGGTGCGTGCCGAGCGCCGAGGTCAGGATCGCCGCCGCCATCACGATCGCGCCGCAGATCGAGTAAGCGCGATAGCCGAGCGGGTTGAGCAGGCCATTGGGCTGGCCCGGCGACGGCACCAGAAACAGCGTGTACGCCGCGAGCATGATCGCGAGCCCGCCGCCCCAGCCGAACAGGTAACGGTAGGCCTGCACCCGCGTACGCTCGTCGTAATCGGCGGTCAGCTCCGCGGCGAGCGCGGCCGACGGCACTTCATAGGCGCTGACGGCGGTGCGGACGAGCACCGCGAAGACGAACAGCCAGAGCAAGGTCATCGGCTCGGACAGCGCGGGCGGATTCCACACCGCCAGCCAGCCAACCGCGATCGGCAGTGCGGCGCTGTACATCCACGGATGGCGCCGCCCCCAGCGCGACCGCGTCCGATCCGAAAAGAAGCCGACCGCGGGATCGATGATCGCATCCATCACCAGCGCGGCGAGGATCACGAGACCGACGGTCGCCGCCGGCACGCCGAGCACCTGATTGTAGAATAGCAGCAGGAACGTCCCGAAGCCATTGTCCTTCACGCCGTACGCGATCGCGCCGGTGCCGTAGGCGTACATCGTTCCGGGACGCAGCCGCCGCGCGGGCGGCACTGCGGCTTCGCTCACTCGAACGCCTCGAGCGCGCTGAACAGCGAAGGCGCGTCGGCGTCCCAGCTCGCGCGGGTCCCGATCGTCAGGCCGCCATCGACCAGGACGTGCGTGCCCGTCACGAACGCGGCATCGTCGCTGGCGAGGAACGCGACCGCGGCGGCGATGTCCTCGGACCGACCGGCGCGCTTCACCGGCTGCGACCCCGCGGCGATGGCCGCGATCGCCTGATTGGCCATCGTGCGCTTATCCTCGGGAACCTCGAGATGGCGGGTGAAGATATTTGTGGTGATGAAGCCGGGGATGACCGCATTCACACGAATGTCGAATTTGGCGAGATCGGCGGCGGCGAGTTTGGTCAGGTGAAGGACGCCCGCCTTGGCGGTGGAATACGCCGTCGGGGCATAGCCGGTGCCGAGTGCCGAGACGCTGGAGGTATTGACGATCGCGCCCCCTCCCCGTTTCGCCATCAGCGGCGCGGCGTAGCGAATGCCGAGCGCGACCGAGCGCAACAGCAGCGATTGAGTACGATCCCAGTCGTCGGGGGAGATTTCGTCGATCTTCTCGCGCGCGCCGCCCGCGCCGGCGTTGTTGAAGAGGACGTCGAGCCCGCCGGCTTTGTCCGCCGCGGTGACGATCGCTTCGATGTCGGCGGCGTCGGTCACGTCGCAGCGCTGGAAAGTGATGCGCCCGTTCGAGGTTTCGGCGAGGTCGCGTGCGCCCGTTTCGTCGATGTCACCGACGATCACCGCCGCGCCTTCCTCGACGAGCCGCAGCGCGGTCGCGCGGCCTATCCCCGAAGCGCCGCCGGTGACGACGGCGCGCTTGCCGGTGAAGCGCATCCTGTTCTCCTGAACCGTTTTCGGCAGCATAGTATGGGGTCTAGCCGCGTCAATCGACCTGTGTTCGAATTTCGGGTCTGGCGGGCTTGCGGAGTTCATCGCCGCCAATTACCAATCGTCACCCCGGACTTGTTCCGGGGTCCACCGTCCCGCGTACAAGACGGCTTCCGATTTGCGGCACGGTGGATGCCGGAACAAGGGCACCCGTCAAAGTAGTACTTTGATGGAAGCCCAAGCCCGGCATGACGGAGTGGTTGAACTTGGCCCTCGATCCCGAAACCTTCGACGCGTTGATCGACACCATCCGCCGGTTCGTCGCCGAACGCCTCCGCCCGCTTGAAGCGCAGGTCGAGGCGGACGATGCGATCCCCGCCGACATCATCGCCGAGATGCGCGCGATGGGCCTGTTCGGGCTTTCGATCGCGGAAGACTATGGCGGGCTCGGGCTAACGATGCTCGAAGAGGCGAAGGTCGCGATCGAACTCGGGCGGACGACGCCCGCGTTTCGTTCGAGCTTCGGGACCAATGTCGGGATCGGTTCGCAGGGTCTCGTGATGGCGGGAACGGCGGAGCAGAAGGCCGAGTGGCTGCCGCGGATCGCGAGCGGGGAGATCGTCACCAGCTTTGCGCTCACCGAACCCGATGTCGGCAGCGACAGCGGCAGCGTGAAGGCGCGCGCGGTCAAAGCCAAAGATTCGAACGGCGCCGATGTCTACCGGCTGAGCGGCACCAAACGCTACATCACCAACGCCGACAAGGCCGACCTCTTCACGGTGATGGCGCGAACCGGCGAGGAGCCGGGCGGGCGCGGGGTCTCCGCATTTCTCGTCCCGCGCGACTTGCCCGGCGTGTCGATCGGCGAGCCCGAGAAGAAGATGGGGCAGAAGGGCGCGAAGGTCGCCGACGTGATCTTCGACGATGCGCCCGTCCCCGCCGCCAACCGGCTCGGCGCCGAGGGCGAAGGCTTCAAAATCGCGATGCGCGTGCTCGATCGCGGGCGGCTGCACATTTCGGCGGTGTGCGTCGGGGTCGCCGAGCGGCTGATCGCGGATTGCGTCGCTTATGCTTCGACACGAAAACAGTTCGGCAAACCCATCGCCGAACACCAGCTGATCCAGGGGATGATCGCGGATTCGAAGACCGAGACGCTGGCGGCGCGCGCGTTGGTGCTGGAGACCGCGGCGGCGAAGGACGCGGGCACCGATGTCGTCATGGAATCGGCGGCGGCGAAATATTTCGCGAGCGAGATGGTCGGGCGCGTCGCCGATCGCGCGGTGCAGATTTTCGGCGGCGCGGGCTACATCGCGGATTATGGCATCGAGCGGTTGTACCGCGACGTGCGGCTGTTCCGCATCTATGAGGGAACCAGCCAGATCCAGCAGATCATCATCGCGCGCGAAACACTGAAGCGCGGGGGATAAACACGATACCGTCACCCCAGCGAAAGCTGGGGTCTCAAGCGGCGGCGCGGCCCCATCGGTCGCCCCCACGGCCTGAGATCCCAACCTCCGCTGGGATGACGGTGCTTACGAAGGAGCACCGACATGGACACCAATAACCTGTTCCGCCTCGACGGCCGCGTCGCGCTCGTCACCGGTGGGAGCCGCGGCATCGGCAAGATGATCGCGAGCGGCTTCATCGCGCAGGGGGCGAAAGTCTATATTTCCTCGCGCAAGGCCCCGGCGTGCGACGAGACCGCGGCGGAGCTCGGCGAGAATTGCCTTGCGCTGCCGCAGGACGTTTCGACGGTCGATGGCTGCAAGGCGCTCGCGGCGAAGTTCGCCGAGCAAGAGGACCGGCTCGACATCCTCGTCAACAACGCGGGCGCGGCCTGGGGCGTGCCGTTCGAGGAGTTTCCCGAGGTGGGCTGGGACAAGGTGATGGACCTCAACCTGAAATCGCCGTTCTTTCTGACGCAGGCCTTGCACCCGATGTTGAAGGCAGCAGCGTCGCGCGAACGGCCCGCGAAGGTCATCAACATCACCTCGATCGACGGGCAGCGGCTGAACCCATGGGATACGTTCAGCTATCATGCGTCGAAAGCGGGGCTGATCTACCTCACCAAGCGGATGGCGGCGCGGCTGATCGAGGATTCGATCAACGTCACCTCGATCGCGCCGGGCGCATTCCGCAGCGAGATGAACCGCGCGGCGCGCGACCACGGCGACGAAGTGGCGAAAGGCATCCCGGCGCGGCGTATCGGCATCGACGAGGATATGGCGGGGGCGGCGATTTATCTCGCGTCGCGCGCGGGGGACTATGTCGTCGGCGACACGATCACCGTCGATGGCGGGCTGGTCAACGCCGATCTGGGCCGATCGATCGACGCCTGATCAGGCATCGCTCGATCAGACGCCCGATCAGACGAGTGTGTGATCGAGCGTGATCTCCGCCTTGAGCAGCTTCGAGATCGGACAATTCGCCTTGGCGGCCGCCGCGATCTTCTCGAATTCGGCCGCGTCGATGCCGGGGACCGAAGCCTTCAGCGTCAGCGCCGATTTGGTCACGGTGAAGCCGTCGCCATCCTTGTCAAGCGTCACCGCCGCGCTCGTTTCCAACGTGCCGTCGCTATACCCCGCCTTCGCCAGCGCGAACGACAGCGCCATCGTGAAACAACTCGAATGCGCCGCTGCGATCAGTTCTTCCGGGTTGGTGCCCTTTTCATCGCCGAAGCGTGTACCAAAGCCGTAGGGCGTCTCGTCGAGGACGCCCGACTGCGTTGAGATATGGCCCTTGCCGGGCTGGCCGAAGCCTTCGTAGCGGGCGGAGGCGGTGCGGACGGTCATTGGACGTTCCCTCGGAGCTAACCCGCCGCGACGCGGGCGATGGTGGCGGCTTCGCGCTGCTCGCGCATCGTGCGCGTACGTTCGGCGCGATCGGCCATGGTCTCCCAAGCCAGCGCGGCGCGTTCGCAGCGGTCGCGGACATTGTTCAAATCCGCGGCTTCGGCGGCGGCGCGCTGCTCGGCGGCGCGGGTACGGTAGGTTTCGGCTTCGTCGGCCATAGGCGTGCTCCCGGTTACGGAGGAAAGGATGCCCCCGGCTATCCGGTGTTGGCGGACGGATCGGGAGGCGTGCCGGGGGTGCGAATCATCGATCCGCGACCGTAGCGCGGCCGATATAGACCGGGGATGCGACGAATGTAAGGCCGCAGGCGGTCACGCGTCGCTGGGCGCGGGTTCGCTCCGTAGCACCGATGCGTCCTCCGCCAGCGAAGGCGCGAGACCGATCGCGGGGCGCAGGCCATCGCGTTCCGATCGCGGCACCGGCGCGGTCGGATCGGGCCGGAACGCGACCGGCGCGCGATCGTGCGGACCGGGATGCGAATCGCCTTCGAGATCGGGAGCCGAATGCTCGGCATCGCCGGGGAAGAAGCGATCGAACAGGCCGAAATGGAGCGCGGCGCCGACCGCGCTGGCGACCGCGCCGATCGCGGTGACGGCGCCGATGGCGATATTGCGGTTGGTGTGATCGGCCTTGAAGCGGCCGTGACTGTCGCGAGCTTGGGTCATGCGCAATAGAACGAGCGGACGACGCGTGCGTTCCACTTGCGGCCATGAGCCGTGGCGGCGGCGCGGCTGGTTGACCGGACCTTAACGCCTCACCGCTATCGGGCGAGGCGTGATCCTGCGCCCGCAACTTCTGCGACCCATCGCGATCGGGCTGCCCGCGCTCGCGATCGTCACCTCGTGCGTGCCGCAAGATCCTCCGCGGGTCGCCGCCTCGCAGGCCGTGCCGAAACCCGATGCGCGGACCTTGCTTCGACGATTGGCGCTGAAGGTGCCCGATGCGACCGACGCCGCGCTACCGCCGGTTCTGCCCACGATCGAAACGCCGTTCGCGACACCCGCCGCGGCGCCGCCGTTCACGGCGCAGGCGCATTCCACGCAGGATTTCGACCGCGCCGAGGACTGCCTGACCGCGGCGATCTATTACGAGGCGCGGTCGCAGGGCGAGGACGGGCAGCGCGCGGTGGCGCAAGTGGTGCTCAACCGCGTCCGCGATCTCGCGTTTCCGTCGAGCGTTTGCGGCGTCGTCTATCAGGGATCGAACCGGCGGACGGGCTGCCAATTCTCGTTCACCTGCGACGGATCGATGTATCGCCGACGCGATCCCTGGGCCTGGGATCGCGCGCGCGTGATCGCTTCGGCGGCGTTGGGCGGCGCGGTCTTTGCGCCGGTCGGGTCGGCGACGCATTACCACGCGGCATACGTGTCGCCGTGGTGGGCGCCGAGCCTGTCGCGGATCGGGCAGGTCGGCGCGCATATCTTCTATCGCTGGCAAAACGGCATGGAACGCGCGCTGGCGTTCCGGCAGGAATATTCGGGAATCGAGCCCGGGATCGGCGGCGGCGGTCCGCCGATCGCGGTCGCCGGGATCGCGAGTGATTATGCCGAGGAGACCGTCGCGGGCGTGACGATCCATCGCGGCGACGGCCTGAGCTCAGGACAAGCATCGGCGCAAACCCCCATTCCGGCCGCACATTTGCTCCGCGCCTCCTCGGTCGCCGGTGTGCGCATCCATTTCGGCCGGAGCATGCCGTCGAGCGCAGACGCGGACACAGCCGATGCCGACGACAAAAGCGCGAGCGCGGACAGCGGGACGATCTGACATCGTCCCGGCGATCCCGACGCTCCCGCCGGTGCCCAAGAAGGCAACTATCGCACGCGACGGGAATATGATGGCCACCCAAATCATTGGGATATTCACGTTGTTCGGTCGTCATAATGTCCGTCGATCAGAACATGGAGTCTCGCTTGTTGGTGTTGGCCTGCGATTTCTGCACTGCTAGGCCTGACTCCCGATGTTGGCGTTGCGGTGAGCAAGTTGCCGTTGGCCTGCGATTTCTGAACTGCTAGGCCTCGTCGCCCGCCTTCTGCAACTCGTTAAGCGTTGCCGTTGGCCTGCGATTTCTGAACTGCTAGGCCTCGTCGCCCGCCTTCTGCAACTCGTTAAGCGTTGCCGTTGGCCTGCGATTTCTGAACTGCTAG
>JBBSTE010000035.1:0-33611 GCA_038236185.1 Sphingomonadales bacterium | reverse complement strand
TAGACTCGGACTCGATCAGGTTTGACCGTCATGCCGGACTTGATCCGGCATCCAGAGCCAGAAAGAACCATCGCCTGTTGCTCTGGATGCCGGGTCAAGCCCGGCATGACGATGAGGGCAAAGCTGGTCGAAAACGACTCTAAAGGGTGAGGCGCTCGCAAAATTCCGTTCGCCCTGAGCTTGTCGAAGGGCTGCACTTCTTCTGCACCGGAAAGAAGGACAGTGCTTCGACAAGCTCAGCACGAACGGTTTTCAGTATTACTCTTTCAACTCACCCAATCCCCTGCGCCAGCGCCTGCCGCGTCTCCTCGCGTCGCCGGACATGTTCGCGCCAGACGATATACAGCCCGCTCGCGATGATCACCGGCGCGCCGATCCAGGTCGCGGGCGCGGGCAGGCGATCGAACAGCAGCCAGCCGAGCAACGTCGCCCATAACAAGGCGGTATAATCCATCGGCACCACCGCCGAGACCGCGCCGAGTCGCAGCGAATCGGTCATCGCGATCTGCGCCGCGCCGCCGAGCAGGCCGATCGACACCAGCAAAACCCAGGTCAGCGGCGGGTGCGCCCGCGCATAGACCGCATAGACGATCGCCAGCGGCACCAGCGACAGCGCCGAAAACCAGAACACCGTGGTCAGCGGCGCCTCGGTCCGCCCGATCTGGCGCAGCAGGATCGAGACCACCGCGGTCAGCGCCGCCGCGACCAGCCCGCACGCCGCGCCCGCCAGCGGGATGTTCGATCCACTCGGCTGCGCGACGATCAACACGCCCGCGAATCCCACAAGCACCGCCGCCCAGCGCCGCCAGCCGGTCGGTTCGCCGAGCACGACCGCGCCGAGGATCGTCGCGAAGATCGGCATCGAGAATCCGATCGTCGTCGCCTCCGCCAGCGGCAGGATGGTGAGCGCCGCAAAGGTCAACGCCATCGAGACAAGCCCGACCAATGCGCGCGAAACATGCGCGCCCGGCCGCTTCGTCTTCAGGCTTGCAAAGCCCGGCCCAGCGGCGATCACCGCGAACACCAGCCCCGCCGCCCCGAACTGCCGCCAGAACATGATCTCGCCGAGCACCGCACCGTTCGCCTCGGCCAGCTTGATCGCGGCGTTCATCAGCCCGAACAGCGCCACGCACGTAAGCCGCAGGCCGATGGCGAGAAGGATGCGGTCGTGTTTCACCGCCTCCCCGTCGCGGACCCGACGCCTGCGAACAAGAGGTTTTGCCCCTCTGCGCCAAGTGTCGAAATTGTACCCCCGCGAAGGCGGGGGTCCAGACTGGGCTCCCGCCTTCGCGGGAGTACATTTGTGGATGTGACCGACACATCGCTCGATCTTCCCTTGGCCAACGAAAAGTCGACCAAACAAGTGCGGGGTGACGAAAAAAGATCGGGCGGCTAAGCGGCATCCCATGAAGCACGCACTCCCTGTCACGCGCGAAGCCGATTTCGCGCAATGGTACCAATCCGTCATCGCCGAGGCCGACCTCGCCGAAGAGAGCGGCGTGCGCGGCTGCATGGTCATCCGGCCGTGGGGCTATGGCATCTGGGAACGCATCCAGCGGCTGCTCGACGACCGGATCAAGGCGACCGGCCACGAGAATTGCTATTTTCCGCTCTTCATCCCGCTCTCCTACTTCGCGAAGGAGGCGGAGCACGTCGAGGGTTTCGCCAAGGAAATGGCGGTCGTCACGCACCACCGGCTGATCGGCGACGGCAAGGGCGGGCTCGTCCCGGATCCGTCGGCGAAACTCGAAGAGCCGCTCGTCGTCCGCCCGACCTCGGAAACAGTGATCGGCGCCGCCTTCGCGCGCTGGGTGCAATCGTGGCGCGACCTGCCTGTGCTGATCAACCAATGGGCCAATGTCGTGCGTTGGGAGATGCGGACGCGGATGTTCCTGCGTACCTCGGAATTCCTTTGGCAGGAGGGCCACACCGCGCACGCCAGCGCGGAGGAGGCGCGTGAGGAAACCCTCAAGATGCTGGAGGTGTATCGCAGCTTCGCCGAGGAGTGCCTCGCGCTTCCCGTCGTCGCGGGCGAGAAGCCCGAGAACGAACGCTTCCCCGGCGCGGTCGCGACCTATTCGATCGAGGCGATGATGCAGGACGGCAAGGCGCTCCAGGCGGGCACCAGCCATTTCCTCGGCACCAATTTCGCTTCGGCGCAGAACATCCGCTTCCAGAATGCGAGCGGAGAGCTGGAACTGGCCAACACGACGAGCTGGGGTGTTTCGACGCGCATGATCGGCGGCGTCATCATGGTCCACGGCGACGACGACGGGCTGCGCGTGCCCCCGCGCATCGCGCCGTGGCAGGTCGTGATCGTGCCGATGCTGCGCGACCAGCCCGAGGACGAGGAGATCGTCTCCTATTGCAAGACCCTGCAGGCCGAACTGGCCGCGAAATCTACGCTCGGCGAGCCGGTCCGCGCGCTGCTCGACCTCAAACCCGCCAAGGCCGCGACCAAGCGCTGGGGCTGGGTCAAGAAGGGCGCGCCGATCGTCATCGAGGTCGGCGGCCGCGATGTCGCGGGCGGCAACGTCTCGGTCATCCGCCGCGACGATCTCTATCTCGATGAGCCTGCCCTCGCGAAGGCGGGGGGCAAGCTCAAGAGCGCCGTCGTCCAACGGAGCGAGTTCGTCGCCGGCGTTGCGGCGCAACTCGAAGACATCCAGCGCTCGCTACACGCCGATGCGACCGAGCGCCTCCGCGCGAACATCGCCCCGATCGAGGATTGGGCCGGAATCGAGGCGCGTTTCGTCGAGGGCCAGAGCAACCCCGGCTGGGCCGACGTGCCGTGGTCGAAACCGACCGGCGCCGCGCTCGAAGCGGTCGGCGAGCGGCTCAAGGCGCTGAAACTCACGATCCGCAACGCGCCGATTGATCAGCGCGAGATCGACGGCGCCTGCATCTTCACCGGCGCGCCCGCGGTCGAGCGCGTCCTGATCGGGCGGGCGTATTGATGGCGATCTGGCAGCAGCCGATCGACCTCGCGCGGCTCACCGCGCTCGGCGAGGGCGCCTTGCCCGGTCTCGTCGGAATCGAATTCACCGCGTTCGGCGATGATTGGATGCGCGCCTCGATGCCGGTGGGGCCGAAGGTGCATCAGCCGTTCGGGCGTCTCCACGGCGGCGCATCGGTGGTGCTTGCCGAAACCGTCGCCTCGGTCGCGGGCGGCATGGCGGTGGCCGCGAACAAAGTCACGGTCGGGCTGGAGATTAGTGCCAACCATGTCCGCCCGGCGATGTCGGGCACCGTCCACGCGACCGCCAAAGCCGAAGCGCTCGGCCGGACGACGCAGGTGTGGACGATCCGCATCGAGAACGACGAGGGCAAGCTGATCTGCCTCTCGCGGATGACCGCGGCGGTGATCGATCGTGCCGGATAACGTCCGCGCGCCACGCTTCTTTCGTCGCGGCCGCGTGTCGAACCGCGGCAATCTGGCATTGCGCGCAATTGCCGTATTGGCGCTGCTCGCCGTCGCGCTCGGCGGGCATTGGGCGGACCGCGAGGGGTTACGCGACAATGTCGATGGCGAAACCTCGTTCGTCGATGTCGTCTATTTCACCGCGATCACCGTCACGACCGTCGGCTATGGCGACATCGTGCCGGTCACGCCGCGCGCGCGGATGTTCGACACGTTCGTCGTCACGCCGATCCGCATCTTCGTGTGGCTGATCTTCTTGGGGTCGGCCTATAGTTTCGTGATCCGTCAGGGATGGGAGAGATGGCGTATGGGGATCGCCCAAAGAAGGCTTGGCGATCACGTCATCGTCTGTGGCTATGGCTCGACCGGGACCGCGGCGGTGAACGAATTGCTCGCGCGCGGCACCGATGCCGAGGCGATCGTGGTGATCGATCCCGATCCGTCGCGATTGCGCGAGGCGGAAGGACTCGGCGTAGCCACGGTCGAAGGGGATGCGACGCACAACCTCGTGCTCGAAAGCGCCGGGGTGGCGCGTGCCAAGGCGGTGATCGTCACCCCGGGGCGCGACGATACCGCGATCCTGGTAATGCTGAGCGCGCGGCGCCTGGCGGCGCGGGTTCCGGTCAGCGTCGGCATCCGCGCGCACGAAAACGAACCGATCGCGCGCGAGGCCGGGGCGGATGTCATCATCAATTCGGTCAGTCTCGGTGGGCAATTGCTCGCCGGATCGACGGCGGGGCCGAAAATCGCGGACTATGTTGCCGATCTCGTCACGCGCGGCGGTCAGGTCGAATTGCGCGAGCGGATCGTCACGACGGATGAATGCGGGCATGATCCGGCGACGATCCGCGATCGGCTGATCGTCCGGATCTATCGCGGCGATCGCTCGATCGGGTTTTGGGAGGCGGATGCGCGGCGGCTCGAGCCGGGCGACCGGCTGGTCGAGATCGCGCCGGGCGCGGAAAATCCGTCACCATCGCCGGTGTGATCTATGATGCCATCGTCCTCGGCGCGGGCGCGGCGGGGATGATGTGCGCGGGCGTGGCGGCGCAACGAGGGCGGCGCGTGCTGCTGATCGACCATGCCGACGAAGCGGGGAAGAAAATCCTGATCTCGGGCGGCGGGCGGTGCAATTTCACCAACCTTCACACCGCGCCCGACCGCTTCATCTCCGCGAACCCGCATTTCGCCAAGTCCGCGCTCGGCCGCTACGCGCCCGCCGATTTCCTCGCGCTGATCGAGGCGTATGGCATCGCCTGGCACGAGAAGACGCTTGGCCAGTTGTTCTGCGACGGCTCCGCGAAACAGGTCGTTGCGATGCTGCTGGCCGAATGCGCGAAGGGCGGGGTGGAGGTGTCGCTCGGGCGAGCGATCACCCAGGTCGATCACATCGACGGTCTGTTCCGCGTGACCTATGGTGATCGCACCGCAACCGCCCCCGCGCTAATAATCGCGACCGGCGGCCCGTCGATCCCGAAGCTCGGCGCGAGCGGCTTCGCCTATGATCTCGCGCGCCGCTTCGGCCTCAAGATCGTCGAGCCGCGCCCCGCGCTCGTACCGCTGACGCTCGGCGGCGAGGCGGTGCTGTTCCGCGAACTCTCGGGCGTATCCGCCGACGTCGTCGCGCGCTCGGGCAACGCGGCGTTCCGCGAGGCGGCGCTTTTCACCCACCGCGGCCGTTCCGGCCCCGCGATCCTGCAAATCTCGTCCTATTGGCGAGGCGGCGAAGAGGTCGCGATCGACTTCCTCCCCGACGCCGCGTCCGGTTGGCTCCGCGTGGCCAAACGGACAAGCCCACGCACCACGCTGCGGCGCGCCCTCGCAACCGCGCTCCCCGATCGCCTCGCCGAGACGCTCGCCGAGCGCCTCGCGCTCGCGGGCAACCTCGCCGACCAGCCCGACCGTGCTCTCGAAACCGCCGAACGCCGGCTGGCCGACTGGCGCTTCACCCCCAATGGCAGCGAGGGTTACGCCAAGGCCGAAATTACCGTCGGCGGCATCTCCACCGCCGAACTGTCGTCACAGACGATGGCGGCCAAACGCGTCCCCGCCCTTTACGCGATCGGTGAAGCGGTCGATGTCACCGGCTGGCTCGGCGGCTATAATTTCCAATGGGCCTGGGCAAGCGCGCAGGCGGCGGGGCAGGCGATCTGAGGTTCGACGGCTCGACTTTGATACCCCTCTCTCGCTTGCGGGAGAGGGGGGGGCCCACGAACTGGGAGGGTGAGGGTTTTCTTCTCCTTCTTCTCGAGCGCAGAAAGGAAGAAGACCCTCACCCAACCCTCTCCCGCGAAGAGCGGGAGAGGGCCTGAATGCGGCGGCTCAACTCTCGAATACCGCACCGACGTGCGGCTCACCGCGCGCTTGCGCCAACATCTCCTGCCGATGCCGCTCGGCATAGCCCGCACGTTGCCGTGCATCGCGGGTACCGTGGCACGCCGGGCAACTCACTCCTTCGACATAAAGCGGCGATGCGCGATCCGCTGTACTCACCGGCATCCGGCAGGCGTGGCACAAGGCATGCGTTCCCATTTCCAACCCTTGCGTCACCGCGACGCGCTGGTCGAACACGAAACACTCGCCCCGCCAGCGGCTCTCCTCGGCACGAACGTCTTCAAGATATTTCAGAATACCGCCTTCGAGGTGATAGACCTCAGCCAACCCTTCCGCCTTCAGAAACGCAGTCGCCTTCTCGCAGCGGATGCCGCCGGTGCAGAACATCGCGATTCGGCTCGCGGCTTCCAGTTCGACACGGTGCGCGTGGACCCACCCCGGAAAATCGCGAAAGCTCGCCGTCCCCGGATCGATCGCGCCCGCGAAACTCCCGATCGCGACTTCGTAATCGTTGCGTGTGTCGATGACGATCGTGCCCGCTGCCTCGATCAGCGCGTTCCAGTCGGCGGGCGCGACATAATGGCCCGCGCCGGTCAGCGGATCCACGTCGGGCTGCCCCATCGTCACGATCTCACGCTTCACGCGCACCTTCATGCGGTGGAACGGCATGGTCTCGGCGAGGCTGATCTTCACCGCCAGGTCGGCGCAGCCCGGCAGCGCGCGGATATGCGCCATCACCGTCTCGATCGCGTCGGCCGATCCGGCGATCGTCCCGTTGATCCCCTCGCGCGCGAGCAGCAACGTCCCCTTAACCCCGCACTCGCGACAGAGTGCAACGAGCGGCCCACGTAACACTTCGGGATCGTCGCACCGCGCGAACCGATAGAGCGCGGCGAGGGTGATCGGGTCAGCCATTCGCGTCCCACCATTCCGCGACCTTCGCGCGCCGGCTGTCCGAAAGCCGCAGCCCGATCTTCGATCGCCGGTCGAGCGCGTCGTCGGCGGAGCGCGCCCACTCACGGTCGCGCATCCACCGCGCCTCGATCTCGGTCAGCCCGCCGCCGAGGTCGGCTCCCATCGCCGCTTCGTCCGCCACGCCATCCATCATCTCGGTCAGCATCGTGCCATAAGCATGCGCCATCCGCGCCGACCGTTCGTCACCGAGGAACGGCCACGTCGCGCGGACCTGCGCGAGGAACCCGTCGAAATCGGCGATCGCGCCACCGGGAAACACCCGCGCGGGCGTCACCGCATGCGCCGCGAAACCTAGCGCGGGCGCGATCTTTTCCATCGCGTCTTCCGCCAGATGCCGCGCGGTCGTGATCTTGCCGCCGAATACCGAAAGCAGCGGCGGGCCTTCCTCGTCGAACTCCAGCACATAATCGCGCGTCACCGCGCGTGCCTCGCTCGCGCCGTCGTCGTAGAGCGGGCGGACGCCCGACCAGGTCGAAGTCACGTCGCCGGGCGCGATCTGCTTCACGAAATGCCGATTCACCGCCTCGCACAGATACGCGATCTCTTGCGGATCGATCACCGCATCCTCGGGCGCATCGACCGGGATGTCGGTCGTGCCGATCTCGGTCTGCCCGCGATACGGAATCGCGAACACGATCCGCCGGTCGGGCTGCTGGAGCATATAGGCGTGGTCCCCCTCGTACAGTTTCGGCACGACGATGTGGCTGCCCTTGACCAGCCGGACGTTGCTCTTGCCATCGACGCCGAGTCGTTCGAGCAACAGATGCACCCACGGCCCCGCCGCATTGACCAACCCGCGCGCTTCCACGCCGCGTCCGTCGGACAGTTGCGCGCGCCAGACATCGCCATCGCGCCGCGCGCCTTCGAGCGATGTCCGCGTGCAAATCTCCGCTCCATTCGCCGCGGCATCGACCGCGTTGAGCAATGTCAGCCGCGAATCATCGACGAACGCGTCCGAATAGACGAACCCACGATCGCCGCCCTTCAGCGGGGCGGTGAACGCGCCGTCGCTTTTGCGCAGCCCGCGCGACCGCTTCAGCGTCATCTTGCCGCCGAGGAGGTCGTAGAGATACAGTCCCAGCCGCACCATCCACCACGGCCTGACCGAATTTTCATGCGGCAGCACGAAGCGCAGCGGCCGGATGATGTGCGGCGCGGCCTTCACCAGCCGCTCGCGTTCCTTCAGCGCCTCGCGGACGAGCTTGAAATCGTAATATTCGAGATAGCGGAGGCCTCCGTGAATTAGCTTGGTCGATGCCGACGAGGTGTGGCTGGCAAGATCGTCGCGCTCGACGAGAAGCACCTTGAGGCCGAGTAGCGCCGCGTCGCGCGCGATCGCACAGCCGTTGATGCCGCCGCCGACGATGATGAGGTCATAGGTCACCGAGGCGCTGTAACGAACCTCTCTGTCCCCGTCATGCCGGACTTGATCCGGCATCCAGAGCCAACGGCGTTACCGCCTGTAACCCTGGGTCCCGGGTCAAGCCCGGGATGACGGGTGCCTCGTTGGAACGGCTGTCAGCCGAACGAGTCCGGGGTGACGTGAGCGGAGGGGTCGCCTATCTCTCCCGGATGCGCAAACCCGCCCGGGGCTTCCCCACCCGCCAGCAAATCCTCGATTTCATCACCTCGTCGGACAGCCCTGCGGGGAAACGCGAGATCGCCAAGGCGTTCGGCCTGACCGCGCAGGAGAAGATCGCGCTCAAGGCGCTCCTCAAGGACATGGGCGACGAAGGCCTGATCGACAGCGCTCCCGGTCGCGCCTTCCACCAGATGGGTGGCCTCCCCAAGGTGACCGTGCTCCGCGTCGCCGATGTCGACGACGGCGGCAACGTCTGGGCGGTGCCCGAACGCTGGGAGGCTGAAACCCCGCCGCCGCGGCTGCGCGTCCGCGAGAAGAAGCGCGGCGCGCTCGGCGTCGGCGCGCGCATCCTGGCGCGGACCGAGGAAGCCGGAAACGGCTGGATCGCGCACCCGATGAAACAGCTAGCGGCGACCTCCGAACAGATGATCGGGGTGCTTCGCAAGGAAGGCTCGCAACTCTGGCTGCAAGGAGTCGAGAAAAAGGAGCGCCGCGAATATGCGGTGTCAGATGCGGGCGATGCCGAACCCGGTGATCTCGTGTTGGCGGAAAAGGCCGGCCGCCCACCGCGCATCACCGCCAAGGTCGTGCAACGCCTCGGCGATCCGTTCGCCCCGCGCAGCTTCTCGCTGATCGCGATTCACAAGCTCGGGATACCGGATGTCTTCTCGCCCGAAGCAATCGAGGAGGCGAAGCGGGTCGCGACGTTGCGGCTGGGAGACAATCGCGAAGACCTCCGCCATCTCCCGATCGTCGCGATCGACCCCGCCGATGCGCGCGACCACGACGACGCGGTCTGGGCCGCGCCCGACGACGATCCGGCCAATTCCGGCGGCTGGCAGGCGATCGTCGCGATCGCCGACGTCAGTTTCTACGTCCGTCCGGGTTCCGAGATCGACCGCGAGGCGCGGCGGCGCGGCAACAGCGTCTATTTCCCCGACCGCGTCGTGCCGATGCTGCCGGAGATCTTGTCGGCGGATGTGTGCTCGCTGAAGGAAGGCGAGGACCGCGCCGCGCTCGTCTGTCATTTGCAGGTGGCGAAGGGCGGCGCGCTGAAAAGCTGGCGCTTCACGCGCGCGGTCGTGCGGATCGCGGCGAATATCGCGTATGAGGATGCGCAGGCGGCAATCGATGCCGATGAGGGCGCGATGATTGACGCGCTTCGCCCCTTATGGTCCTGCTGGCGCGCGCTGGCCAAGGCGCGAGACGCCCGCGCGCCGCTTGATCTCGACCTCCCAGAACGTCGCGTCGTGCTCGACGAAAAGGGCCGCATCCTCTCGGTCGCCCCGCGCGAACGCCTCGACGCGCACCGGCTGATCGAGGATTACATGATCGCCGCCAACGTCGCCGCCGCCAAGGCGCTCGAGGCCAAGAAGGCGCCCGTCATGTACCGCGTCCACGAGCCGCCAAGCCGCGAGAAGATCGTCGCGCTGAAGGACTATCTCGAAACCTTCGACGTGCCCTTCGCACTCGGCCAGGTGATCCGCCCCGCGACCTTCAACCACATCCTCGACCGCATCGGCGACGCGGACTTCCGTCCGCAGATCATGGAACAGATCCTGCGCAGCCAGACGCAGGCCTATTACGCGCCGCAGAACCACGGCCATTTCGGCCTCGCGCTCGGCAGTTATGCGCATTTCACCTCGCCGATCCGCCGCTACGCCGACCTGATCGTCCACCGCTCGCTCGTCGCGGCGTATGGTCTGGGCGATGGCGCGCTCCCAGCCGCCGATGCGGCCAACATGGAAACGATCGGCCAGTCGATCTCGATGCTCGAACGCCGCGCGATGGAGGCCGAGCGCGACACGCTCGACCGCTACGTCGCCGCGTTCCTGGCGGACCGGGTGGGGGAGGTGATGCCGGTCCACATCACCGGCGTCACCAACTTCGGCTTCTTCGCGACCGTCGAGGGGATCGGCGGCGACGGCCTGATGCCGGTCCGCGATCTCGGCGGCGATTACTACCGCTTCGACGAAGGCGCGAGAACGCTGACCGGCGACGCGAGCGGCGACGTCTACGCCTCCGGACAGACGCTGGAACTGCGGCTGGCGGAGGCGAATCCGGTCTCGGGCGCGTTGCGCTTCGAGATGCCGGAAGGGAAGGGGGCGCTGCCGCCGCGGCACGGGGATAGGCCCAAGCGCGTGACCGGCAAACGCGGACGTCCGGCGAACATCCGGCATCAGGGGAGGAAACGGTGAAAGTCGAAGGTCTGTCCGACGCGGAAATCGCGCTACGCCCGCATCGTATCCGGGGCGCGGCGGCGACCGCGCTGTTCGATCGCGGCGCGATCATGCCCGCGCGCGCGACCGGATACGCGCCGGACAGCCCCGAAGCGCAGCGCGACCTCGCCCGCCTGCGCGCTTCGGGCGCGGTAAAATCGACGACCGACGGCCGCTGCTGGCTCGACCTGCGAAACTATTATATCGCGCAGGCACAGCGCGAACGGATGCGCGCAATGATCGCGGTGCCGGTCGCGATCGTCTTCGCGCTGATCGCGATCCTGTTCTACCGCGGCTGACCGCGGCCTATCCCGCGACGAACGTCATCCCCGCCTTCGCCACCAACCGGTCGCGCAGTTTCGCGCCCATCAGCGCCCCCGGGGTCCACACCCCACCGTTGCCCTTCACATCCTCGACCAAACACAAGGCACTCTCCGCCAGCATCTTGCTCGTCGAGCCATAGCCCGGATCGCGGTCCCCCGTGACGACCGCGTCAATCCGCGTGCCGTCCTCCATCAGCCCGACGAACACTATGTCGTAATGCCCCGCCTCGCGTTCCTCCTTCGACGGGCCCTCGCCGGGTTTCGGCCCCTTGTCGCCGCCGAACGGATTGAAATTGGCGATCGCCTCCGCCGCGACGCGGCCCATGTCGCCCAGCCCCGGCGCGACCATCATTTCGTCGTAGACGAAATCGCCATAGGGCTGGCCCAGCAGGAAATTCGTCCGGTGGACGTTCTTGGTATTGATCGGCGCCATCACGAACGGCGCGACCCACGCCTCGATCGTCGGATCATATTCGGGGATCAGCCCGCTCGGCTGGTGCGCACCTTTATGTCCCGGCGTCAGCGCGAAGGGATTGGTCAGTAGTGCCGCGAGCGAGGGCTTGCGCGCAACCGCCGCCAGCGTCGCCTTCAGGCTCGCCGCGGTGCCGCCGGAGAAGGTGCCTTTCATCGTCCGGACGCGGCATTTGACGCGGCAGGCGGGCTCGCCGAACCGTTTCTTCGCCGCCTCCTGCAAGGTCAGCACGCCGAGATCGAACGGGATCGAATCGAACCCGCACGAAAACACGATCCGCGCGCCCGTCGTCTTCGCCTCCGCCTCATGCGTGTCGATCATGTGGCGCATCCACGCGGGCTCGCCGCAGAGATCGACGTAGGCGGTGCCGGTCGCGGCGCAGGCGGCGACGAGATCGCTGCCGTAAAGCTGGTACGGCCCGACCGTGGTGATGATGACGGTCGCCTGCTCGCACATCGCGCGGAGCGAGGCGGGGTCGTCCGAATTGGCGGTGACCAGCGGCACGCTTTCCGGCACGCCCATTTCGGCGCGGACTTCCTGAAGTTTCGAAAGCGACCGCCCCGCCATCGCCCAGCGAACGCCGGTGGGGTAAGTCTGGCTGAGATACTCGGCGACAAGTCGCCCGGTGTAGCCGGTCGCGCCATATAGGATCACGTCGAAGTCACGGGTCATGTCGCATTCTCCCAGCCGTCATGCCGGGCTCGTCCCGGCATCCACCGTGCCGCGAGTCCCAGCCCGAATGGTGTGCGGCACGGTGGACCCCGGGACAAGTCCGGGGTCACGATGAAATTACGCCGCCTCGCTGAACTGCAACCGCGCCAGCCGCGCGTACAGCCCGCCGCGCGCATTGAGCGAGGCGTGCGTCCCTTCCTCGACGATCCGGCCCTCGTCCATCACCACGATCCGCCCCGCCGCGCGGACCGTCGCCAGACGGTGCGCGATGACCAGCGTCGTCCGCTCGGTCATCAGCCGTTCGAGCGCCTCCTGCACCAGCCGTTCGCTCTCGGCATCGAGGGCGCTCGTCGCTTCGTCGAGCAGCAGGATCGGCGAGTCGCGGAGCAATGCGCGGGCGATCGCGACGCGCTGGCGCTGCCCCCCCGACAGCCGCGCGCCGCCCTCGCCGAGGAAGGTGTCGAGTCCCTCGGGCAATTTCCTCAAAAATTCCGCAGCGTTTGCGGCTTCCGCCGCCGCCCAGATCGCGTCGTCGCCCGCGTCCCACCGCCCGTAGCGCAGATTGTCGCGCGCCGATGCGCCGAAGATCACCGTCTCCTGCGGCACCATCGCGATGCGGCTGCGCACTTCCGCGGGATCGGCGTCGCGCAGATCGACGCCATCGATCGTCACGCCGCCATGATCGGGATCGTAGAAGCGCTGGATCAGCTGGAAGAGTGTGGATTTGCCCGCCCCCGACGGCCCGACCACCGCCATTGTCTCGCCCGGCGCGATCGCCAGCGAGAAATCGTGGAGCGCCGCGGTGTCGCGCCGGGTCGGATAGCGGAACTCGATTTCCTCGAACGCCAGCGCGCCGCGCGCCGGGACCGGCAGCGCGACCGGGCTGGTCGGCGCCGAAATCTCGGGCCGCTCGGCTAGCAGTTCCGCCAACCGCCCCGCCGCGCCCGCGCCGCGCAACAGATCGCCGTACACTTCGGTCAGCGATCCCAGAGCCCCCGCGACGATCCCGCCGGTCAGTACGAACGCCGCGATCGATCCGCCGCTGATCCGCCCCGCCGCGACATCGATCGCGCCTTCCCACAGCACCATCGTGATCGACCCGAAGACCAACGCGATGACGATCGCGGTCATCGCCGCGCGCAACGCGATCCGCCGCCGCGCCGCCGCCATCGTCGCCTCGACTGCACCCGCGAACCGCGCGGTCTCGCGCTGTTCCTGCCCGAACGCCTGGACGATCTTCATCGCTCCGAGCGCCTCGGTCACGATCGATCCGACATCGGCGAGCCGGTCCTGCGAAGTGCGGCTCTGGTTGCGGATGCGCCGACCGAGCAGCGTGATCGGCAGGATGATCGCGGGGATGCCGAGCATGAGCAACCCCGCCAGCTTGGGCGAGATCGCAAAAAGGTAGATGATCCCGCCGACGCCGGTGAACGCGTTCCTTAGCGCGACCGAAACGGTGGAACCCACGACATTTTCGATCTGCGCGGTGTCCGACGTCATCCGCGACGCGATCTCCGACGGGCGGTTCTCCTCGAAGAAGCTCGGGCTCAGCGTCATCAGATGCGCCTGCACCTTCAGACGGATGTCGGCGACGACACGCTCGCCGAGCCACGAGACGAAATAGAAGCGGATCGCGGTCGCGATCGCGAGCACCGCGACGATCATCAGTAGATAGTGGAATGCCCCGGCCACCGCCTCGGTGCTGCCCGCCCCGAAGCCGCGATCGACCACGCGCTTGAAGCTGTAGGGGATCGCGATCGTCGCCGCCGATGTCGTCGCGAGCGCCGCCCAGGCCGCGGCGATCTGCGCGGGATAGCGTTTCGCGGCATGCCAGACGAGCGCGAGGTCGCCGATCCGCCGTTTGCGCTTGCTATCGGGATCGGCGGTTTCGACGGGGTCTTGGCGAGCCATGCGGCGGGCCTAGCAGTGCCGGGGGTGCCGCTCAACGGTGACGCCGGCCATCGCTCGTCCGAACCAAGAGTTTGTGCTCTGCACAATTTACGTTACGACGCTGGCAACCTATCTCGTGGTACAGGATACCCGATGCTCTACGACGCGTACGAATTTCAGCGCTCGATGCTCTCAAGCGCCAGCGCGATGGCGAGTTTTGGCTCAGGGCTTTGGTCGAGCCCGGCAAACCCGTTTTCCTATTTTGGCGGCGGACACGTCATGGCCTCGGCGCTCGACGTGTTCGCGCACGCCTCCGCGCCGCGCGGCAAGCCCGCGTTCGGGATCGATCACGTCGAGGTCGCCGGCAAGATGGTCGCGGTCCGCGAGGAAATCGTCGCCAAGAAGCCGTTCGGGCAATTGAAGCATTTCGTCCGCGAAGGCGTAAAGGATTCGCCCAAGCTGCTGATCGTGGCGCCGATGTCGGGCCATTACGCCACGCTGTTGCGCGGCACGGTCGAGCGGATGCTCGAGACGACCGACGTCTACATCACCGACTGGCGCGACGCGAAGCTCGTGCCGCTCTCGGCGGGCCGTTTCGATCTCGACGATTATGTCGACTATCTGACCGAGTTCATGGAAGAAATCGGCCCCGGCGCGCACATGCTCGCGGTCTGCCAGCCGTCGGTGCCGTGCTATGCGACTGCGGCGCTGATGAATGCGGACAAGCATCCCTGCCGCCCCAGGACGCTCACCATGATGGGCGGCCCGATCGACACCCGCGAAGCGCCGACCGCGGTCAACACGATGGCGACCGCGCGGCCGCATTCGTGGTTTTCGCAGAACGTGATCGCCACGGTGCCCGCCACATATCCAGGCGCCGGGCGCCGGGTCTATCCCGGGTTTCTGCAGCTGACCGGATTCATGACGATGAACCTCGGCAACCACATGCAGAGTCATTTCGAGATGTTCAAACATCTCGTCCGCGGCGACGGCGAGAGCGCCGGTCCGACCAAAGATTTCTACGATGAATATCGCTCGGTCTGCGACATGACCGCCGAATTCTATCTCCAGACCGTCGATCTCGTATTCCAGACGCATGCCTTGCCCAACGGCACGATGGAGCATCGTGGTCGCCCGGTCGATCCGTCGGCGATCACCGACATCGCGATCCTCGCGATCGAGGGCGAGCGCGACGATATTTCCGGCATCGGCCAGACCAAGGCGGCGCTGACGCTCGCGAACAAGCTGCCCAAGTCAAAGAAGCGCTACCTGATGGCGAAGGGCGTCGGCCATTACGGCATCTTCAACGGCTCGAAATGGCGCGACCGCATCGCGCCGGTCGTCGAGGGATGGATCGCCGCGAACGGGTGACCATCGGTGCGCCGTGCTCCTGCGAAAGCAGGAGCGCCGGGTATAAGCGCGGCGTTCGTGACGCAACGCTCCTGCCTTCGCAGGAGCACGAGGCTTAGTTGATCTGGCCCTCAGCAAACTCCGCCAGCAGCCCCCGGTACTCCTCCATAGGCGGAAACCCGGCGTAACCGTGCTTCGCCGGCACTTTCGCCCACGCTAGCGCCTCGCTCGTGTAATTTTCGACGAACGGCGCGAACCACGACACATCGTCGAGCATCGTCGCGCGGACGTTGACGAACGGGCCGTATTCGCGCGGAATCCGCGTAAACAGCCAGCTCTTGCACCAGTCGCAGTGATTGTGCTGGCCCTGCGCGCCGTGGAGCCCGCCGATTACCGGCCCGCCTTCGGTCACCGCGAAGCCGTCCGACGCCACCATCACCGTCGTCGAATAAGCGCTTGCGGTCATCCTCTGGCAGCCTTTGCATTGGCACACCATCGTCAGCATCGGTGCCGCATCGATCCGCAAGCGCACCTTGCCGCAGCGGCAGCCGCCCAACATCGGCAGCGACCATTTCGTCATCCCTTCCCTCCTGCGCGCAAACCGGCCATGTTCGGATAAACGCGAAAAGGGGGAATAAGCGACATGATCCTGCTCAACATTCTTTGGCCGACGTTCGCGCTGGTCGCGCTGATCTTCGTCGTCTGGTTCACACTCTTCTTCCAGCGTTTCACCCACATGAAGCGCAACCCGCCGACTGCTGACACCTTCGCCGACGGCGAATCCGCCCAGCGCTATTTCCGCCCGGTCGAGATGCCCGCGAACAATCTCGCCAATCTATTCGAGATGCCGGTGCTCTATTTCGCGCTGGTGCCGCTGCTGATCGGGACCAACCACGCCAATCTGACGCAGGTGACGCTGGCCTGGATTTTCGTGATCCTTCGCGCGGTGCACAGCTTCATCCACATCGGCCCAAACAAGGTGCCGGCACGGTTCATGGTCTATCTCGCCTCGGTCGCGGTGCTGATGGCAATGTGGATCGGCTTCTTCGTCGACATGGTCGCTGCGGCGCATGCGTACAGCGAAGCGATGGCGCGGATGGGAGGGCTGTGATGCGTTCTATTCTGGCAGCGGCCGCATTGCTCGCCGCGGCTCCGGCGGCGGCAGAGACCGTCGTCGTCACCGCCGCGCACATGCTCGATCCGGCGAGCGGCAAGACGCTCGACGAGCCTGTCGTCGTCATCACCGACGGGCGCATCGCGTCGGTCGTGACGCGCGGCGGCGCGCGGCCCAACATCCCGGCGGAGGCGAAAAGGATCGAACTCGGCGACGCGACGATCCTGCCCGGGTTGATCGACATGCACGTCCATCTGACCTCGCTGGCCGAGATCGGCGGCTATAACGGCCTCAAATATACCGACAGCTTCTGGAGCGCGGTCGGCGTCGCCAACGCGGAGAAGACCTTGGCGGCGGGCTTCACCTCGGTCCGCAACGTCGGGTCGTCCGATTTCCAGGACGTCGGCCTGCGCGAGGCGATCGACGGCGGCTGGGTAACGGGTCCACGGATCACCACCGCGACCTATGCGCTCGGCGCGACCGGCGGGCATTGCGACGACAATGCGCTGCCGCCGAGTTACGACAAGCAGCAGCCAAGCGTCATCAACTCACCCGAGGACGCGCGCGCCAAGGTCCGCTGGGTCCACAAATACGGCGCCGAGGTCATCAAGATCTGCGCGACCGGCGGTGTCTTTTCGCTCGGCGACAGCGTCGGCGGGCAGCAATTGACCTTCGAGGAGATGAAGGCGATCGCCGACGAGGCGCACATGCTCCATCTGAAGGTCGCAGCGCACGCGCATGGCGACGAGGGGATCAGGGCCGCGATCCTCGCGGGCATCGACACCATCGAGCATGCCAGCCTCGCCTCGGACGAGGCGATCAAGCTCGCGATTGCGCACGGCACCTGGTTCGACATGGATATCTACAACGACGATTATATCCTCGCGACCGGCACCAGGAACGGCACCGAACAGGAAAGCCTCGACAAGGAAAAGGCGATCGGGCTGAAACAGCGCCAGACCTTCCAGCGCGCGGTTCGCGCGGGGGTGAAGATGCTGTTCGGCACCGACGCCGGCGTCTATCCGCACGGCGACAATGCGAAGCAATTCGCGAAGATGGTCGAATGGGGCATGACCCCGATCCAGGCGATCCGCGCCGCGACGACCAGCGCGGCGGAGGCGCTCGGCAGCAGCGACGTCGGCGCGATCGCGGTCGGGCGCTACGGCGATATCGTCGCGGTGAAGGGCGATCCGACCGCCGACGTCCGCGTGCTCGAACATCCCGTCGCGGTCATCAAGGGCGGCGAGCGCGAACTGTAGGGGTCTATCGCTCGATCCGCGGTCGCGCCGACCGGAACCGCAACGGCGGATCGTTCGCCGCCAGCATGACCGCCTCGGCGCGCGCGGCGTTCGCGGCGAGCCAGGCGGCGGCGCCCACCGTCGCCACCGTCGCCAGCGACCACAGTTCCGCGCCCGCGAGTCCGGTGGGTGCGGCAAGCGTCAGCCACGCGGCGGATGCGGCATGATCGGCGGCGATTCGGGTCGCTAAAGCTGCGACGACGATAGCCGCGCAGCCGGTCGCGACCCGCATGCCTGTCGGGGGGAGGGCAGGGATCATGCCTCCGCCCATAGCGCAGCCACGGTTACCGCCCGGTGAAGCCCGACCGCCATTGACCACCACCCCCTCGCTGCGTATAGGCGCGCCGGTTCGTTCGGGCGGAAAGCTCGCGCGGACATGCTTGAACATTGCTGGATGCTTCAAGGGCCGGGGAGGTCTCGAACGACCGCCCACGTCCCTTTTTGTATTCGTAGGTGCCGCATGGCTCCAGCAAAGTAACCACGTGAAAGGTGAAGGCTTCAATGCCGACGATCAACCAGCTGGTCCGCAAGGGCCGTGACCCGCAGAAGGCCAAGAACAAGGTCCCTGCAATGGAGGCGAACCCGCAGAAGCGCGGCGTTTGCACCCGCGTCTACACGACGACTCCGAAGAAGCCGAACTCGGCGCTGCGCAAGGTGGCCAAGGTCCGCCTGACCAATCAGCGTGAAGTCATCAGCTACATCCCCGGCGAGGGGCACAATCTGCAGGAGCATTCGGTGGTGCTGATCCGCGGCGGTCGCGTTCGCGATCTTCCCGGTGTGCGCTATCACGTGCTGCGCGGCGTGCTCGATACGCAGGGCGTGAAGGATCGCCGCCAGTCGCGTTCCAAATACGGCGCAAAGCGTCCGAAGTAAGCCGATCGGGCTATCGATAGCCCGGCATTCAAATGGCTGAAGAATAAAAGGAATTTGAAATGGCACGTCGCCGTCGTCCAGAAAAGCGTATCATCCTTCCTGATCCCAAATACGGTGATGAGGTTCTGTCGAAGTTCATGAATTCGGTCATGTACGACGGCAAGAAGTCGGTCGCCGAAGGCATCGTCTATTCCGCGATGGAGGCGGTCGAGACGCGCGCCAAGCGCGATCCGATCGGTGTGTTCCACGACGCGCTCAACAACATCAAGCCGGGCATCGAGGTCCGCAGCCGCCGCGTCGGCGGGGCGACCTATCAGGTTCCCGTTGAGGTGCGTCCCGAGCGTGCGCAGGCGCTGGCGATCCGCTGGCTGATCACGGCGGCCCGCGCACGCAGCGAGAATACGATGGATGCGCGCCTGTCGGGCGAGCTGCTCGACGCGTCGAACAACCGCGGCAACGCGGTGAAAAAGCGCGAGGACACGCACCGCATGGCCGAGGCGAACCGCGCCTTCTCGCATTATCGCTGGTAGGCGATTATATCGGCCGTAAGGAGCGCGGCGATGGCGACGATCCCCGAAAAAAACATCGGAAGATTATGTCGCTCGCCTGAGCCGTGAATCCGCACAGCTTGAAGCCGAAACGCGCAGATTGATGGCGGAGGCCAGCAAACTGCAAGCGGAGCGGACAGTTAAGCTGGCGAAGGTTACGTGGTTGGACAAGTTGACCTTCCATCCGACCTTGTTTTTCGCGTTCTCTCTTGTGCTCGCGATTGCGATCATGGGTTTGGGCGCGGCGCTCGCGAGAGCGTTTCTGACCTGAACATCCGGCTTAGCCGGTTTGATTGAACCTAGTTCGAAGGACCCAAGTCATGGCCCGCAGCCATCCGCTCGACATGTACCGCAACATCGGCATCATGGCGCATATCGACGCCGGCAAGACGACGACGACCGAGCGCATCCTCTATTACACCGGCAAATCCTACAAGATTGGCGAGGTCCATGAGGGCACCGCGACGATGGACTGGATGGAGCAGGAGCAGGAGCGCGGGATTACGATCACGTCGGCGGCGACGACGTGTTTCTGGAACGATCACCGCATCAACATCATCGACACGCCGGGCCACGTCGATTTCACGATCGAGGTCGAGCGGTCGCTGCGCGTTCTCGATGGCGCGGTCGCGTGTTTCGACGGCGTCGCGGGGGTCGAGCCGCAGTCCGAGACGGTGTGGCGCCAGGCGGAGAAATACAAGGTTCCGCGGATGTGCTTCGTCAACAAGCTCGATCGCACCGGTGCCAACTTCGAGATGTGCGTCAGCATGATCAAGGACCGCCTCGGCGCGCGTCCGGCGGTGCTGTATCTCCCGATCGGCATCGAGGGCGGCTTCAAGGGCCTGGTCGATCTCGTCGAGAATCGCGCGATCATCTGGCTCGATGAGCAACTCGGCGCGAAGTTCGAATATCAGGACATCCCCGACGACCTGAAGGCCGCCGCCGCCACCGCCCGCTCGGAACTGATCGAAATGGCGGTCGAGCAGGACGACGACCTCATGGAGGCGTATCTCGAGGGCAACGAGCCGAGTTCGGCCGACCTCAAGAAGCTGATTCGCAAGGGCACGCTGAACTTCTCGTTCGTGCCGGTCCTTTGCGGCTCCGCGTTCAAGAACAAGGGCGTACAGCCCTTGCTCGACGCGGTCGTGGATTACCTGCCGAGCCCGCGCGACGTTCCCGCGATCCAGGGTCTGAAGCTCGACGGCGAGACGCCCGATACGCGTCCCGCCGACGACAATGCGCCGTTCTCGGCGCTGGCGTTCAAGATCATGAACGATCCCTTCGTCGGGACGCTCACCTTCGCGCGCATCTATTCGGGCAAGCTCGAAACCGCGTCGATGGTGACCAACTCGGTCAAGGACAAGAAGGAAAAGGTAGGCCGCATGCTGCTGATGCATGCCAACGACCGCGAGGACATCCAGGTGGCGTACGCCGGTGACATCGTCGCGCTCGCGGGCCTCAAAGACACCACCACCGGGGATACGCTCTGCGCGCAGAACGCGCCGATCATCCTTGAGCGGATGGAATTCCCCGATCCGGTCATCGAGCTGTCGGTCGAACCCAAGACCAAGGCCGACCAGGAGAAGATGGGCGTCGCGCTCAATCGTCTCGCGCGCGAGGATCCGTCGTTCCGCGTGTCGACCGATCACGAATCGGGCCAGACCATCATCAAGGGAATGGGCGAGCTACACCTCGAAATCCTGGTCGATCGCATGCGTCGCGAGTTCAAGGTCGAGGCCAATGTCGGCGCGCCGCAGGTGGCGTACCGCGAATATCTCGGCAAGCAGGTCGACATCGACTACACCCACAAGAAGCAGTCGGGCGGCTCGGGCCAGTTCGGCCGCGTCAAGGTGACGGTGATCCCCGGCGAGCGCGGTACCGGCTTCCAGTTCTTCGACGAGATCAAGGGCGGCAACATCCCGCGCGAATATATCCCGTCGGTGGAAAAAGGCTTCCGCGAGACCGCCGAGACCGGCTCGCTGATCGGCTTCCCGATCATCGATTTCGAGGTCCATCTGACCGACGGCGCGTACCACGACGTCGACTCCTCGGCGCTGGCGTTCGAAATCTGCGCGCGCGGCGCGATGCGCGAAGCCGCGCAGAAGGCGGGCATCAAGCTGCTCGAGCCGATCATGAAGGTCGAGGTCGTCACCCCGGAGGATTATCTCGGCGACGTCATCGGCGACATGAACAGCCGCCGCGGGCAGATCCAGGGCACCGACGCGCGCGGAAACGCGCAAACCGTCGAGGCGATGGTGCCGCTGGCGAATATGTTCGGTTACGTGAACCAGTTGCGTTCGTTCACTCAAGGGCGCGCGAGCTACTCGATGCAATTCTCGCATTATGACGAAGTGCCCGCCAACGTCGCCGACGAAGTGAAGGCGAAATTGGCTTAACGCGCCAGACGCTCCGGGCTGGCGTAACCCAAATTGAGTCGCTAAGGGGCCGCGTTCGCGTGGCGCCCTTATCGGCCGCGAAATTGATCCAGAAGGTAGGAAACAATGGCGAAGGCAAAATTCGAGCGGAACAAGCCGCATCTCAACATCGGCACGATCGGTCACGTCGACCACGGCAAGACGTCGCTGACCGCGGCGATCACCAAGGTGCTGGCGGAAACCGGCGGCGCGACGTACACCAGCTATGCCAATATCGACAAGGCGCCCGAAGAGCGCGAGCGCGGCATCACGATTTCGACCGCGCACGTCGAATATGAAACGACCGCGCGCCACTATGCGCACGTCGATTGCCCGGGCCACGCCGATTATGTGAAGAACATGATCACCGGCGCCGCCCAGATGGACGGCGCGATCCTCGTCGTGTCCGCGACCGACGGCCCGATGCCGCAGACCCGCGAGCACATCCTGCTCGCGCGTCAGGTCGGCGTGCCGACGATGGTCGTGTTCATGAACAAGGTCGATCTGGTCGATGACGAGGAAATCCTCGAACTCGTCGAGCTGGAAATCCGCGAGCTCCTGTCGAAGTACGATTTCGACGGCGACAACATTCCGATCATTCGTGGTTCGGCGGTTGCGGCGCTCGAGGACAAGACCCCCGAGATCGGTCATCAGGCCGTCCTGAAGCTGATGGAAGCGGTCGATACGTTCCTGCCGCAGCCCGAGCGACCGCTCGACAAGCCGTTCATGATGCCGATCGAGGACGTGTTCTCGATCTCGGGTCGCGGCACCGTCGTCACCGGCCGCGTCGAAACCGGCATCATCAAGGTCGGCGAGGAAGTCGAGATCGTCGGCATCCACCCCGAGGTCCGCAAGACCACGGTCACCGGCGTCGAGATGTTCCGCAAGCTGCTCGATCAGGGCCAGGCCGGCGACAACGTCGGTGCGCTGATCCGCGGCGTCGGGCGTGAAGAGGTCGAGCGCGGCCAGGTGCTCTGCAAGCCCGGCTCGATCAAGCCGCATACCGATTTCTCGTCGGAAGTCTACGTGCTGTCGAAGGATGAGGGCGGCCGTCACACGCCGTTCTTCGCCAACTACCGCCCGCAATTCTACTTCCGCACGACCGATGTGACCGGCACCGTCGAGCTGCCCGAGGGCACCGAGATGGTCATGCCGGGCGACAACATCGCGCTTGGCGTGAAGCTGATCGCGCCGATCGCTATGGATGTCGGCCAGCGCTTCACGATTCGCGAAGGCGGCCGGACCGTCGGTTCGGGGATCGTCAGCGCGATCGCCAAGTAAGCCGAGTATCCATGAACAAGGCGCGGCCCGCCTTCCCACGGGGAAGGCGGGCCGTTCTGTTTTACGCGGCTTCCTCGCGGGCGTTCAAAAGGTAAATCGCATGGTCCGGCAGGACGCCGGCTGGAGCCGGTAGCTGGCGAACAGCTGGTCGGATTTGCCGTCCGCCACCTCTGTTATGGTCCAGCGCCAGCCATCACCCTCACGCGCGAAGCGGTTGACGTATTTGGCGTCCGGAAAGCGGTAAATCTGCACAAATCCGTCGGCCGTTCGCTCTCCCGAGCCCAAGGATGGCTCGTAGAGGCCGCCGAAGGTATCGTGCCAGATCGATCCGATCGCCTCGGCCTTTTCGCCCGCGCCATAGGTGATCGCCGCCTCATATACTTTGGCCGTGGTGGCGCGCAGCTGCAGCGTGAAATATCTGCCGCCCAGATGCCATTGCCCGCGGGCGATGGAGGGCGAGGGCTTGCCACGCACCTGTCCGGCGACCCGCCAGCAACCGGCCAGCGGCTCGAGTGAAGCCAGACCGGCCGGCTTGGCCGGATCGCCGGCCATGGCGGCCATCAGGACGAGAGGCAGCATATATTCTCCTCCGCAATTAGGCCGAGCAGTCTGGCACGCGTCTTTTCGAGTGTCTACGCGCCGCCGCGGCCGGCCAATGCCCGAACGCGCTTCGCTTGGACGGGAGGGGTTGATCCTCGCGCGCAGTGCGGCTAGGGGCGCCACTTCAATCTAATTTGAACCAGCAAGAGCCGTCACAAGGCGGCCCGCTCTTTCGCATCGGTAGGGACTATGGACAGCAACATCCGCATTCGCCTGAAGGCGTTCGACCATCGCGTGCTCGATCAGGCGACGGGCGAAATCGCCGACACCGCCCGCCGCACCGGCGCGCTGATCCGTGGCCCCATCCCGCTTCCGACGCGAATCGAGAAATTCACCGTCAATCGCGGCCCGCACATCGACAAGAAGAGCCGTGAGCAGTTCGAGGTTCGCACCTATAAGCGCATGCTCGATATCGTGCAGCCGACGCCGCAGACGGTCGATGCTTTGATGAAGCTCGATCTCGCCGCAGGCGTTGACGTCGAGATCAAACTGGCCTGAGGCGAGTTTGCATTTAGCCCCCGCGAAAGCGGGGGTGGCCGGTTGACGGGACAATTCGTTTCGACTAGTGGCCGCGCTCCCGACGAGCCGACAGGTTGGTCGAACATAACTCTAACTCGTCATCCCCGCGAAAGCGGGGACCCAGCTCCCACCGTTTCTGACGGGGTGAGCGTTCGAGATGGGCCCCCGCTTTCGCGGGGGTGACGAAATATTTGAGATACCGCTGGCCGATCCGTCGGCCAGGACAGCGTCTCCCGTCACGTTTTTGCTTCTGCAGGAACACCAGCCCGGGACGGGGGCACGCTTCGCTTTACCGGGCTGACGGGTCCCATCGAAATATTACTTCGATGGGCGCCCGGCACGCACCTAGGGAATTGTCCGTGGGGTGCCTCTGTGAGGGAGTTTGGTCATGCGCACCGGCGTGATCGCGAAGAAGATGGGAATGACTCGCGTGTTTCAGGACGACGGTCGGCATGTGCCGGTCACCGTCCTGCAGCTCGAAGGCTTGCAGGTCGTCTCCCGCCGCGAAATGGATATCGACGGCTATACCGCCGTCCAGCTTGGCGCAGGCGTCGCCAAGGCGAAGAACGTCGCCAAGCCGCAGCGCGGCCATTTCGGCAAGGCTTCGGTCGAGCCCAAGGCGATCGTCCACGAATTCCGCGTCACCGAGGATAACCTCCTCGACGTTGGCGCAGAGCTTTCCGCCGAACATTATGTCGCGGGCCAGCTCGTTGACATCCAGGGCCGGACGCAGGGCAAGGGTTTTGCCGGCGGCATGAAGCGCTGGAACTTCGGTGGTCTGCGCGCCACCCACGGCGTCTCGGTCTCGCACCGTTCGCTAGGGAGCACCGGTCAGCGCCAGGATCCGGGCAAGGTCTTCAAGAACAAGAAGATGGCCGGTCACATGGGTGACAAATATCGCACCCAGCAGAATCTCGAGATCGTCGGCACCGACGCCGCGCGCGGGCTGATCTTCGTCAAGGGCTCGGTGCCCGGGTCGAAGGGCGGCTGGCTGTTCGTCAAGGACGCGGTCAAGGTCGATCGCCACGCCGACGCGCCGTTCCCGGCGGGCCTGCGCAGCGCGAACACCGACGACGAGCCCGTCGTAATGTCGGTCGAAGAAGGCGCGATCCACGAAATCCCCGCGCTGCCCGGTGACGACGAAGTCGCCACGGGTGTCGCTGCCGCGGATGCGGCGGGTGCGGGCGAAGTCGATCCCGGCGCCGAGGCCTCTACGGACTCTGGGGCCGACGGCGATACCAACACCGAGAAGGAGGGTTGAGCGTGAAGATCAAGGTTCAATCCTTCGACGCCAAGGCCAAAGCGGCCGACGTCGAGCTCGCCGACGAGGTCTTCGGCCTCGATCCGCGCGCCGACATCCTGCACCGCGTCGTCACCTGGCAGCTCGAAAAGCGCCGCGCCACCGCGCGCGGCACGCGTGAGCGCGCCGATGTCGCGCGCACCGGCAAAAAGTTCGGTCGCCAGAAGGGCGGCGGCACCGCGCGTCATGGCGATCGCCGCGCCCCGATCTTCGTCGGCGGCGGCAAGGCGCACGGCGCCCGCGTTCGCGACTTCAATCCGTCGCTCAACAAGAAGATTCGCGCGCTCGGGCTGAAGATGGCGCTCAGCAGTCACGCCAAGGCGGGCTCGCTGGTCATCATGGACAGCCTCGCCGTCGCGGAAGCCAAGACCAAGACGCTGATCGCGGACTGGGCAAGGCTTGGAATGGGCAAGACCGCGCTCGTCATCGACGGCGATGCGGTCGAGACCAGCTTCGCGCTGGCCGCGGGCAATCTGCACACGATCGACGTGCTGCCCGCCGCGGGCGCCAACGTCTACGATATCCTGAAGCACGACACGCTGGTCCTGACCCGCGCCGCCGTCGAACAGCTGGAGGCCCGGTTCAATGGCTAAGAAGCCGACCAAGGCGGTCGATCTGCGTCATTACGACGTGATCGTAGCCCCGCACATCACCGAGAAGTCGACGCTTCTCTCGGAGCAGAACGCGGTTGTGTTCAAGGTGGCGAACGACGCCACCAAGCCCGAGATCAAGGCGGCCGTGGAAGCGCTGTTCGGCGTCAGCGTCATGAACGTGAACACGATCGTCCAGAAGGGCAAGACCAAGAAGTGGAAGGGTACGCCCTACACGAAGTCCGACATCAAGAAGGCGATCGTCACGCTGAAAAGCGGCCAGTCGATCGACATTACCGAGGGGGCCAAGGCATAATGGCACTCAAGCATTACAATCCGACGAGCCCCGCCCGCCGTGGTCTCATCCTCGTCGACAAGTCGGGGCTCTTCAAGGGCCGGCCCGTCAAGGCGCTCGTCGAAGGCAAGCGCAAGACCGGCGGCCGCAACAACAAGGGCCATGTGACGTCGCGCGGCATCGCCGGCGGCCACAAGCAGAAATATCGCGTGATCGACTTCAAGCGTCGCAAATGGGACGTCGAAGGCACGGTCGAGCGGCTGGAATACGATCCCAACCGCACCGCGTTCATCGCGCTCGTCAATTACGGCAAGACCGACGCCGGCCACGATGATGTCGCGTACATCATCGCCCCGCAACGGCTCGCCGTCGGCGACAAGGTGATTGCGGGCAAGAAGACCGACGTGAAGCCGGGCAACGCGATGGAACTCGCGCAGATGCCGGTCGGCACCATCGTCCACAATGTGGAGATGAAGCCGATGAAGGGTGGCCAGATCGCGCGTTCCGCGGGCACGTACGTGCAGGTCGTCGGCCGCGATCGCGGCATGGTGATCGTTCGCCTCAACTCGGGCGAGCAGCGCTACATCCACGGCGATTGCATGGCGACGGTCGGTGCGGTGTCGAACCCGGACAACCAGAACACCAATCTCGGCAAGGCCGGCCGCAATCGCTGGAAGGGCATCCGCCCGCTGACGCGCGGCGTCGCCAAGAACCCGGTCGACCATCCGCACGGCGGTGGTGAAGGCCGGACCTCGGGCGGTCGTCATCCGGTCACGCCGTGGGGCAAGCCGACCAAGGGTGCGCGCACCCGCCACAACAAATCGACCGACAAGATGATCATCCGGTCGCGTCACTCGACGAAGAGGAAGGGCTAAATGGCTCGTTCAGTCTGGAAGGGGCCGTTCGTCGAACTGAGCCTGCTAAAGAAGGCGGAGACCGCACAGGACACCAACGCGCGTGCGCCGATCAAGACCTGGTCGCGTCGCTCGACGATCCTTCCGCAGTTCGTCGGCCTGACCTTCAACGTCTACAACGGCCGCAAGTTCGTGCCGGTCAGCGTCAACGAGGACATGGTCGGCATGAAGCTGGGTGAGTTCGCGCCGACGCGCTACTTCCCCGGCCACGCTGCCGACAAGAAGGGCAAGCGCTGATGTCCAAACCTAAATCCCCCCGCAAGGTCGCCGACAACGAGGCGCTCTCGGTCGGCACGCAGATCCGTGGGTCGGCGCAGAAGCTGGGTCTCGTCGCCGCGCTCATCCGCGGCAAGAAGGCGGGCGATGCGATGAACATCCTCCAGTTCTCGACCAAGGGCATGGCAGTCGAAGCGCGCAAGGTGCTCGCCTCCGCGATCGCCAATGCCGAGAACAACCACAACCTCGACGTCGACGCGCTCGTCGTTGCCGAGGCGTCGGTCGGCAAGGGCATCGTCATGAAGCGGTTCGCGACGCGCGGGCGCGGTAAGTCGACCCGCATTTTGAAGCCGTTCAGCAAGCTGCGCATCGTCGTGCGCGAGCAGGAAGAAGCGTAATGGGTCACAAGAGCAACCCCATCGGTCTGCGCCTGCAGATCAACCGGACGTGGGACAGCCGTTGGTTCGCGGAAGGTGCCGATTACGGCCGGCTGCTGATGGAAGACATCAACATCCGCAAGTACATCATGAAGACGCTGCCCCAGGCCGCGATCTCCAAGGTGGTGATCGAGCGTCCGGCCAAGCTGTGCCGCATCTCGGTCTATGCCGCCCGCCCCGGTGTCATCATCGGCAAGAAGGGCACCGATATCGAGCGTCTGCGCAAGACGATCGGCAAGATGACGACGTCCGATGTGTCGCTCAACATCGTCGAGATTCGCAAGCCGGAAGTCGATGCCAAGCTCGTCGCGCAGGGCATCGCCGATCAGCTCGAGCGTCGGATCGCGTTCCGTCGCGCCATGAAGCGCGCGGTGCAGTCGGCGATGCGGCTCGGGGCCGACGGCATCCGCGTCGCGTGCGGCGGTCGCCTCGGCGGCGCCGAGATCGCGCGGTCTGAGAGCTATCGCGAAGGTCGCGTGCCGCTCCACACGCTGCGCGCCAACATGGATTATGCCGAAGCCGAAGCGCACACCGCGTACGGCGTGTGCGGCGTCAAGGTCTGGATCTTCAAGGGCGAGATTCTCGGCCACGATCCGATGGCGCAGGACCGGCTGATGATGGAAGCGCAGACTTCCGGCGTGCGCCCCGCGCGCGATGATCGCCGATAGGAACGGATCATGCTTCAACCGAAAAAGACCAAGTTCCGCAAGGCTTTCAAGGGCCGGATCCATGGCGACGCCAAGGGCGGCTTCGCATTGAACTTCGGCTCCTATGGGCTGAAGGCGATGGAGCCGGACCGGCTGACCGCGCGCCAGATCGAGGCGGCGCGCCGCGCGATCACGCGTCACATCAAGCGCCAGGGGCGTTTGTGGATTCGCGTGTTCCCCGACGTGCCGGTGTCGGCCAAGCCCGCCGAAGTCCGCATGGGCAAGGGTAAGGGTTCGCCGGAATATTGGGCGGCGCGCGTCAAGCCCGGTCGCATCCTGTTCGAACTCGACGGCGTTCCCGGCCCGATCGCCGCGGTGGCGTTCGAGCGCGCGGCGATGAAGCTGCCGATCAAGACCAAGGTCGTCGCCCGTCTCGGCGACACCAGCCACCTCGGAGGCGAGTGAGATGGCCAAGGCCAGCACCAAGACCAAGATCAAGAGCGATTTCGCCGGCAAATCCGACGATCAGCTGTCGGAGAACCTCGGCGAGTTGAAGCGCGAGCAGTTCAACCTCCGCTTCCAGGCGGCGACGAATCAGCTCGAAAAGCCGAGCCGCGTGCGCGAGGTCCGCAAGGATATCGCCCGCATCAAAACCATGCAGGCGCAGCGCTCCGCTGCCGCCGCGAAGTAAGGAAGAGCACATGCCAAAGCGCGTGCTGACCGGGCTGATCGTCTCGGACAAGGGCGACAAGACGGTGGTCGTGAACGTGGAGCGCAAGGTTCGCCATGCGGTCTACGGCAAGATCATCCGTCGCTCTAAGAAATATCATGCTCATGACGAGAGCAACGAATTCAAGCTGGGTGAGACGGTGCGGATCGAAGAGACCGCGCCGATCAGCAAGCTGAAGACCTGGAAGGTCGTCGATCGGGTCAACACCCACGCGACGCCCGAGCGGGTCGATCTCGCGGGCGAAGAGGCTGCGGCCTCGCCGGCTGCGGCGTAACGAAACGAGAAGCCGTCATCCTGACGAAAGTCAGGATCCAGAGCCACAAGCGGTATCGTTCGTGACCCTGGATCTCGGATCAAGTCCGGGATGACGATTGCAAACAAGGCGGCACCCGGTCGGTATCGGGGCCAGAGATAAGAAGGAACCGGATCGATGATCCAGATGCAGTCCAATCTCGACGTCGCTGACAACAGCGGCGCGAAGCGGGTGCAGTGCATCAAGGTGCTCGGCGGGTCGAAGCGTCGGGTTGCCGGCGTCGGCGACATCATCGTCGTCAGCATCAAGGAAGCACAGCCGCGCGGCAAGGTGAAGAAGGGCGACGTGCATCGCGCCGTCATCGTTCGCACGCGCAAGGACATCCACCGCGCCGACGGATCGACCATTCGGTTCGACACCAACGCCGCGGTGCTGGTCAACAAGAACGAGGAGCCGATCGGCACGCGTATCTTTGGACCCGTCGTCCGCGAGCTGCGTGGCAAGAAGCACATGAAGATCATCAGCCTCGCGCCGGAGGTGCTGTGATGGCTGCCGCCGCCCAGAAATCCAGCCCCAAGCTGAAGATGAAGATCAAGAAGGGTGACAAGGTCATCGTTCTGTCCGGCAAGGACAAGGGCAAGACCGGCGACGTCACCCTCGCGATGCCGAAAGACGGCAAGGTCGTCGTCTCGGGCGTCAACATGATCACCCGCCACACCAAGCCGAGCCAGGGCGATCCCGAAGGCGGCAAGGTCCGCCGCGAAGCCGCGATGCACGTTTCCAAGGTCGCGCACGTGACCGCCGACGGCAAGCCGACCCGCGTCCGTTTCGAGACCGGCAAGGATGGCAAGAAGGTCCGCGTCGCGGTCAAGACCGGGGAGAAGATCCATGGTTGAGCAGAAGAGTGCGGCTGATGCAGCCTACACGCCGCGCATGCGGAAAATGTACGACGACACCATCGCCAAGGCGATGACCGCGAAGTTCGGCTACAAGAACCGTCTCGAAGTGCCGCGTCTCGACAAGATCGTGATCAACATGGGCGTCGGCGAGGCGACCCAGGACAAGAAGAAGGTCGAGCAGGCGGCGTCCGAAATGGAGCTGATCGCGGGCCAGAAGCCGGTCGTCACCAAGGCGAAGAAGTCGATCGCGCAGTTCAAGCTGCGCGAAGGCATGCCGATCGGCGTGAAGGTCACGCTCCGCCGCGAGCGGATGTACGAGTTTCTCGACCGCTTCATCACGATCGCGCTGCCGCGCGTTCGCGATTTCCGTGGGCTCAACCCGAAGAGCTTCGACGGTCGCGGCAATTACGCCTGCGGCCTCAAGGAGCAGATCGTGTTCCCCGAGATCAACTATGACCGGATCGACAAGATTCGCGGCATGGACGTGATCGTGACGACGACCGCGAACACCGACGACGAGGCGCGCGAGCTGCTCCGTCTGTTCGGCTTCCCGTTCCCGATCGAGGAAGAAGCCGAGGAAAAGAAGGCGGCGTAAAATAATCGCGTCATTCCGGCGAAAGCCGGAATCCAGGGTCAGAGGCGTGGCGCCTGCGATCCTGGATCCCGGATCAAGTCCGGGATGACAATCTGGAAAAGATGAAGAAGAGAGCTTAAGTCCATGGCGAAACTGAGTTCCGTGAACAAGAATGAGCGTCGCAAGAAGCTGGTGAAGCAATATGCTCCGAAGCTTGCGAAGCTGAAGGCAACGGCGAACGACAAGACGCTCGACGATGGCGAGCGGCTGATCGCGCGCCTGAAAATGGCGGAATTGCCGCGCAATTCGAACCCGACCCGCGTCCGTAACCGGTGCGAAGTCACGGGCCGTCCGCGCGCTTATTACCGCAAGTTCCGGCTCTGCCGCATTCAGCTGCGCGATCTGGCCAACAAGGGCCTGATCCCGGGCGTCACGAAGTCGAGCTGGTAAGGATTAGACCATGGCAGTGACCGATCCCCTGGGTGACCTGCTCACCCGCATCCGCAACGGCCAGCGCGCGAAGAAGGACAGCGTCCTCTCGCCGTCGTCGAAGCTGCGCGTCCGCGTGCTCGACGTGCTCCAGCGCGAGGGCTATATCCGCGGCTACAGCGACGAAGAGATGGGCCCCGCCAAGGGCGTCCGCATCGAGCTGAAATATTTCGAGGGCCAGCCCGCGATCAAGCATGTCGCGCGCGTCTCTAAGCCCGGCCGCCGCGTCTATTCCGGCTCGCAGGATCTCCCGCGCGTCATGAACGGCCTCGGCATCACGATCGTCTCGACGCCGCGTGGCGTTCTGTCCGACGCCGAAGCGCGCGAGCAGAATGTCGGTGGCGAAGTGCTGGCGGAGGTATTCTGATGAGCCGCATCGGCAAGAAGTCGGTCACCGTGCCTTCGGGCGTGACCGCGACGATCGAGGGCAAGCAGCTCAACGTGAAGGGGCCGAAGGGTCTCCTCACGCTCGCGATGCGCGACGAGATCAGCTATACGCTGGAGGACGGCAGCATCTCGGTGATGCCCGCCAACGCCACCAAGCAGGCGCGCGCTTTCTGGGGCATGCAGCGGACTTTGGTGCAGAACCTCGTCACCGGCGTGACCGAGGGTTTCAGCAAGAAGCTGCTGATCACCGGCGTCGGCTATCGCGCCGCGGCGCAAGGTCGCAACCTCAAGCTGCAGCTCGGCTACAGCCACGACGTCAACATCGACGTGCCGGCCGACCTCGAGGTCAAGACGCCGGATAACACGACGGTCGAGATTTCGGGCGCCGACAAACAGAAGGTGGGGCAGCTCGCCGCCGAAATCCGCCGCTGGCGCAAGCCCGAGCCGTACAAGGGCAAGGGCATCAAATACGAGGGTGAGTTCATCTTCCGCAAGGAAGGGAAGAAGAAGTAATGACCAAGGGTCTCTCTCTTTTCGAGAAGCGGCGTCGCCGCAACCGCACCGCGCTCCGCGCGCGGGCCGGCACCCGCGCGCGCCTTTCGGTGCATCGCTCGGGCAAGCATATCTACGCGCAGGTGATCGACGATGCCGACGGCAAGACCGTCGCGTCGGCGTCCAGCCTGGAAAAGGACGTGCGTGGCCAGTCGGGCGCGAACGTCGAGGCGGCGGGCGCGGTCGGCAAGCGGATCGCCGAGAAGGCGAAGGCGGCGGGCGTCATGCAGGTCGTGTTCGATCGCGGCGGCTTCCTGTTTCACGGCCGGGTGAAGGCGCTGGCGGAAGCCGCGCGCGAAGCCGGACTGGAGTTTTAAGATATGGCTGACGAAAACACGACGGGTCAGGGCAACCAGCCCGAAAAGGTGCTGGCGAACGACACGGTCCAGCAGGACATTTCCCCCGGCCCGAACACCGGCGGTCCCGGCAGCGGTGGTCCGGGCGGCGGCTATCAGGGTGGCGGCGGCGGTCGCGGTCGCGGTGGTCCCGGCGGCGGCAATCGTGGTCGCGGCGGCCCCGGCGGCAATCGCGGCGGGCGTGACGGGGGACGCGGGCGCGATAATCGCGGACGCGGCGGCTCGGACGACGGCGGCGAAGAGCTGATCGAGAAGCTCGTCCACATCAATCGCGTCTCGAAGACGGTGAAGGGCGGCAAGCGCTTCGGCTTCGCCGCGCTCGTCGTCGTCGGCGACGGCAAGGGCCGCGTCGGCTTCGGCCACGGCAAGGCGCGCGAAGTGCCCGAGGCGATCTCCAAGGCGACCGCGGCGGCCAAGAAGGCGATGGTCCGCGTCCCGCTGAAGGAAGGCCGCACGCTGCATCACGACGGCAACGGCCATTTCGGCGCGGGCCGCGTGACGCTGCGCTCGGCGCCGCAGGGAACCGGCATCATCGCCGGCGGCCCGATGCGCGCGATCTTCGAATCGCTCGGCGTCGCCGACGTGGTGACCAAGTCGGTCGGCACCTCGAACCCGTACAACATGATCCGCGCGACCTTCGAGGCGCTGGGCGACCAGACTTCGCCGAAGGCGGTCGCGCAGCGTCGCGGCAAGAAGATCGCCGATCTGCTCGGTCGTGGCGGCGCGGATGCGCAGACCGCCGAAGCCGAAGCCGCGGCGGTGGTGGAGTAAGCATGATGGCGAAGAAAGTATCGAAGACCATCAAGGTCACCCAGACCGGCTCGCCGATCCGCCGCAAGGAAGATCAGCGCGCGACGCTGATTGGCCTGGGGCTCAACAAGATGAACCGCACCCGCGAGCTCGAGGACACCCCCGACGTTCGCGGCATGATCCGCAAGGTGCAGCATATGGTGAGCGTGGAGGGGTGAACGATCTTGCCGTCATCCCCGCGAAAGCGGGGACCCAGCTCCTGACCTTGGAGCTGGGTGTGACGGTAGGAGATGGGCCTCCGCTTTGGGTCCCATCAAAGTAATACTTTGATGGGACC
>JBBSTE010000034.1:0-35589 GCA_038236185.1 Sphingomonadales bacterium | reverse complement strand
TCCCCTGAAGGGGAGGGGCTTAAGCCGGACTCGCCGATGGCGGAGTTCTTCCTTCGCCCCCGCCCATTCCTGCCCGGCGATTTCGTCACCACCGATGCGGGCACGGGCCTCGTCCATATGGCACCCGATCACGGTGAAGACGATTTCCTGCTGTGCAAGGCGCACGGGATCGATCCGGTGTTCGCGGTCGATGGCGCGGGGATGTATCGTGCCGACTGGGCGTGGCTCGGCGGGCAGGGGTCGGTCATCAACAAGAAGTTCGTTGCTGCCGACGGGCCGATCTGTTCGGACTTGCGCGCGGCGGGGGCGCTGCTCGCGGCATCGGACGATTTCGCGCACAGCTATCCGCATTCATGGCGGTCGAAGGCGAAGGTGATTTTTCGCGCGACCCCGCAATGGTTTATCGGGATGGATGAACCCCTCTCCCAGCCCAGCTTCGTCACCCCAGCGCAAGCTGGGGTCTCAGGCGATGGCGCGGGACAGGAGCCGCAAGAGACACCAGCCTTCGCTGGGGTGACGAATGAGGCTGGGGTGATAAGTCTTGGCCACGCCGCCTGCAACGGCCCCACCCTCCGTGAACTCGCGCTCGACGCGATCGAGCGGACGCTATGGGTTCCGGCCCGCGCCGAGAACCGCATCCGGTCGATGGTCGAAGGCCGTCCCGATTGGGTCATCAGCCGCCAGCGCGCCTGGGGGGTGCCGATCGCGCTCTACGTCCACCGCACGAGCGGCCAATATCTCAACGACCCGCGCGTCAACGACCGCATCGTCGCGGCGTTCGAAGCGGGGGGCGCGGATGCGTGGTTCACCGCGGACCATCAGGCGCTGCTCGGCCCGGACTACGACCTCGCCGATTACGCGCCGCAGCAGGACATTCTCGACGTGTGGTTCGATTCGGGCTGCACCCATGTCTTCACGATCGAGAAGCGCTACGGCGAGGGGACGCGAGCCGATCTCTACGTCGAGGGTTCGGACCAGCATCGCGGCTGGTTCCAGTCGTCGCTGCTGGAGAGTTGCGGCACGCGCGGACGGGCGCCGTACGATGCGGTGCTGACGCACGGCTTCGCGCTCGACGACAAGGGTCGCAAGATGTCCAAGTCGCTCGGCAACGTCGTCGATCCCTTGAAGATCATCGGCGAGAGCGGGGCGGATATCCTGCGCATGTGGGTCGCCTCGACCGATTATTTCGAGGACGTGCGGATCGGCAAGGAAGTGCTGAGCACCGCGTCGGACGCGTATCGCAAGCTGCGCAACACCTTCCGTTACCTGCTCGGCGCGCTCGATGGCTTCGATGAGAGCGAGCGGGTCGCGGTGGCGGAGATGCCCGAGTTGGAGCGCTATGTGCTCCATCTGCTCCACGCGCTCGACCGCGATCTGCGCGACGCGGCGGAGAAATACGAGTTCAACCGTTACATCCGGCTGCTGACCGATTTCGCCAACGAGGATCTGTCGGCGTTCTTCTTCGATATTCGCAAGGATTCGCTCTATTGCGACGCGCCCGGCGATCCGAAGCGGCGCGCGTACCGGACGGTGCTCGACACGCTCTATCACGCGCTGGTGCGTTACGCCGCGCCGATCCTGTGCTTCACCGCCGAGGAAGTGTGGCAGGCCCGGTTCCCGAGCGAGGACGGGTCGGTGCATTTTCTGGAGTGGCCGGAGGTTGATCCTAGCTGGCAGGATAACAAGCTATTGATAAGATGGGGTGATGTTCGACCTCTACGACGTTTTGTAAACGAGAAGCTCGAAGAGTTGCGGCGCGAAAAAATTATCCGATCTGGGCTTCAGGCTGAAGTTGACGTTTTCATGGATTGGGATCGCGAGGTCGCGCGACTAGGAACAATCGATCTCGCTGAGATTTTCCTGACGGCGCGAACGACTGCGCATCAAGTTCCGGAAAAAGATCCGGTTGTGAACGCCGTAAAGACCGACTTCCACAAGTGCGGTCGCTGCTGGCGCCACCTCCCCGAAGTGATCGAAGACGGCGCATTATGCGATCGCTGCGCTAAGGTCGTCGCATGAGGACCGCGCCGAAGATCGGCCTGTCGGTCGCATTCGTAGTGTTCGTCGTCGACCAGCTCGTGAAGTGGATCGTCACCGGGCCGCTCGGCATTTCCTCGCTCGGCGCGGTGCGGGAGATCGTGCCGATCTTCGACCTGCGCTTCGTGCCCAACGTCGGCGTCTCGCTCGGGCTGCTGCCCGCGGGGGGCGCCACCGCGCGCTGGCTGCTCGTCGCCTTCACCGCCGCGATCGCGGTCGGCGTCGCCATCTGGATGACGCGCGAGAAGAACCGCGCGGATCAGGCCGCGCTCGGGCTGGTGCTCGGCGGCGCGGTCGGCAATATCCTCGATCGTGCGCGATTGGGCTATGTCGTCGATTACGCCGATCTGCATTTCGGCGAATGGCGGCCGTTTTTGGTCTTCAATGTCGCCGACGCGGCGATTACCATAGGGGTGCTGATCCTGCTTGCGCGCGCGCTCCTCACGCGCGACAAGCCCGCGGCCCTCCCGGAGAATATGAATGCGTAAGTTGGTCCTGATTTCCGCCGGTATCGCCGCCGTTGGGCTCCTCGCCGGATGTGGCCATCGCGGTTACGATCGCACGCGCCCCGACGAATTCGCGGTTGCGCGCCAGGCGCCGCTGATCATCCCGCCCGATTTCTCGCTGGTCCCGCCGGCGCCGGGCGCGGCGCGCGTTCAGGCGCAGACCGGACAGGCACAGACGCTCGACGCGTTGTTCGGCGGCAATGCCGGGCGAAGCGCGGGCGAGACCGCGACGGTCGACGAGGCGGGCGCGCAGGTTGCCGATCCCGGTGTCCGCAGCGAGGTCGGCGACCCCGGCACGACGGTGGTCGACAAGGGCCAGACGACCCGCGACATCGTCGCCGCGCCCGAAGGCGACGGCCAGGACGCGAAGGCCAGCACGCCGCAGTAACGGTAAGCCGGGGGCGTGGCCCTCGGAGCGTCGTCCTTGCGAGGAGCGAAGCGACGAAGCAATCCAGTCCTGCATTCGCGGTTCTGGATTGCTTCGCGCCGCTCGCAAGGACGGTTGCGATTCGGTTGGCCTGATACCGCGTCCAGGGGGAGATATCAGATCAGAAGCTGAAGCCGACGTAGCCGAGCACGGTCGCGTCGCGGCCAAGGCGGCTGGCGAAGCGGAACTTGTTGGTCACCGACGAATCGACATAGCTCACGCCTGCCTTGAAGTGCGTGAAAAGCACCGCTTCGGCGGTCACCGACCAATCCCAATAGGTTTCGTTGGCGGGGTTGATGTTGACGATCCCGAGCGAGCCGTCGGTATAGCCGACATGGCCCTTCAGCGTGATCGGCGTCGACGGAATGCCGACCGATCCTTCGCCGTAGAGGTAGATGTTGTCGTCGTTGCTGCTGGTGAAGTTCAGCCCCTTCTGGCCGCCCCATGCATAAGCGAGCCCCGCTTTCGCGGCGACCGGGCCGATCGTGTAGCTGACCGACGCGTAGGGCTCGAAGAAGTCGGTGTTCACGTTGTCCTTGCCGGTCGGGTAGTAATAATAGAGCAACCCGACATCGACCCCGAAACCGCTGAAGGTCTTGGTGAAGCCACCGTAGAGATCGACTTCGGCGCCGCCATAGCAGGTCAGCGCGGGGGTGCTGCCGTCGCAGCCGCCATCGATCGTCGAAGCCCAGGTGCCGACATAAAAGCCCGATGCGTGGTTGACGTTGACCGTCCCCTGGACCGCGGGGTCGCCGTTGGTCTGGGTCAGACCGCGGAAGCGATAATCGGTGATGACCGTTCCACCGCCGGTGACGGTGAACGCGGAGGGTGGTGAAGTCGGCGACGACGACGCGAATGCGTCGGCGGGTTCGGCGTCTTGGGCGAACGCTGGGGTAGCGACGGCGAGCGCAAGCCCGCTCAGAGGTAACGTGGAGAAGCGCATCGTTTCCCTTTCGGAATCGAGAAGGTCGATGTTCCCGCCTGCTTCCGCCGCCCTCGCTGGCTGTCCGGGTAAAACCCGTCGCGCGATGAGTGGCAGAGCCGTTTCATGCGCAGGTTGCGCTGCACCGCACAAGCATCTTCGCAAAGTCCCGACACGGATTGCGCAAAGATTGTTGCGCGTCGGCAACAGTTGGAAAACACTCAGGCATCGGGTCCAGTGCGGCGGATGTTCACGTCGCGCTGCGGGAACGGGATGGTGATATTGTTCTCCTTGAACAGCCACCACAAGCGATTAAGCACGTCGGATCGGACGTTGCCGACGCCGCTTTCGGGATCGGTGATCCAGGCGAGGATCTCGTGATCGACCGAACTGTCGCCGTAACCCGTCAGCCAGATGTTGGGTTTGGGATTGTCGAGCACGCGCGGAGAATCGGTCGCGGCGCGCAGCATCAGTTCCTGCGCGAGCTTCAGGTCGCAATCATAGGCGACGCCGACGGGGATGCGGACGCGGACCTTGCGATCCGAATAGGACCAATTCTCCACCTCCTGCGTCATCAGATTCTCGTTCGGAATCAGATGCTCCTTGCCGTCGCGGGTGATGACCGAAACCGCGCGGACGCCGATCTTGTTGACCCAGCCGAAGCTGTCGCCGACGACGATCACGTCGCCCGGCTTGATCGATCGGTCCATCAGCAGGATTATTCCCGCGATCAGATTGCCGACCGTCTTCTGGAGACCGAACCCGACCGCGAGGCCGAGCGCGCCGCCGAACACCGCGAAGGCGGTCAGATCGATACCGAGCAGATCGATCGTGACGAAGAACGCGACGATGATGATCGCGATGCCCGCCAGCTTCTGCGCCAGAAGCCGCTGTGTCGCGTCGAAACTCCTGGTGCGGCTGACCCAATGGCCGACGACCCGGTTGGCGAGCCGGACGATCGCGACGATCGCGACGATCGTGACGAGGATCGTCGTGAGTGCGAGCAGTGAGAAGCGGCGCTTGCCGACGCTGAAGCCGATGCGGTTGAGCAGATCGGTGATCGGCTGGAGACCGCCGATGGCCTGGCTGAGCAAGGCGACGAACAGGACGATCGCGACGAGTCGCGCCGCCCAGCGCGGACTGCCGAGTCCGCGCAGGAATTGCAGCGCGAGCAACGCGACCGCGGCGCCGAGCGCGAGGCCGATCGGCAGGCCCGCAAGCCACGTCCACGGATACGCCGCCAGCACGATCGCCAGCAGTAGCGCGGCGACGCCGTGACGCGTGATCACCGCCATCCGCCCGGCGAGACCCTCGTCGTGATGCGATACGCGCTTTCGCCAAAGCTCGGCGAGGCGCGGCCCGAACAGCCGTCCCGCGAAGAGGCCCGCCGTAAGCGCTAACAGGACGAACCCGCCCGCGATCGCCGCCTCGATCGCGCCGGCCTGATCGGGCAAGGTGACGCCGTAAGTGGCGAGCCACCGCGTAACGGTATTCATGGCGTCGTCCTCCGGAACCGGTCGAGCCCGGCGGCAAGGTCGGCGATGAGATCGTCGGCATCTTCCAGCCCGATCTGGAGGCGGACGAGCGGGCCGGCGAAATCGGGTTTGGTAGCGGTGCGGTATTTGTGGGGATCGACCGGCAGCGCGAGGCTCTCGAACCCGCCCCAGCTATAGCCGATGCCGAAATGCGCGAGCCCGTCGATCAGCGCGGCGCGGCTTGCTTCCCATTGATCCTTTGGCCCGCCGTCGAGGACGAAGGAGAACAGGCCGGACGCGCCGTTGAAATCGCGGACGAAATGTTCGTGGCCGGGGCAGGAGGAAAGGGCGGGATGGAGGACGCGCGCGACCTCCGCCCGCGTTTCGAGCCACCGCGCGATCATGAGCGCGCTCTCGCCGTGCTGCTTCAGGCGCACCGCCATCGTCCGCAGACCGCGGCTGGCGAGCCAGCAATCGTCGGGGCTGGCGACCTGACCGAGCTGGAAGCTCGTCTCGCGCAGGCCTGCGAACCGGCCCGGCCCGGCGGTGACCGAACCGAGCATCACGTCCGAATGGCCGACGACATATTTGGTGCAGGCGAGCACCGACAGATCGACGCCGCGCGCGATCGCGGGGAACAGCAGGGGCGTCGCCCAGGTGTTGTCGAGGAGTGTCGTGAGGCCGCGCTCCTTCGCAACCGCGATGATCGCGGGAACGTCCTGCACCTCGAAGGTCAGGCTGCCCGGGCTTTCGAGCAGGATCGCCTTTGTCGCCGGGCCGATCAGCGACGCGATATCCGCGCCGATCAGCGGATCGTAGAAGCGCGTCGCGATGCCGAAGCGCTTGAGCAATTTTGTCGCAAGCGCGCGCGTCGGATCATAGGCGCTGTCGACCATCAGCACTTCGTCGCCGGGCGAGAGCACGCTGAGCAGCGCGGCGGCGAGCGCGGCGACGCCCGAGGGATAGAGGAATGTCCCCTCCGCGCCGGGTTCGAGTGCGGTCAGCGCATCGGCGAGCGACCATTGCGTCGGGGTGCCGCGTCGTCCGTAGAACAAGCGGTGATGGCTGTCGCGCGCGGCGGCGGCGCGCAGGTCGGCGACCGAATCGTAGAGGATCGTCGAGGCGCGCCAGACCGGCGTATTGACGATTCCCGCGGTCCATTCCTTGCGTCGCCCCGCCGAAATGACGCGGGTAGAGTCGGCGATGTCGCGCTCGTCGGTCATGCGGCTCCGGTCGCTTTCGGTGTCGTCGGGTCGGCGCCCCATTCTGCCCAGCTTCCGTCATAGACCCGCGCCTCGGTGCCGAGCAGGTGCGCGCCGAACGCGATGACCGAGGCGGTGACGCCCGATCCGCAGGTCGTGACCATCGGCTTGGCGGGGTCGATGCCTGCGGCCGCAAACGCCGCGCGCAACGCATCGCCGCGCTTCCATGTCCCGTCCTCGGCGAAAAGCTTGCCCTGCGGTAGGTTGCGCGATCCGGGGATGTGGCCGGGTTCGGTCCCGGCGCGGGGCTCGGGCTCTGCCCCCGCGAAGCGGTTCGGCGAACGCGCGTCGACGATCTGGGTGTCGCCCGTCGCGACGAGCGCCTTCATCGCGGCGAGATCGACAACCCCCGCATGGTCGTCGCGCGGTGTTAGGTGGCGCGGTTTCGCCACCGGAGTCCCGACCTCGACCGCGCGTTCCTCGGCGCGCCATTTGGCGAAGCCGCCGTCGAGGAGCGCGACATCGGGAATGCCGAAGCTGCGCAGCATCACCCAGGCACGCGCCGCGGTATGATAGGGCGAATTGTCATAGAGGACGATCCGCGTCCCGTCGCCGAGCCCGAGCGCCTGCATCCGGCTCGCGAACTTCGCTGCTGGCGGCAGCATGTTAGGGACATCGGTATCGGTATCAGCGATCTCCACAAGATCGAGGAACGCCGCGCCCGGAATATGCGCCGCCTGAAATTCGCCGCGCGCGTCGCGGTGGTCGTCGGGCAGAAACCACGTCGCATCGATGATCCGGAGATCGGGTGCGCGGATCGCGGTCGCCAGCCATTCGGTCGTCACCAGATCGTCCATCCGACGACCCTAGCCAGCACGCTGCGCGGCGTCGAGGGAAGCGATGGCCTTGTGGTGGGTGGACGAACGCATTACTGTGATTCTGTGAAGAACGTCACAGTATCACTCGACGACGCGACCTACCGCAATGCCAGACGGCGCGCGGCGGAGGCCGATCGGTCGCTCTCGTCGGTCGTCCGTGAGGCTCTGCAAAGCTATGGGGCACAGGAGAGCGAGTTCGACCGGCTCGCGCGCCAGGAGAAAGAGCTTCGCGCTGCGCTTGATGCGCGGCCCGGCCAATTCAGCGCATCCGATCGATTGTCGCGCGAGGACTTGTACGACCGTGATCGCATGCGAGCCGAGCGCCGTAGTCATTGGGAATGACGGTCTTCGCCGATACCAACGTGCTGCTTTATTCGGTCAGCAAAAATCCCGTTGAGCGCATGAAGCGTGACGTCGCGATCGCGATATTGTCGGAGGAGCGTTGCGGGCTGTCGCTCCAGGTTTTGAACGAGTTCGTTTGGCAGGCCACTCACGGCCGACATACCGATCCGCTGACATTCGAGGAAGCGGTCGGCTTTGTGCAAAGCTGGCGCCGATTCGAGGTGCAGCCGCTCGACGAAGGCTTGTTCGACGAGGCGTGCGCCTTGGTGCGGCGAACGAATTATTCGTGGTGGGATTGCACGATCGTCGCCGCAGCGATTCGGCTCGGCTGCGACACGCTCGCGACCGAAGACATGCAGCACGGCCGCGTGATCGACGGCGTGCGGATCAGCAATCCATTCCGCGATGCAGGATGACGGATCAGACGTCAGTCCCTATTTGCCCGGCATGACGCCCAAGCATCTCGGCAAGACCAGCACGCTGCCTACCTCCCCGCAGGAAGCGGTCCTCGACTACGTCCCGAACCCGCGCCCCGGCCGCACTTACCTCGTCCGTTTCGCCGCCCCCGAATTCACCTCGCTCTGCCCGGTCACCGGCCAGCCCGATTTCGCGCATCTCATGATCGATTACGTGCCCGGCGAGACGATCGTCGAATCGAAGTCGCTCAAGCTGTTCCTCGGCAGCTTCCGCAACCACGCCGCCTTCCACGAGGATTGCACCGTCGGGATCGGTGAAAGGCTGGTCGCCGAAATGACTCCGGTCTGGTTACGCATCGGCGGCTATTGGTATCCGCGCGGCGGCATCCCGATCGACGTCTTCTGGCAATCGTCCGCGCCACCCGCCGAACTCTGGCTACCGGATCAAGGCGTACCCGGCTATCGCGGCCGCGGTTGAACGGCTCGCCCGCAAGTTGATGCAGGTCAGCGGGAATTTCTTGTTGCGATGCAACATTTCTGCAACCTAACCGTCGGTTCTGTGTTATTATCGCTATGCAGCAGGCAGGTTTGGCCGATGCTGCCATAGCGAAGGTTGTAATGGCACAGGACGCGAGCACGGGCCCGATCGGGCATATCACCTTGATCGGTAATTTCCTGCCGCGTCAGTGCGGCATCGCGACGTATACGACCGACACGTACGAGGCGCTGCGTTCGCGTTTTCCCGATCTTCAGGTCGATGTTTACGCGATGGACGATCATCCCGGGCGCTACGATTACCCGCCCGAAGTGACCGCCGCGATTCCACAGCACGACCGGTCCGGCTATATCGCCGCGGCGCGCGCGATCGAGACGAGCGGCGCGCAGGCGATATGGCTCCAGCACGAATACGGCATCTTCGGCGGTCCCGCCGGGGATTGCATTCTGGCGCTGCTCGATCGCACGACACTGCCGCTGATCGTGACGCTCCACACTGTTCTCGAAAAGCCGAGCGCCGATGAGCGCCAGGTGATGGAAGGCCTGCTCCGCCGCGCCGGGCGCGTGATCGTCATGGCCGAGCGCGGGCGCGAGATTCTGTGCCGTGTGTACGGCGCCAATCCCAATGCGATCGTGATGATTCCGCACGGCGTTCCCGATCGTGCGCTCGCCGATCCTGCGCTGTTCAAGCCGCGGTTCGGCTGGGACGAGCGTGAGGTGATCCTCACCTTCGGCCTGCTCGCGCCGAACAAGGGCATCGAGACGATGATCGAGGCGATGCCCGCGATCATCGAGCGTCATCCCGACGCGGTCTATGTCGTGCTCGGCGCGACCCACCCCAATCTCGTCGAGCATGAGGGCGAGGCGTATCGCGATCGGCTAAAGGCGCAGGCGAACGAACTCGGCGTTGCGGATAATGTCGTTTTCATCAACGCCTTCGTCGATCACGACGATCTGATCGATTATCTTCAGGCGGCGGACATCTACGCGACGCCTTATTCGAACCCGGCGCAGATCACCTCGGGCGCGCTTAGCTATGCGGTAGGTGTCGGCAAGGCGGTCGTTTCGACACCTTATGTCCATGCGACCGAGATTCTCGGCGACGGCCACGGCGTCCTTGTCGATTTCGGCGACAGCGGGGCGTTCGCGCGCGAGCTGAACGATCTGCTCGGCAACGATCGTAATCGCCGCCGGCTGTCGGCGCGTGCCTATGCGCGCGGCCGCACGATGATCTGGCCGGTGCTGGCGGAGAGGGCGCTCGAGGAAATCGCGGCGCTGGTGAAGGCGCGGCCGCGCCGCTTGCCGCCGAAGAAGCTCGCGATGGAGCATCTTGCGCCCGACATCGCGGCGGTCGAGCGGATGAGCGACGCGACCGGCATTCTTCAACACTCGATCTACTCGATCCCCGATCGCCGCCACGGCTATTGCATCGACGACAACGCACGCGCGCTGCTGTTGATGTGTTCGCTCGAGGACCTCGACGAAGCGGTGCGCGACAAGTGGATGACGATCTACGCTTCGTTTGTCCAATATGCCTGGAACCCGGACGAACGGCGCTTCCGCAACTTCATGAATTACGACCGCACGTGGTGCGAGGATGTCGGATCGGAAGATTCGAACGGGCGGACCTTGTGGGCGCTCGGCGTCGCGGCGCGCGACGCGAGGCTGCGCAAGCATTGCGTCTGGGCGACCGCGATGTTCGACATGACCGCGAGCATCGCCTTCGATCTCATCAGTCCCCGCGCGCAGGCGTTCGCGATGCTAGGCGCGGCGGCGATGCTCGACGCCTACCCGGGGCATCGGCTCGCGCGGTCGATCCTCGAACGCTTCCCCGATGAGCATCTCGCGTTGCTCGACGTGGCGCGGCGGCCCGAGTGGGAATGGTTCGAGATCGTCCTCGCCTACGACAACGCCCGCCTCCCCGAGGCGCTGCTGCGCGCGGGCAAGGCGCTCGGTCGCGCGGATCTGATCGCCTGCGGCATCGCGACGCTCGACTGGATCGTCGCGAGGCAGACCGCGCCGGATGGCGTGTTCCGCGCGATCGGCTCGGAAAGTTTCGGTCGCGAATATGCCGAACCGCTGCCGTTCGATCAGCAACCGCTCGAGGCGCAGGGAATGGTCGAGGCGTGCCGCGCGGCGTACGAGGTGACGGGCGACCGTCGCTGGGTCGCCGAAGCCGAGCGCGCCTACCGATGGTTCCTCGGCGCCAACGATCTCGAACTTCCGGTCGCGAGCGTTATCGACGGCGGCTGTTTCGATGGATTGATGCCGACCGGACTCAACCGAAACCAGGGCGCGGAATCGATCTTGGCGCTGCAATTGGCCTCGTGCGGCATTTCGGGGCTTTCAAAGCGGGCCGAAAGCGTGGCAGGACGCAGCCGCGCCGCCGCGTAGCCTCGCTCGCGTCGCCGCTGGTACGAACGGCACGGCGGGGCGGCGCTTTTGGATCTCTTTACTCACGCACTGCGGCTCCATGCCGATCCGTCGCGCGTCGTCGTCCGGCCATTCCACATCGGCTGGCAGGCGAACGGCAGCGCCGAGAGCCGGTCGGAGCGGCTGATCCACGAAGTTCTCGAAATGAGCGAGGCGGAGGCGCACGATCAGCTCGAGACGGTGCTCAAGGATTTCGAGGCGCGCCATTGGCAGACGCGCCGCGTGTTCATGTCGCGCTACGACGAGATCGAATCGCAGCACGGGCTGCACGGCAGCGAGATCGGCGACGTCAAGCGCCAGCTGATCGGCGCCTATTTCTGCCATGAATACAGCTACGCCGCCGCCGCGCTGATGAACCCGAGCGCGGTGCCGCATTTCGACCAGTCGGGCATGCCGCACGGATCGATGCGCATCCTGATGTCGCTGCGCGCGGTGGGTGAGGGGCATATCTCCTCGGTCGCGTTCCGCGAGGGGATCATCACCGAGAATAACGAGTTGAAGCTGGCGCCCGAACCCCCCTTCGCGACCGCGACAGACGCGGTCGGCACCGACGAGGAAGCGCCGCCCGAGGGTCCCGTTACGGTCTATCGCCACCGCGATTCGACCCTGTCGGGGACGGTGATCTTCCCGATCACCGACGCCCAGTCGAAGGGGCTGGAGGATTTGCGTCTCGTCCAGTTTCGGCACCAGGACGGCAGCCTCGAATGGCTCGGCACCTATACCGCGTACAACGGCGCGACGATCCAGTCGGAACTGATGCGGACGCGCGATTTCCGCTCGTTTGATCTCGTGCCGATGACCGGCACCGCTTCGCGCAACAAGGGTATCGCGCTGTTCCCGCGCAGGGTCGGCGACGACTATCTCGCGATCGGGCGGCAGGACGGCGAGAATCTGTATCTGTTGCGCAGCGACGATCTCAGCCATTGGGACGATGGCGATCTGATCCTGAAGCCCGAAGCGCCCTGGGAATTCGTCCAGATCGGCAATTGCGGCCCGCCGATCGAAATCGACGAAGGCTGGCTGCTCCTAACCCACGGCGTCGGCGCGATGCGCAAATATTCGATCGGCGCTGCGCTGCTCGACAAGAAGGATCCGGGCAAGGTGCTCGGGCGGACCAAGCAGCCGATCCTCGCCGCGGCGGACCAGGACCGCGAGGGCTATGTCCCCAACGTAGTCTATTCGTGCGGCGCGCTGAAGCACGGCAGCAAGCTGTTCCTGCCCTACGGCATCGCCGACAGTTCGGTCGGCTTTGCGTTCGTCGAGATCAAGGAGCTTCTGGCGGCGATGTGACCGCCGTCCGCGCGCGCCGATAGAGCCACAACGTCAGCACCACGAACAGCGCCGTCCCGCCGATCAGACCCGGCATTGCGAACCCGTCGCCGACCACCGCCAGCGGTGAATCGCTCCCGCTCGCCGCGACGATTCCCGCGAACGCCACGCCGAACAGGCTTTCGCCGACGATCATTCCGGTTGCGAGCAACACGCCCATCCGCCGCGCGCCTTCGGCGTCCGCGGTGCGATCCGCCCAGCGATCGTAGAACCAGCCGGCGACCGATCCGATCGTCACCGGCAGGATCACCGCCATTGGCAAATAGATGCCGATCCCGATCGCGAGCGGCGGCAGGCGGAGCAGTTTCGCCCGGCCGAGCGCCGCGTCGATGATCACGAAAATCACTCCCGCCGCGGCACCCCAGGCGAGCATCGGCCAGTTGAGGTTGCCGCCGAGAACGCCCTTCGCCAGCGCCGAGATCAGGCCGGCTTGCGGCGCCGCGAGCGCCTGTGGCCCCGCCCCGGGAGCGCCAGCGAAACCGAACGCGGTGTTGAGCACGTCGAGCACCGGCGGGATCACGAGCGATCCGAACACCACGCCGATGATCAGCGCGACCTGCTGCTTCCACGGCGTCGCGCCGACGAGTTGTCCGGTTTTCAGGTCCTGGAGGTTGTCGTTCGAGATCGTCGCGACGCCGAAGACGATGCCGGTGACGATCAGCGCATAGGCGATGAGCGCCTGTGTCGTGTCGGCGGGGGTATCGCGGCCGAACAGCGCGACGAGCATCAGCGACGCGGCGAGGATCGAGAGAATGCCGATCGCCGAGACCGGCGAGTTCGACGCGCCGATCAGCCCGGCCATGTAACCGCATACCGCCGCGATCATCAGCCCGATGACGAGTACGAAAATGAGCGCCGCGCCGATGAGGATGAAGGCGGAACCGGCGAGCGGCCCGCCCGCCAGCACGCTCCACAACAGCCAGGCGATCGGCACGAGCAATGCGAGCGACCCGCCGACGACGATCTTGATCGGCAGGTCGCGCTCGACGAGCGCGAGCGTTTCACCCGCGCCGCGCGCGCGGGCCGCCGCCATTGCCGATCGGATGCCGCCGATCACCGGACCCGCGATTCTGATCAGCGTCCAGACCGCCGCGACGCCGATCACCCCCGCGCCGAAGAAGCGGACGTCGGCGCTGAACACCGCGTTCGCCCACGCCTCGGGCCCACCGGGAAGCGGGGTTCGCGCGGTCAGGATGGGCAGGAGAATCCACCACCCCGTCACCATCCCGACGAGCTGCGCCATCCCGACCGACAGGCCGACGAGGTGGCCGACCCCGAACAATGCGAAGGACAAGCCGCCGGAAATCCCGGTCGCGCCCGCGCCCGCGCGAAACCACACCGCGGCCTCCGCTGCGACGAGCTTCATCTGGGCCAGCAGTGCGAATCCGGCGGAAGCGAAGCTGCCCCAGATCAGCACCGCGAGCCCGCGCGCGCTCTCGGCGGCCCCCTCGCGCGATCCCGAACCGACTTCGAGCACCTCGGCGGCGGCGCGGCCTTCGGGATAGGGAAGGTCGGTATCGACGACGAGCGCGCGGCGCAGCGGTACCGAGAACATCACCCCCAAAATTCCCCCGGTTCCGGTGATCGCCGCGGTCGTCCAATAGGGAAACCCCTGCCACCAGCCGATGATGACGAGCCCCGGCAGCACGAAGATGATCGCCGCCAGCGTCCCCGCCGCGCTCGCGATCGTCTGAACGATGTTGTTTTCGAGGATGCTGGGGTTGGGAAAGAAGCGTAGCACCGCCATAGAGATCACCGCGGCGGGGATCGAGGTGGCGAAGGTCAGCCCGACCTTCAGCCCGAGATAGACGTTGGCGGCGGTGAACAGCAGCGTGATCACACCGCCGAGGATGATGCCCCTCAGCGTGAGTTCGGCGAGCGGGGGGGGCGAAGGCGTCGTCATCGCGCGGTCATGGCACGATCGGATCGATCGAAACAGGGCGAGGAAACGACACGGACGCGCAACGATTGCCCTGGATCAGCACGTTTTGCCGGAACGCTTCGGCTTGCACAGGCGTCTGACCCCCATGCCTACGCTTCAATCGCCACTTTTCCCTTGGCGTCACCGTGCCCAGCAAGACCTGGAAGCGAGTCTGCTCGGCCACGTCGCCGAAGCCGGCTTCCCCTGCGTGGGGGCCAAGGCCGCGCTCGCCCGCGGGACGTTGCAGGTGCTTGCCTGCAACCGGATCGACAGCGCGTGGGACGATTTGCGGATCCATGACGAATTGCTCCGGTTCGCGCAGGCGTATCGCGACGAGCCTGCGCTGTTCCGAAGTCTGGCGGTGGTCTTCGAGGGACCGGACGACCTCGATGAGGAGACGTTCGAGGCCGCGTTGTGGCAGCGCGCGCAATCCTTGTCGGACAAGGATGTCTGGCGTGGTCAGGGTTACGACGCGGCGGTGAGCGCGGACCCCGAAAGCCCGCATTTCTCGCTGAGTTTCGGCGGCGAGGCGTTCTTCATCGTCGGCTTGCACCCTAACGCGAGCCGTCCGGCGCGGCGTTTCTCGCGACCGGCGATGGTGTTCAACCTGCACGATCAGTTCGAAACGCTTCGCGCGCAGGGGAGATACGAAGGGATGCGCGAGAAGATCATGGTTCGCGACGAGGCGGTGGCGGGATCGCGCAATCCGATGCTGACGCGGCACGGCGAGGCGAGCGAGGCGCGGCAATATAGCGGTCGTGCGGTCGATGCCGGATGGAAATGCCCGTTCCGCTTTTCGGGCGACGCGGGCTGAGCGCGGTCGTCGAGATTCCCGAACGCAGCGGGACCGCATTTCGGCTGGCGGCGGGCGATACGCTAGTGGTGATCGATCCGCGCGGCGAACAAGTCTCCGATCTTCTCGCTTATGACGCCGCCGACATCGATGAAGCGATCTCGGCCGGACGCACGTTCGATTATGCGTCGCGCATCTATCTGACGACGGGCGATAAACTCTATTCCAATCGTTCGAACGTCCTTCTCGAGATCGTCGAGGACACCGTCGGCCGTCACGATTTCCTGCTGACGCCGTGTTCGGTCGATACGTTCGATTTCTTCTATCCCGATCTGCCGCGGCATCGCGGCTGTTTCGGCAATCTCGCCGAGGCGCTCGCGCCGTACGGCATCGCGCCCGATCGCATCCCGGCGGCGTTCAACTGTTTCATGAACGTGCCCGTCGATGGCGAGACCGGCGAATTCAAGGTCCTGCCGCCGCTCAGCAAAGCGGGCGATCACATCGCGTTCCGTGCGGCGCGCGACCTGATCATCGGGCTGACCGCCTGCTCGGCGCCCGATTCGAACGGGGGAAGTTTCAAGCCGATTCACTATCGGATCGACCCGGTCTGACGCTTGGCGGTTTTCGCCATTTGTTGGCGGTCGGTGCGGTGCGAGCGGTTGACGCGCGGTCGGTGGCCACATCAAGTCATGGATAATACAGGATTTATAGAACTGGCACGGAAGCTGCGATGCATCGGCCATGAAGGCGCGCATCGCGCCACTCGTTGGAGCCAGAACGATGAACAGAACCGCGACCGCCGAAACCCCGCACCAGGACAATCTGTTCGGCGTCTGCAATGCGCTCGGCGAGGATTTCGGCTTCAACCCGTTGTGGCTCCGCCTGGCGCTCGCGGTCGCATTCCTGTTCAGGCCCGAGATCGTCGTCGCCGGCTATTTCGCGGTCGGCGCGGTCGTACTCGCGACGCGGCTGGCGTTCCCGGATCGCAAGACTGCCCCGGCCGGGGCGGCGCCCGCGCCCGCTTTGGAGCGGGTTGCGACCGAGCGTGCCGTGACCGAAGAGCGCGTCGAATTCGCCCGCGCCGCCTGACAGACCGCGCCGCCGCGCAAGCACTAGGATTGCGTCCTTGAGCCATTCGTTTCGAGCGACGTCGAGAAACGCTGCCGCCGCGCCGGCGACAGGTTTCCCGACTTCGCACGAAACGAACGGGCTTCTGGCAGTTTCGTCTATCTCCGTCATGCTCTAGGCGACCCTCCTTACCGAAAGGGACGATATGGCGGATGCATTGCGGGTGGCATTGGCGGGGCTGGGTACCGTCGGCGGCGGGGTGATCCGCCTGCTCGACGCCAATCGCGACCTGATCGCGCGTCGTGCGGGCAAGCCGATCGAGGTCGTCGCGGTTTCCGCGCGCGACCGCACCAAGGATCGCGGGATCGATCTCGCCCGCTTCGACTGGATCGACGACACCGGCGCGCTCGCGCATCACGATGCCGATGTCGTCGTCGAGCTGATCGGCGGCGCCGACGGGCCCGCGCTGACGCTGGCGCGCGCGACGCTCGCGGCGGGGAAGGGCTTCGTCACCGCCAACAAGGCGATGCTCGCGCATCACGGGCTCGAGCTGGCCGAGGCGGCCGAAGCCGCGGGCGCGCCGCTCAAGTTCGAGGCGGCGGTCGCTGGGGGCATCCCGGTCATCAAGGGGTTGCGCGAGGGCGCCGCAGCGAACGCGATCGCGCGCGGTTATGGCGTGCTCAACGGCACCTGCAATTTCATTCTCTCGACGATGGAAGGCGCCAAAGAGCAGGGGGGGGGCCAGGATTTCGCCGAGGTGCTCGCCGAGGCGCAGGCTTTGGGCTTCGCCGAGGCTGATCCGGGCTTCGACATCGACGGCGTCGATGCCGCGCACAAACTCTCCATCCTCGCCGCGATCGCGTTCGGAACGCGTCCCGATTTCGCGGGCGTCGAGGCGAGCGGCATCCGCCAGATCCTCGCCGCAGACATCGCCGAGGCCAAGGCCCTGGGCTATCGCATCCGCCTGCTCGGCATCGCGGAGGCGGGGGCGTACGGGCTGTTCCAGCGCGTCCACGCGCATCTCGTCCCCGAAAATCACCCGCTCGCGTACGTTACCGGATCGACCAACGCGGTCGTGGCGGAAGGCAATTTCGTCGGGCGGCTGCTGTTTCAGGGCGCGGGCGCGGGCGACGGGCCGACCGCGAGCGCGGTCGTCGCCGACCTGATCGACATCGCGCGCGGCGAGTTCGGCCCGCCCTACGCCATGCCCGTGACGGCGCTCGCGGACATGCCGCGCGCCGACAGCGGCGATCGGCGTGGCCGGGCCTATCTGCGCTTCACCGTCGAGGATCGCGTCGGGGTGCTCGCCGAGATCGCGGCGGCGATGCGCGACGCGGGCGTTTCGATCGAGAGCCTGATCCAGCGCGGCACGTCGACCGACGGCAGCGTGCTGGTCGCGATCGTCACGCACGAAGGCCCCGAAGCGAGCGTCGCGGCGGCGCTCGAGCGCTTGCGTGGATCGCAGAGCCTGATCGGCCAGCCGATGTGGATGCATATTCTCGCTTAACCACGTTCGACAGCGATGCGGTTACCGCCCGGGGTATAGGCGTGAGCGATGTTCTCGGGCCGCATTTTTCGCAGCCGCTGGGCGGCGCTGCTTTGGGCGGGCGGCGTTCTGTGGACCGCCTATGACGTCGCCGATGCCGCGCCGCCGCCCGCCGCGCCGACCGAAAATGCGGGTGCCGCGACCGATGCGACCGGCGAGCCGGTCGACGCGAAGGAACTCGCGATCGTCGCCAACGTGATGTCCTGAGCTACCTCCCGATAAACACGAAAGCGACCGCGCCGATCAGGCACGCGAATGCGCCGAGATAGCGCCACCCAAGCGGTTCGCCCAACACCGTCACCGCGAAAACCGCGAAGACGAGCAGGGTCACGACTTCCTGCGTCACCTTCAGCTGACCGCCGGTCCAGCCGTGCGCATAGCCGATCCGGTTGGCGGGGACGGCGAGGCAATATTCGAACAGCGCGATCCCCCAACTGATCGCGATCACCGCGATCAGCGGTTTGTCCATCCCGCCCTTCAGATGCCAATACCAGGCGACCGTCATGAAGCAGTTCGACAGGATGAGCAGGGCGATTGTCGGCATGTGCGCTTCCCGATGAGGAAGCGCACGCTCTAAGCGATCGTCGCGCGTTGCCTAGCCGGTTCAGCGTTCGACGCAGGCCGTCGCCGGCTTGCCGGGCCGCGACAGATCCGCGTTCCGTCCCTTGCCGCGCAACTCGTAGCCCTGCCCGCGGTACCAGATGCCCGAAGCCGGACGCTGGCCGCGCAGGACGGCGCGTGCCGTCCCGATCCTGAACGTCGCCGTATTCGCGACATTGTCGAAGCGCGCCACGACATCGGTCCCGTCGGCGCAGCGATAACGCGCAGTGACGATCGCGGGTGGCCTGGTCGGCGCCGGCGTCGGCGTGACCGAGCCGGGGCGGGGGCGGACGCCCGAGGCGCTGATCCGCCAGCGGCGCTCCGCCGCGGTCGCGCCGTCGATATTGCCGACGCGGTGGAGCGTCACCGGTCCGGCCATCGCGAATTTGGCGTTGCCCGCCTTCAACCTGCCGTAGACGCGGACCGGAACGGTCACGTGGCGGTGCCCCGCGCCCGCGTCGATGCGGCCGGGCGCGCCGATATTGGCGTGATATTCGCGGTATTTGGTGAAGCTTGCGGCGAAGGCCTCGGGGCTCATCCCCGAAGCGCGGCCATTATTGTCCCACAGCTGCCACGCCCGCCGATACCGGCCCTGTTCGAGCAAAGCGTAATAGGTCTGCACGACATTGGCCGCGCCTTGCGCCGAATCGGGGGTGAAGGGAGTTTCGGGCAAACTGGCCTGCGGGCCGGGCGTCGCGTTCGGCGCAGGGGCGGGCGCAAGCGGGGGAACCGACGAAATATCGCCGCCGGGTCCGGCGGCGGGGGCCTCCGCGCCCGTCGGCAACCCGCCGACGCCGACCGGAGCGCCGGTGTCTCCCGCGCCGTCGGCGGCGTAATTGTCGATGTCGCTCCGTGCCGCGCTCGCGGCGTTCGCGACATCGACATCGTTCGTCGTGGCGGTCTTGCCCGAACACGCCGCGAGCGCGGCGACGGATGCGAGCAGAATGCCGCGAGACCCCCAGCGGCTCACGGCTTCAGCGCCTCGTCATCGCTGTCGTCGAGCTCGTCCTCGCCGTCGCTGCCGTCGTCGAATTCGTCCTGGATGTCGTCCTCGTCATTATCGACGGAACTATGATCGGCGCGGACTTCCTCGCCGACCTCGTCATTGTCCATCCGCAGGTCGTCTTCTTCCTCCTGATCGTCGTCCTTCATCCCGATGTCAGGATTGAGATCGACGATGACGGTGCCGTCGGACGGACCGTTGCGCGTCGCCTCGAGGATTTCGGCGCGCTGGCTTTCGTCATAGCCGTCTTCGTCGAAACCGTCATCGCCGGTGCCGTGGCTCTCAACCTGATGTCCGCCCATCTCTGTCTCTCCAAAACGCTAGACGCGAACGGAGGAAGGTAGGTGGCGGTTCCGTTTCTTGATCGCCTCTCGGCGATGAGACGGCACCAGCCCGCTCCCCACCCCGCCTCCCATTTAGAGTATGCTGACATGGGAGGCGGGGTGGGGGAGCGGGCTGGTGCCGTACCACGCGCGTGAGCGCGTCAAACCCTACGTTCTCCGGAACAAGCGGCCCCGCTCGGTCAGCGCGACGATCCCCAGCGCGATCAGGCCCGCGATCAGGAATCCCGCGGCGAGCGGCGCGGTCGATCCGTCGAAGGCCTGGCCGATGAACGCGCCGATGACGGTGCCGATGCCGACGCTCATGAAGCCCTGCACGCTCGAGGCGGTGCCCGCGATATGCCCCATATTCTCCATCGCCATCGCCGAGAAGTTGGAGCTCGACAGCCCGAAACACGCCATCGTGATCGCTTGCAGCGCGACGAATACGACCAATGTCTCGACGCCCGCCAGCACCAGCGCGAGGTGCAATACACTGATCGCCACCAGCACGACGAGCGCGCCGTGGCTGATGAGCCGCGTCCCGAGCCGCATCACCAGCCGTGCGTTCATCAGATTCGCGACCATCATCAGCGAGGCGGTCGCCGCGAAGATGAAGGCGAGCAGGCCGGGGCGGTGGAACACGTCGGCCATGATCTGCTGGATCGAATTCAGATAGCCGTAGAGTGAACCGAGCAGCACCCCCGAGGCGAGCGTATAGCCGAGCGACCAGCGATCGGTGAGCGCCGTGCGCCAGCCAGCGGAAATCGCGGTGAACGACAGCGGCAGACGATCCTCGGGATGCAGCGTTTCGGGCAACCGGATGACGAACCATGTCAGCACCAGCATCGTCACGACCGCAATCGTCCAGAAAATCGCGCGCCAATTGCCGAATTGCAGGACGAGCGTCCCGAAGGTCGGCGCCAGGATCGGCACGATCATGAAGACCATGAACGCGATCGACATGACCCGCGCCATCGCACGCCCCGAATAGCAATCGCGCACGATCGCGACGACCGCAGTGCGGCAGGCGGCGACCATCGCGCCGCCCATCACGCGCGCGGCGAGCAGCAGTTCGAAGCTCCCCGAGATCGCGCACAACCCGTTGGCGATGGCGTAAAGCGTCAGTGTGATGACGAGCAGCCGCTTGCGGCCAAACCGGTCAGCGAGCGGGCCGTGGACGAGTTGCGCGACGCCGAACCCTGCGACGAAGGCGGTGATGACGAACTGGCGGCTGTTCTCTTCGATCACCCCGAGCGAATCGCCGATCGCGGGGAGCGCGGGGAGCATCGAATCGATCCCGATCGCGGTCAGCGACATCAGCGCCGCGACCAGGGCGACGAACTCGACGAAGCCGATCGGCGCCTGGTTTTCCTGCGCGATGTACGGGTCGGACCGGGCCATCGCGGTTACGTAGGACGTGATGTTGCATCGCAACAGTCCGAAAGCGCGCCTTGACGCGTGCGACGAAGGTACTACGTGTATTGCTCAGACAATACAGTCGGAAGGATTCGATCATGCGAGTGGGTCTCTTGCTGATGGTGGCGGCGTTGCCGCTCGCGGCGTGCGACGGGGCCGATCAGGGCACGTCGATCAGCTTCAGCGGCAATAGCGAGGATGGCAATGCGGTCGCGGCGATGGACGGCAAGACCGGGCAGGTGAAGATCGATGTCCCCGGCTTCCAGGGATCGTTCAAGCTGCCCAAGATCCAGTTCACCGCGGACAATTTCGATCTGAACGGCGTCCATCTCTATCCGGGATCGACGATTTCGGGTTTCAACGTCGATGCGCGCGGGAAGGACGAGGACGGACAAGTCCGGGTCGTCTTCGACAGCCCGGCGGCTGCGCCGACGGTGCGAGACTGGTTCCGCGAGCGGCTCGAGAAGGTCGGCTACACGGTCAATGCCGACGGCAACGGCCTGACCGGGACGACCGAGGAGAAGAAGCCGTTCTCGCTCAAGCTCGACGATGCCGGCGCGGGCCACGCCAGGGGAACGATCGTCCTCGGGTAGAACGGATCGACACTTAAGGCTTTCCGTCATCCCCGCGGAGGCGGGGATCCATAAGCACGACCTTCGAAGTCTTACCAACGCCCGCCAATATGGATTCCCGCCTTCGCGGGAATGACGAGATGCGTTTTGGAATCTAGATTGGCCCCAGCGCTGTTCGTAGCGACCGCAGGGCACTACGTTAGCGCCTTCTCGAACCGGACGCACACCATGCTCGACACTCCCTCCGCCCAAGTTCCGACGCTCAGCCTGAACGATCAGGCGCGCAATCCCGAAGCGTTCGCCGCCGCGATCGGCGGATCGTTCGAGCGGTTCGGCTTCGCGATCGTCGCCGATCACGGCGTTCCCGCCGATCTGATCGCGCGCGCCTGGGCGAATACGCAAGAATTGTTCGCGCTCCCCGAGGCCGAGAAGCGCGGCTATTTCGTCGAGGGCGGCGGCGGCGCGCGCGGCTATACCCCGTTCAAAACCGAGATCGCCAAGGGCGCGAGCGCGGTCGATTTGAAGGAATTCTGGCACGTCGGGCGGGAATTGCCCGCCGGGCACCGATTTTCGGCGCAAATGTCGCCCAATATCTGGCCGACGCGGCCCGAGGGGTTTCGCGAGACCTTCGTGGAGATTTTCGCGGCGTTCGATACCGCCGGAGACAAATTGCTGTCGGCCATCGCGCGGCATCTGAAGCTCGCGACCGACTGGTTCAACCAGGCGGTCAAAGACGGCAATTCGGTGCTGCGCCTGCTCCATTATCCGCCGATTCCCGCCGATTCCGAGGGCGTTCGGGCCAGTGCGCACGAGGATATCAACCTCATCACGCTGCTGCTCGGCGCGGAGGAGGCGGGGCTGGAACTGCTCGACCGCGCCAATGCCCGCTGGCTATCGATCAAGCCGCCCGAAGGCGCGATGGTCGTCAACGTCGGCGACATGCTCCAGCGGCTGACCAACCACGCCCTGCCCTCGACGACGCACCGCGTGGTCAATCCGCCGCCCGAGCGGCGCGGGCGTTCGCGCTATTCGATGCCGTTCTTCCTGCACCCCGCGCCCGATTTCCTGATCGAGACGCTTCCGGGGTGCGTGAGCGCGGACAATCCGGATCGCTATCCGACCCCGATCACCGCGCATGACTATCTGCACGAGAGGCTGGTCCAAATCGGGCTGGTGAAGGCTTGATCCTCCCCGAGCTTGTCTCGGGGAGGGGGACCATCGCGAAGCGATGGTGGAGGGGCAGGCGGGTCGACGGCGGCGTTGCCGCCGCACCCCTCCAGCGCCTTCGGCGGTCCCCCTCCCCCAGCAAGCTGGGGGAGGATTTCAGCTGCCGAATCCTCCCTCCAGATACCGTTCCGCCAGCGTGCAATGCATCGCGATGCCGCGCGCCATCACGCTTTCCTCGATCGTCATCCGGGTATTGTGGAGCGGCGGGTTGGTGTGCGGATCGCTGCCTTCGGGCGCGACGCCGATGAACGACATTGCGCCGGGGATTTCGCGAAGGACGTAGCTGAAGTCCTCGCCCCCCATCATCGGCGCGGGCATCGTCGACCAGCCCTTTTCGCCCGACAGGTCGCCCGCGACCTGCTGCATCATCGCGGTCGCGCGCGGATCGCACATCGTGACGGGATAGCCTTCCTCGATCTCGGTCTCGGCGGTCAGCCCGTGCGCCGCGGCGATGTTCTGGCAAGTGCGGCGGAAGCCCGCGCGCGCCTTCTCTCGGGTCGCCTCGGACAGCGTGCGCAGCGTCCCCATCAACTTCACCTCGCCGGGGATGATGTTGTGCGACGAGCCCGCATGGATTTGGGTGATCGTCAGCACCGCCGGGTCCGCCACCGGGATTTGCCGCGCGATCATCGTCTGGAGCGCGGTCACGATCTCGCACGCGACCGGAATCGGATCGAGGCAGTCGTGCGGCATCGCGGCATGGCCGCCCGCGCCCTTGATCGTGGCGTACACCGTGTCGGTCGAGGCGAGCAGCGGTCCGGCGCGCCCGACGAACACCCCCGCCGGCGCATTGGGCGAGATATGCAGCGCGAAGGCGGCGTCGGGCGCGGGATCGGCGAGCAGGCCGTCCTTGATCATCTCGCGCGCGCCGTGGTGTCCCTCCTCGCCGGGCTGGAACATGAACACGACCGTCCCGGGAAGGGTATCGCGCTTCGCGCTCAGGGCCTTGGCCGCGCCGAACAACATCGCCGAATGCGCGTCGTGGCCGCAGGCGTGCATCGCGCCGTCGTTCTTCGAGGCGAACGGCAGGCCGGTCTCCTCCTGCATCGGCAGCGCATCCATGTCGCCGCGCAGCAGCACGGTGCGGCCGTTGTCGCTCCGCGATCCGCGCAGGATCGCGATCAGGCCACTGGTCGACGGCCCCTCGCGATATTCCAGCGGAAGCCCGGCGAGCGCGGCCTTGATCTTGTCGGTCGTGCGATCGCAGCGCAGCCCGATCTCCGGATCGGCATGGATCGCGCGGCGAAGCGCGATCACCTCGTCGAGTTCGGCGGCGCCTGCGGCAGTCCAGTCGTTGCGGGGGGCGTTCATCGGGGACTCCTTGGTTGCGCCCACCCTACGCTCGTTGGTGCGGGTTTGTCGAAACTTAGCGTCCGCGCATAAGCCCGCCGAGCACGTTGCGAAGGACGCCGCCGAGGATACCCCCAGCGGCCGCTCGCCCGCGCCCGCCGCCCAGCACGGCCTTGGTCACCTCGTTCGCGACGGCGCGACCTACCGTTGAACTCGCCGAGCGCGTCGCCGAGGTCATCGCCTTGTTCCACGGCGAGTTCGCCGCCGCGCGCGCCGCGTCGCGTTCCTGCTGCGCCTGGAGTTTCGCCGCTGCCGCCGCAGCCTGCGCCTGCGCCTTCGCGGTCGATGCGTCCTGTTTGGCCTGAAGCGCGGCGGCCTTTTCCGCATCGCCCTGCGCGCGCTTGGCGGCTTCGCCCGCGGCGGCTTCGGCGGTCTTGGCGGCGAGGATTTCTTCCGCCGATTCGCGATCGACCAGCGTGTCGTATTTCGCGCCGATCGCGTCGGTCTGGATCATCATGTCGCGTTCGTCCGGAGTGATCGACCCGACCCGTGAGGTTGGCGCCTTGATCAAGGTCCGCTCGACCGGCGACGGCGAACCGTCGGGCTGGAGCAGCGACACGAGCGCCTCGCCGATCTTCAATTCGGTGATGATCGTCGCGACATCGACGCCGGGGTTGGCGCGGAACGTTGTCGCTGCGGCCTTCACCGCCTGCTGGTCGCGCGGCGTGAAGGCGTTCAATTTGTGCTGGACGCGGTTGTTGAGCTGCGCCGCGACGGTATCGGGGATGTCGATCGGGTTCTGGGTGATGAAATAGATGCCGACGCCCTTCGAGCGGATCAGCCGGACGACCTGTTCGATCTTTTCGAGCAACGCCTTGGGTGCGGAATCGAACAGCAGATGCGCCTCGTCGAAAAAGAAGCACAATTTGGGTTTGTCGGGGTCGCCGATCTCGGGGAGGTGCTCGAACAATTCGCTCATCAGCCACAGCAGGAAGGTGGAATAGAGCTTCGGAGACGCCATCAATTTGTCGGCGGCGAGGATGTTCACGATACCCCGACCCTTGTCGTCGAGGCCGATGAAATCGTCGAGGTCCAGTGCGGGCTCGCCGAAGAAATGCTCGCCGCCCTGCGATCGCAACTGGAGCAGCGAGCGCTGTATCGTGCCGATGCTCTGCTTCGAGACATTGCCGTAGGTCGTCGTCAGTTCGTCGGCGCGCCCGGCGCAATCGGCCAGCATGGCCTGCAAGTCGTCGAGATCGAGGAGGAGCAATCCCTCCTTGTCGGCGACGGTGAAGGCGATCGTCAGCACGCCTTCCTGGACTTCGTTCAAATCCATCAGCCGCGCGAGCAACAACGGCCCCATTTCGCTGATGGTGGTGCGGATCGGATGACCCTGTTTGCCGAACAAATCCCAGAACTGGACCGGCGTGTCGGTGTACTGCCAGTCGGTCTCGCCGATCTCGGCGGCGCGCGCGGCGAAGATTTCGTGGGTCTTGGTCGTGGCCGATCCCGCCATCGCGAGACCCGACAGATCGCCCTTCACATCGGCGACGAAGCAGGGGACGCCCGCGGCGGACAGCCCCTCGATGATGCCCTGCAACGTCACCGTCTTGCCGGTTCCGGTCGCGCCCGCGATCAGCCCGTGCCGGTTGGCGCGCTTGAGATTAAGGAGCTGCTGGTTCGCGCCGTCGCTACTCGCGCCGATGAAGATGCCGTTCGAGTCAGACATAGTCATACCCTTGTTCCGGCATCCACCGTGCCGCGAAAATCGCGTGGCTTGCTTGTGCGGCACGGTGGACCCCGGAACAAGCCCGGGGTGACGGTGGGTTGAGCTTACTTGATCTTGACCGCCAGGAAGCCGCTCGGGCCGCGGCCGCGCTGGACCAGCAGCAGCACCTGCGGCCGGCCGCCGGCCTTCGCTTGCGACACCGCTCGCGCGACATCCGCCGCGGTCCGCACCGGCACGCTGTTGACCGAAACGATCACGTCGCCGCGCTTCACCTTCTGCGCCGCGTCGCTGGCCGGATCGACCTGGCTGACCACGACGCCCTGGACGGTCGAGTCGACCCCGATCGATCGCGCGATCTGGGGGGTCAACGACTGGACGGTCAGGCCGATCGCGTTCGCGCCCTGCGCCTGTGCGCCCGGCGCGTCATCGGGGATGCCGTCATTGTCGTCGTCGTCGCCGTCGGTCGTCGCGGCGAGTTGCTCCTCGGGCGGGCGCGTACCGATGACCGCGTTCACCGCCATCGGCTTGCCGCCGCGGATCACGTCGAGCCGCGCCGTCTGTCCCGGCGTGACGTTGGCGATCAGATACGACAGCGTCTGATCGGGATTGATCGCCTCGCCGTTCACGCGCGTGACGACGTCGCCGGGGTGGAGGCCGGCTTTGGCGGCGGGCCCGCCCGGTTCGATTCGGCCGACGATCTCGCCCTGGTTCTTGGGTAGCCCGAGCGCGGCGGCGATATCGTCGCTTACCGGCTGGATGCTGACGCCGAGATAGCCGCGCTTGATCGTGCCGCCCTTCATCAGCGTTTCGATGACGGGCTTGGCGTCTTCCGCCGGAATCGCGAAGCCGATGCCGATATTGCCGCCCGACTGCGAGAAAATCTGCGAGTTAATGCCGATCACGTTGCCATTGAGGTCGAACATCGGGCCGCCCGAATTGCCCTGATTGATCGAGGCATCGGTCTGGATGAAGCGATCGTTGGCGCCGCCCTGGCCGGTGACGCGATGGAGCGCGGAGACGATGCCGGCGGTCACCGTGCCGCCCAGCCCGAACGGATTGCCGATCGCGACGACCCAGTCGCCGACGCGTGCGCGGGTCGAATCGCCGAACTTCACGAACGGCAGCGGTCCCGGCGCGGTGATCTTCAGCAGCGCCAGATCGGAGGCGGCGTCCTTGCCGATCAGCTTCGCGACATATTCCTTGCGATCGGGCAGGATCACGGTGATCGAATCGACCGTTGCGCCGCGCGCGCCCGCCGAAATGACGTGGTTGTTGGTCACGACATAGCCGTCGGGCGAGATGATGAAGCCCGAGCCGAGCGACTGGCCCTCGCGCTTGACCGGCGCGCCGTTGCCACCCTGGCCACCGTTCAATCCGCCGAACAGGTCGCCGAACGGCGTGCCCGCGAACGGATTGGCCTGCCGCTGGACGGTGATCGTCTGCTTGGTCGAGATATTGACGACCGCCGGCTGGAGCCGCGCGACCATGTCGGCGAAGCTCATCGGCGCGCCGGGGCGCGGCGCGGTGGCAGCGATCGCGCCGGGTTCGTTTTGCGCGGTTTGCGCGGTCGCGGGATTCTGCAACGTTAGCGAGGCGACGGTGCCGCCAAGAAGGAGGGCCCCGGTAAGAGCGTAGGCGTAGCGCACGATGGTCATGTCCTCTCGTATTCCAAGAAAGTCCCCATTCGGTTACGCGCGTAGTCACAAGCGCCTGAACGGCGATTGAATATGAACGCCTGTACAGGCTTCGGGTGCCGCGCAGCCGCGATCATTTTCCGCGTCCCTCGAATTCGCGCAGATAGGCGTTGTTTGGGCTGAGGATCAGCGAGGTCGATCCGGTCGGCTCGGGGCCCCCGTCGGCGCCGAAGGTGTGCCGATACGACTGCATGGCGCGGTAGAAATCGTAGAAATCGGCGTCCTTGCTGAACGCCTGGGCATAGATTTGCGCCGCGGTCGCGTCGGCGGTGGCGCGGACGATCTGGGCGTCGCGCTTTCCTTTGGCCTGGATCGTGTTCGCTTCCTGCTGCCGCGCGGTGCGCATCCGCGCGAGCGCGCTGTCGAGCGGGCTGCCGTCGGGAAGGTCGGCGTGCTTGATCCGGACGTCGATCACCTCGGCGCCATAGCGGCGCGCGTTGCGATCGAGCGACGACTGTATCGCTTCCATCACCCGGTTGCGCTCCGGGCTGAGGAGCGAGGCGAACTGGACCTTGCCGAGTTCGTTCCGGAGCGCGGTGCCGAGCAACGGACGGAGCTGGTCCGCCACGGCCTCCTCGGTACGCGCGGTGCTGCCGGTGGAGATCACCGCCTTCAGCGGATCGACGATGCGGAAGCGCGCGAAGGCGTCGACGTTGAGGCGAAGCTGGTCGGTCGAAAGCACGAGCGTATTGTCGAGATCGACGTCGAGGACACGCTTGTCGATCCAGACGATCTTGTCGACGAACGGCACCCGCAGGATTAGCCCCGCGCCGGTCCGCCCGAACACCTCGTTGGGCTGCCAGCGGTTGACCGTGTACATCGGGTTCTCGAAGCGCAGGACCACCGCCTGCCGCGTCTCGGGGACGACCGCGAAGGTCGCGGCGGCGAGGATCATCGCGGCAAGCGCGACGAAGCCGATCGCGATCGGGTTGCGCCAGCTGATCTGGGTCACTTTTGCGCTCCCTGCGGTTGGGGCGCGGGCGGGGCGGGGGCGACCTCCGGCTCGGTCACCTTGCGCGCGCGATCGAGCGGCAGGTACGGCGTCACGCCGTTCGGCTCGACGATCGTCTTGTCGGCCTTCGCCAATACGGCCTCCATCGTCTCGTAATACATGCGTCGCCGGGTCACTTGGGGGGCAAGCTTGTATTGCTCGTACTGCTTGTCGAAAGCGCTCGCTTCGCCCTGCGCGAGCGCGATGATCTGTTGCGAATAGGAGCGCGCCTTGTTGAGATTGCCGACCGCCTCTTGCTGCGCCGCGGTCACCGCGTTGAAATCGTCGATGAGGGCGGCGGGCGCCGACGCCTGCTTGATCGACACGCCTTGGACGCGGACGCCCGATTTATAATCGTCGAGGATCTGCTGCATCGCCAGCTGGACACGCGCCTCGATCGTCGTTCGGCCCGCGCCGATCGCGTCGGTCAGCGTCGTCGTCGCGAGAACCGCGCGCATCGCGCTCTCGGCGGTGTCGCGCACCGTCGTCGCGGGTTCTTCCAGCTGGAAGACGTAATCGCGCGGATTTTCGATGTTCCATCTGACCGAATAGGCGAGATCGATGATGTTCTGGTCGCCGGTAAGCGTCAGATTCTCGCCCGTGCCGTCCTTCGGGAAATCGTCGGTGCGGACCTGCCCGACATCGACCTTGGTCACCGTCGCGATCGGCGCGGGCCAGGTCGCCCGGATGCCTGGGCCAAGCGTTTCCGAATAGCGCCCGAAATAGGACACGATGCCGCGCTGCTGCGGGCCGATCTGGTGAAACGAGGTGAAGATGACCCAGATCGCGACGATCAGTCCGGCGCCGATCAGCCACAAGGCGCGGGCGTTGGCGCCGGTCGGAAGCGAGGGGCCACCCCCGCCGCCGCCGCCCGCGTTGCGCGCGCGCCGCAGGAATTCGTCGAGCGCGGTCGGCTTCGGCGTTCCCTTGCGGCCGCCCGGAGGCACCGACCACGGATTGCGCGGGCCGTCTTCGGGATCGTCGCCCGATCCGCCCCAGGGACCTTTGGGAGCATCGGCGGCGAGGATGGGGGGGCGCTGCAACCAGCCCGGCAGGAATCTCATATCGGTCTTTATAGGTGTGCGCGGCGCGAAAAACAGTGGCAAGCGGCGCGGACGCCCCTATCGGATCGTAACATGATCGATTTCGAGACGGTGAAGGCAGGCGTCGCGGCGGTCGCGGGTCCGCGCGCAACGACACGGATCGAGGGTGAGCGCGTCGGCATCGTCCTCGACGCGACCGGGCTGACCGCGCCCGAACGCGATGCGATGGAGCAAGCGGTGAAAGCGGCCGCGCTGGCCGTCCCCGGCGTCGCCGAGGCGCGCGTCGTCGTCACCGCCGAGCGCGTTCGGCGCCGCTTGATCGCGATTGCCAGCGGCAAGGGCGGAGTGGGGAAATCGACGATCGCCGCCAATCTCACGATCGCGCTGCGCCGCGCGGGATTCAGAGTGGGGCTGGTCGACGCCGACATCTACGGCCCGTCGCAGCCGCGATTGATGGCGGCGGAGGGGCAGCGGCCGCAGGCGAAGGATCAGGTGCTGCTGCCCGTCGCGACGCGCTACGGCGTACCGATGCTGTCGATGGGGATGCTCGTCGATCCCGGCCGCGCGATCGCGTGGCGCGGGCCGATGGCGGCGGGTGCACTCGGCCAGTTGATCGAGGCGGATTGGGGCGCGGTCGACACGATAATCGTCGATCTGCCGCCCGGCACCGGCGACGTCCAGTTGACGATGATCCAGAAGTACAAGCCCGCGGGCGCGGTGATCGTCTCGACCCCGCAGGATCTCGCGCTGATCGACGCGACGCGCGCGATCGACCTGTTCGACAAGGCGGGGGTGCCGATCCTAGGCATCGTCGAGAACATGGCGGGCTATGCCTGCCCGCACTGCGGCGAGGTCTCCGATCCGTTCGGCAGCGGCGGCGCCGAAGCCGAAGCGGCGCGGATCGGCGCACCGTTCCTCGGTCGCGTCCCGCTCGATATCGCGATCCGCCGCGCTTCCGACGCTGGCGAGCCGCCCGCTGCGCTCCCGGACGACCCGATTTTTGCGCCGATCGCGGCCAGGCTGGCCGCGTTGCTCGAAGAAAGGTGAAACATCGACGGGCGGGTTTCGTTGGTGAATGCGACACGTAACGAGGAATTTCCCATGCCCCTGACCACCGATGCCGAAATCAAGGCGCTGCTCGAGGAAACGAAGACGATCGCGCTGGTCGGCGCGTCCGACAAGCCCGCCCGTCCGAGCTACGGCGTGATGGCGACGCTCCAGGCGCACGGCTACCGCGTCATTCCGGTCAACCCGCAGATCACCGGCGAGCACGTCCATGGCGAATTCGTCTTCCGCGATCTGTCGCAGCTTGGCGATCCGATCGACATGGTCGACATCTTCCGCAACTCGGCGGCAGCTGGCGAGGCGGTCGATGAAGCGATTGCAGCAGGTGCGAAGGCGGTGTGGATGCAACTCGGGGTGGTCAACCAAGCCGCGGCGGCGCGCGCCGAAGCGGCGGGGCTGAAGGTGGTGATGGATCGCTGCCCTGCGATCGAACTGCCGCGACTCGGCGTCGCCTCGATCGAGGCTCTGCAATAGGCCTTGCGTCGCGGCGGGGAGGTGGCATTCTCCCCGCCATGTTCGCGTTTTTCCTCATCGCGCTCCAGGCCGACGGCGACGTACTTGCTGCCTATCGTGCGAAAACCGCCGCCGAGCATCGCTGCGCGCCGAGCGCCGACAGCACCGACATCACCGTATGCGGCCTGCGCGACGCCGACCGCTTTCGCGTCGCGTTCGTCGCGCACGCGCCGGGTGATCCGTTGTGGGAGCCGGTCCCCGAGGAACGCCAACGCTATCTCGCGCGCACCGACAATTGCGAGGAAAAGAGCGTGTTCCTTATCGGTTGCGGCGCCTTCGGGCTGAGCGTTTCGACGAACACCGGCGGCGGTGAGCCGGTTTCCTCCAGGCCTATGGCGAAATAGCGCTTTTAGTCCCTCCCCTTCAGGGGAGGGGTGAAAAGGTCACTCCCGCAACCGCTCGTGATGCCGGATCACCTCGTCGATGATGAAGCGTAGGAATTTCTCGCTGAACTCCGGATCGAGTTCGGCCTCTTCCGCGAGTCGCCTGAGTCGTGCGATCTGCACCTCCTCGCGGCCCGGATCGGCGGGTGGCAAGCCGCTTTCCGCCTTGTAGCGCCCGACCGCTTGCGTGACCTTGAATCGCTCGGCGAGCAGGCAAATCAGCGCCGTGTCGATATTGTCGATGCTGCGACGGTAGCGTTTCAATATGTCGTCCGGCATTATCATCCTCCCGCGGCCCGACGTCTTTTGCGGTCAGCGCGACGCGTCCGCAAGCCTCGGTCTTGCGTTGTGTGAAGTGGAACGCCAAGGACCGCCCCGCATGACCGCGACGATTCACCATCTGAACGCCGATACTCAAGGACGCCAGCCCTCGCTCGACCCGATGGTCGCGCTGGTCGCGGGCGACATGAATCTGGTCAACGCCGCGATCCTCGGCCGGATGCGGTCCGAAATCCCGCTGATCCCCGAGCTCGCCGGGCACCTCATCGCGGGCGGCGGCAAGCGCATGCGGCCGATGCTGACGCTCGCGTCGGCGCGGCTGCTCGGCTATTCGGGAACGCGCCACCACCGCCTCGCCGCTGCGGTTGAGTTCATCCACACCGCCACGCTGCTCCATGACGACGTCGTCGACATGAGCGACTTGAGGCGCGGCAAGCGCACCGCCAACCTCATCTGGGGCAATCCCGCGAGCGTATTGGTCGGCGACTTCCTGTTCAGCCGCAGCTTCGAATTGATGGTCGAGGACGGCAGCCTCAAGGTGCTGAAAATCCTGGCGAACGCCAGCGCGGTGATCGCGGAGGGCGAGGTCAATCAGCTCACCGCCGCGCGGCGGATCGACCTCGCCGAGGATCGCTATTTGACGATCATCGACGCCAAGACCGCGGCGTTGTTTGCCGCCGCCTGCAAGATCGTGGCAGTGGTGGCGGAACGCCCAGAGAGCGAGGAAGCCGCGCTCGACGCCTATGGCCGCAATCTCGGCATCGCCTTCCAGCTCGTCGACGATGCGATCGACTATGTGTCGGACGCGAATACGATGGGCAAGGACGCGGGCGACGACTTCCGCGAGGGCAAGATGACGCTTCCCGTCATCCTCGCTCACGCGCGCGGATCGGCCGAGGATCGCAAGTTCTGGAAGGACGCGGTCGAGGGTCGCAGCAATTCCGATGACGATTTCGCGCATGCGGTCGATCTCGTCCGGCAAACCCGCGCGGTCGACGACACGCTGGCCCGCGCGCGTCATTACGGCCAGCGCGCGATCGACGCGCTCGGCATGTTCGGCGGCGGAAAGGCCAAGGAAGCAATGGTCGAGGCGGTCGAATTCGCCGTGGCGCGCGGGTATTGAAGGGCGCCTGCGCGCCGATCGGTCAACGTGGTTTCTCGCCGACCTCGACCTGCACCGTCGAATGCCCGATCCCGAACCGGTCGTGTAGCATCGCCTGAGCCTCCGCGAGAAACGCGTCGCCGGGATGCCCCGACGGCATCAAGAGATGCGCGGTCAGCACGGGTTCGGTCGTCGACATCGGCCAGATATGGATGTGGTGGACGTGCGCCACCCCCGGTAGCGCCGCCAGCGCCGCCTTCACCGCGTCGTAATCGATTCCGCGCGGGACCGCGTTCAGGCTCATCTCGACGGTCTCGCGCAGCAGCCCCCACGTCTGCCACAGGATCACCCCGGCGATGACGAGGCTGACGACCGGATCGATCCACGCGACCCCGGTATAGAGGATCAGTAGTCCCGCGATCACGACGCCCGCCGAAACCACCGCGTCCGCCGCCATGTGAAGGAACGCGCCACGGATGTTGACGTCGCCGCGCCGCCCTCGCGCGAACAGCCAGGCGGTCAGCGCGTTGACGACGATTCCCACTGCGGCGACCGCCGCGACCGTCCCACCGGCGACCGGTGAGGGGGCGGAGAATCGCTGCACCGCTTCCAATGCGATCGCGCCGATCGCGACGAGCAGCAGCAGCGCGTTGGCCAGCGCGGCGAGGATCATGGAGCCCTTCAGCCCGTAGGTGAAGCGCTTCGACGGCGGCGTCCTTGCGAGTGCCGCGCCGCCCCAAGCGATCGCGAGGCCGAGCACGTCGGACAGATTGTGTCCCGCATCGGCGAGCAGCGCGACCGAGTTCGTCCAGAACCCGAAACCCGCCTCGACGAGCACGAATGCGAGGTTGAGCGCGATCCCGATCGCGAAGGCGCGATCGTAGGACGCCGGGCCCTGCGCGTGATCGTGATCGTGGTCGTGATGGCTGGTCATGGGTTCCGGCTAGCAGCCTCGCGCGATGTGATGCTAGCGCATGCGGATGATGCGGAACCTGCCGATCCTGGAAGTTCTGCCGGCATTGCGCGCCGCGCTTCGCCAGTCGTCCAACGCGGTGCTCGTCGCGCCGCCGGGGGCGGGAAAGACGACCGCGGTCGCGCCCGCGCTGCTCGCTGAGCCGTGGTGCGTCGGCGAGGTGCTCCTGCTATCGCCGCGCCGGATCGCCGCGCGCGCCGCCGCCGAACGGATGGCGGCGGTGGCGGGCGAGCCGGTCGGGCGAACCTTCGGCTATGCGACCCGGCTCGATACGAAGCGGTCGCGTGAGACCCGTGTAACGGTGATGACCGAGGGCATTTTCACGGCGCGCATTCAATGCGATCCTGAACTCGCCGAGGTGTCGGCGGTGCTGTTCGACGAGGTGCACGAGCGCAGCCTCGATGGCGATTTCGGGCTGGCGTTGGCGCTCGATGCGCAACGCGGATTGCGGCCCGACCTCCGGCTGCTGGCGATGTCGGCGACGCTCGACGGCACGCGCTTCGCCACGCTGATGGGAGGCGCCCCCGTCATCGAAAGCGACGGGCGCAGCTATCCACTCATTTTGCGCCATATCGGTCGCAACGCCGACCGGATCGAGGATGCGATGGTCCCCGCGATCCGCCGTGCGCTGGCGGAGGAGGAAGGCGGACTGCTCGCTTTCCTCCCCGGCGTCGCCGAGATCGAACGCACCGCCGAACGCGTCGGCGACATACCCGGCATCGCGCTTTACCGTCTCCACGGTAGCCTCGATCCCGCCGCGCAACGCGCCGCCATCGCGCCCGAACGGGATGGTGCGCGCAAGCTCGTGCTGGCGACATCGATCGCCGAGACGAGTCTGACGATAGACGGCATCCGCGTGGTGATCGATTCGGGGCTGGCGCGGCGCCCGCGTTACGATCGCGGCGCGGGGATGACCCGCCTCGTCACCGAACGCGCGAGTCAGGCGTCGGCAACGCAGCGCGCCGGCCGCGCCGCGCGGCAGGGGCCGGGGGTGGCATATCGCTTGTGGGAGGAAGCCGCGACCGCGGGCCTGCCGCGCTTCGATCCGCCCGAAATCCTCGAGGCTGACTTGTCGGCGTTAACGCTGGCGAGCGCGATCTGGGGCGTCGCCGATCCACGCGATCTGAAATGGATCGACCCGCCGCCTGCCGCTGCAATCGAGGAGGCAAGGGCGCGGCTGGCGACGCTTACGGCGATCGATGCGGACGGCCGACCGACTGCGCACGGCCGCGCCATCGCCGCGCTGCCGATGCCGCCGAGGCTGGCGCATATGCTGGTGCGGGCGGGAGAGATGGGGCTGGCGGGCGTCGCTGCCGAGGTGGCGGTGCTGCTCGGTGAGCGCGGGCTTGGTGGGAACGACGTCGATCTGGAGACGCGGCGGCGGCGCTGGCGCGGCGATCGAGGACCGAAGGCGCAGGCGGCGAGGGGGTTGGCGCAGCGCTGGTCTGTACTGGCCACAAGACATCCGTTCGTTTGGTGGGGCGTCGAGGAAGGTGTTGGGGGGGGTGGGGCGCGGTTGTCGACGTAGCTCGGAAACAAAGGGGCGGAAATCGCAGGGGCGCGTTCGTTGACCGCACGCGGCGCGAGGGGCCGCGC